>NZ_JBQTCG010000040.1:0-449 GCF_052379855.1 Paracoccus sp. NSM | reverse complement strand
CCGCAGAACGGTCGCCTGCTGCGCGACGCCTTCGGCCGTTTCGCAACCGGCGTGACAGTGGTCACGGCGACCGGCCCCGATGGGGAATGCGTGGCGATCACCGCCAACAGCTTTTCCTCGGTCTCGATGGAGCCGCCGCTGGTCCTGTGGTCGCCCGCCCGCGCCAGCACCCGCTATCCGGTCTTTGCCGGGGCGCAGCATTACGCGATCCATGTTCTGGCCGCCGATCAGGCCGATCTGGCCTGGACGGTGGCGCGCAACCGCGACGCGCTCTGCGATCTGGCGGGGCGCAACGGGCAGGGCGTGCCGATCCTTGAACGCTGTCTTGCGCGGTTCGATTGCCAGCGTTTCGCGCTGCATGAGGCTGGCGATCACGCCATCGTCGTGGGCCGCGTGCTTCAGGCGACCATGACCGAGGGGGCGCCTCTGGCTTTCTTCCAGGGCCGGAT
>NZ_JBQTCG010000039.1:0-488 GCF_052379855.1 Paracoccus sp. NSM | reverse complement strand
GCGCTCCGAAGAGTTGTGGGGTTTCTGAACCTCCTGAAGATAGCCAGCTGCCACAAGATTACGGATTGTTGCGGTATTGACCCCGAGCCTTCCGGCAGCTTCCGACAAGCTTATTGCACCGATGGCGCTCAGGCCGATGGCCGTTTTCACGCGACCGACGGAAATCACAAAATCACCGAACTTGGAATCTTGGTTTTTGGGACAGCGCAGGGGGATGTCGTGTTCGAAGATCAGATGCAGGAGCTCATGGGTCGAACATTGACACGCGGCAGTAGCTGCGATGAGCGATGCCTCGTCTCCGCTTGGCTCGGCGTCGAAAGTCGTGTGGAGGTACAGACGCTGAAGAAAGCGGTCAAGGTCTTCCCTGTGGAAGTAGGGAGCATTTCGCGCCATGGCTCCAGCCTGCTTGATAAATCCGTGCGCCACGACGCTGCGCAGGAGATTGATCTCCAATCCAACATGCGCCGCCGCAGCAAGCCCGCGAAGGG
>NZ_JBQTCG010000038.1:0-492 GCF_052379855.1 Paracoccus sp. NSM | reverse complement strand
AATGAAGACAAGCAGATATACTGAGGCGCAGATCATCGCGATCCTGCGGCAGGCCGAAGGCGGTGTGCCGGTGGCCGAGCTGTGCCGCGAGCACGGCATGAGCAACGCATCGTTTTACAAATGGCGGGCGAAGTATGGCGGTATGGATGCGTCCTTGATCAGCCAGATGAAGGCCATGGAAGATGAGAACCGCCGGTTGAAGCGGATGTATGCGGACCTGAGCATGCAAGCCGATCTGCTGAGGGAGGCTCTTGGAAAAAAGTAACTCGGCCGTCTCAACGCCGCGAGATGGCCGAGAATGCGGTGGCGCGAAGAGGAGCGAGCGTTGCGCTGGCCTGCCGTGCCTTTGGGGTGAGCGAGACCTGCTATCGCTATGGCCCAAAGCTGCGCGCCGAGAACGAGGAGATCGCCGATCTGCTGGTCGGGCTGACCGATGCCCGCAAGACGTGGGGTTTTGGTCTTTGTTTCCTTCATCTGCGCAACGTCAAAGGG
>NZ_JBQTCG010000037.1:0-643 GCF_052379855.1 Paracoccus sp. NSM | reverse complement strand
GGCTCATAACCTGAAGGCCGCAGGTTCAAATCCTGCCCCCGCAACCACCGTTACAGACTCATCATCAGCCCCGGCCAATCGCCGGGGCTTTCGCATGTCCGGACGCCCGCTCTCCGCGAGGCTCAGGATCCCGGCAAGCTCGCCCACCAGCTCCACATGATGCCCGCCCGGCGCAGCCGCATCAGGCACCATCCGAAGCTCCCGGATCAGGCCCCGCAGGATCCCCGTCGCCGCAGGACGCGTGGACGGCCGTTGCAGGGCCTCCGCCAGCCGACCGATCTCCTGGCGGTAGCGCTCGCCCAAGGCCGGGTGCAGCCGCAGGGCAGGGGGCTCGGGCGTCTCTGCAAGCATCCGGGTCAGCTCCGCCTTGCGTGCCTCCAGCGCCTCCATCTTCGCCTTCATCGACGGGTGATACATCCCGTCCTCGATCGCCGTCAGGAGGCCCGCGATCTTTGCCTCGACCTGCGCCAGCTCCTTGCGGGCGGCGTCGTGATCGCGGCTGCGCCGTCCGGCCGCCTCGTTGAAGGCCAGGCGATAGGCCTCGACGAAGGCGGCGACCAGTTCCGGATGCATCAGCCGGTCGCGCAGCCCGCCCAGCACACGCTCCTCCAGGTCCTCGCGCCGGATCGTCGCCCGGTTGGTG
>NZ_JBQTCG010000036.1:0-795 GCF_052379855.1 Paracoccus sp. NSM | reverse complement strand
GGAAGTCGGCACTGCCCTTGCCCTGATCCCAGATGCGGCTTTCGTGCTTCATGTAAGTGATCAGCGCCTCGGCCTGTTCGCTCGCGAAGTCGCGGATGCCGTCTTCAGTGTCCACATATTCAACGGGTTCGCCGAGTTCGGCACTGATGACTGCGGCGACATCGCTGAAGCGATAGCGGCCGAGGCCGTTCAGCATGTAGTTCTGGCCGACGTGCTTTTCCGGGCCCTCCAAAAGAACCTTCACAAAGGCTGCAGCCAGGTCGTCGTCATCCAGCCAGAACCGCGAGGCGTCGTGGGGCAAGCGGATCTGGCGGTGACGCCGGACATCATCCGCGATCATCCAAGAGAAGTTGTTGCAGAACCACGCGCCCGCGTTGACGAACGTCACGGGGACGTTGCTTTTGGCATAGATGCTCTGCGCGATGGAATGGATGCTGCTTCCGACCTTCACATCCTTGTATTCGGGGTCGATCTCGTCCGCCGTTTGCGCCTGAGAGTTCGCAAGCAGTCGCACAATGAGGTCGACGCCAGGCGTAGCCTGCGCTGCGGCGATGACGTTGGGCGTTGCCGTCTCTTCGTCGGTCACAAAGTCAGGTGGGATCACCACGACGCGATTCATGCCGGCAAATGCGCGGTGCAGGCTTTCGACATCATACCAGTCGGCCTGCATGACGTCCGCATCGGGATGGCTCGCCTTGAGCTTGGCAACCCCTTCGGGCCGGCTGCTGGTGAGGCGCAGCGTCACTTGCGGGTGCTGTGCGAGTTGTCTGGTGATGCGGCTGGCAATGTTGCCAG
>NZ_JBQTCG010000035.1:0-824 GCF_052379855.1 Paracoccus sp. NSM | reverse complement strand
AGAGGGCCCCGACGTCGCGCTTACAGAGGGCCGCCCGCCCGAGACCGTTTTCGACTTCGTCCAGGGCATCACCGCCGCGGCGCGCGCGAAGCCCCATCTGGACGCGCGGCTGGAGATGGAAGGCCGGGCGAAGAAGCTGCTGGAACGGCTGGGGTAAAGGCCGTAGCCGGGGGCGCTACTGCTCCCGGCTTCACAATTAAAGAACGAGACCTCTTTTACCTGAGGCCATCTACAATCTCTAGCATAAGCCGTCTCATGATTTGTTGATGCTGATCGATCATGACTGGTATGCTATGCTACGGTGCATCGAGGCAGTGAGGTTGAACATGAGCCCCCGCAAAGAGACGATCTTCGAGCCTTTCGGGTGGCGCGCGCTTGCTTGGGCTGGGATCGTTGAAGCCGCCGTCAGATCTGGGGCGCACATTATCGACCTTCCCGATGGATACAGCTTTCCATACAGCGTACTAGCAGGCCAGACTATAGAGGCTACTCGAATCGCGTTCCAGCGATCATTGATTTTTTTGTCGGAATTGAGTGTCGACGATTTGCCAGAGGATGTACCGCCGTCTGTAAGACCGTATCTGACAACTCCGATCATCAAAGAAGCGTGCGAGATTATTTCTGCAGAAGAAAGTAAATGGGTTTCAAAAGTAAACCAGGTCCTGAAGGCAAACCCACTTGGTATGCGAGCCGGGGTGAAGCCAATACACCTTCTCTGATTAATTTGAACGATAGTGCTCTGTAATCGTGGCGCTCGGGGGAGTGCTGCGTCCCAGAATGTCCGCATGAGCTGTACCTTCAACCATAAACTCTGCGCGCCAAAG
>NZ_JBQTCG010000034.1:0-982 GCF_052379855.1 Paracoccus sp. NSM | reverse complement strand
GTTCGGGGCAAGAGTTTTGCAATCCATTGATTTCTCGCTGACCGCCTTCGGGCGGTCATCTGCTTTTCAGGACTGGCCATGACCATCGCCCATCTCGTCACCCATTCCGGCGGCTTTCACGCCGACGAGCTTCTCTCGTCGGTCATCCTGACCCGGCTTTTCCCGCAGGCCCGGATCCTGCGGACGCGCGACGCCGATTGGACCAGCCCCGCGCCGGATCGGGTGATCTATGACGTCGGGCGCGACTACGACCCCGCGCGGCTGATCTTCGACCACCACCAGAAGAACCCGCCGCTGCGCGATGATGGCCAGCCCTACAGCTCTTTCGGGCTGATCTGGCGGCATTTCGGCCGGGATTACCTGCGCGCCTTCGGCCTGCCCGAAAGGGACGTGGACGCGATCCACGCTGCCTTCGATGCGGATTTCGTGCTGCCCATCGATCTGGTGGATAACGGCGCGCTGTCGCCGACCGGGCCGCTTGCGGACCTGTCGCTGCCCCTGCTGCTGGAGAGCCTGAAACCCGTCTTCGACGACTGCACCCCCGAGGCGGATGACCGGGCCTTCGACCGGGCGCTGGTCATCGCGCGCGCCTTTGTCGAGGCCGCGATCGCCCGCAAGGCCGCCAAGCTGCGGGCCGAGGCCGTGGTGATGGAGGCCATCGCCGCCGCAGGTGACAGTGCGATCCTGGAACTGCCGATGGGCATGCCCTTCCGCGCGGCCATCGAAAAGGCGGGCGCCGATCACCTGTTGTTCGTCGTGCATCCCCGCGACACGGACTGGGCGATCACCGGCATCCGCCGCGATCCCGAGGGCTTCGCGCAGCGCGCCGACCTGCCGCAGGCCTGGGCGGGCCTCACCGACGCCGCGTTCGAGGCCGCCTCGGGCGTTCCCGGCGCGCGCTTTTGCCACAATGCCCGGTTCATCGCGGTCGCGGCAAATCGGCGGGCTGCCCTGCAGCTTGCGGCCATCGCGGTTCGGGAGG
>NZ_JBQTCG010000033.1:0-1389 GCF_052379855.1 Paracoccus sp. NSM | reverse complement strand
TCACGTCCGTCAAGCTGGTGTAAATTCCCGGATGGCCTGAGAGCATGATCAGGCGGCCTTCGTCGTTGTTATGCTGAGAATGGGGTCGATCTCCTCGGTGTCGATCTGGGCGAAGGCCTCGACCATCATGTAGCGGCTCGAGGTTTGCCATTCGTCATTCTGCTCGAACAGCACGGCGCCGATGAGCCGCATGATGGAGGCCTCGTTCGGGAAGATGCCGACGACGTCGGCGCGGCGCTTCACTTCCTTGTTCAGGCGCTCGATCGGGTTGGTGCTGTGCAGTTTGGTCCGATGCTGGCGCGGGAAGGACATGTAGGCCAGCACGTCGTGCTCGCTGGCGTCCATCAGGTCGGCCAGCTTGGGCCAGCGCGGGCGCAACTGCTCGGAGACCTTGCGCCAGGTCTCGCCGGCATGAGCGCGATCGGGCTGATCGAAGGCCTGGCGGATCGCGGCGGCGACGACGGTGTGCTGGCCGCGCGAGACGTGGGCCAGCGCGTTGCGCATCCAGTGAACGCGGCACCTCTGCCAAGTCGCCTCGAACACGCGGGCGATGGCGGCCTTGAGGCCGGTGTGGGCGTCGCTGATCACCAGCCGGACACCGCCAAGGCCCCGGGCGCGTAGGGACCGCAGGAACTCGGTCCAGAATGTCTCCGCTTCCGAGGGGCCGATGCCCAGGCCGATGATTTCCCCGCGCCCCTCGGTGTTGGCGGCAACTGCGATTATGGCCGCGACCGGGACGATACGGCCGCCCTGGCGCACCTTGAGGTAGGTGGCGTCCAGCCAGACATAGGGCCACTCGCCGGTGAGCGGACGGTTCAAGAACTCGCCGACGCGCTCATCGATATCCTTGTGTAGCTTCGAGACCGTGCTCTTGGAGATGCCGTTCAGCCCCATCGCCTGCACCAGTTCGTCGACGCGGCGGGTCGAGACCCCGCCGATCCAGGCCTCCTGGATCACCGCCACCAGCGCCTGCTCGGACGTCTTGCGGGCCTCGAGGAAGCCTGGGAAGTAGCTGCCCTGCCGCAGCTTCGGCACCCGCAGGTTCAGCGTGCCCAAACGGGTATCGAGAGCGCGCTCTCGATACCCGTTGCGCCATGTCGTGCGCTCGCTGCTGCGTTCATGCCGGCCGGCGCCGATGATGCCTTCCACATCGGTCTCCATGAACAGCTGCAGCACGGCCTCGGCTATGCCGTGAAGGAAGTCACCCTGATCGTGCTTGGCCAGAAGCTCGGACAGGTCCATGTTCGTCTTGGTCATCGGGGTCTCCGTGGGGTCCGTGGTTGAAGTCGCCAAACTCCACCTCGATCCTACACCTCGATGGCCACCCGGGATCACACCGCCGGCGGCGATGAAATTACACCAGCTCCTCGGACGCTAACCGTCAAAGGG
>NZ_JBQTCG010000032.1:0-1649 GCF_052379855.1 Paracoccus sp. NSM | reverse complement strand
ATGACCGACGATACACAGATCATCCGCGAGTCGATGGATTATGACGTCGTGATCGTTGGCGCGGGTCCTGCGGGTCTGTCTGCGGCGATCCGTCTGAAGCAGCTTGATGCGGACCTGTCGGTCGTGGTGCTTGAGAAGGGCTCCGAGGTGGGGGCGCATATCCTGTCGGGGGCGGTGCTGGACCCGTCGGGGCTGGACCGGCTGATCCCCGACTGGCGCCAGCAGGGCGCGCCGGTCACGACCGAGGTGACGGACGACAACTTCTACATCCTGGGCGAGGCCGGGCAGGTGCGTGTGCCGAACTGGCCGATGCCGCCCTTGATGTCGAACCACGGCAATTACATCGTCAGCATGGGCAATGTCTGCCGCTGGCTGGCCGAACAGGCCGAGGCTCTGGGCGTCGAGATCTTCCCCGGCATGGCCGCCAGCGAGGTGGTCTGGACCCAGACCGAAAACGGCGGCGCCCGCGTCAAGGGCGTCGTCGCGGGCGAGTTCGGGCGCAATCCCGATGGCAGCATCGGCGAGGGCTACGAGCCGGGGATGGAGCTGAACGGCAAGTATGTCTTCATCGCCGAGGGCGTGCGCGGCAGCCTGGCCAAGCAGATCGACGCGCGGTTGAACCTGACCGCCCATACCGACGCGCAGAAATTCGGCCTCGGCATGAAAGAGATCTGGGAGGTCGCCCCCGAGAAGTTCCACAAGGGCCGGGTCGTGCATACGATGGGCTGGCCCCTGGGCAAGAATGCGGGCGGCGGCAGCTTCATCTATCATCTTGAGAACAATCAGGTTCTGGTCGGTTTCGTGGTCCATCTGAACTACGCGAACCCGCACCTGTTCCCCTATATGGAATTCCAGCGCTTCAAGCATCACCCGATGGTGGCCGAGCTGCTGGAGGGCGCCAAGCGCGTGGCTTACGGCGCGCGCGCGATCAGCGAGGGGGGCTGGCAGTCGCTGCCGCAGCTCTCGTTCGAGGGCGGCGTGCTTCTGGGCTGTTCGGCGGGCATGGTCAACGTGCCGCGCATCAAGGGCAACCACAACGCGATGCATTCCGGGATCGAGGCCGCCGAGGCTGCCGCCGCCGCGATCCGCGCGGGCCGCGAGGGCGACCGGCTGACCGATTACGACGCCGCCGTGCGTGGCGGTGCGATCGGCGCCGACCTGAAGAAGGTCCGCAACGTGAAACCGATGTGGTCGAAACTGGGCCTCTCGGCCAGCCTGATGCTGGGCGGGGTGGATATGTGGGTGGCGAACCTGACCGGCTGGAACCCGCTTGGCACCTGGAAACACGGCAAATCGGACGCGGCGGCGACCGGCAAGGCGGCCGATCACAAGCCGATCGACTATCCGCGCCCGGACGGCAAGCTGTCCTTCGACCGGCTGACGAATGTGGCGTTCTCGTTCACCAATCACGAGGAAAGCCAGCCCTGCCACCTGCGGCTGCGCGATCCTTCGGTGCCGATCCGGGTGAACCTGCCCGAATACGCCGAACCCGCGCAGCGCTACTGCCCGGCGGGCGTCTACGAGGTGGTCGAGGACGCCGAGGGCCCGCGCTTCGTGATCAACTTCCAGAACTGCGTGCACTGCAAGACCTGCGACATCAAGGACCCCAGCCAGAACATCGTCTGGACCACACCGCAGGGCGGCGACGG
>NZ_JBQTCG010000031.1:0-2472 GCF_052379855.1 Paracoccus sp. NSM | reverse complement strand
ATGAGCGTTGGAGGCTGGGTCTTGGAACGAGACGGCAAAGTGGGCGTGCATTTGGACGGCTGGAGGGACGGCGGGGTTTCTCGGCTCGAGGTGATCGAGGGGCCGTCCGGGCGCCGGCTGCGCACGACGGCGGAGCGGGCGCGGATCGCGGCGGAGAGCTTGGTGCCCGGGGCGTCGGTGACTGATGTTGCGCAACGGCACGGAACGACGCGCTGGCAGATCTATGACTGGCGAAGGAAGCTGCGGACGGGGCAGCTTGTCGTGCCCGAGAGCGTGGCGTCCCTGCCGATGTTTGCTGAGCTGGTCGTGGAGAGCGCCGCTGCCGGGGCAGAGATGCCGGCAGGAGCGTTGGTTGCGACCGGCCTGGAGATCGTCATCGGCGATGTCGTGATCCGTGCCGGGACCGATACCGATGGAGGGCTGCTGACGCGGGCGATCCGGGCAGCGCGGGCGGCGGTGTCGTGATGCTGGGTCAAGGTGGGCCGGTGAAGGTGTTCGTCGCGACGCGCCCGGTGGACTTCCGCAAGGGCATCGACGGCCTTGCGATGGCGGTGCAGGAGATGTTCGGGCTCGACCCTTTCTGTGGCGCCGTCTTCGTCTTCCGCTCGAAGCGGGCGGACCGCATCAAGCTCCTGGTCTGGGACCAGACCGGGATGGTGCTCGTTCACAAACGCCTCGAGGGGGCCGCGTTCGTCTGGCCGCAGGTGCGGGACGGGGTGATGCGGATGTCCTCGGCGCAGCTGGCGGCACTGTTCGAGGGGCTCGACTGGCGGCTGGTCCGACCGGAGAGGGTGCGCCGTCCGTTGGCGGCGGGTTGAGCGCCCCGATACGCGAGAACTCCTGTTTTTTCTGGCTCTGAGCGGGGCTTCGTGATGCACTTCTGCGCATGGATGCCGACGCCCTCAACCGCGAGAACACCCATCTGAAGGCACGCCTGGCCGAGGTCGAGGCGGCGCTCGCAGAGGTGCAGGAGGCCAACCGTCGTCTCGAGGGTATCCTGCGCGCCGCGCAGCGCGACCGCTTCGGCAAGAGTTCCGAGAAGTTGTCGCCCGACCAGTTCAATCTTCCGCTCGAGGACGCCGAACTGGCCCAGGGTGTGCTGGAGGCTGCCCAGGAAAAGGCCGAGGCAGCACTTGCCCGGGCGCGCGGGGATGAACCGCGCAAGCCCGCGCGCAACCGTGGTCATCTGCCGGCGCATCTGCCCCGGATCGAACGCGTGATCGAGCCTGCCAGCACCCTTTGCCCCTGCGGCTGTGGCGAGATGACCCGGATCGGGGAGGATGTCTCCGAGCGGCTCGACGTGATCCCGGCGCAGTTCCAGGTTCTGGTGACGCGCCGCCCGCGATACGCCTGTCGTCGCTGCTCGCAGGCCGTGGTGCAGGCCCATGCTCCCGAGCATGTCGTGCCGGGTGGGCTGCCGACCGAGCGTCTGATCGCATGGATCATCGTCTCGAAGTTCGGCGACCACCTTCCGTTTTACCGCCAGGCGGGGATCTTCGAGCGGCAGGGGCTCAGCCTCGACCGCGGCACGCTCGGCAATTGGGTCGGTCGCGCCTGCTTCCACCTGGTGCCCGTGATCGACAACATGAAGGCCCATCTGCGTGGTGCCGACCGGATCTTCGTCGATGAGACGCGCGCTCCGGTTCTGGACCCGGGCCGGAAGGCCACCAAGAGCGGCTACTTCTGGGCCGTCGTATCCGACGATCGCGGACATGGCGGTGCCGGTCCGCCGATCGTGCTGTTCCATTACGCCCCTGGCCGTGGACGAGAGCATCCCCTGAAGTTCCTGGCCGGATACCGTGGCCGGTTCCTGCAATGCGATGCCTGTCAGGCCTACAACGCGCTGACCGAGATCACGCGGGATGAAGGGCCGTGGCAGCTGGTCTATTGCTGGACCCATGTCCGCCGCCGCTTCGTCAAACGCCTCGAGCGCGAGGGCTCGCCCATCGCCGAGGAGATGCTGCGCCAGATCGCGTTGCTGTATCGGATCGAGAAAACCGTGCGCGGCCACGCCCCTGCCGACCGCCTCGCCGCACGACGCGAGCACGCCGCCCCGATCATCGCCGCGCTCAGGCCCTGGCTGGAAACCCAGCTGTCGCGCATCCCGCAGAAGTCCCTGCTGGCCGAGGATATCCGCTATACCCTCGCGCACTGGACCGGTCTGACCCGCTTCCTCGACAATGGGACCCTCGAGCTCGACACCAACCCGGTCGAGAACCAGATCCGTCCGATCGCGCTGACCCGCAAGAACGCACTCTTTGCGGGAAACGAGATCGGCGCTGAAAACTGGGCTATGCTCGCCTCGCTCGTCGCTACCTGCAAGCTGTCTGGTGTGAACCCCGTCGACTATCTCGCCGACACACTCCAGGCTATCCTCGACGGGCACCCCAGATCCCACATCGAAGACCTCATGCCGTGGCACCGCCCTCAGCCGTCAAGCCGCGCCGCATAGGGCCCCGACGTCGCGCTTAC
>NZ_JBQTCG010000030.1:0-3080 GCF_052379855.1 Paracoccus sp. NSM | reverse complement strand
CAGGGGCCGCGAACGGCCCCTGCCCTGTCGTTCGGGATCTGCGTCCGATCAGTCGATCATGGGCAGCAGCTTGTTGATGCTGTCCTTGGCGTCGCCATAGAACATCCGGGTGTTCTCCTTGTAGAACAGCGGGTTCTCGATGCCGGAATAGCCGGTGCCCTGACCGCGTTTGCTGACAAAGACCTGCTTGGCCTTCCAGACTTCCAGAACCGGCATCCCCGCGATGGGGCTGTTCGGATCGTCCTGCGCCGCCGGGTTCACGATGTCGTTCGAGCCGATCACGATCACCACGTCGGTCGAGGGAAAGTCCTCGTTGATCTCGTCCATTTCCAGAACGATGTCATAGGGGACCTTCGCCTCGGCCAAGAGCACGTTCATGTGGCCGGGCAGACGGCCCGCGACGGGGTGGATGGCGAAACGCACCTCCTTGCCCGCCGCGCGCAGCTTGCGGGTCAGCTCGCTGACCGCGCCCTGCGCCTGCGCCACCGCCATGCCGTAGCCCGGCACGATCACCACGCTGTCGGCATCGTTCAGCGCCGAGGCCACGCCCGCATCGTCGATGGCGATCTGCTCGCCCTCGATGGCCGCCGCGGGGCCGGTCTCGCCGCCGAAGCCGCCCAGGATCACGCTGACGAAATGGCGGTTCATCGCCTTGCACATGATGTAGCTGAGGATCGCGCCCGAACTGCCCACCAGCGCGCCGGTCACGATCAGCAGGTCGTTGCCAAGCGTGAAGCCGATCGCCGCCGCCGCCCAGCCCGAATAGCTGTTCAGCATCGACACGACCACCGGCATGTCGGCGCCGCCGATGCCCATGATCAGGTGATAGCCGATGAAGAAGGCAAAGCCCGCGATCAGGATCAGCCACAGGATGCCCGGTCCGGTCCCGGCCAGATACAGCATCCCCAGCAGGACCGAGGCCGCCAGCGCGCCCGCGTTCAGCATATGCCCGCCCGGCAGCTTCCTGGGCTTGCCGTCCACGCGGCCCGACAGCTTGCCGAAAGCCACGACCGAGCCGGTGAAGGTCACCGCGCCGATGAAGACGCCCAGAAAGACCTCGATCTTCAGCACCGTGATCTCGGCCTGGGTCTTGTGCATCAGCACGCCCGCAAAGCCCTGGAAGTCCATGGCCAGCCCCTCGGCGCGGGCGCGCAGGACGCGCGCCAGCTCGATCTGGGCGTTGAAGCCGACAAAGACCGCCGCAAGGCCGACCAGCGAATGCATGGCGGCGACAAGCTGCGGCATCTCGGTCATCTGGACGCGCTTGGCGATCAGCCAGCCCGCCGTGCCGCCGATGGCGATCATCACGGCCGAGAGGAACCAGTTCCCCGCGCCCGGCCCGAACAGCGTCGCCAGCACCGCAAGCGCCATGCCCGCGATCCCGTACCAGATGGCGCGTTTCGCGCTTTCCTGTCCCGACAGGCCGCCAAGCGACAGGATGAACAGGACCGATGCGACCACATAGGCCGCGGTGGTGAATCCGTAAGCCATTCCTGTCCCCTTACGATTTCTGGAACATGGCCAGCATCCGGCGCGTGACCAGGAAACCGCCGAAGATGTTGACGCCCGCCATCAGCACGGCCAGGGCCGCAAGGATCGTCACCCAGGCCGAGCCCGACCCGATCTGGATCAGCGCGCCCAGGATGATGATCGAGCTGATCGCGTTGGTGATCGCCATCAGCGGCGTGTGCAGCGAATGGGCGACGTTCCAGATCACCCGGAAGCCCACGAAACAGGCCAGCACGAAGACGATGAAATGCGACATGAAGCTGACCGGCGCGACCAGCCCCACGGCCAGCAGCAGCAGGCCACCGCCCGCCAGCATCGTGACCTGGGATTTCGTCTCGGCCTTGAAGGCGGCGGCCTCGGCGGCGCGGCGCTCTTCGGGGGTCGGGTCCTTCTTCTTCTCCTTGGGCTTCTGGGCCGCGATGGCGGCGACCTTAGGCGGCGGAGGCGGCCAGGTGATGTCGTGATCATGCGCCACCGTCGCGCCGCGGATCACGTCATCCTCCATGTTGTGCCGGATCACTCCGTCCTTGCCCGGCGTCAGGTCGGCGATGAAATGGCGGATGTTGTTGCCGTAAAGCTCGCTCGATTGCGTGGCCATGCGGCTGGGGAAATCCGTGTAGCCGATGATGACCACGCCGTTTTCCGTCACGATCCGCTCGTCGGCGACGGTCAGTTCGCAATTGCCGCCCTTCTCGGCGGCAAGGTCCACGATGACGCTGCCGGGCTTCATCGCGGCGACCATGTCGGCGGTCCACAGGACCGGCGCATCGCGGCCCGGGATCAGCGCCGTGGTGATGACAATGTCCATCTGCGGCGCCAGTTCGCGGAACTTGGCCAGCTGCTTCTCGCGGAATTCGGGGCTGGAAGGCGCGGCATAGCCGCCCGTCGCCGCACCGTCCTGCGCGGGTTCGTCGAATTCCAGGAACACGAATTCCGCGCCCATCGACTCGATCTGTTCGGCCACTTCGGGGCGCACGTCGAAGGCATTGACCTGCGCGCCCAGACTGACCGAGGCGCCGATCGCGGCCAGACCCGCCACGCCCGCGCCCACGACCAGAACCCGCGCGGGCGGCACCTTGCCCGCCGCCGTCACCTGACCGGTGAAGAAGCGGCCGAAATTGTTCGCGGCCTCGATCACCGCGCGGTAGCCCGCGATATTGGCCATGGACGACAGCGCGTCCATCTTCTGCGCGCGGCTGATGCGCGGGACCATGTCCATCGCGACGGCGGTGACGCCCTGTTCCTTGGCCAGCGCCAGCAATTCCGCGCTCTGCGCCGGATAGAAGAACGAGATCACCGTCTGCCCGGCGCGCATCTGGCGCAGCTCGGCCTCGGTCGGCTGGCGGACCTTGGCGATGGTATCCGCCGCGCCGATCAGCTCGGCGGCGGTCGCGAGGACCGTGACATCGGCGCGCCGGTAATCCTCGTCGGAAAAGCCCGCGCGGGCGCCCGCACCGGTTTCGATCAGGACCTCATGCCCCAGTTTCCGGAGATGCCCCGCAGAAGCCGGGGTGATCGCCACCCGCGCCTCCCCCTCAAAGCCCTCTCTCAAAGCGCCAATCTTCATGGCC
>NZ_JBQTCG010000029.1:0-4030 GCF_052379855.1 Paracoccus sp. NSM | reverse complement strand
TGGGAGCGCTGCAGCCGACCGGATGAGCTCATGGCCCGATAATGAGCTAATATTGATATTGAATTTGGGGCAGAGGGTGTGGCCAGGAGTTAGCCTGATGGTAATGCGGCATAACGACTGCTGCATCGGCGCAATGCAAACCCTCATTCTCACCGGAGCCAAAGACCTGCCTTGACGACACGAAGGGCGGGAAGCTGACCTTCGTCGCGCCGCACGCGACCGACAGCAAGGGGGACTGAAGCGGACATTCGAGGTGCGGGGATCGAATGGCCGGTGAGGGCCGGGCACGTCGATCCCGCAGTCGCCTTCGTAGGGCGGAAAGCGGCCTTTTGGCAATATCGCCGGCTGTCTATTGTTCATCTTGAAGTGGGCAGTCGGACGCGGTGCAGGGCCGAGACAATCGACGAGGAGGAGAGGACAGCATCGGGCGCATGACCACCTGATGTGTCGCAGGGCAGAAATCCTGCGCCGGACAGATGCATCCGGCGCAGGTCGGGATGGTCCGGCTCAGCCTTCCACCCGCGCCCCTGTTCCACGGACGACGGGGATCCATGTCTCGCGTTGGGCAGCATAATAGGCATCGACCTCGGCTGGCGTCTTGGCTGCCGGCACGATCGAAGCCAGTTCCTCTAGACGCGCGCGCATGGCGTCTGACTGAACGATCTCGTTGATCATGCCATTCAGTGCGGTCACTATTTCGTCAGGTGTGCCGGCAGGGGCCGAGATCGTGTTCCAGGTCTGGCTGACAAAGCCGGGCAGGCCCGCCTCGTCCATGGTCGGCACCTCAGATAGCGCCGCCAGCCGAACCGGGGCAGAGACGCCCAACGCCCTCACGGCTTCCCCCTGCACCTGCCCGATGGCGGTCAGGGACGGGTCGAACACAAAACTCAGCCGCCCTGCAACCAAATCGACCATGGCATCGGGACTGCGCGGATAGGGGATGTGGACGACACCTTCAGCGCCGATACGTTGCAGGAACAAAGCGCCGGTGATGTGTGTGGTGGTGCCCGCAGGTCCGGACCCATACTGGAATGCCGCCGGATCTGCCTTGATGCGCGCGGTCAGGGCCACCAGATCGACATCGGGGCTATCTGCGGGCACGCACATCACCATTGGAACCTCATTGATCATCGCCACGCCCCGTAGGCTCGAAGCGATATCGACCGGGAGAGGATCGAACAATGCGATGTTATGGACGAGCTGCGACGACGTTCCGACAAGAAGCGTGTAGCCGTCAGGCGCAGCATTGCTGACATCCTCGGTCGCGCGCATGCCCGAGGCGGTGCCATTGTTCTCCACCACGATATTTTGACCGAGGACCGGTTCTAGCGCTTCGACCAGAATACGGGCCACCACATCGGCATTGCCGCCGCCGCCTTGCGCCACGACCAGCCGGATGGGGCCGGCCGCGGGCCATTGAGCAGCACGGGCTGAGCGCGGCAAAAGAGACAGGAAAGGTGCGGCGATTGCAGAGCCAAGCAGCACACGACGATGAATCATCTTTCGCTCCAGAAAAGCAAGAATTTGAAGGGATGGCTGACCAAATGACTGGCGGCTGAGAATGCCATGTCCTAACTGATAAAATCAGTCAACTAAATGAATCGTGGGTTTGCGATGAAGCCGAATCTTACCCTGCGACCCGGACTGCCGGACCGAAATGAGCCGCGCCTCGTCCTTCGGCGCATGCTTCCCGGGCTTGTGCTCTGCACGATCGGGGCGGGCATGTCGGGGCTGGCGCAGGGTCAGCCCGCATGGCTGGGCGGAAATGTCGGGCCCGGCCTGATGGCACAGCTTCTGTCGCTTGGGGTGCTTGGCCTTGGGCTCGCTTGGGCTTTGCTCTCTGCGCGCAGTCCCGTCACGCCGACGTCTTCTCCGGGTTGTGGCGGCGACAGCGGATCGCCCATGCCCGGCCTGCGACACAGCGCGCTCGCCCTGTTGGGCGCGGTGCTGACATTTGCCGTGAGCCTTCCCTTCGTCGGCCTCGTCTTCGCGGGGGGCCTGGCTGCTGCGCTGGCGGCCTGGGGAGCGGGCGAACGCAGCCCTGGCGCGCTGGCGTTGACAGTTCTAGGCCTGATGGCGCTGGTGGCCTTCGTGGGCGTGGCGCTGCTGCCGCCCACTGCCCCGCTCTGGCCGGCAGGCTAAGGGGGCGGAGATGGATATTGCCGCCTGGGCCGCGGGCTTCGCGCTTGCGCTTACGCCAGAGAACCTCGCCTTGTGTTTACTGGGCGCAGTCCTCGGAACGCTGGTCGGAGTGCTTCCAGGTATCGGGCCTGCGGCGACGCTGGCGCTTTTGTTGCCGGTGACCTTTGCGCTGGAGCCAGCCGGCGCATTGATCATGCTGGCAGCGATCTACTACGGAGCGCAATACGGCGGCTCGACCAGTTCGATCTTGCTGAACCTGCCGGGGGAGTGTTCGGGCGTCGTCACGGCGATGGACGGGCACAAGATGGCGCTGATGGGCCGCGCCGGCCCGGCGCTTGCCGTGGCGGCGTTGGCTTCGCTGTTTGCCGGGCTGGTGACGGCGGCCCTGATCGCGACGGTGGCTGTGCCGCTGTCCTCAATGACCACAGCTATCGCGCCTGCAGGTCTGGTGGGATTGATCGCGCTTGGCTTGTTTGCGGCCGCCGTCATGTCTCCGGGGCCCGCACTGCCGGCACTTGCGTTGATCCTGATCGGGGCGGGGCTGGGGCTTGTGGGCACGGATCTGGCAGGCGGCCAGCCGCGCTTCACCTTCGGCATCCCGGAATTGCGCGACGGTATCGGCTTCGTGCCGCTGGTCATGGGCATCTTCGGGCTTGCGGAGATCATCCGCGCGTTGGAAACCTCGGGGCGTCCCGAAACCATCCGCGGCGTGCGCTGGCCATGGCCAAGCCGCGCCGACCTTCGTGCGGGCGCTTGGCCCACACTTCGCGGCACCGCCGTTGGCTCTGCCCTGGGCGTTATTCCGGGGGCGAGCACGCTTCTGGCCGCACTGGCCGCACGCGGGCTGGAAAGCGGGTTTGTCCCGCGCGACCGCCCGCTTGGCACGGGCGCCGTCGCAGGCGTCGCCGCCCCCGAGGCTGCAAACAATGCCGCAGCCCAGGCGGCCCTCGTGCCGCTGCTGACGCTAGGCCTGCCCGGCAGCCCGGTCATGGCGGTGCTTGCGGGCGCGCTGATGATCCATGCGATCTTACCCGGCCCAGGCTTCATCGCGCAGAATCCCGACCTGTTCGCCGCACTTATGGCCAGCCTCATCATCGGCAACATCATCCTCGTGGTGCTGAACTTGCCCTTTGTCGGGGTCTGGGCAGCGCTGTTGCGTATTCCGTTTCGCAGGTTAGTGCCGCTCATTCTGGTGATCAGCCTGATTGGGGTGCATTCGGTGCAGAACTCGCTGTTCGACGTATGGGTGATGCTCGGCTTCGGCATCTTTGGCTGGGCGCTTCTGCGGCTGGGGTTGGAGCCGACGCCCTTGGTCCTGGGCTTCATCCTTGGTCCGGCTTTTGAGGAATATTTGCGCAGGACGCTGCTCTTCTCGCGGGGAGACGCCATGGTGCTGTTGACCGATCCGGTAAGCGCGGTTTGTCTTGCCCTGATAGCGGCCGCGTCGATCTGGAAGATGAAGTGGATTTTCCTGTCTCGCCGCAGTCCAGAGCGTCCCAAGTAGAAACCACCATAACGGCAATGCGAACTTCGGAGACCTGCCTGCCCAGTCAGCCTCAAGCAACCCGCGACGGCGTGGCATCACGATTGTCGACAAACACCAATCGTAATTCAGCATCACGGCCTGCAACGGCCGCTTGCGGGTCTGCCGAACAACCGACCGCCTGGCAGCTTTGGGCCGACCGGCACAAATAGTGCCGATCGGCAGGATGGCTACAGGTCTATCGCCTCTGACAGCGACAGCGCATCCTCGATATCGACCCCGAGATAGCGCACCGTGCTGTCCATCTTCGCATGGCCGAGCAGCAGTTGGACAGCGCGCAGGTTGTAAGCGCGACGCCGATCCCCTTCTGCCGCTTTTGATCTGAACGGGTCATTCTCCATGCGG
>NZ_JBQTCG010000028.1:2500-5559 GCF_052379855.1 Paracoccus sp. NSM | reverse complement strand
TGACGAGCTACCGGGCTGCTCTACCCCGCGCCATTTTTGTCCTGATCGGTTTTTTGATCGTTTCAGAGGGATGATGCGTTTCTTTCCAGGTCTGGCGGTGACCTACTCTCCCACGTCTTGAGACGCAGTACCATCGGCGCAGCGGCACTTAACGGCCGAGTTCGGGATGGGATCGGGTGTTTTGCTCGCGCTAGGGCCACCAGACCGGGAAAGAAACGCTCAGCGTGCGGGACTTTTCGGGTCCTGCGTGTTGTCCAAGGATGTTCCTGGGAAGAAGGTCTGTCTTCTTCCGGATCAAATCAAGCCTATCGAGCCATTAGTACCGGTCAACTGAATGCATTGCTGCACTTACATCTCCGGCCTATCGACGTGGTGGTCTTCCACGGCTCTCAAGGGAGACCTTGTTTTGAGGGGGGCTTCACGCTTAGATGCCTTCAGCGTTTATCCTGTCCGTTCATAGCTACCCTGCACTGCCGTTGGCACGACAACAGGTCCACCAGTGGAACGTTCACCCCGGTCCTCTCGTACTAGGGGCAACTCCTCTCAAGTCTCCAACACCCACGGCAGATAGGGACCGAACTGTCTCACGACGTTCTAAACCCAGCTCACGTACCTCTTTAAATGGCGAACAGCCATACCCTTGGGACCTGCTCCAGCCCCAGGATGAGATGAGCCGACATCGAGGTGCCAAACGATGCCGTCGATATGGACTCTTGGGCATCATCAGCCTGTTATCCCCAGCGTACCTTTTATCCGTTGAGCGATGGCCCTTCCACTCGGGACCACCGGATCACTATGGCCGACTTTCGTCTCTGCTCGACTTGTCAGTCTTGCAGTCAGGCTGGCTTCTGCCATTGCACTCAACGACCGATTTCCGACCGGTCTGAGCCAACCTTCGCGCGCCTCCGTTACTGTTTGGGAGGCGACCGCCCCAGTCAAACTACCCACCACGCAGGGTCCCGGACCCGGATAACGGGCCGCGGTTAGACATCAAGAGTGCGAAGGGCGGTATCTCAAGGATGGCTCCACGGGAACTGGCGTCCCCGTTTCAAAGCCTACCGCCTATCCTGCACATCGCAATCCTGATGCCAGTGCGAAGTTGTAGTAAAGGTGCATGGGGTCTTTCCGTCTAACCGCGGGAAGTCTGCATCTTCACAGACAATTCAATTTCGCTGAGTCCACGTTTGAGACAGCGGGGAAGTCGTTACGCCATTCGTGCAGGTCGGAACTTACCCGACAAGGAATTTCGCTACCTTAGGACCGTTATAGTTACGGCCGCCGTTTACCGGGGCTTCAATTCAAGGCTTGCACCTCTCCTTTTAACCTTCCGGCACCGGGCAGGCGTCAGACCCTATACGTCGTCTTGCGACTTCGCAGAGCCCTGTGTTTTTAGTAAACAGTCGCCACCCCCTGGTTTGTGCCCCCGACCGATAGTTGCCTACCAATCGGGCCTCCTTCTCGCGAACTTACGGAGGTATTTTGCCGAGTTCCTTAAACGTGGTTCTCTCAAGCGCCTTGGTATTCTCTACCAGTCCACCTGTGTCGGTTTCGGGTACGGTCTTGTGGAGGGCTATTTCCAGGAACCCCTAAGCAGCCCATTCAATCCGATAAGGATGAACTACCTTCGGGATCCGTCACCATCTCCTGGCCCAGGAATATTAACCTGGTTCCCATCGACTACGCCTTTCGGCCTCGCCTTAGGGGCCGGCTTACCCTGCTCAGATTAGCTTTAAGCAGGAACCCTTGGACTTTCGGCGACAGGGTCTCTCACCCTGTTTGTCGCTACTCATGTCAACATTCTCACTTCTGATCACTCCACCGGTTGCCTCACGGCCCGGCTTCACAGTCAGAACATTGCCTCCGTTGATCCGTGAGGATCAAAAGAGGCAGCGTTCTATATCACAGAACGCTCCGCTACCACGCATCCCGAAGGATGCATCCAAAGCTTCGGCTCGTGGCTTGAGCCCCGTTACATCTTCGCCGCAAGACCTCTTGATTAGACCAGTGAGCTGTTACGCTATCTTTAAAGGATGGCTGCTTCTAAGCCAACCTCCTGGTTGTTTTGGAAGTCTCACATGCTTTCCCACTTAGCCACGAATTGGGGGCCTTAGCTGTTGGTCAGGGTTGTTTCCCTCTCCACGACGGACGTTAGCACCCGCCGTGTGTCTCCCGGATAGTCCTCTCGGGTATTCGGAGTTTGCTTAGACTCAGTAAGGCTGTGGGCCCCCATCATCCATGCAGTGCTCTACCCCCCGAGGGATACGTCCGAGGCGCTACCTAAATAGCTTTCGCGGAGAACCAGCTATCTCCGAGTTTGATTGGCCTTTCACCCCTAGGCACAAGTCATCCCGACCTTTTTCAACAGGTGTGGGTTCGGACCTCCAGTTGGTGTTACCCAACCTTCATCCTGCTCATGCCTAGATCACTCGGTTTCGGGTCTGATCCGTCTGACTAAATCGCGCATTTAACACTCGCTTTCGCTGCGCCTACACCTAACGGCTTAAGCTTGCCAGACAGACCAAGTCGTTGACCCATTATACAAAAGGTACGCCGTCACCCCTCAAGGGGGCTCCGACTGCTTGTAGGCGTCCGGTTTCAGAAACTGTTTCACTCCCCTCGTCGGGGTGCTTTTCACCTTTCCCTCACGGTACTGGTTCGCTATCGGTCAGCAAGGAGTACTTAGCCTTCGAGGGTGGTCCCCCGATCTTCAGACAGGATTTCACGTGTCCCGCCCTACTTGATACGTCCAATCAGACTTCCCATACGGGGCTGTCACCCGCTATGGCCGATCTTTCCAGATCGTTCTGGTCATCATCATGGCTCGGCTGGTCCGCGTTCGCTCGCCACTACTAGCGGAGTCTCTATTGATGTCCTTTCCTCCGGGTACTTAGATGTTTCAGTTCCCCGGGTTCGCTTCTTGAACCCTATGTGTTCAGGTCCAAGATACCTGGTCAGCCCGATTGTTGATTGCGAAGCAAACAACAACCAAGCTTCAGGTGGGTTTCCCCATTCGGAAATCCATGGATCAAAGCTTATTCTCAGCTCCCCATGGCTTATCG
>NZ_JBQTCG010000027.1:0-5788 GCF_052379855.1 Paracoccus sp. NSM | reverse complement strand
CTCACCCGATCCCGTCCATTTCCGGCGCCTTGAGGAACCGCCATGCGCGTTTGGGCCCTGCCATGACGTTGAGGTAGTAGAGCTCGATCCCGTGGGGTGCGCCGCAGGGGTGGTGTCCTCGGGGCACCAGGACGACGTCGTGGTTGCGCACGGCCATGACCTCGTCGAGGCTGCCATCGTCGGTATAGACGCGCTGGACGGCCCAGCCCTCGGCGGGGTTCAGGCGGTGGTAATAGGTTTCTTCGAGATAGGTGATGCGGGGAAAGTCGTCCTCGTCATGGCGGTGGCTGGGATAGGAGGACCAATGGCCGGCCGGGGTGAAGACCTCGGTGACCAGCAGGCTGTCGCACCAGTCCTCGCCCTCCATGGCGATGTTGTTGATCCAGCGGGTGTTCGTGCCCTCGCCGCGCTGCGTCAGGGTGATGCCCTCGGGCCCGATCCGCCGCGCCCCATGCCCGCCCTGGCCGGGCGCCGAGCAGACGGCGATGGTGCAATCGGTCGCGGCCTCGGCGGCCCAGTCCTGCCCGTCCGGCACATAGAGACAATGCGGCGGCGTCTTCTCGAAGACATCCATCCGATCCCCCAGCACGCCCCAGTCGCGCCCTGCCGCGCGGAACGCGGCCTTGCCCTCGACCATGACCAGGATCACCTCGCGCGCGCCCGTCGCGGCGCTGACCCGTTCGCCCGCGCGCAGCCGGTGCAGCGCAAAGCCCACATACCGCCAGCCCGCGCTTTCGGGCGTGATCCGATGCACCTCGCCATGCGCCCCGAAAGGCCGCCTCAACAGATCCGCCATACCCGCCTCCTTCTGACCAACCCGTCCCGACGGCCCCATCGAGGGGCCGCCGCGCCGGTCGGGGCCAAAGCCCCTCCATCCACATCCCGAACCGCGGCGCACACGATCCGGGCTTCTTCTTCATCAAAATATCCCGGGGGGGATCCCGGAACGGGATGGGGGGCTGGCCCCCCTGCCCCATTGCCGCGCGCGCGACCCCGCCCCGGCGCGCGGCCGGTCAGGCGGTGACGCGCCGATCAAGCCCGGCCTTCAGGGCGGCCTCCTTCAGCGCCCTCAGACCCATCGCCTGATAATGCAGCGGGTCGCGCAGGACCGGGTCCTGCTCGGCCTCGATCACCAGCCAGCCCTCATAGCCCGCCTCGGCCAGAACGCGCAGCAGCGCCGCGAAATCGATCGCCCCCTCGGGATCGCCCGGCACGGTGAAGGCGCCGGCCAGAACGCCCTGCAGAAAGGACAGCCCCTCGGCCCGCACCCGCTCGGTCACGGGGCGACGGATGTTCTTGGCGTGAAAATGCGCCACCCGGCCCACATGGCGGCGCAGCACCGCCTCGGGATCGCCGCCGCCAAAGGCGCAATGGCCCGCATCGAACAGCAGATGCGTGGCGGGGCCCGTGGCGGCCATGAACGCGTCGATCTCTTCCGGGCTCTCCACCACGGTACCCATATGGTGGTGATAGGCCAGCGTGATGCCCTGCCCCGCCAGGAAGGCCGCGAATTCCTCCATCTTCGCGCCGAACGCCGCCATCTGCGCGCCCGTCAGACGCGGCCGGTCGTTCACCGCCACATCCGCCCGCCCATGCACCGTGTTCGAGCATTCGCAGGCGATGCAGACGCGGCAATCATTCGCCTTCAGCTTCGCCAGATGCGGCTGCACCGCCGCGATCTCGTCCTCGACCGAACGCTCCAGCAGATGCGTCGAATACCAGCCCGAGACGAAGCGCAGCCCGTATTCCCCCAGCAGCGCCTTCAGCGCCTGCGGGTCATCGGGCCAGCGATGGCCGTTCTCGATCCCGTCAAAGCCGATCTCGCGGCCCGCCTGCCGCAGGATCTGCTCGGTCGGGATATGGGCGCCGATCGACTGGTCGTCGTCATTGGCCCAGGCGATGGGGTTGGTGCCGTAAAGGATCATCTTCTGCCTCAATTGATCACGTTCTGCCGCGCGACATGCTCGATGTAGCGCGCATAGGCCTGCTCCAGCCGCTCCGGCCCGCCCACGGCGGGAACGGCCACGTCCCAGAAATGGCCCGCGCCCTCCAGCCCGTCGCCGGGACCGGGGCGGGCGGTGGTCTCGATCACGATGATTGTCGGGATGTCGCGGCCCCGCGCGGCGGCGATCTCGGCCTCCAGCGCGGCCAGATCGGCGGCCTTCACCGCATGCGCCCCCATGCTGGCGGCATGGGCGACATAATCGATGACGGGCTGCGCCTCGATCCGGCAATCGACATACATGTTGTTGAAGGGCGCCCCGCCGGAATGGGCCTGCAGCCGGTTGATGCAGCCATAGCCGCGATTATCGGTCAGGATCACGGTGAAGGGGATGCGCCGCATCACCGCCGTCGCCAATTCGCTGTTGGCCATCATGTAGCTGCCATCGCCCACGAAGCACAGCACCTCGCGATCGGGCCGCGCCAGCTTCAGGCCCATCGCGCCCGCCACCTCGTAGCCCATGCAGGAATAGCCGTATTCCATGTGATAGCCGTGCTGGCTGGCCCGCCACAGCAGCTTCAGCGCGCCGGGCATGGTGCCGGCGGCGCACAGGGCGATGCCATCGGGCGCCGCGCGCTGGACGGCGCCGATCACCTGCGCATCGGTGGGCAGCCCCTCGGGCGCGGTGTTGCAATGCGCCTCGACCGCCGCAAGCCAGGCCGCCCGCGCGCCGCTATCGGCGGCCTCGAAGCGCAGGCCCTCCAGCGCGGCGCCAAGCGCCTCCAGCGCCACGCGGGCATCGGCCACCAGCATCGCCGCGCCATGCTTGCCCGCATCATAGGCCTGCACGTTGACCGCCAGAAGCCGCGCGCCGGGAAACAGCGTCCGCGAGCCGGTGGTGAAATCCTGCAGCCGCGTGCCGACCGCGATCACCAGATCGGCCGCCTGCGCCGCCGCGTTCGCCGCCGCCGAGCCATCGACCCCCGCCGCCCCGAAGTTCATCGGATGGGCCTGCGCCAGGGCAGACTTGCCCGCCTGCGTCTCGATCACCGGGATGTTCAGCCGGCCCGCGAACGCCCCCAGCACCGCCTCGGCGCCGGAATGGATCACCCCCCCGCCGCAGACGATGATCGGCGCCCGCGCCGCACGGATCATCGCGACCGCCTCGGCCAGCTCGCCCGCATCGGGCGCGGGCCGCCGGATGCGCCAGACCCGCGGCGCAAAGAACGCTTCCGGCCAGTCGTAAGCCTCGGCCTGCACGTCCTGGCAGAAGGCCAGGCAGACCGGCCCGCATTCGGCCGGATCGGCCATCACCCGCATTGCGCGCGGCAGCGCGCTCAGCAGATGCTCGGGCCGGGTGATGCGGTCGAAATACCGCACGACAGGCCGAAAGCAGTCATTCGCCGACACGGTGCCATCCCCGAAGCCCTCGACCTGCTGCAACACCGGATCGGGCCGCCGCGTCGCGAAGACGTCGCCCGCGATGAACAGCACCGGCAGCCGGTTCACATGCGCCAGGGCCGCCGCCGTCACCATGTTCGTGGAGCCCGGCCCGATCGAGGCCGTCACCGCCTGCGCACGCCTGCGCCCATGCCCCTTGGCAAAGGCGATGGCGGCATGGGCCATGCTCTGCTCGTTCTGGCCACGCCAGGTCGGCAGCGCGTCCCCGATCCCGTGCAGCGCCTCGCCCAGACCCGCCACATTGCCATGGCCAAAGATCGCCCAGACCCCGTCGATGAAGCGCTCGCCCTCTTCGGTCATCTGCACCGAGAGCCACCGCACCATCGCCTGCGCCGCCGTCAGCCGCACCGTTCCACCCTGCAATCCGCTCATCGCCCGCCCTTCTTCTTCACGCAAATATCCCGCGGGGGGAAATCCCGCAGGGATTGGGGGGCGCGAAGCCCCCCGGCCACCGCCCCCGGCAAGGGCCCGCCCTCACGCCGCATCCCGCGCGGCCTCCCGCGCGCGGTCCCAGATCGCACAAAGCCGCCGGTACCGCCCGGCCATCTCCGCAACCGCAGCCTCGTCCCCGATCCGCCCGGCCAGCCAATCCCGCGCCACCGCGCCGAAGATCGTCCGCCCCACCGCAAAACCCCGCACCAGCGGAAACCGCGCCGCCACCCCGAAACTCGCCGCCAGATCCGCCTCGGGCGCGTCCAGCCCCAGAACCACGATCCCGCGCGTGTGGCGGTCATGCGCCTCGATCGCCGCGATCGCCTTGCCCCAGGCCGCCGCGCTGGTCAGAGGCTCCAGCTTCCACCAATCCGGGTAGATCCCCGCCGCATAGAACTGCCCGATCAGCGCCGCGGTCGTCTCGTCATCGACCGGCCCGACCCTGGACGGAATGATCTCCAGCAGGAAATCCAGCCCGTTCCTGCGCGCGGCGGTGTAAAGCCGCAGCACCGTCGCCTCCTGCGCGGCCCGCAGCGCCGGATCGTCGTCGGGATGGCAGAAGCACAGCACCTTGACGACATTCTCGCGCGCCCATTCGCCCAATCCCCCGCAATCGGGGCCCAGCTCCGGCTCCAGCGCCAGCGGCCGCGAGCCAGGCCATTCCGCGGGCCGCCCGATCCACAGCCCCGTCCCCGAGGCCGCATGCAGCGCCTCGCGCCCGATCCGGCTGTCGCAGAGGATCCCGTAGCCCCCCTGCCCGTCCTGCACCGCCAGCGCCGCCTCCAGGCAGAGCCGCTTGAAGGCCCCGCCCTTCGCCGGGGTGTAGCCCTCCATCTCTTCCAGCTGCAGCCGGTGGTCGAAGGCAAAAACCCGCATCGTCGTCCAGTCGCCGCCCATCCGGCCCTGACGGTTCGTCGCCCAATGCACCTGTTCCAGCGCCGCGTCGTTCCTCAGATCGGGGCGGATCACGCCGCGCTCCAGGAAGAACCGCAATTCCTCCCAGCTGGGATAGGCGGGCGTGCAGCCATGGCGGCTGACCGCAAAGGCGCCGCAGGCATTGGCGTATTCCAGCGCGCGCGGCCACGCCTCGCCATCCAGCCACCCCTTCAGCAGCCCCGAGAAGAACCCGTCCCCCGCGCCCAGCACATTGAAGACCTCGATCGGAAAGCCCGGCCCCTGCTGGCCGCTTTCCCACCCCTCGATGGCACCCTCGAAGGCCACCGCCCCCGCAGCACCCCGCTTGCAGACCAGCACCGCGTCGCTGATCGCGCGCACCGCGCGCAGCGCCGCCAGCGTGTCGGTCGTGCCGCCGGCGATGTGGAACTCCTCCTCGGTGCCCACGATCAGGTCGAACAATGGCAGCGTCGCCTGCAGCCGCGCCGTCACGGCGGCGCTTTCCACAAAACGGCTCTCGCCCGCGCCATGGCCCGCCACCCCCCACAGGTTCGGGCGATAATCGATGTCCAAAGCCGTCCGCGCGCCGTGCTTGCGCGCCAGCCGCAGCGCATGCATCACCGCCGCCTCGGTCCGCGGATGGCTCAGATGCGTGCCCGTCGCAAGCACGCAGCGCGCCTCGGCGATCAGGCCCTCGTCGATGTCATCCTCCGACAGCGCCATGTCCGCGCAGTTCTCGCGGTAAAAGATCAGCGGAAAGCTCTCCTCATCCCGGATCCCCAGGATCACAAGAGCCGTCAGACGCTCGGGGTCGGTCGCAACGCCCCGCACGTCCACCCCCTCGCGCACAAGCTGCTCGCGGATGAAACGCCCCATATGCTCGTCACCCACACGCGTGATCACCCCAGACCGCAACCCCAACCGAGACGTCCCGCAGGCAATGTTCGTCGGCGACCCCCCAACATATTTGGAAAACGAACCCATGTCCTCCAAACGACCGCCAACCTGCTCGCCGTAAAGATCAACCGAAGAACGGCCAATGGTGATAACGTCAAGTGA
>NZ_JBQTCG010000026.1:0-9287 GCF_052379855.1 Paracoccus sp. NSM | reverse complement strand
TTCTGCCCCGCCCTTGCGGGCGGCAACGGCCCTCGGGGCGACGAAGGGCGGCGGGCGCGCCCCGACCGGATCGCGGGCCGGATCGCGGGCCGGATCGCGCCCAGGCATGACAACCGCCGCGCGATGTTTCGGGCGGCGGTCAGGCTTGTTCGGCCATATCGGGTGTTATGACTCCGCCCCTGCGGTTGCATCCGCCCGGATCGCCGCCAGCATCCCGGCCACGTCCTCGGCCACCGCGCGGGCCGTGGCGATGCCCTGCGACATGGCCCGGCCTTCCTCTTTCGGCAGATCGCCGGATGCCATCGCCAGAAGCGTCAGAAGATCGCGCAGCCGGTTCACTTCATCCTCGCAATCGAGAAGCCGCCCGATCATGCCGCGCCCCCTTCAAGATCATCCTCGATCTGCGACGCCAGCTCGGCCATCAGCTCGAAAAGGGTCACAAGCGCCAGGTCCATTTGCGCCAGGGCAAGCGACGATTGCGAAGCCGCCGCGCCCACGCGGGCAAGGTGGCGTATCTTCGCCGCCCGGTCGATGGTCGCATCGCTCACGCATGTCTCGTAAAACCCGCTCATGCCCGCCCCCCGATCTGATCGGCCATCAGGCGCCGCGTCTGGCGCATCGCCGCGCGAAGATAGGACCGGGCCTCGCGCTCGGCCTGCGAATAGCCGCCCCGGCGCTCGGTCACGTCCAGGGCAAGCGACAAACAGTCGTGCAGGTCATCGAGGCGGGCGGAAGGCAAGCCGGGATCGGCCGCCGAAAGGCGGGTGTTCTGTGGCATTGTCACGTCTCCAAATCACAGGTATTGATAGGAAACATATCAGATAGGGGCGCGCATCGTGTCAATAGGAAAAATATCAATCCGGCAGGTGAAGGCCGCGCGATCCTTGCTGGCATGGTCGCAAGATGATCTGGCGCAAGCCTCTGGCGTGTCCGTCCCGACCATTGCCCGCCTTGAGGCGGCAGACGGGGTTCTAGGCGGGCGGGCCGCAACGGCCAGCGCGATCCGCGCGGCGCTGGAACAGGCCGGGGTGATCTTTCTGGACGGTGACGGGCAAGGGCCGGGCGTCAGGCTGGCCCGCCAGCAACCCACCGAACAACCCGGCGCGGGTTGCTGATCCGCCGCGCGGGTTGCTCACGACAACCCGCCGTGGGTTGCTGACATGCTGGCGGGTTGCCGGGAACAACCCACAGCGGGTTGTCCTGATCGGGCGCGGGGTGCATCCTGCAACCCGCGCCGGGTTGCCCGGCAGATCGAGGGGGAAGGCATGACAGCCAAGGGCAGGGACAACCGGCCAACGCTGACCTTGAAGGGCGCGGGGTTCACGCCCGAATTCCGGTCGCTGTTGAACAAGGCCGCGAAGAAGACCGGGAAGACCCAGGCGGAATTCGCCGCCGAAGTTCTCGCCGCCGCCGCGCGCCGCGCGCTTTCGGACAGCAACCCACAGGACAACCCGCCCGACAACCCGCCGCCCGCCACGGTGCAGCAGCTCGAAG
Source organism: Paracoccus sp. NSM (assembly GCF_052379855.1). Taxonomy (NCBI): domain Bacteria; kingdom Pseudomonadati; phylum Pseudomonadota; class Alphaproteobacteria; order Rhodobacterales; family Paracoccaceae; genus Paracoccus; species Paracoccus sp. NSM. The sequence goes on along the minus strand of NZ_JBQTCG010000026.1, from coordinate 7,793 downwards.
ACATGCGCGCGGCGGTCCAGGCGGCGGACCTCAAGGCGGAAGAAACCCGCAAGACGGTTCAGGACCTTGCCCAGAAGGTCCAGCAGCTTGCCGAAGCCTCGGCCCGGCGCGGCCTCTGGCAACGGATCAGCGGGCGATAAGGCCGGGCCGGTTCAGACCTTCCCGACCTTGCGGCAGAAATCGGCAAACAGCTTGTCGATGTTGCCCGCATCCCGCGCGATGCCGCGATCCGACAGGAAGCGCCGGAAATCGGCGGCGATCTTCTGATTGTCGGCATTGCATCCCGCCGCTTTCTTGATGTCCAGCCAGCGGGCCGAATAGGCGATGCCCCCGGTCGCGGGAAAGGCGGTCGGGACCGTCTCGGACGTGCCGTCGCGCCGGGCCTTGCGCCCGACCTTGGACGCGGCCAGCTCGCGCTTGGCCTCGCGCGGATCGCCCTTTTCCTGCCAGCCGATTGTCACGCTGGCCACGGTGCGGCCTATCTTGTTCGGGCGCGCGGTCAGGGTCAGGCGGGAAAGCTGATTGATTTCCGAAAGTGCCATTTGAAGGCAGTTCCGATTCAGGTCGGCAAATCGCTTTTGCTGGCCCTCGGGAACGCCCAGAAGCGCCCGAAGTTCGGGAATGGTGAAGGTCTTTTCCCTGACGAATTCCAGCCCGGCCAAGCTGGCGACGTGCTGGAACAGCAGAACCGAATACTTGCTGCCCAGGTGAAAGACGGTCTGGCGGTCGAGGATCGCCCAATGGTTCGATTGCTCGGCCATGCGCCGGAAGGTCCGGGCGAAATACCAGCTCACCAGAATGTCGCCGCTCACCTCGTGGCGGTATTTTATCACCGCCTCATCGAGAAAGCCGCCAATCGTGACCTCCATCGCCTCGGGATCATCGAAGGTCAGAACCGCCGCGCGCAATTCCTCGAATAGCGGCGTCAGGCTGGCGCGGTCGTGGTTCTTCATGCCCTCGATCCGGCGAATTTCCGAAAGCCGGATATCGTGCTGGACTTCCTCGGCCATGCGCCCGCCCGCCGTGGCGATCATCAGATGCATGAGCTTCAGCGCCTGAAGGCTCGGCGCATTCCGCATATAGACCCCGCGCGCCACCTCGGCAGGCAGGACCGTCTTGGCCTGATCGAAAGCCCGATCAGCGGCAACTTGGATTGTCTTTCCCATAAGTGTTTTCAATCGGTGTGTTTCCCACACCTGTCAACACGACATTTCCGCCCGAAACCACACTTAAGCGGCCCGAAACCACACTTAATCGGCCCGAAACCACACTTATAAACGCCCAAACCATTGTTAAAATGCAACTTTTCGCACCATGAACAAGAAGAACTTAAGAACAAGAAGGGCGCGGGGCGCCTTGCAGATTTTCGGAATGTAGAAGCCGGGCGCCTTGCGCGGGGATCTGATCGCAACTTTTCCGGTGGCCGGAAAACCGGGCCTTGCCAGAAAGCCCGATTTCCGGGCCTCTGGCGGGCCTTTCGGGTTCTCGGCATGGTCCGTATAGGCAAGGGCAGGAAAGGCGCCTTGCGCGCGCTCCTGCGGCGTCTCGCGGCATGATCTGGCGATGATGCCCGAAAGCCCGAAAATGAAACGGCCAGCCCCGGTTCTGCAACCGTGCTGGCCTGCGCCGCGCCCCTGAGAATCTAAAGGGCCGCGCCTTGTCGCGGTTTGCCCACTCACGACTGACGGGATCGCTTTGGCCGCCCGATGTGGCCGGGCGCGATCCGCCCATCAGCGCCAGGACCGACCGGCCCGGCGCGATCCGAGATCAGGCGCCGGGGTTCATGAACCAGGCGCGGTGATCCACAAAGCCACAGCCGAAATCCAGCCGGACCTTGAATTCGCTGGCGTCCACCTCGAAGCCCTCGCGGGTGAAGACCTGCGGCCCGGAAGCTCCGTCCAGATAGGCGTGTTGCAGACCGTCCGGCATCCCCGGCGCGGCGGTCACATACCAGCGCGTCGTGCTGGACAGGTGCGCGTCCACCAGGACCGTCAGCCGGTCGGCAAAGGGGTTCACGTCGCCCGGCGAATTCGGGGTGATCTGCGCCACCAGCGTTTGCGCGACGGTTTCCAGCTCGGGCGGCACGACCAGGAACATGGGCTGAACCGCGATGACCTCGCCGGAAAGCCCCTTCTGGCGCCGCATGGCGGTGCGGGCGACGGTCAGGGACGCCACGGAAAGCGCCGTGCCGGTGGCCGCGACGTTGCCGTGATCGGCATGGAACAGGGTTTTCCCGTCCCGCAGGACCGGCCCGGCGCCGTTGTTCGCTTCCAGCAGGCGGGCGAACAAGCGGGCCTCGGTCATGGCCGCGCCCTGCCCGAACATGCGCGACGATTGCTCGAAGGCGCCCAGATCATCGTTGACGCGGGCTTGCCGGGTCAGGGCGAAAATCTTGCCGTAGGTTTCCACGGCGAAGGCTTCCCCGGCGTCCTGAATGGTGCCGGTCGTGAATTCGCCATTCTCCAGCACCTTGCCCAGCTCCACCCCGCCCGAAATCCGAACGGTGTTGATCGGCCGGAAATCCGCCGCGCTGATCTGGCGCGACACGCGCTTGATCTGGGATTCGGCGGCCTGATAGGCGCCCAGAAGAACCTTGTTCGAGGCAATCGCCAGGGCGGCGTTGAAATCGTCCACGCCCTGCGATCCGCCAAAGCGCATCGAGGCGCGCCCCGACAGGCTGGACAGGTTCGCCATGTCATCGAGGCGCATCGAGGCGAATTCGCGGCCATGCGTCGGCACATGCCCGGCCTGCATCCGCGCAAGCAGCGCATCCGCCATCGCCTCGGCCCGCGATGGCCCGGCGCCGGTGGCGGCGCTGGCATGGACGGGCGCCGCCGTCCGGCCCGGCGCCTCGGCCCGCGCCATCAGCTCGACAGCCTCGGCCCCCGCCGCCCGGCTGATCGCCTCGAGGATCGCGGCGGCATCATCCCCGGCGCTGGCCCCGGCCATCAGGGCGCGGCGGGTGATATCCGCCAGGCGCGCCCCGTCCAGCCGCCCGGACTGCATGAAGGGCGCGGCCATGCGGTTGACCTCGGCCAGACCTTGCGCCGTGGCCTCGGCCCGCGCGGCGGTCACGCCACATTCGGCCATCAGATCGGCCATCGTGTCGGGAATGCCCGCCCGGCTGGCGGCAAGCCGCATCTGCGCCAGGTGACGCGCCGAAGACTGGCCCGGCGCGGCGCCCGGCGAAGGGACCGCCGCGGGGTTGCCCTCGGCCCGCGCCATGAAGGCCGCGCCCCCGATCAGCGCCGCGAAGGGCGGCAGGTTGCGGGCGGGCGCCGCCGCCCCGGTGTTGATCGTGTCACGCATGGTGATTTCCTTTCGATCATCGTAGAGGCGAAGCGGTCGCCCATCCGGCCCCGAAGCGGGACAACAACAGCAACCCAGACAATCAGCGGGTATTCTGATACCTCGCTTTGACGTCACGGGGTGCGAATTACCCGCGTGCGAAACATGGCCGGAAGGACCCAAAGCCGCGCCGCAACGTGGATTTCTGGCAAGGCGGTTCATCGCTTCCCCGCCTCAAGCTCGATCAGGTGACGCAGGCAGCGAAGGCGGCGATGAAGCCGCGCCAGTTCGTCTTGCGCCGCGACGGTCAGGGGATTGTTCGGCGCCGCACATGCCGCGATCAGATCGCGGTCGAGGCGTTGCAGCCGCTCGATCAGGACCGCCGCCCCGGCCTCGGTGGCACGTTTGCGAAGAAGCCCCTTCATCGCTTGCCCCCGATTTCGGGACAGACCGCCGCAACCGGACAGCCCGAAGCGATCCGGGCGTGTCCCGAACGGGAAGGGGACCCCCCTAAGGGGGGTTCCCCTTTCCCTCCTGCGGTCCGGGCCACATACGCCGCGCCGATTTTTTCCGGATCGGGGCGGACAAAGGCGGATGCATCAATTTCGCAAGCATAAACAGACACTTGACGAATTGCCGGACAAGCCCGGACAAGGGCGGACAACCCGCCCCGCGCCGCCGCCCCGGACAGGGCGGACAAGGGCGGACAAAATTTCCCTGTCCGCCTCATTCCAGACACCACACCAGATCGTCACGGATCAGGATTTTCCGTGTCTTTTCAAGTTCATCGCGGCAACGTCTGAAAATTCGCGCGACGGTTTCCGGATTGTCCGAAGACGAAAGCCCGCCATCCGCGCGGCAGGCATCCCGCCACAGGTCCAGGGCGACGGCAGGACGCCCCGGATAGTTCGGCTTGCGGTGAACTTGGCCGTGATCGGTCAACACTCTGTCGAGGAGCGACAGGGCCTTGCGCGCCGCTTCGCTCACAACCGCGCGGCCCGCCTCTGCGATGCCCGCCGGTTCGACCAGGCAGGTTGTGACGGCATCGCCGTCCTGATCCAGCCCAAGTTCAACTTGCCGAAGGCGATAGGCAAAGCGATAGCCGGTCGGCCCGTCGCGCTGCTTTGTCACCTCGGCGGCGATCTGGCCCGCATCATCGCGGGACAGCTCGATTTCGGTATCAATCGCCGCGCGCAGCGATGAATGCCCCCGCGCGCCCTTGCCGGTATCCTTGCCCGTGTGGTGAACAAGCATGACATGGGCGCCGGTCACGCGGCGGATATGGTCGAGATTTCGCAGAAGCTCGGCAATGTCCGGGGCGGCGTTTTCATCCCGCCCGCCCATCACGCGCGCCATCGTGTCAATCACGATCAGGTCGAAAGGCGCGCCCCCGGTCGCGGCCAGGTGTTGCAGAACCTCGGCCAGCGGCCCGGCCTGACTGTCCGGCCCGGTCAAGGTCATGGGGATCGCCAGAACCCAGAATTCGGGATCATCCAGCGCGGCAACCCGGTTTGCGAAGCCCCCGCCGCCCTCTGCGGCGATGTAGAGAACCCGGCCCTTGCTCACGCGCCGCCCGCCCCATTCGCGGCCCTTGGCGACGTGGTGCGCGATATCCAGCGCCAGAAAGGACTTGCCGGAATTCGAGGGACCGTAAAGGACCGACAAGGCGCCCTGATCCAGCCAGCCTTTGACCAGATAGGGCCGTTGCAGGCAGGGTTTCAGATCGGCGGCGAAGGTCGCGGCGTTCAAGAGGAATTGCGCGCGGGGTTTCAGGCTTTCGCGCCGGCCAAACAGCGGGACAGCGCCGGACGCGGCGCCCGGCGCCGGGTTGATTTCCTCGGCTTGGCGCATCGCATCGCGGACGCGCTCAATCCCCGGCCCTTCCCGATCATCGGTCATGCGGCGCCCCTTTCATCGGCAAAGCGCAGGAACGCGGCCTGATCGGCGGCGCCAAGGCGCGAAAAGCAGGCGGCGGCGTAGGCTTTCAGCTCGGTCCGGCTGGCGAATTCGGCCCAGTGCCGGGCCTCGGCCATCACGCGCCCGAAAGCCGGGATCGGGGCGCCCGCGCGCAGCGCGTCCAGACAGAATTCGACCAGCGCCAGGCGGTCAGCGGGCGGGCATGGCGCCAGCGCCGCCAGGACGCGCCGCGCGGCCAGCTCAAGGCGCAAGGCGCGGTCAAGATCGCCCGGCCACGCGGCCAGGTCGAAACCGGCCCGCGCGGCATCGCTGGCGCTCTGGCATCCCGCAAGGGCGCGGGCGGTGCTATGCTGCGGCACGTCTGATTCCTTCCAAGGTGTTCAGATCGGGACCGGGGCGGGCGAGTTTGGCGACATGGCCGCCCCGGTTCCTGCGATTTCAGGCGGCGCCCTGCCCGGCTTGCCGGGCCGCGCGAAGGATCGCGGGCGGCGGCGCCTTGAACCGGGTGTAATCGAAGGCCGCGACGGCTTCGCCGCTCTGATCGGTCCCGAACACTTCATCACAGAAGTTCAGGGCCTCGGCTTCCTCGGCGGTCAGCCATGTTTCGGCGGTCATCCAGCCCCGGACGCGCTCGACAGGATGCCCGGTGGCGCGCGAATAGGCGCGGGCGTAGGTGTCGGCCAGCTTGTCCAGGTTGTCGGCCTCGCGGCGAAGATCCTCGGCAGTTCCCCAGACAAGGTTTGACGGGTCGTGGATCATCATATGCGCGGCGGAATGAACCGCGATCCGGGCGGCGCCCATCACCAGCAGCGAAGCGGCGGAAGCGGCAACCCCCATCACCTCGGCCCGCACATTGCCGTGTTGCTCGATCAGCGCCATGATCGCGGCGCCATCCGCCGCAATGCCCCCGAAGGAATTGACCACCAGGCAGACCGGGCGCCCGGCATTCTCGGCCAGGAAAGCGCCGATCGCGGGCGGGTTGTTCTGACCTTCCCCGATCGGGCCGTGAATGTGCAGGGTCGGGATCATTCTATCACCTCGAAATCGGCAATCATGGGCGGCAAGGCTTCATCGGACAGAACCGGCGCCGCGCCATTGGGCAGGGCGGTTTGAACCAGGTGCAGACCTTGGGGCGCGCCGGGGTCGATCAGGTAAAGCCGCCGCGTCCGGCGCGGGGCGCCGCCGCGATCTGCCTCAAGCTCGATCAACTCGACCGGCCCCCAGGGCGGCGGCAGCGTGACGCGGAATTGCCGGACCATCAGCCTGCAACCTCGGCCAGCTCGGGCAGCGACAGCGCCCGCGCCGCCGCAAACACTTTCGCCCGCGCCGCCGTCAGGTTGTAAAGCTGAAGCGACAGGGTTTCGCGATCCTCGAAGCCTCGGGCGGCGAAGGCGACGGAAGACGTGATTTCGTCCCGCGTCCCGCCGTGCCAGGTCACGGAAAAGTCGCGTTCCCCGCCCGTGATCTTGCCGATGCCGGGACAGGTCCAGATTTCACGCGCAATCCAGATTTCATCATCCCACCGGCCAAGAAGCGGGCGCGGCTCGGAAAGGCAGATCATGTGATCGTCCACGCGGTCAAAGGTCCCGCGCTCGATCCGGTCAACCCCGTTCAGGATGAAGGACGACACATCCTCGGCCCGCAACCCGGCCCGCGTCAGGTCGAAATAGGGGCGAAGCATGACGGCATCCCGAAGGCTGTAATCCAGCCAGGCCGCATCCTCTGTTTCCGTGTCGCGCGGCGTGATCGGCAGGACCTCGCGGCGGCGCCCGCCGTCCAGTTCGTTCCGGGTCCCGCCCGTGATCTTCAAAAGCTGACTTTGGCGCATCTGCGGCCTCTCATGATTTGCGAACTTAGTTGCAATGTTCAGGAAGGTGCGAAGCTTGTCAATATGCGAACTTAGTTCGTAATTCGCCGTGAGAAGGTGCTGAACTTTTGGGCATCGAATCGCGCTGATTCGCCAACTGTCTGCCGTGTCAGGACGGGACGCGACACGGCGCCATGCAGACGATCACACATGTGTCGGGTCGCGCAAAGGCCATGCGCCACGTCTTACAGCCACAAATGACTGAAAGAAAAAGATAATCTGTGTGTAACCCTGGGGAAATCCGGTTAAGGGCGCCACCAGATGTTGATAGTCTGCCCCCTCGGCGCTCTACTGATAGCGCGATAACGCATCCACGGCTCGAGATAGGAGAACAAATTGACCCCCGATCAGGCGATGCTGCTGCTTACTGCTGCACATCTGCTGGTGGCGATCCTTGCTTTCGCAACCCGCCGATGACTCTGGTCGAGGATTGAACAACCCCGCAGTGCGGCAAACACCACGGGGTCAAGCCCAAAGGGCAGTCTTTAGTCAGACAGTTCAATCTAAGCGACCTTAAGCTAAAATGGAAAGCCCCGCTAAACAGCGGGGCTTTCACTTTTTGTGTGCATGGCCTGCGCCGGGCGCCCCGGTGTAAAAAATTACACTTCCATTTCTTGCCACTCTGACAGCTCGCCCCCTCTGACAGCGCGGGCGGTCGAGGATCGGGGCGACACATGGGGCAGCACATGGCAGGAAATGCCGAATGTTAACGTCGCCTCTG
>NZ_JBQTCG010000025.1:0-12597 GCF_052379855.1 Paracoccus sp. NSM | reverse complement strand
CACCCCGCTAAAAATGGGGGGATTACCTAGTGATCGCCGCCGCAGTCACCGCCCCACTCCCGGGATCGTCGTCAGCCGTCGCGCTGTATCGTCGGTGGTCACGCGCCTGCGAAGTTCGGCATCAAGGCCTGCGAACTTCTCGGCCAGCCCGGCGATCTGGGCCAACAGGAGGCGCGCGAGTGCGCGGACCGCTATGGGCAACATGCCGTCATTGCCTTCGATGATGGCCGCCAGCCGCCCGACATGTGCAGGACCGACGGGGCCACGATGCCTTGCTCGGCCAGATGTGCCCGCAGCGCATTGATCGTCTGTGTCCGCTGGCGAACCAGAAGGTCCCGGGTCCGATAGGCCATTGCAGCGGCCTGCTGTACCTCGCTCTTCACGGCAACGAACCGCATGGTCGGACGCGACGCCGCTTCCGCAATCGCCTCGGCATCGGCCATGTCGTTCTTCTGCCGCTTCACGAACGGCTTCACATAGGCAGGCGGGATCAGCCTCACTTCGTGGCCGATATCGCCAATCGCCCGGCCCCAGTGATGCGCACTGGCGCAGGCCTCCATTGCCACCACGCAAGGTGGCTGCGCCGCCATAAACATCAACGGCTGTGTGCGCGACAGCTTGCGGCGGAACACAACTGAACCATCCACTCCGGCGCCATGCGCCTGAAACACGGTCTTGGCCAAGTCTAGGCCGATAATGCTAACCTCTCCCATGGACGCTCCCTTCTGTAGCGGTGCTTCAACACCCGCCACCATGGCAAATCGATGCCGCCGGGAGGCGTCCACCACATCGCTTACACAGGGTTGCCGATCGCGCCGTTTGGCCGCTCGGCGTTGTCGCGCCTGCGCCAAGCCTCCGACCTTTCCGCGGCATCCGAATGGGTCTTGTCGCGCTTGATCGCGGCCACCGCCAGATTCGCCATTACTTGTCCCGGCTGTTAAGACCTTCGCAGCCGCCATTTGAGGTCAGAGGATGGTTTCAGCTTCCGTCAGCTGCGCCGCATGATCCTGCATGAAGTCGATGAACTGCCTGACATGGGGGTTCGTGCGGGACGCGGGCTTCAGGTGCAGGTAGTAGGAGCGGCTGGCCCGCAACGGCCGATCCATGATGCGCACAAGCTGGCCCCGCTCGACCGCTTGCCGGACAAGATGTCGCCAACCGAGAATCACGCCTTCGCCCGCAATGGCCGCATCGACCAGCGTGCCGTAACTGTTGGTCAGAAAGCTGGGCTCGGCGGGTTCGACATCCGGGCTGTGCTGGTGGAACCAGTCCCGCCAGGTCAGCGGATACCAGGAGATCGCATCCGAACTCCAGTGCATGCGATGCAATTCCATCAGGTCAGCGGAAAGCAGATCCTCTGGTTGCTTGAAAGGTCCATGTCGCGCCAGAAAGGCCGGGGCGCAGACCGGGTCCACGATCTCGGGGAAGAGCGGGATGAGGTTCTGGCCGACCGCCGAGCGTTCGCTGCCGCAGATCATCGAAAGGTCAACCTCGGCGAAATCCTGCAGGCGGTCATTTTCGTCCGAGGCCAGCAGCGTGAATCGCACTTCGGGAAACTGGGCGCGGAACAGGTTGGTCAGCGGCTTGATATAATGCGAGATCGCCGCGTAGGTCCCCGAGATGGTGAGAACATTGCTGTCCCCCCCTTGCTGGATCTGGTAGACACCGTCGGCCAGCCGATCAAGGCCCTGGTTCACGGCCTGAAGCAGGGTGTGCCCCTCGGCGGTCAGCTCGATCCCGTTGCGCCGGCGCAGGAAAAGCCGGCAATCGAGCGCGCGTTCCAGCGCCCGGATATGCTGGCTGATCGCCGCCTGGCTGACATGCAATTCGCTGGCGGCAAGCGTAAAGCTCAGATGCTTCGCCGCGACCTCGAAAGTCGCGAACGCGCCAAGCGACGGCAGATGCCGCCGCTTGGGTGGCCGCGGCGACTTGCGCTTCTCGAGATTGTCGCTGGCCTTGTCCATCCGCCCCTATTCGTCGCGCGCGCGCCATTCCTTCCAGCGAATGAACAGGTTTCCGCCCAGCTTGGCAAGCGGCGGGGGCGGCAGGCGGTCGGGAAGGTCCTGCGCCCCGAAGAAGCGGGTCACTTCGGACGCCACCCCCAAAGCCGCCTCGGCCGCCGCTATGCCGGCAAGCGTACTGCGCGTCGTGCCCAGCCCGTTGTCCACACAGGCTGCATAAAGACCATCCTCGATCCGCCCTGCGACCGAGGCACCATTGCGCGCGAGGCAGAGATGCCCGGCCCAGGCATGTTCCATCTGCATCCCCGCCAGTTGCGGAAAGCGGGCATCGAACTTGCGCTGCATCATCGCCCGTGCCCTCTGCATTTGGCCTGCAGTCGTCCGCATCTCGGGCCGCAGGACCGCAATGGTCCGGGTGATGATCCGGTTGCCTCCCTGCGCCGACGAAATCCGGCGAAGGGTCGTGCCCATCGGATCGGCCGGCGTAACGCCCCAGCATTCGGCCCCGCCAAGCCGCGCCAGTGCCTCGGGGGGCAATTCCGGCGTCATGGTCGCAAAGAGGAAGATGTGCATCAGCCGCCCGCGCGCGATGCCGAAGCTTTCCAGATGGCCGTTATGGGCCATGATGACCAGTCCGGCATCGACCTGCCCGCCCCGCGTGGTGACGCGCCAGGCGCCGCCATGCCGATCGATCCGTGTAACGGGGCTGTTCTCGTAGAGGGAGATGCGTCTTGCCAGACCCTTCGCCATGCCACGGATGAAGCCCGCCGGCTGCAACATCACCGTGCCGGGCGTGTAGAGCCCCGCACGGTAGTGCCGCGAGCCGGTCAGTTCGTGCATCGCCTGCGCATCCAGAAGCTCGTTTGGCTCGCCCAAGCTGTCCAGATGCCGCGCATAGGCCGCGTTCTGCGCCTGCGCATGGGCGCTGACCGCGCCGTTCACCTTGCCATCGCGCCGGAACCAGTCACGGGGAATGTCATAGTCCTCGACCGCTTCGGCGGCAAAGGTGATGGCGTGCCGGTTCAGCGTGATCATCCGTTGATCGCCATCCGCGCTGGTGCCGGCGTAATCCTCAGACGTCAGCTCGTGCGGCAGGTCGATCATGAAGCCCGAATTGCGCCCCGCCGACCCCTGCGCAACCTGACCGGCTTCGAGCAACGCGATCCGCAAACCGGAATCCAGTTGCAGCAGGCGCCGAGCCGCTGCCAGGCCCGCAAAGCCTCCGCCGATGATGACGATATCGGCTTTGGCTGCGCTCGCCAGTGACGGATGCGGCGCCCGCACGGGCAGGATCGCGTCCCAGGCCGCCGCACCGGCCAACGACGGCAGCCGGCGGGCACTGTAGGTCAAAGTCATGGCGCGGCCCCTTCCTATACTCAGTCGATGGCCGTGTCGGCGTTGTCCGACAGGTCCAGCCAGATCGTCTTGAGTTGCGTGTATTGGTCATGCGCGTGGATCGAGTTGTCCCGCCCGCCGAAACCCGACTGCTTGTAGCCGCCGAAGGGCGTTGCGATGTCGCCCTCTCCGAAGCTGTTGACCGTCACGGTCCCCGCGCGCAGCATCCGTGCGCCGCGCAGGGCGCGCTTACCGTTGGCGGTGAAGATCGAGGCCGCGAGGCCATATGGCGTGTCGTTGGCAATCCGGATCGCCTCATCGAAGCTGGTAACCTCGATCACGGTCAGGACGGGGCCGAAGATCTCTTCCTGCGCCAGTTTGTGATCGTTGCCCGGCACCGCGATGATGGTTGGCTCAACGTGGGTTCCGTGATGGGTCTTGCCGCCCATCAGGACCTCGCCGCCCGCTTTCAGATAAGAGGCCACTTTCTCAAAATGCGACTGCGACACCAGCGCTCCGATCCGCACCGAAGGGTCCAGCGGATCGCCGATATTCCATTCGCGCGCATGTTCGCGCACCTTGGCCAGAAGCCGGTCCTTCACGCCTGACTGCACGATCAGGCGCGAGGCGGCCGAACAATTCTCGCCCATGTTCCAGAAGGCCCCCTGCACGACATGCGCGGCGACCGCGTCCAGATCCTCGGCATCGTCCAGAACGATGCAGGGGTTCTTGCCACCAAGCTCCAGCACGACCTCCTTGAGGTTGCTGTCGGCCGAGTAGTGCAGAAACCGCCGCCCCGTCGCGGTCGAGCCGGTGAATGAGACCATGTCCACATCCGGATGCCGGCCGAGCGGTTCGCCCACCTCAACGCCCGAGCCCGTCACGATGTTCAGCACTCCGGCGGGCAATCCGGCCTCGGCCGCCATCTCGGCCAGCCGCAGCGCCGTCAGCGAGGTTTCGGCCGCAGGCTTGACCACGACCGAGCATCCAGCGGCCAGGGCAGGACCAATCTTCCATGCCAGCATCAGCAGCGGGAAGTTCCACGGCAGGACCAACCCGACAACCCCGACCGGCTCGCGCACGACAAGCGCCAAGTGGTCATCGGAGGACGGCGCGACCTGATCGTAGATCTTGTCGATCAATTCGGCATGCCATTTCAGGCAGTGGATCGTCTCGGGGATATCGACCGTCTCGCAGTCATAGATCGGCTTTCCCGAGTCGAGGCTTTCCAGCACCGACAATTCGTGGCGATTGCGCTCCATCAGACGCGTCAGCCGCAACAGCACCTGTTTGCGCGCGCCGGGCGCCAGGCGCGACCAGCGGCCATCATCAAAGGCCTCGCGGGCCTTGGCGACCGCCAGATCCACGTCCTCGGGGCCGCAGGCTGCGACTTCGGCCAGAACCGCCGCAGTCGCCGGGTTGGTCGAGGTGAAACGCTTGCCCGAAAGCGCCGGCCGGAAGCTGCCGTCGATGAAGGCATTCTGGGGCAGTTGCAGCGCCTTGGCCAAGGCCTCGTATTCGCCGCGCGTCAGAAGGTCGGTCATGGTCAGTTCCCCGCCTTGATGTCTGCAATGGTCGTCTTGAGCACCGCGATCACCTGATCCAACTGGCGCTTTTCATCCTTGTTCAGGCCCTTCAGAGGCGGCCGCATCGGCCCTGTCGGGATGCCCGTCATCGCGGTTGCGTGCTTGACGCACTGGATGAACTTGCCGCCCTGCTCCAGCACCCGCATGAGCGGCATCATCGCGGACATGATCCGGCGGCCACGGACGAAATCTCCGTTCAGCACGCAGGTCTCATACAGGTAGATGTGCTCCTCGGGCAGGAAGTTCGAGCCGGCGCAGATCCAGCTGCGCGCGCCCCAGGCAAAGAACTCAAGCGCCTGGTCGTCCATGCCGCAGGACATCTGGATATGCGGATAATCCCGCGCCAGCAGATGCACCCGGTTGATGTCACCCGAGCTTTCCTTGATCGCGATGACATTGCGCGAGCGGCCGACCCGATCGAGAAATTCTTCGCCCATGCTCACACCCATCCGGCCGGGATAGTTGTAGAGAATGATCGGCAGGTCCGCCGCGCGGTCGATGGCCAGGGCGTTCAGCGCGTTCTCATGTTCGGTCGGCACCGAATAGGGGGGCGTGCCCAGCAGCAGAGCGTCTGCGCCCATCTCGCGCGCGCCTTTCGCCAGGGCAACGCTGTCAGGCGTCCGCATGGCGCCGGTTCCCACGATCACCGGCACCCGGCCCGCGGTCTGGTCGGTGATGAAGCGCGCCAGGGTCAGACGCTCTTCGACGGTCTGGGCGTAGTTTTCGCCGGTCGAACCGCCACTGATCAAGCCATGCACCCCCGCGCCGACCAGCCGCTCGATCAAATCGGACAGACGGTCGAAGTCGAACTCGCCGGTGTCGGTCAAGGGGGTCACGAGAGGGGTGTAGATCCCCTCGAGGGTCATACTGGCTGTGGTCATTGCGTCACTCTGATCAAGGAGGTTTAGCGCGAGGCGTCCCTGCGTGTTTGCAGTTGCCGCTGGCTCGGAAGCGGCGCGGGCGGCCCCTTGGTTGCACGCTTTGACTTAAGTTGCGCCTACGCCAGCTGCGTTGCAAACGAGGATTTAGATCGCCATTACATAAGTATATAATTATGTTATGCTGGCAAAACTCTGTCGCGGGAAGCTCGTCGAATGAATGTCGCAATTTTTTATATTTATGGCGCAAATCTTCCTTGCCTCAGCAAACTCTGATCATTTACCCATCTATTCACGACTGCAAAACGCGATTCCCTTTAGCAACGACGTGCGGGAAGCAGGCGACGAGGCTGGACGGCGGCGCAAGAACCGTCAAATCAACCAGCCAAATTCATAAGTAAATACTTCTGTCCGATTTCTGACTAAACCTCAAAACATAACAGGAAGGTTAAGATGAAACCTCTCGAATCCATGATCGGCATCGCGGCGCTCGCCATGTCGACCGCACTTCCCGCAATGGCTGACACGATCCGCATGGGCACCATGTCCTGGGAGGATCTGACGCCGATCACGGCCATCACCAAGCATGTGCTTGAGCAGAAGGGCCACGAGGTCGAGGTCACCGAGTTCTCGGAATGGGGCATCGCCTACGCAGCCCTTGCCCGTGGCGATATCCAGATCATGGCCTCGCAGATCGACTATGTCGCGCAGGATTACTGGGATCGCTATCGCGACCGGCTCGAGAAGATCTCGCCGGTCTCGCACGGGCTTTATCAGGCTATCGCCGTGCCGACCTATGTGGACGTCAAATCGCTTGAGCAGCTGAACGACAATGCGGGGCTTTTCGGCGGGCGCATCGTCGGCATCGAATCCGGGTCCGGCCTGATGCGGGACGCCGCGAGCGCGGTTGATGCCTATAGCCTCGACCTGCAGCTGATCGAGGGCAGCTCGGCCGGCATGTCGGCTGCCCTGCAATCGGCCGTCGAACGGCAGGAGCCGATCGCCGTCACCATCTGGGAGCCGTCCTGGATGATGCAGAAATACGACATGCGCTTTCTCGAGGACCCGCAGGGCGTCTTCCCACCGCCGCAGGGCTACTACTGGATCGGTCAGGCGGGCTTCTCGGCCGAAAATCCTGCTGCGCGCGAGGCCATCGCCAGCGTCTATGTGCCGCTTGCGGATATCACGGCCCTCAATGGCGCTGTCGCCGACGGCCAGACCATGGACGAAGCGGTTGCCGGATGGATCGACGCGAACGAGGATCTCGTCAGCCGCTGGCTGAACATCAAGGATCAGTGATCCATGCGCCCGCTCCTGCCCGCGCCATGTCGCGGGCAGGCTTTCCGTCATGCAGGGAGGCAGATGACATGACACAGCCAACACAAGGGTCACCTGACACGCTGATCGATTGCCGGTCGCTGTGGAAGATCTTCGGTGATCGCGCGCCCGAGGCCCTGCAGGCCGTGACCCGTCAAGGCGCGTCTAAGGCAGAGGTTCTGCGCAACTTCAACTGCGTGGTCGGCGTCCAGTCTGCCTCGCTGCAGGTGCATCGGGGCGAGATCTTCTGCATCATGGGTCTTTCCGGCTCTGGCAAGTCGACGCTGATCCGGATGCTGAACCGCCTGATCGACCCGAGCCACGGCACCGTCACCATCAAGGGTCAGGACATCTCGCGTCTTGATGCTTCCCGTCTGCGCGAGGTGCGCGCGCGCCATATCGGCATGGTGTTCCAGTCCGTCGCGCTCCTGCCGAACCGGACGGTGCTGGAAAATACAGGCTTCGGTCTGGAAGTGCGAAGCGTCTCGCGCAGCGAACGCGAACGCGCGGCCAGGGCGGCCTTGGACAAGGTCGGGCTCAGCGACTGGCTGAACCGTTACCCGTCCGAGCTGTCGGGCGGGATGCAGCAGCGGGTCGGCCTTGCGCGGGCGTTGGCCTCGGACCCCGAGATCATCCTGATGGACGAGCCCTTCAGCGCCCTTGATCCACTGATCCGCCGTCAGCTGCAGGACGAGTTTCGCCAGCTGACCAAGGACCTGGGCAAGTCGGCGGTCTTCATCACACATGATCTGGACGAGGCGATCCGTATCGGTGACCGCATCGCGATCATGAAGGACGGCGCGATCATCCAGACCGGCACGGCCGAAGAGATCATCCTCAACCCCGCCGATCAGTATGTGTCCGATTTCGTCGCCGGCATCTCGCGGTTGCATCTCGTCAAGGCGCATTCCGTCATGGTGTCGCCGGATGCCTACCTGAGCGCGCCGGGTGCCAGTCTGGACGTCCTGCCTCATGCGCATCCCGATACCGACATCGACACGCTGATCGAGACGATCACCCGCACCGACAGCGACGCCATCGCTGTGGTCGAAGGCGGGCGAACGGCCGGGATCGTCACGCTGCGCAACCTGTTGCGCGGCATTCGCGGCGAGACGGTGTCCGCCAATCCGGGGCCCGCCCATGGATAACGCGGCGTTCGTCCGGGCCTTCGACCGACGCGTGGATGACGGCCTCTTCTGGCTAAGCGATCATGCAGGCTTTCTCTTCGACGGTCTGCGTGCCGGTCTCGAAGGCACGTTTCGTCTGGTTCAGGGTCTGTTGCATCTGCCGCCAGCCTGGCTTCTGACGCTGCTGGTTGCCGTCGCGGGGTGGCGTGTGGTTGGCAGGCGTTTCGGCCTGCTGGCAGGCGCCGGACTGCTGCTGTGCCTGGCCATGGGGCTGTGGGGCGCGACAGTCGATACCCTGGCGTTGGTCGTCACGGCCGTCTCGTTGTCGTTGCTGATCGCGATACCGGTCGGCGTGCTGGCGGGATACCTCTCCTCGCTTGATCGCGCGGTCGAGGCGGTTCTGGACCTCATCCAGACCATGCCGCCCTATATCTACCTGCTGCCGGCCATTGCGCTTCTCGGCTATGGCGCGGCGACGGCGCTGTTTGCGACGATCATCGTGGCCATTCCGCCGGCGATCCGCCTGACATCGCTCGGCATCCGGCGCACCCCGAAAGAGTTCATCGAGCTTGGGCAGGCCAGCGGCATCACCCCGCGGCAGATGTTCTTCAAGATCCGGTTGCCCTTTGCGCTGCCGTCGATCATGGCCGGCGTGAACCAGAGCATCATGATGGCCTTCGGCATGGTCGTCATCGCCGGCATCGTCGGAGCGGGCGGCCTGGGCGCCGCGATCTATGACGCGATCCGCACGCTCGACATCGCCAAGTCGATCAACGCCGCCATTGCCATCGTGGTGCTGACGATGGTGCTGGATCGGATGACGCAGGCGCTCGGACCCAAAGCGGAGACGCAATGATGGACTGGACGACATTCCAAATCTCTCCCGGAGACTACCTGGCCCCCGGCGTTCGTTGGCTGAACGTGAACTTCCACAGCGTCTTCGGCGCGATCACCCGCGCGATCGAGGCTGTGCTCGGAGTCCTGGAAGGCGCGCTGCTCTACCTGCCATCATGGCTCATGCTGGCGATCTCGGCCGCTGCGGCCCTCGCATTCCTCGGCTGGCGGATGGGGCTGCTCGTGGCGGCCTGCCTCGGCTTCTGCCTCGGGGCGGGGTTGTGGCAGGCGACGATGCAGACGCTGGCGCTGGTGTCGCTTTCGGTCACGATCTCGGTGCTGATCGCCTTTCCACTCGGCATTCTCGCCGCGCGGCGGCGGCGGGTCGAGGCGGTGCTGCGCCCGATCCTCGACATCATGCAGACCGTCCCGCCCTGGGTCTACCTGATCCCGGCCGTGATGCTGTTCAGCCTTGGCCGCGTGCCCGCGATCATCGCGACGATCATCTACGGCATCCCGCCGATGCTGCGCCTGACGACCTTGGCCTTCCGCCATGTGCGCGCGGATCTCAAGGAATTGGGCGCCGCGCTTGGCGCCCGCCCCTCGACCATCCTCTTCAAGATCGAGTTTCCCGCCGTAAAACCCACGCTGCTGATCGGCTTGAACCAGTGCATCCTGCTGTCGCTGGCCATGGTCGTGCTGGCCGGACTGGTGGGCGCGGGCGGGCTGGCGCCGAGGTGACGCGCGGGCTGATGCGCATGGAAATGGGCGTCGGTCTGCGCGCCGGCCTTTCCATCGTCGCTGTCGCGCTGCTCTTGGACCGCGTCGTTCGCGCGGCATTGTCCCATGCCCGAACCCCGCGCGCATGACGTGATGTCAGGTGCGATCAACGCCCTGGCGCGACGACTGCGTTCTGCACAGTCGCGACGTGGCGGCGGAGGTCATGGAGCCGATCCATCCCGATGATACCCGAATGCGTGGGGTTCATCATGCGATCTGGCGCGACGCACCTCGCGGCGGCGCCGATGGGCGTGGCCCGGTCTTCCATGGTTAGAAAGCCCGCGACCTGGACGCCTTTCCCGCCGCGATGGCCAGCCCGTCGGCAACGGCTGTGAAGACCTCGCTGGTCTGATGCTGCGCCTCCGGGAACAGCCCGTGCATGGCGCGGGACACCATCGCCATCAGGCTGGAGCCTCCGACATAGATTACCGTTTCCACCCGCGCGGCGTCCAGCCCGGCCAGACGCAGCGTCTCGCGCGCGCCCTCGGTCAGCGCCTCGGCATGGCGGGCGAGGCTTTCGGTCAGGGCTTCGGCCGAAAGCGGCACGGCAAGGCCCGCCTCCAGCGGGTCCAGCAGGATCGACGCCGCCTCGCCCGCATTGGCGGCGATCTTGCCGCGCTCGACGGCGAAGCTCAGATCGTGGCCCAGCTCGTCCTGAAGCGCCCGCGCCAGGCGCGCCAGCTTCTCGGGCTCGTGGGCCAGGCGCAGCATCTCGGCGACCATCCGTCGGTTCTGCGGCGTATAGAGGAACGGGATCTTCTCCCATGTGGCCAGGTCGTTGAAGATCGCGTTCGGCACCGGCGAGGCGCCCGGCCCCATCACCTTGCGCAACTCGCTGCCCTTGCCCAGCAGCGGCATCACCCGGTCGATGCTGATCGCGCGGTCGAAATCCGTGCCGCCGATGCGGACGCCGTGATTGGCGAGGATCTCAACCCCGCCTTGACCCGCGCGGAACAGCGAGAAATCCGACGTGCCGCCGCCGACATCGACGATGAGGCCGACCGATCCCGGCCGCAGCGCGCCGCTGGCGATGGCGGCGGCCTCGGGCTCGGGCATGAAGGTGACCTCGCGGAACCCCGCGGCCAGATAGCAGGCGCGCAGGTCGGCCTCGGCCGCGGCCTCGCGCGGATCGCCCGCGCCGTGGAACACGACAGGCCGGCCCGAAAGGACGCGCTCGAAGGTCATCCCCGCCTCGGCCTCGGCCCGCGCCTTCACTGCGGCCAGAAAGCGGGCGATGATCTCGACGAAGGTGACGCGCTCGTTCAGGATCTGGCGGCGCTCATGCATGAGCGAGGTGCCCAGCACCCGCTTCAGCGCCCGCATGAAGCGCCCCTCGGCGCCCTCCAGCAGCGCCTCATTGGCGGGCTCGCCGATCAACATCCGGCGGCTGTCATGGTCAAAGAAGAAGGTGGTCGGCATGGTCATCCGCCCCGGCGCCAGAGGCACCAGATGGGGCCTCCCGTCGCGCAGATAGCCGGCGGCCGTGTTCGAGGTGCCGAAATCGATCCCGAGCCCGGGGGCTTCTTGCGCCATGGTCGTGCTTTCTCTGAACGGCAGGGCTGGGGTGACTAGAGGGCGCGGTCGGGGCTGTCAACCCGGTTGGCGTGCCACACCGGCCCCACTCCGGCGCCTGCGCCCCGTCCGGCAGGGGCTGCGGTAATACCTCGGGGCGCGTCAGGATCACCGGCATGGCCATGCGATGGATGCGAGCCGGGGTCGATCCGCGCTTGGCCGCCCTGATCAAGGCATTGACCAAGGAAAGCCGCCGTTCGGCTATCGGATGGAGGCAGTCCTGCAGGCTTCGCCGAAAACATGGTGCAGCGGATCTTCCAACGGAAGAACTGGCAGGTCCGCAAGCGCCATGCTGCCATGCGCTGTCGTCCGTCGTGACCGCGCCGCCCGGCCGACCTGCGTCGACAGGAACGAGTGGACCTGAATCGCGCCGGTCATCGACTGCCACAGGCATCAGCTTCGCGGCCAGCACCTACAACCCGCCGCCAAGACGGACGGGGTAGTGGGGCATGGGTTCGGATTGATGACCCCATTCCCCGCGCATCGATCGTACGCAGGAAATACGGCTAGCGGATCATCAAGCCCATGACGATGGCGATGAAGAGGCACAGCGAACCCAGCCCGACGGCGACCGCCCCGGCAACGACCGCATAGCTTTTCTGCACGCGATCAATCCCGGAATAGGCGGAACTATCGCATCTCAGACAGAACTTCGTCTGCAGGTCTTGTTGGCAGTTGAGACACATGTTGAACCCAGAGGTAAAGAAATTCGCGACGCGCTTTTGTTCCATCCCGAGACGCGCGGGCGCAACCTCGGTACTTTCCAAGCCTGCGACAAGTTCTACCTGGAGTGGTGCTTCAGAGAAATTTGATAAAAGATGCACGGTTACGGGAACACTGATGTTCTTTGAGAGCCGAACCGGCTGCGGGCTGGCAGGGGCCGCGATGATCACAGCCTGTGCAGAGGCTGATCCGGAATCGATCGGTGACTGCATTGCACGGGTATCTTCGCCGTCGAGCGTGAGCGTCACAAGCCCTGCATGAATGGCGCCAACATGCCAGAAGCCCATGGTGCACCGGCACAAGCGGCATGAGATCCGCCGCAGGGTGAATGGGCGATCTCTGATTTGCCGCCGCATCCCTGCCGACAAGATCATCCGTGACACCCTGTCGGGTGCCAGCAGGTCACGTTCCGCGAATCGTCTCATGCGGGACATTCAGGATCGCGGATCGCCACGCGACTGGTGAAACCTTTTTCCAAGCGAAA
>NZ_JBQTCG010000024.1:0-16331 GCF_052379855.1 Paracoccus sp. NSM | reverse complement strand
GCGCGCGAGGCCCGCGCCGCTCGCGAGGCCCGCGCCGAGGCCGCCCGCGAGGCCGAGGCTCAGGCCCGCGCCCGCATCGCCGAGGACACCGACCAGACCCCCGAGGCCCTGCTGGCCGCCTTGGGCCAGATCGACGACCGCCCCGCCGAGACCCTTGAGGCCGAGATCGCCCGCCTGCGCGCGGCCCGCGACGCGCTAGGCGCCGTCAACCTGCGCGCCGACGAGGACAAGCTGGCTCTTGAGTCCGAGCGTGACCAGCTGGCGGGCGAAAAGACCGATCTGGAAGAGGCCATCCGCAAACTGCGCGCCGGGATCGGCAGCCTGAACCGCGAGGGCCGCGAACGCCTGCTGGCCGCCTTCGAGACGGTCAACACGAATTTCGCCACGCTGTTCACCACGCTCTTTGGCGGCGGCGAGGCGCGGCTGGTTCTGGTCGAATCCGACGACCCGCTGGATGCGGGGCTGGAAATCATGTGCCAGCCGCCGGGCAAGCGGCTTTCGACCCTCAGCCTGCTGTCGGGGGGCGAGCAGACCCTGACCGCCATGGCGCTGATCTTCGCGGTTTTCCTGGCCAACCCCGCGCCCATCTGCGTGCTGGACGAGGTGGACGCGCCGCTGGACGACGCGAATGTCAGCCGCTTCTGCGACCTCTTGGACGAGATGACCCGCCGCACCGACACGCGGTTCCTGATCATCACCCACCATGCGGTGACGATGGCGCGGATGGACCGGCTGTTCGGCGTGACGATGGTGGAACAGGGCGTCAGCCAGTTGGTCAGCGTCGATCTGAAACGCGCCGAGGCTCTGGTCGCCTGAGCCCGCCCGCGCTAGGGTCGGCCCGATCACGAACCAACGCGAGGACATCATGAGCGTCGAGAAAACCCTTGCCGAAAAAGGCATCACCCTGCCCGAGGCCCCCATGCCCGCCGCGAATTACGTCCCCTTCGTCCAGAGCGGCAACCTGGTCTTTGTCTCGGGCCAGATCAGCGCGGACGAGAACGGCCTGATCACCGGCAAGCTGGGTGACGGCACCAGTGTCGAGGACGGTGCCGCCGCCGCACGCCGCTGCGGGCTGGCGCTGATCGCGCAGCTCAAGGCCGCCGTGGGCGATCTGGACCGCGTCACGCGGGTGGTCAAGCTGACCGGCTTTGTCAACTCGACCCCCGATTTCACCGACCAGCCCAAGGTCATCAACGGCTGCTCGGATCTGATGGTCGAGGTCTTCGGCGATGCCGGGCGCCATTCCCGCGCCGCCGTCTCGGCGCCCTCGCTGCCCTTCGGCGTCGCGGTCGAGATCGAAGCGATCTTCGAGGTCCGCTGATGCTGGACCCCCGCTTCCTGACGGTCCCGATCACGCATCGGGGCCTGCACGCGCCGGGCGTGCCGGAAAACAGCCTTGCCGCCGCCCGCGCCGCGATCGAGGCGGGATACGGCATCGAATGCGACATCCAGCCCGGCCCGGATGGCGAGCCGCTGGTCTTTCACGATTACCAGCTGCACCGCCTGACCGGCGCGCAGGGGTTCATCGCCGCCACCGATGCGGCCACGCTGGCCGGGCTGCGCCTGCTTGGCACGGACGAGCCCGTGCCGACGCTGCGGCAGTTTCTGGACCTGATCGGGGGCCGCGTGCCGCTGCTGATCGAGATCAAGGATCAGGACGGCGCCTGCGGGCCGAACGTGGGCGCATTGTCCGCCCGTGTGGCCGAGGCTCTGGCAGGTTATGACGGCCCGGTCGCGGTCATGTCCTTCAACCCGCACATGATCGCGGCCTTCCGCGAGGCTGCGCCGGATGTCGCGGTCGGGCTGACCACCTGCGCCTTTGACGAAAAGGACTGGGCGCGCGTTTCCCCCGCCCGCCGAGACGAACTGGCCGCGATTGCCGATTACGACGCGGTGGGCGCGTCCTTCATCTCGCATGACAAGGACGATCTGGACAATCCGCGCGTCGATGCGCTGCGCGCCGCCGGGGCGGGCATCCTGACCTGGACGATCCGCTCCGAGGCCGAGGAACAGGCCGCCCGCCGCATCGCGCAGAACGTCACCTTCGAAGGCTACCGCGCCGCATATTAGGCGGGCAATCTGCCCATGAACCGGCGGGGCGCCCGATTGCGGCGCCCCGCCACACCGGGGCCCTGTCGCCGGGGCCTGACAATGCCGCGCGTCCGTCCTATCTTCGGCCCATGACCGACGCGCTGACGCTGAGCACCCATTCCTCGATCGCCGCCATCGACCCTCAGGATTGGGACGGGCTGGGCGACGGCAATCCCTTCACCTCGCACCGTTTCCTGCTTGCACTCGAGCAGTCGCGCTCGGTCGGGACGGGGACGGGCTGGCAGCCGCTGCATCTGACGCTGGAGCAGGGCGGCCGCATCGTCGGCGCGGCGCCGCTTTATGCGAAATCGCACAGCCAGGGCGAATACATCTTCGACCATGCCTGGGCGCAGGCCTATATGCGCGCGGGCGGGCATTACTATCCCAAGCTGCAATGCGCCGTGCCCTTCACGCCAGCCAGCGGCGCCCGGCTTCTGGCCCGCGACGACGCGATGCGCGCGGCCCTGCTGGAGGGGCTGACTGGGCTGGCCGAAAAGCTGCAGGTCTCGGGCGCGCATGTGACCTTTTGCACCGAGGCGGAATCGCGCCTGGGCGCCGAGGCCGGTTTCCTGCCGCGCGTGACGCAGCAATATCACTGGATTAATCGCGGCTATGGCAGCTACGAGGAATTTCTGGCCGCCCTGTCCTCGCGCAAGCGCAAGGATCTGCGCAAGGAACGCGCCCGCGCGCAGGCTTTCGGCGGGACGATCCGGCATCTGCGCGGCGATGATCTGCGGCCCCATCACTGGGACGCGTTCTGGGGCTTCTATCAGGATACCGGCGCGCGGAAATGGGGCCAGCCCTATCTGACCCGCGCCTTCTTTGACCGCATCCACGACACGATGCGCGACGAGGTGCTGCTGGTGCTGGCCGAACGCGACGGCCAGCCCATCGCCGGCGCGCTGAACTTCCTCGGCCCCGACGCGATCTATGGCCGCTATTGGGGTTGCGTCGAGGACCACGCCTTCCTGCATTTCGAGCTGTGCTATCATCAGGCGATCGACCATGCGATCACGCATGGTCTGGCGCGGGTCGAGGCCGGGGCGCAGGGCGATCACAAGCTGGCGCGGGGATACGAGCCGATGCCGATCCATTCGCTGCACTGGGTCCGCGATGGCGGCTTCCTGCAGGCGCTGGCGAACTATCTGGCGCAGGAGCGGCGCGCCATGGCCGACGAGATCGAGGCCCTGGCCGGGTTCACGCCCTTTCGCAAGGGCGATACCGGGGGGTGAGGCCGGGGGGGACTTTGCGTCCCCCCAGACCCCCCTGCAGGATATTTGCACCAAGGCAAGGACAGGGGGACTTTTGCGTCAGGCTTTTTCGAGGAGCGATTCGCCCGCGCTGATGCCGCAGCTGCCGGGGCTGTCCTCGACGTCGATCACCTCGAACGTGCCGTCGCGCAGAAGCGAGGCGAAGCGCTTGCAGCGGCCGAAGAAGCCGACCGGGGGCGCGTCGAAGTTCAGGCCGAGCGCCTTTGTCAGGCTGCCATCGGCATCGGCCAGGACCTCGATCCCGGCATTCTCGGCGCCGGTCGCGTCGGACCAGGCCTTGACCACGAAGGGGTCGTTCACCGCGATGCAGATGATCCGGTCGATGCCCTTCTGGCGGAACGCGTCTGCGGTGCGCACGAAGCTGGGCATATGGGCGTTCGTGCAGGTGCCGGTGAAGGCGCCCGGCAGGCCGAAGAGCGCCACGCGCCCCTGCATCATGCTGTCGGTGGACAGGCTTTCGGGGCCGTTCTCGCCGACGCGCAGCAATTGGCCTTGGGGCAGCTTGTCTCCGGTGGTGATGGTCATTGCACGCTCCTGAATTGCAACGGATTCGCGGGGACTATAGGCTGCGCCGCACATCGAGACCAGCGGGCAGGACAGCGGATGCGGATCGTGATCATCGGGGCCGGACAGGCGGCTGCTTCCATGGCGGCGCGGCTGCGCGCCAAGGGCCATGAGGGGACGCTGACGGTCATCGGCGCGGAATCCGTGCCGCCCTATCAGCGCCCGCCCCTGTCGAAGGCCTATCTGCTGGGGCAGATGGGGTTGGACCGGCTGACCCTGCGCGCGCCCGAATGGTGGCAGGCGCAGGGGATCGAACTGCGGTTGGGCGAGCGCGCGCTGGCGGTCGATCCGCAGGCGCGCCGGGTCACGACGGATTGCGGTGTTCTGGATTACGACGCGCTTGGCCTGACGCTTGGGGCCGCGCCGCGGCGGCTGCCTGCCGCGATGGGCGGCGATCTGCCCGGCGCGCATGTGCTGCGCGATCTGGCCGATATCGACACGCTGGCGCCGCTGATGGTCGCGGGGGCGCGGCTTGTGGTGATCGGCGGCGGCTATATCGGGCTGGAGGCCGCGGCCGTCGCGCGCAAGCTGGGCCTTGAGGTCACGCTGATCGAGGCGGCGCCGCGCATTCTGGGCCGTGTTGCCTCGGCCGAGACCGCCGACATGATCCGCGCGCTGCATCTGGCGCATGGGGTGCGGATCCTCGAGGGCGTGGGCATCACCCAGATCACCGGCACCGACCGGGCGACCGGGGTTGCTCTGAACGACGGGCGGGTGATCGAGGCCGATCTGGTCATCCAGGGCATCGGCGTCTTGCCGCGCACGGATCTGGCCCAGGCCGCCGGTCTGGCGCTGGAGAACGGTATCCGCACCGATCTGCGCGGGCGCTGTTCGCTGCCGGGCATCTGGGCGGCGGGCGATTGCGCCAGCCTGCCGCATGAGGGCGCGCAGGTCCGCCTGGAAAGCGTCGGTGCGGCGATCGACATGGCGGAATGCGTGGCCGACGACATGCTGGGGCAGGGGCGCGATCTGGTCCTGCGCCCGTGGTTCTGGTCGGATCAGTTCGACGCCAAGCTGCAGATCGCGGGTTTGAATACCGGCCATGACCAGATCGTGACGCGCCCCGGTTCGGGCGATCATGCGGGCTCGGTCTGGTATTACCGGCAGGGGCGGCTGATCTCGGTCGATGCGCTGAACGATCCGCGCGCCTACATGATCGGCAAGCGCCTGATCGAGGCCGGGCAGAGCCCTGCGCCCGATCAGGTCGCCGGGGTCCCCGATCTCAAGGCGCTGCTGGCATGAGGATCGTCGGCGGCAGCCTGCGCGGCCTGAAACTGGCCGAACTGGGTGCGGGCGATCCCGCCGCGCATCTGCGGCCCACGACCGACCGGGTGCGGGAATCGATCTTCAACCTGCTGGTCAATGGTCGCCACGGCAATCCTCTGCCCGGCGCGCGGGTGCTGGACCTGTTTGCCGGGACGGGCGCCTTGGGGATCGAGGCCCTGTCGCGCGGGGCCGCGCATCTGACGCTGGTCGATGAGGGGCGGGCGGCGCAGGGCCTTGCTCGGCAGAACCTCAAACTGGCGCGCTGCACCGATCGGGCGCGGCTGGTCGCGCGCGATGCGACGCGGCTGGGCGCGGCCGAGGGGGCGCCGCATGATCTGGTCTTTCTGGACCCTCCGTATGGTCAGGGTCTGGGCGAGGCCGCGCTGGAATCGGCGCATCAGGGCGGCTGGATCGCCCCCGGCGCGACCATCTTGTGGGAGGAAAGCCGCCCTCCGCGCCTGCCCGGATGGGCGCGCCTGCTGGATCAGCGCAGTTACGGCAGCACTGTCGTTACGCTGCTGCGCTTGCCCCCCGAGGGCGAGGGTAGCACGGAAATGTGACGGCGCCCGGCTTGCGGGCATCGCTTCTGCCCGCCACGCTGCCCGCAGGAGGACGAACCATGACGATGATACGACCCGCCCTGACCCTTGCCCTGCTGGCCGCGATGGCGGCGCCCCTGTCCGCGCAGGATCATTCCCATGCCGGCCATGACAACGGCGCCCATGCGGCGCATGACGGCGACGCCACGCCCTCGACCCGCGCCTATGTCGAGGCGATGGACAAGATGCACGAGGACATGGCCATCGAATACAGCGGTGACGCCGATATCGACTTTCTGCGTGGCATGATCCCGCATCACGAAGGCGCGGTGGCCATGGCCCAGATCGTTCTGGACCACGGCACCGATCCCGAAATCCGCGCCTTGGCGGTCGAGATCATCGAGGCGCAGGAGGCCGAGATCGCCCTGATGCGCGAATGGCTTGACCGGATGACGGCCGAGGACGCGGCCCAGTAGGGCCGCGCCGATCACGCGCGCCGATCAGTCGCGGCGGGCCAGCGAGGCGGCGGCGGCCTCCAGCGCGCCGGTGCCGTGGGGGATGTCCAGCGCGATCAGCCCGGCCTGCATCGCGCCAAGCGTTCCCATCAGCATCGCCGCGTTGCAATGGCCCATATGCGCCACGCGCAGCGCGCCTGCCGGATCGGCCGCGCCAAGGCCCACGCCAAGCGTAACGCCGCATTCCGCCGTGACCCAGGCCCGCAGCCGGTCGGCGCCGGGCAGCGTCACCGCCGTGACCGAGGCCGCCCGCGCCGCCGCATCCGCCACGCTGGCCCGGATCGCCGGATGGCCCGCCCCCCAGGCATCGACCGCCGCCCAGACCGCGCGGGCCAGCCGCGCGTGGCGGCGCCAGACGGCCTCCAGACCTTCCTCGTCCAGGATCATCCGCAGCGCCTCGTCCAGCGCATAGACCTGCTGGACCGGCGGCGTGCCGCCCCAGAAGCGCCACAGCGCCTCGGCCCCGGCGCGCAGGTGCCAATCCCAGTAGGGCGTCGTCAGGTCGCTGCGCCCGCGCGCGGCGGCCTTGTCCGAGAACCAGACAAAGGCCGTGCCGGGCAGGCACATCAGGCCCTTCTGGCTGGCCGCGATCAGCACATCGATGCCCCATTCGTCCATCCGCATCGGCGCGCAGCCAAGCGAGGCGATGGCATCGACGACCAGCAAGGCCGGGTGATCGCCCATCGCCGCGCGGATCGCGGGGATGTCGGCCATGGTCGCGCTGGCCGTGTCGGTCTGGCAGACCATCACCGCCTGCAACCGGTGCTGCCGGTCCTCGTCCAGTCGCGCCGCGATCCGGGCGGGGTCGGGCGGCAGGTTGCCGAAGTCCAGCCGTTCGACGGCAATGCCCATCGTTTCCAGCGTGTCGGCCCAAGACCGGCCGAAATGGCCGCAGGTGACGACCAGAACCGCGTCGCCCTTGTCGAACAGGTTCGCGGCGGCGGCCTCCCACCCGGCATGGCCGTTGCCGATATAGGGCGCCAGATGCGCCTGCGTGCCCGCCAGCCGCTTCAGCTGCGCCATGACCGACAGGTTCAGTTCGGCCAGAGGCTCGGCATAGATATCGGGCGAGGCGCGGTGCGCCGCGTTCAGCACCCGCATCGGCAGGGGCGAGGGGCCGGGGATGGCAATGATTTCGTGACCTTGGGACAGGCTCATGCGCGGCTTTCCTTCACATCGTGCAGAATCGGTAGGGCCGCGCGCGTGCGCCGTCAACGGGGGGATGGTGCCGCCCGCCGGGGCAGCCGCCTTGCCGCCTGCCGACCGGGCCGTTATGCCTTGGGACGCGCGGCGCGCCCGGAATGCGCGCCCAGAAGGAAAGGCCCGAGGATTGGACCCCCGTTCCGACATGCCCGCCAAGACACCGGCCCCCACGCCGACCCCGACCCCGCCTGCGCCCCATGCGGTCGCACAGCCGCAGATCGGGTCCAGCCAGATGCAGGGCCTGCTGCGGCGGTTGTGGAACGACTACCTGCACCCGCACCGCGCGGCGATGATCCTGGCCTTCGCGCTGATGACGGTCGAGGGCTCGACCCTTGCGCTGATCTCGTGGATGCTGAAGCCCCTGTTCGACCGGGTCTTCATCGGACAGGAGGAAGGCGCGCTGTGGTGGGTCGGCACGGCCATCTTCGGGGTGTTCCTTTTGCGCGCGGTCACGCTGGTCTCAAGCCGGGCGCTCTTGACGCGGATCTCGCTGTCGGTCTCGACCCGGATGCAGACGGACCTGCTGGCGCATATCCTGACGCTGGACAGCCGCTTTTTCCGCGACAACCCGCCCGGCGCCATGATCGAGCGCGTGCAGGGCGACACGATGGCCGTGCAGGGCGTCTGGGCCTCGCTGATCACCGGGGCCACGCGGGACGCCATCGCGCTGGTCATGCTGTTCGCGGTGGCGGTGAACATCGACCCGTGGTGGACGCTGGCCGCGCTGATCGGCGCGCCGATCCTGATCCTGCCCGCCGCGCTGGTGCAGCGCTACATCCGCCGCAAGATGCGCCAGACCCGCGCCAATGCCAGCCTGCGCGCCATGCGTCTGGACGAGGTGCTGCACGGCATCGCCTCGATCCGCCTGAACCGGGCCGAGGCCGACCAGACCGCGCGTTTCGCCGCCATCGTCGGCCGCATCCGGCAGGCCGAAACCAAAGTCGCGGCGACATCCTCGGTCATCCCGGCGCTGACCGATATCGTGACGGGCATCGGCTTCATCGCGGTGCTGGCCCTTGGCGGGCGCGAGGTGATGGAAGGCACGCGCAGCGTCGGCGACTTCATGGCCTTCTTCACCGCGCTGGCGCTGGCCTTCCAGCCGATGCGGCGCCTTGGGGGCTTGGCGGGCATCTGGCAGACGGCGGCGGCCAGTCTGGAACGGATTTATCAGGTCTTCGACACGAAGCCGACCGTCGTGTCCGGCCCGCGGCTCGAACCGCCGACACATACCGCCATCGCGCTGGACGATGTGTGGCTGTCCTATGACGGCCAGCCGGTCCTGCGCGGATTGACCTTCTCCGCCGAGGCGGGCTGCACCACCGCGCTGGTCGGCCCGTCGGGGGCGGGCAAATCCACCGTGTTCAACCTGCTGACCCGCATGATCGACCCCGAAAGCGGGCAGGTGACATTGGGCGGCGTTCCGGTGCGCGACTACGATCTGGGCGTGCTGCGCGACCAGTTCTCGACCGTGGCTCAGGAATCGGCGCTGTTCGACGAAAGCCTGCGCGACAACGTGCTGATGGGCCGCCCCTCGGCCAGCGAGGCCGATCTGGCCCGCGCGCTGGACGCCGCCCATGTCAGTGATTTCCTCGACGAGACGCGCAGCCTCAACAGCCCGGCCGGGCCGCGCGGCTCGGCCCTGTCGGGCGGCCAGCGCCAGCGCATCGCCATCGCCCGGGCAATCCTGCGCGACGCCCCCGTGCTGCTGCTGGACGAGGCGACCAGCGCGCTGGACACGGCCAGCGAAAGGCTGGTGCAGGACGCGCTGGACCGGCTGGCGCAGGGGCGCACCACGCTGGTCATCGCGCACCGCCTGTCCACCATCCGCAACGCCGACAAGATCGTGGTTCTGGATGCCGGGCGGGTTGTCGAACAGGGCAGCCATGACCAGTTGATGGCAAAGGGCGGCACCTATGCCCGCCTTGTCGCCCTGCAATTCGGAGCCGAGACATGAACCGCCAGATCATCCGCGTCACCGGCGAGGACCGCGAGACCTTTCTGCAAGGCCTCGTCACCAACGACGTGCGCCGCGCGCCCTGCTGGGCGGCGATCCTGACCCCTCAGGGCAAGTATCTGGCCGATTTCCTGATCGTGCCCGCCCCCGAGGCGCTGCTGATCGACGTCGATGCGCGGCTGGCCGATGACCTGATGCGGCGGCTTTCGATGTATCGCCTGCGCTCGCGGGTGACGCTGGACGCGCTGGACATGCCGGTCGCCCGTGGCACGGGTGCCGCGCCCGAAAATGCCATCCCCGATCCGCGCCACCCCGCGCTTGGCTGGCGCCTTTACGGCGAGGCGGGCGAGGATGGCAGCGACTGGGACGCGATCCGGGTCGAACACCTGATCCCCGAAACCCTGGCCGAGCTGATCCCGAACGAGACCTACATCCTCGAAGCCGGGTTCGAGCGCCTGAACGGCGTCGATTTCCGCAAGGGCTGCTATGTCGGGCAAGAGGTCACGGCCCGCATGAAGCACAAGACCGAACTGCGAAAGGGCCTTGCCCGCCTGCGGATCACGGGCGAGGCCGCGCCCGGCACGCCGATCACCCATGAGGGGCGCGAGGTCGGCACGCTGCACACGCAATCGGGCGGCCGCGCGCTGGCCCATGTCCGCTTCGACCGGCTGGCGCCCGGCATGGATGCCGCAGGGGCGCGGCTCGACCCCGACACATGAGCCGCAGGGCCGACCTTTCCGGCCCCGATGACGCGCAGGAACGCCCGCGCAAGATCGTCCATATCGACATGGACGCCTTCTACGCCTCGGTCGAACAGCGCGACAATCCCGACCTGCGCGGCAAGCCGGTGGCGGTGGGCGGCTCGGCTGCGCGCGGCGTCGTCGCCGCCGCCAGCTACGAGGCCCGCACCTTCGGCGTGCGCTCCGCCATGCCCTCGCTGCGCGCGGCGCGCCTGTGCCCCGACCTGATCTTCGTGCGCCCCCGCTTCGACACCTACCGCGCCGTGAGCCAGCAGATCCGCGCGATCTTCGCCGATTACACGCCGCTGGTGGAACCTCTCTCGCTGGACGAGGCCTATCTGGACCTGACCGACCACCTCGCAGGCCGCACCGCCACCGCCGTCGCACAAGAGATCCGCGCCCGCATCCGGCAACAGACCGCCCTGACCGCCAGCGCGGGCGTCAGCTACAACAAGTTCCTCGCGAAACTGGCCTCCGACCAGAACAAGCCCGACGGGCTCTGCGTCATCACCCCCGAACGCGGCCCCGAATTCGTCCTGTCCCTGCCGGTGGGCAAGTTCCACGGCATCGGCCCGGCCACGGCGGCGCGAATGCAGGCGATGGGCATCCAGACGGGCGCCGACCTGCGCGCCCAAAGCCTCGATCTTCTGACACGCCATTTCGGCAAGTCCGGCAGCTATTACTGGAACATCTCGCGCGGCATCGACCACCGCCGCGTCAGCCCCGACCGCATCCGCAAATCCATCGGCGCCGAAAACACCTATTCCGCCGACCTGATGACCCTCGATCAGGCGGCCGAGGCGCTGGCCCCGCTGGCCGCCAAGGTCTGGTCCGCCGCGACCCGCCACGAGATGCGCGGCCGCACCGTCACGCTCAAGGTCAAGTTCGCCGATTTCCAGCAGATCACCCGCGCCCGAACCCTGCCGCAACCCGTCGCATCCGAGCCCCAGCTCCTCGGGCTCGCCCGCGATCTGGCCGCCACGGTCCTGCCCGACCCCCGCGGCGCCCGCCTTCTGGGCATCACCCTGTCGCATTTCGACAGCGATGACCGGGTGACCGTGCAACTCGACCTCTTCGGCGACCCGGCCTGATGGGCCCCTTTGCCTTGGTGCAAATATCCTCCGGGGGTCCGGGGGTGGAAAACCCCCGGCGGTCGCGGGACGCAAAAAGCCCCGCGCAAGGTGCTGCGCGGGGCTCTCAGGTGACGTCGAAAGGCCGAGGTCAGGCGCGTTCGCTGTATTCGAACAATTCGGTATTCACGACGATCTGCTCGCCCTCGCCGACGAAGGGCGGGATCATGATGCGCACGCCATTGTCCAGGATCGCGGGCTTGTAGCTGTTCGCCGCCGTCTGGCCCTTCACGACCGGCTCGGTCTCGGCGACGGTGCAGGTCACCTTCTGCGGGATCGAGACCGACAGCGCCTCTTCGCCGTAATACTCGATCGTGGCGGTCATGCCGTCCTGCAGGAAGGGGCGGCGGTCGCCCAGCAGCTCGGCATCCAGCTCGGTCTGCTCGAAGGTCTCACTGTCCATGAACACCAGCTTGCCGTCGGTTTCATACAGGAATTGCTGGTCCTTCTGGTCCAAACGCACGCGCTCGACCTTGTCTTCCGACCGGAAACGCTCGTTCAGCTTGCGGCCGTCGCGCAGGTTCTTCATCTCGACCTGGGCAAAGGCGCCGCCCTTGCCGGGCTTCACATGGCTGACCTTCACGGCGGCCCAGAGGCCCCCGTCATGTTCCAGCACGTTGCCGGGGCGGATTTCGTTGCCGTTGATCTTGGGCATGGGGTGGGTCTCGTCGGTTTGCGGAAAAAATCAGGTCGCCCGGGGCGTTGAACGACCGCTTGGCGCCCCTATATCGGGGCCTGCGGTATGAGGCAACCAAATCGGGCTTGTGACGTTGTCAAGGGATGCCCTGCGGCAAAATCGCGCCGCAGGCCCCAAAATGCGAAAGTTTTTGCCCTGTCTTTGCATGACATGCAGTAAGGACATGGCAGACATGCGGCGGCAGGAATACCGAATCGGCGGCGCGATAGGCTAAGGCTGTCGCTCCCGTCGGAGAAACGGAATGATAACCAGGGACATGCCAAACATGCCCCGAAGGCCTCCTTTGCCCAAGGTGGCCGCAGAGATGGACGAAAATGATGCGCGATTTTGTTGACGGCTCGGCTTTCAATTTCGAACAAGGCCAGCGTGCCCGCAAGCTGTTTGCGGCGGTGGTGCTGGCGGCTCTGGACGATGCCATTGCCGACGACAAGAAATATGGCAACGGCCCCGAGCAGATCGCCCGGTGGGCGCGGTCGCGCGACGGCCGCGAAGTGCTGTCCTGCGCCGGGATCGACCCGAACGAGCGTGTGGTCAAGGGGCTGATGGAATTCGTGTCCAAGGGCGTGCGCACCTCGGTCGCGCTGTCGCGTGAGGAAAGCGAGCGTCGCATGGCCGCCGAGGCTGACGAGGCCGAAGCCGCCTGATCGCGCCTGCATCCGCGTATCAACGGCCGCCCCTCTGGGCGGCCTTTTGCGTCAAAGCCGCGTGATCACGCGCTGCGAATAGAAGTGGCGCACATCCTCGGCATTGCAAAGCTGCGTCGCGGGCGTCATCACCGCAGCCGAGGCCGCTGCGGTGCCAAGGGCCAGCGCCTCTTGCGCGGGCCAGCCGCGCGCCATCGCCAGAACGAAGCCCGCCACGAAGCTGTCGCCCGCGCCCACGGCGCTGACGACATCCACCTTGGCCGCCGCCGCGTGCCATGCGCCCTCTGGCCCCGCGATCACCGACCCGTCGGCGCCGCGTGCCACGATCACCGACCGCGCCGCACCGTGCTGGACCAGCCCGGCCGCGAATTCGGCGCTGTCCTCGCGCCGGGGCAGGGGTCGGCCTGCCAGACCCTCGGCCTCGTGGCTGTCCATGCGCAGCACGTCAACCGGGATCGACGACCCCGCCAGCGCCATCAGCGCCTCTCCCGACGTATCGACCAGCAGTTTGGCGCGCCCGTCCTTCAGGCGCACGGTCAGCATCTGCTCGAATCCCGGCGCGATGCCGGGCGGGTTCGACCCCGACACGACCACCCAGCCCCCGGCCAGCGCGGCCTCGGCAATGGCGGCGATGGTGCCGGCAAGCTGGGTCATGTGCCACTCCGGCCCCGGCATCACGAAACGGTATTGCCCGCCGGTCCTCCGGTCGGTGACGGCCAGAGACTGGCGCGTCTCGCCCGGCGCGGTCAGGCGCAGCACGTCAAGGCCCGCATCGCGCAGCATGTCGGCCATGCGCGCGCCCGTCGCGCCGCCAAGCGCGACCATCGCGGTGGATTGCCCGCCGATGATCTTGATGGCGCGGCTGACATTGATGCCGCCGCCGCCCGGGTCCATGACCGGCTTGTCGCAGCGCAGCTTGAGGTCGGGAACCACGCTGTCGGCGGCGGTGGACAGGTCCAGCGCCGGGTTCAGCGTGACCGTCAGGATGGGGGCCTGGCCGCTCATTCCCACCACTTGTCGATGCGGGCGATGTCGTCATCCGACCAGCCAAAATGATGCGCCATCTCATGCGTGACGATATGCACGACCAGATCGCCAAGCGAGACATCCCCGCGCGAGGCCCATTCGTCCAGGATCGGGCGGCGATAAAGCCAGATGATGTCGGGCTGGCCCGGCTGGTCGCTGACCGACTTTTCCGTCAGCGGCACGCCGTCATAGAGGCCGGTCAGTTCGAACGGGTCGTCGATCTGCAATTCGTCCAGGACGTCGTCGGGGGCGAATTCGGCCACGCGGATGGCGACGCCCGCCGCGCCCTCGGCGAATTCGGCAGGCAGGCCGGTCAATGCGCTGCGTGCCATCGCCTCGATCTCGGCTGCATCCGGGGGGGTCAGCCCGTCCCAATCGGTCATTCGCGCCTCCTGCGTTCAGCCCCTGATATGGACAAAAAGCGCCGCCTGTGAAAGAGCGATGCCAACAGGAGACGTCCCATGACCATCACTCGCTTCGCGCCCTCGCCCACGGGCCACATCCATGTGGGCAACCTGCGCACCGCGCTGTTCAACTATCTGATCGCCCGCAAGACCGGCGGCACCTTCATCCTTCGCCTGGACGATACCGACCAGGAGCGTAGCAAGGAGGAATATGTCGATGGCATCAAGCGCGATCTCGACTGGCTGGGCCTGCACTGGGACCGGGTCGAGCGTCAGTCCCTGCGGCTGGACCGCTACCGCGCCGAGGCCGAGGCGCTGAAGGCGTCGGGCCGTCTTTATGAGGTGTTCGAGACCCCGACCGAACTGGACCTCAAGCGCAAGAAGCTGCTGAACATGGGCCGCCCGCCGGTCTATGACCGCACCGGCCTGTCGCTGTCGGATGCCGACAAGGACCGCCTGCGCGCCGAGGGCCGCGAGGGCTATTGGCGCTTCCTGCTGGAGCAGGAGCGGATCGAATGGCATGACGGCATCCTGGGCGACATCTCGATCGACGCGGCCTCGGTCAGCGACCCGGTGCTGATCCGCGCCGACGGTCAGGTGCTGTACACCTTCGCCAGCAGCGTGGACGACACCGACATGGGCGTGACGCATATCGTGCGCGGGTCCGATCATGTGACGAACACGGCGACGCAGATCCAGATCATCAAGGCGATCGGCGGCACGCCTCCGGCATTCGCGCACCATTCGCTGCTGACCGGCGCCAAGGGCGAAGAGCTGTCCAAGCGCATCGGCGCGCTGTCGCTGAAGGACCTGCGCGAGGCGGGGGTGGCGCCCGAGGCGCTGATCTCGCTGATGGCGCGGCTGGGATCGGGCGTGCCGGTGGGGCTGGCCTCGCTGGACGATCTGGCCGAAAGCTTCGATCTGGGCCAGTTCGGCGCCTCGCCCACCAAGTTCGATGCCGAGGACCTGTGGCCGCTGACGCGAGAGCGCAACCAGGCTCTGCCCTTCGATCAGGTTGCAGACCGGATCGCCGCGCTTGGCGTGCCCGCCGATCAGGCCGAGCGGTTCTGGCGCGTCGCCTCGCAGAACATCACCCGGCTGGACGATCTGGCCGATTGGTGGCGCATCTTCAGCGAAGGCGCCGAGCCGCAGATCGACCCCGAGGATGCCGATTTCGTGGCCGAGGCCATGACCCTGCTGCCCGAGGGGCCGTTCACCGACGCGACTTGGGGCGAATGGACGGCCCGGGTCAAGGAAGCCACCGGCCGCAAGGGCAAGGCGCTGTTCATGCCGCTGCGCAAGGCCGTGACCGGGCAGGCGCATGGCCCGGACATGTCCGAAGTGATGCCGCTGCTGCGCGTGGTGAAAGCGCGCCCCTGATCGCGTCCCGCGACGTTGCGGGGGGCTTGCCGCCCCCCGCACCCCCCGCCGCGGCGCATGGATGGGCAGGCCGGACCGCCCATTCGACAAACCGCGCCAAGCGCCCAGATTTCGGTCGAAAAGCGCTTGACGCCACCCCGCCGGTCCCTTAGATCGCCCTCACCGTGGCGGAGTAGCTCAGTTGGTTAGAGCAGCGGAATCATAATCCGCGTGTCGGGGGTTCAAGTCCCTCCTCCGCTACCACGATTCCCCCTGCTGAAGTCCCTGGAATGGCATGAGGCTAGTTGATGCTGGCTGCCAGTTGCCGCGCATTTGAGCATTTTTCAGGCCCTGCCTTGCGACTTGCGCCAACTGGTCGCAGGGGCGGCTGCGATCAACCATTCGAAACGCTTTTGCAACGCAGCGATGCGCTTGTCGGCAGGGGATGCGCACCCCGAACCTGCGAAAGGAATTCGCAAACGCCGGCAGCGACGGGTTCGCTGCTGTCATCCTTCTGACATGATAGGATTGAAACGTGCCGCATAGTTGTTCCATTGCTGCAATAAAAAAATCAACAAAATCAAAGATTTTATTTTGCATCTGTGCAGTGGCTCTTCCATTTTTGCCACATATTCTGTCCGCACTGGACATGAGGAAAACCGCTCCGAGGGAGCGGTTTCATAATTCTAGCCGCTAGCCAGCCTGCGCATATACGATCGCGTCATCACATCCCTTTCAACTAACATCCTGACGACGAAAGATGATCCGATTGTCGCCATCAAAAATGAGCGGCTCGATTCCGTCCTTGTAGAGTTCACGGCATAGATTGGCTGTGTCGCGTCGCAGTGCACGGGCGAGATCCGCAGCGGAAATAAACTGATCGGAGAAAGCCTCGACGGATTTTTCATCGACCACCAGCCGGCGCTCC
>NZ_JBQTCG010000023.1:0-16958 GCF_052379855.1 Paracoccus sp. NSM | reverse complement strand
GCGCTAGCTCCGTTAATAATCAGGATTATGTTATATAATTACGCAACGCGCAGGATCCTGCCGCGCGATATGGCCGAGGCGTGCCGTCGGTGGTACCGGTCGGCGGGCGGGTGATAATTCTGGCCAAAGCCTGGCGCTTCGGTCCGAATGGAACGCTTGAACGCGCGGGCGCATAACCGCATAAGTGGCCGAAAGAGCGGCGAGTTGATCGATCTGGCCGGTGTTTCGAGGCCGGTTCCCAGAGCACCGGCCTCGGCACGAACGGAACCCACAGGGAGAGGTTCATGGTCGAGATTGTGATTGCCGGCGTTCAGAAATGCGGCACCACGTCGATGCATCGCTATCTTGCCGCGCATCCGCAGATCATCGCGGGGCGCAGCAAGGAACTGCATTTTTTCGATGATCCGGCAATCGATTGGGAACGTCCCGATTACAGCGCGTATACCGCGCAGTTTCCCGGTCACCATCCCGGCCTTCTGCGGCTTGATGCGTCGCCTAGCTATGTCTACCTGCCCCATTGCCTTGAACGGCTGCGGCGCTGGAACCCGCAGGTGCGTCTGATCCTTGTGTTCCGCGACCCGCTTGAACGCGCCTGGTCGCATTGGGCGATGCGCCGTCGCCGGGGGGTGGAATCGCTGGATTTCGATGCCGCGATCCGCGCCGAACCCGGTCGGATCGCCGCCGCCGCGCCGGGCGACATCAGCTACAAGGCGCACGCCTATGTTGATCGCGGCCGCTACGGATCGCAGCTGGCCCGTGCGCTGGACGTGTTTGCGGCTGAACAGATCCTGTGCCTGACAAGCGAGGCATTGAGGGCCGATCCGGCATCCGTGCTGGAACAGGTCAGCGCGCATCTCGGAATCGCGCCCTTTGCGCCGCCCGAACGCCTTGCGCTGAACAGCGGCCCGGGTCTGCCCATGGTGATGGCGCCCGAGACGCGCGAGCGGATCTGCGCGACGTTGCGGCCCGACATCCAGCACTTTTCCAAGCTGAGCGGTATCGAAACATGCCAATGGAGCGTATTCGGCCAGCCTGCCGCCGACCACAGGTCGCCGGCATGAAGCCGCGATTGTCATCGTATCGAAAGGGCCGCGTATGCCGAGCTTTGTCCTGAATGGGCTGGAATTCTATGATGCCCCCAAGAATGCCGGGACGACGGTACGGCTGTGGCTGAAACATGCCGAGGGCGCCCTGCCTCAGGCATTTTCTGCCGAAGGCTACTACGCGCTAGCCGGTTTCGGCCTGCCGCAGGACTGGACCGACAGGATCCTTGGACCGCAGCCCTTTTTCAACCCCGGTGCGCCGGGGAACCGGCGCTGGTGCATCCTGCGTGATCCGATCCAGCGTTTCACCAGCGCTTATACCGACAAGATCCTGCGCGAAAATCTTGCTAATTGGAGTGTCGAGACCTGCCTCGTCATGCTGGAAAGCGGCGAGATGGACAGGATCGCGCGCGCCCCGTTCGCCGATCCGACGGAAAGGCGGCTCAAGCTGCTCGCCTGTCACTTTTTGGGCCAGCATGTCTGGTTCGGTCCGGACCGGACATATTTCGACCATGTCTTTCCGATCACCCGGATGGAAGAGGTGCACAGGTTCTGCGAGGAGGAGGTTTTCCGCATGAAGCTGCCGCATTTCCACGGCCGCGACCAGTCCCGCTCGGGGATCGAGCGGCTTGTTCTGTCGCCAGACCAGATCCGCCGGCTGGAACGGATCCATGCCAGGGATTACGAGCTGGGCTGGTACTGATCGCCCACCGACGTGCGGGGCCTTGATCGTGCAAGCCCGGTCTCGGCCTCAAGCGCGGGCAGGCTGAGCGGGCTGAGCAGGCCCCAGGACCGCAGCCGGTCGAGGCATTCGAAATCGTGCGCCAGGAAACGGCGCAGATGCGCGCGCGCAATGTCGGACAGGCACAGCATCGCGGGTGGCGTGGTCGCGCGGTTGGCCTTTTGGCGCAGGCCGGTGCGAATTCCGAACAGCCGCAGCAGGTCGGCGTCCAGCGTCTCTTGCATCATGACCCCCGCGATCTGCCGCGGCCCGACCTGCCAAAGAAACGGATCAAGGTAGAACGCGATGCTTTCGCCCAGATGGTGGATCGCGCGAAACTGGCCCTGCACAAGCGCGTTGTCACTGCCATCAGGAAAGTAAAGCTGCCGGGCCAGGGCATCCATCGTCCCGTAATGCGTCAGGATCGCCTGCTCGCCCGGAAAGCGCGCCGCCTGCGCCGGATCGGTGGCGACCAGATGGTGGCGCCAGTTAAAGGCCGACAGCGCCCGCGCGATCGGGCTGCGGGCAATTATCACATATCGGGCCGCCGGGTCGGGCTGGGGCTGGCGGATGTGAACGACGCTGCCGATCCGGACGCCGCCGGCCTCCAGCGTGGTGCGGCAGGTGCTGCCGCCGCATTTGCCGATATGGATCAGTACCGTCTGGTTCATCGCCACAGGCCAAGGCGGGCGAGCATGGCGATCTTTTCGGCGCCATTCTGGGGCGCGACCGGATGCGCGACGATGGCCTGCGGATCGGGCTCGGTCATCTGCCGGGGAAACAGGTGATGGGGCAGGACGGCGATGGAGACCGGACGATCCCCGCCTGCTGGGACACTGGTGCGGATGATCTGCCGCGAAGCCACGAAGCTCGTGTCGCGGAACGCGATCCGATAGGGGTTGTCGATCCTCCAATCCAGGCCGCTTTCGTCCAGCAGCCGGTTCAGGGCGACCTGATCGTCGCGCTCGCGGCCAACCCGCGCCTCGAACTGGGCCAGAAGGTGGTGAACCGACGTGTTGTTTCGCAGATGAAAGAAGCCGCAGCACAGGACCAGCCCATGCCGGGCGTGGATATCCGGCGGCCAGATCGTGCCTTGGGAAAAGGTCATGTCGGCGTCCGCCGCCTCGATCATCGGCAACGGATCGTGCTGCCAGACGGCGTCGGCATCGGAATGGATCAGCGCCGGGTGGGCCGCCAGAATGTCGCGCAGGATCGCGATCCGCAGCGACCAGAGGGCGCCCTTGTCCGTCACGTCGCAGGGCCGGTAGAGCACCTGTTCGGCCGCAAACGCATCGCGCGTTGCCCCGTCAAGCGCCACGATCTGCACCGGCGCCCGGACGCCCGCAGCCCGAACATAGGCCAGCCAGTTCCGCAGGACCGGAATGTAGCCCGCATTGGCGAATGTCACGATGACTGGTATGTCCATCCCGTATCCTGATCCTGCCCGGATGGCTGTCATGCCGGAAGGTGGCTGATACTGTGGAACTGCGGGCACGACAAGGTTGACCGGCCCCGACCTCTGTTCCCGTTTCCCCCGGATGCGGTCATGTCGACCATTCGCGCCACTTGGAAATATGCCTGAACAAAATGGCGTATCCCACGCCTCTGGAATTGTCGTCCGAGGCCCAAGTGCCTAATCTGGGAACAAAAGTCCCCGGGGGCCGAACCGATGAAACCAGTCCAGTCGCAGCGCAAGGCCGCTGTTCCATTCCTTGTCCTCGGCCTGCTTGCCGCGATGGTGATCGCCGCAATCTGGTGGGCGACACGACCCGGCCCCCTGCTGATCCAGGGCGAGGTCGCCGCGCCGCGCG
Source organism: Paracoccus sp. NSM (assembly GCF_052379855.1). Taxonomy (NCBI): domain Bacteria; kingdom Pseudomonadati; phylum Pseudomonadota; class Alphaproteobacteria; order Rhodobacterales; family Paracoccaceae; genus Paracoccus; species Paracoccus sp. NSM. The sequence goes on along the minus strand of NZ_JBQTCG010000023.1, from coordinate 13,383 downwards.
TGGATGTCTCGGCCCGGACCTCGGGACGCGTCGCGCGGATCGAGGCTGATCTGGGCCAGCGTGTCGAAGCGGCTCAGAGCCTTGCCGAATTGTCGAACCCGCAGCTTGTGACCGCCCACGCCGCCGCTGTATCCGGCCTGGAGGTCGCGCGCGCCTCCGAGGCCGCCGCAGGCGCCACCCGCCCCGAGGTGATCCGCGCCCGCGAGGCCGAACTGGCCGCCGCCCAGGCCGACCTGCGCCTGGCCGAAGAGCAGCTGGGCCGCGACACCGGCCTGTCGCAGCAGGGGTTGCGCCCGCAGGCGGCGCTGGATCAGTCCACGCGCAATCTGGATGCCGCCGCAGGCCGGGTCGAGGCCGCCGAGGCGCAGCTGGACCTTGCCCGCGCCGGCGCCTCGCCCGAGGAACGGCAGGTCGCGGCCGCTCAGGTCGCCCAGGCCGAGGCCGCGCTGGCCCAACGCCAGGCCGATCTGGACGAGCTTCAGATCTTCGCGCCGATGTCCGGCGAGATTTCGGGCCGGATGATCGAGCTGGGCGAGAATGTCGGCCCCGGTGCGCCCCTTTTCACCATCGTCGATCTGGATCAGGCCTGGTTCACCTTCAACCTGCGCGAGGATCTGCTTGCGGGTCTTTCCGTTGGCGACCGGCTGGCCGTCCGCATCCCCGCAATGGAGCTTGAGACCGAGGCCGAGATCACCCTGATCAATGTGCAGGGCCAGTTCGCCAGCTGGCGCGCCACACGCGCGACGGGCGATTTCGACCTGCGCAGCTTCGAGCTGCGCGCCCGCCCGGTCGCGCCGCTGGAGGGCCTGCGCCCCGGCATGTCCGCCCTGATCCAGCTGGGCCGCTAGGGCAATGCTGGCGGTCATGGCACGCGAGTTCCGCCTGCTGCCGCGCCGCCCGGCGCTGGCGGGGCTGGTGATCGTGCTGCCGCTGATCATGCTGCTGGTGCTGGGCGGGATCTTTCGCGCAGGCATTCCCACGGGCTTGGCGGTGGCGGTGATCGACCTCGATCGGTCCGACCTGTCGCGCAGCCTCACGCGGATGCTGGACGCCGCGCCCGAACTGACCGTGACCCATCGCGCCTCTGACCTGTCCGAGGCGCGTTCGCTGATCGTCTCGGGCGCGGTGCGCGGTGCGGTGCTGATGCCGCCGAACCTCGAACGCGACATTATCCGGGGCGAACGCCCCGAGATCGTCACCTTCTACGACAACCAGCACATGAGCGCCGGATCGCTGGTCGCCCGCGGCGCCCGCAACGCCATCGACACCGCGCTGGCCGGCCTGCGCCTGTCGGTGCGCCAGAGTCAGGGCGAGGCGCCGGTTCAGGCCATGGTCGCCCTGCAGCCCATCCCGATGCAGGCCCATGCGCTGTTCAACCCGGCCTTCGACTATGTCCATTTCCTGCTGGCCGCGCTGATCCCGACGGTGTTGCAGATCATCGCCGCCGCCGCGACCGCCTATGCGGTGTCGCTGGATTTCGGGCCGGGGCGGCATCCGCGCGTGCTGATGCGGATGGCGGGCGGCATCCTGCCCGCCATGCTGGGCAAGATCCTGCCCTATACGGTCATCTTCCTGCTGATCCTGGGCCTGTCGGACGTCGCGCTTTACGGCTGGCTGGCGGTGCCCTTGCGTGGGTCGCTGTGGCTGATGGCGCTTGGCGCGGTGCTGTTCGTGCTGGCATCCCAGCTGATCGGCGCGCTGGCCTTCGTGCTGTCGCGCGACATGGGCCGGGCGGCCAGCCTGATCGCCATCATCACGGCGCCCGCCTTCGGCTTCATGGGCCTCGGTTTCCCGCGCGAGGCGATGTCGACCCTGGCCCAGGCCTGGGGCGCGGCCATTCCCGGCACCTGGTATGTGCAGCTGCGCATCGACCAGTCGCTGCGTGCGACGCCCCTGGACATATCCGCCATGTCGGTCCTGTGGCTGGCCGTGATCGCGGGAGTTCTGGCGGCGCTGATCCTGATGCGCCTGTCCCGCCTCGCCCGGCGGGAGGTGACGCCATGAGCGCGCTGGCCATCGCCTTTCGCGCGGAACTGGCGGCCGTGCTGGGCGACCGACAGGTGCGGATGATCGTTCTGCTGGCGCTGGTCATCTATGCGGTTATCTACCCCCTGCCCTACCGGGCCGAACTGCTGCGCGACGTGCAGGTGGTGCTGGTCGATCAGGATGGCTCGACGGCCTCGGCCGATCTGGCGCGTAGGGTGAATGCGTCGGAGGCCGTGGCCCTGACCCACCACGCCTCTGACATGGCCGAGGCCACGCGGCTGGTCCATGAACGCCGCGCTTACGGCGTGATGCTGATCCCCGACGGGTTTGAACGCGCCCTGCTGCGCGGCGATCAGAGCCCCGTCGCGCTTTATGCCGATGCCAGCTACTTCCTGATGTATCAGCGCGTGATGCAGGGCGCCGCCGTCCCCCTGCGCCAGATGGGCGCCGAGATCGAGGCCGGGCGCCTGATCGCCCAGGGCACGCCCCGCGCCGTGGCCGCGGCCCAGGTCAGCCCCGCCGACCAGATCGAGGTGCCGCTGTTCAACCCCGCCGCCGGTTACGCGACCTATGTCCTTCCGGCCGCCTTCGTCCTGATCCTTCAGCAGACGATGCTGATGGGGCTGGCGCTTGCCGCGACGCGGCGGGGGCCGCTGCCCGGTCATCCGGTCTGGCAGCTGATGGGCCGGGCGGGGGCGTGGCTGGCGATCTGGGCGGGGCTGCTGCCGGTCTATCTGATCGTGCTGCCGGTGCTTTACGGATTGCCGATCCTTGGCAATCCGGGCGCGCTGATGATGCTGGGCCTGCCCTTCCTGCTGGCGACGGGCCTTCTGGCGCAACTGGTCGCGGCCCTGTTCCGGCGGGGCGAGGTCGTGCAGGTCGTGCTGCTGGCGCTTGGCCTGCCGTTCTTCTTTCTGTCAGGCTTCGCCTGGCCGGTCGAGGCGATCCCCGCCCATCTGAACGCAGTGGCGCAGGCCATTCCCTCGACTCCGGCCATCGACGGGCTGGTGAGGGTCACGCAGATGGGCGCGACCCTGCCCGAGATCGCGCAGATCCTGTGGCATCTCTGGGCGCTGACCGCCGTGCTGGGCGGGGCCGTCCTGATCGTCGAGGCGCTGCGGACACGGGAACGATCCCTCCGGCAGGCGTGAAAAGGCGCCCCAGAGGGCGCGCCCCGGCAGTCGCGGGTCTCAGCCGAGCGAGTAGCCCACGCCGCGCACCGTGCGCAGCGGGTCCTCACCGCCGTTCCTCATCAGCGCCTTGCGCAGACGGCCGATATGAACGTCGATCGTGCGCGTATCGACATAGATGTCGCGGCCCCAGACGCGGTCCAGAAGCTGTTCGCGCGACCAGACGCGGCCGGGTTTCTCCATCAGGGTGGACAGCAGCCGGAACTCGGTCGGGCCCAGATGCAGGGGCTGGCCCGCGCGAAAGACGCGATGCTCGGCGGAATCGAGGATGATGTCGGAAAAGGACAGCCGCTCGCCCATCGTGGCCGGGCGGGTGCGCCGCAATTGCGTGCGAAGCCGCGCCAGTAATTCGACCACGGAATAGGGCTTGACCACGTAATCGTCGGCGCCGGTCTCAAGGCCGCGCACGCGGTCCACCTCTTCGCTGCGCGCCGACAGCATGATGATCGGGATATGGCGCGTCGCCGGGTCAGCCTTGACCTGGCGGCAGACCTCGATCCCGGACACCTTGGGCAGCATCCAGTCCAGCACGATCAGGTCGGGCTGTTCCTCGGCTACCAGCAGCAGCGCGTCCTCGCCATTGTCGGCCATCACGACGTCGAAGCCCTCGGCCTCGAGGTTGTAGTGCAGGACCTCGCGCTGCGCGCCCTCATCCTCGACGACCAGAACGCAGGGGGCCTGACGCGTCATGGTTCAGCCCTCGCCCATGGGCGCCGCCAGCGCGACGCTGCTGCTTTTGGGGCGCGCATCCTCGGGCAGTTCGCCGGTCACCAGATAGACGACCTGTTCCGCGATCGAGGTCGCGTGGTCGCCCATCCGCTCCACGTTCTTGGCGATGAAATGCAGATGCATGCAGGGCGAGATATTGCGCGGGTCTTCCATCATGTGGGTCAGGAACTCGCGGAACAGCGCGTTGTACATCTGGTCCACCTCGAGATCGCGCTGGCGCACGTCATGGGCCAGATCTGCATCGCGGCGGATATAGCTGTCCAGCGCGTCCTGAAGCATCTTGTTCACGGCCTGGCTCATCCGGCGCAGCGCCATGCCCGAGCCGTCGATGGCGGGCATCTGCGACAGAACCTCGGTGCGCTTGGCCATGTTCTTGGCGTAATCGCCCACGCGTTCCAGCGAGGCGGCGATCTTCATCACCGCCAGCACCATGCGCAGATCGGTCGCGGTGGGCGCGCGCAGCGCGATCAGCCGGGCGGCATCCTCGTTGATCTGGGCCTCAAGCGCGTCGATGGCCTTGTCGCGGCGCCGGACGTCTTCGGCCAGTTCCTCGTCGCGGGTGTCCAGCGCGCTCGCGGCGTCGGTGATCGCGGCCTCGACCATGCCGCCCATCTTGACGACCATCGCCTGGATCGTTTCCAGATCGCGGTCGAAAGCCGAGGAGATATGCTTGTCGCGGTTCATGTCGCGTCCTTTCGATCAGCCGATCCGGCCCGAGATATAGGCCTCGGTCCGGCTGTCGCGCGGCTTGGTGAAGATGTCGTCGGTGTCGCCATATTCCACCAGGTTGCCCAGGTGGAAAAAGGCGGTCTTCTGGCTGACGCGGGCGGCCTGCTGCATCGAATGCGTCACGATCACGACCGAGAACTTCTCGCGCAGCTGGTCGATCAGTTCCTCGACCTGGCTGGTGGCGATGGGGTCCAGCGCGGAACAGGGCTCGTCCATCAGCAGGACTTCGGGTGCGGTGGCCACGGCGCGGGCGATGCACAGACGCTGCTGCTGGCCGCCCGAGAGGCCCGTGCCGGGTTCCTGCAGGCGGTCCTTGACCTCGTTCCACAGGGCCGCGCCGCGCAGGCTGCGTTCGACAATCTCGTCCAGATCGGACTTGCTGCGGGCCAGCCCGTGGATGCGGGGGCCGTAAGCCACGTTGTCATAGATCGATTTGGGGAAGGGGTTGGGCTTCTGGAACACCATGCCGACCTTGGCGCGCAGCTGCACCGGATCGACGCGGCGGTCATAGACATCCTCGCCGTCAAGCAGGATCTTGCCCTCGATCCGGGCGATGTCGATCGTGTCGTTCATCCGGTTGATGCAGCGCAGAAAGGTGGACTTGCCGCAGCCCGAGGGGCCGATGAAGGCGGTCACGGTCTTGTCGAGGATCTCGACATTTACGTCCTTGATGGCGTGCTTGTCGCCGTAATAGACCTGCACGTCGCGGGCCGAGATCTTGACGTCCGTCTGTGTCACGGCGCTCTCCGTTCGGGTGGTGTCATACATGTATAAGCTCCTCGAGGCCGGTTACCAACGACGCTCGAACTTTCGGCGCAGATAGATGGCCAGCAGGTTCATGCACAGAAGGAAGATCAGCAGCACGATGATCGCGCCGGATGCCCGTTCGACAAAGGCCGGATCGCTGCGCTGCGTCCAGTTATAGACCTGCACCGGCAGGGCCGAGGCGGGGTCGAACAGCCCCTCGGGGGGGGCGGCGGGATATTCGCGCACGAAGGCAACCATGCCGATCAGCAGCAGCGGCGCGGTCTCGCCCAGGGCCTGCGCCAGGCCGATGATCGTGCCCGTCAGGATGCCCGGCATGGCCAGGGGCAGGACATGGTGGAACACGGTCTGCATCTTCGAGGCCCCCACCCCAAGCGCCGCGTCGCGGATCGAGGGCGGCACCGATTTCAGCGCCGCGCGCGTCGCGATGATGATCGTGGGCAGGGTCATCAGCGTCAGCACCAGGCCGCCCACGATGGGCGCCGATTGCGGCAGGCCGACAAAGTTGATGAAGACCGCAAGGCCCAGGATACCGAAGACGATGGACGGCACTGCGGCAAGGTTCGAGATGTTGACCTCGATGATGTCGGTGATGCGGTTCTTGGGCGCGAATTCCTCGAGATAGATCGAGGCGGCGACCCCGATCGGCACCGCAAGGAACAGCACCACCAGCATCATGTAGAGCGAGCCCAGCATCGCCACGCCGACGCCCGCGGCCTCGGGGCGCTGGTCGGATGCGTCGGCACTGGTCAGGAATTCGCGGTTGAAGCGCGTCACCAGCAGCCCCTCGTCGCGCAGCGCATCGGCCAGCAGCAATTGCTGGACCGAGACGTTGCTGTCCCGCTCGGCCGATTGCAGCGTGACGCGGCCCTTGAAGTAGCCGTCGATGCGGCCGTTCACCAGCACGTTCACCTCGATCGTCTGGCCCACCAGTTCGGGATCGGCCAGCACCCGGTTGCGTAGCTGCGCCGACGCATCGCGCGAGATCAGGCCGTCCACGTCGCCATCCTGCAGGCCGGGGATCTGCAGGTTCAGGTCGGCCACCGCGCGGTCCAGCGCCCGGTCCAGCACCTGCCCGTAGGACAGGGTCAGCACGCCGGCCATCTGCGCGGGGTCACGGTTTCCCTGCGGGTCAAGGATGTCGGCATCCAGCGTCACCGGGATCGACAGATAGGTCTGGCGGAACGCGCCCGAGCCGTCGCGGATGATCGTCGTCACCAGAAAGGCCAGCGCAAGGACCGCAATCAGGATGGCGGTCAGCCCATAGGCGCGGAACCGTTTTTCGGCGGCGTTGCGGCGGCGGGTGCGCGCGTCCTTCTGGTACAGCGAGCCGCTGTCGGGGCGCGCGGACGGGTCCGCGTTCATGGGGTCCGAGGACAGGTCGGTCATTCGTACTGCTCGCGATACTTGCGCACGATATAAAGCGCGATGACGTTCAGCCCGAGCGTGATGACGAACAACGTCAGGCCCAGGGCGAAGGCGACCAGCGTCTCGGGCGACGAGAAGTCGTTGTCGCCGGTCAGCTGGCTGACGATCTTGACCGTGATGGTGGTCATCGCCTCGAAGGGATTGCCGCTGATCGTGGCGGCGGCGCCCGCGCCCAGAACCACGATCATCGTCTCGCCGATGGCGCGGCTGGCGGCCAGCAGGATGGCGCCGACGATGCCCGGCAGGGCGGCGGGCAGCACGACGCTGCGGACCGTCTCGGACGGGGTCGAGCCGAGACCAAGCGCCCCGTCACGCAGGCTTTGCGGCACGGCATTGATGATGTCGTCGGAAAGCGAGCTGACAAAGGGGATCAGCATGATCCCCATGACCAGCCCGGCGGTCATCACCGAACTGGCGCTGCTGCCCAGACCTGTGGGTTGCGCGATCCAGTCGCGCAGCAGCGGGCCGACCGTCACCAGCGCGAACAGGCCGTAGACGATGGTCGGAATGCCCGCCAGAACCTCGACCACGGGCTTGGCGACGCTGCGAAAGCGCGGCCCGGCATATTCCGACAGATAGATCGCGGCCAGAAGGCCGATGGGCACAGCAACCAGCAGCGCGATGAAGCTGACATAAAGCGTGCCCCAGAGCAGCGGCAGCATCCCCAGACGCGAATTGCCCTCGAAGCGGGGCGACCATTCGGTGCTGAAGAAGAACTGGCGGATGCTGTATTTCTCGAAGAAGCTGATCGTCTCGAAAACCAGCGACAGCACGATGCCGACGGTCGTGGCGATGGCGATCAGCGAGCAGAACATCATGATGCCCAGCACCATCCGCTCGACCGTGTTGCGGGCGCGGAACTCGGTCCCGACGCGTGTGACGGCCCAGCCCAGACCGGCCACCGCCGCCCCAAGCGCCAGAAGCCCGGCGACCCCCCCGCCCTCGACCGGGACGATCCCGGCCATGCGCGCGAAGGCGGCCAGCGCCAGCACCGTCAGCGCGGGCAGCATCACCGCCAGCGCGACATTCGCGCCGTGATAGGTGGGACGGCTGTGCAACTGCCGCACATCACCGCCCGACGCAGAAAAGGCGCGGCTGCGACCAACGAAAAAACCCGCCGCGGCCAGAAGCATGGCGGCAAGCAGGGACCAGGACAGGGGCATCCGTCGAACCTCGGGCGGTCAGGAGGGGAACAAGGGCCGGCTGCGCGCCGGCCCTTCCGGTGGTTACTGCATGGTCACTTCGTCTGCGACCGCCTGCTGGACCGAAGCCAGCTCGGGGTCCGAGACCAGGCCATAGGCGGCCAGCGGGCCGTTCGCGCCGGCGATGGCGTCCGCGACGAAGAATTCGGCGAACTCCTTCAGGCCCGGGATGACGCCGATATGCGCCTTCTTGACGTAGAAGAACAGCGGGCGCGAGACCGGGTATTCGCCCGAGGCGATGGCCTCGGTGGTCGGCACGACGCCGTTGATCGTCGCCACGCGCAGCGTGTTGGTGTTGTTTTCGTAGAAGGACAGACCGAAGACGCCGATGCCGTTGGGCGAGCTGCCGATCCGGGCCAGGGTCTCGGTGTAGTCGCCGTCGATGTCGATCGAGCGGCCATCGGTCCGCAGACGGACGCAGGCTTCCTTGGCGTCTTCCTCGCTCAGTTCGGCCTCGAAGACCTCCTTGGCGCCGGAATCGGCGCAGCCCTGGATGATCACCTTCTCTTCGAAGACTTCGCGGGTGCCGTGACGGGTGCCCGGAACGAAGACCAGGATTTCCTGATCGGGCAGGTCCGCGTTCACTTCGGTCCAGTTGGCGGCGGTGTTGTCCACCACCTTGCCATCGACCACGCGGCGCGCGGCCAGGGCGTTGAAAACATCGGCGGGGGTCAGCGCGAATTCGTTGCCCTCCACCGCCGAGGCAAAGACGATCCCGTCATAGCCGAAGCGGACTTCCATGATGTCGGTGACACCATTGGCCGCGCATTCGGCGATTTCGGTTTCGCGCATCGAGCGGCTGGAATTCGCGATGTCGATCGTGTTCGGACCGACGCCTTCGCAGAAGCGGCGCAGACCGGTGGACGACCCGCCCGATTCGATGACCGGAGTGGCAAAGTCGGTGTTCTCGCCGAACAGTTCCGCCACAATGGTCGAATAGGGCAGCACGGTGGACGAGCCGGCGACCTGGACCTGGTCACGCGCCGAGGCGGCCGTGGCGGTCAGGGCGATGACGGACAGCGCGGTCGCGCCGAGGCCGAGGAATTTCATGTGTCGTCTCCTGTGGAGTGGGTCGATGCACGCTGACCTATTACGCGTTTGTAACGACGACGCCAAATTCGTGTGACAGAACTGTGACAGAGCGTCAGAAGCTCGCCGGTTTGCCAGCGACCCCAAGGACTTGGCGCCCTCGGGACGAAGCAGGTTCGCGTCGGGGACGCGCGGTCCGGTAGGATCGCGCCCCTGCGCAAGGCGGCTTGAGGGTCAAAGATCGCGAATCGTTTCGTGGATCCGCCGTCGCGGTGCGGTCAGCCGCGGCCCGCATCCGCGATCTTCAGCCCGTGGGCGGTGATCGGCGGGTGAGGTGCGCGCTCGACCTGCGAGGGCGCGGCCTTTTTCGGACCCAAGGCGCAACGCAGGGCCAATTCGTCCAAGGCCGTGCGGCTGCCCTGCACCACCGCTCTCACCCGCCCATCCGGCAGGTTCCTACACTCACCCGAAACGCCCAGCAGCGCAGCCTCGCCGCGCAGCCAAGCCCGGAAGCCCACGCGCTGAACCACGCCCGAGATCAGGAATTCCTCGGTTGCGAGGGGCGCCCTGCCCGCTTCGGGAAAGACGTAGTCGATGACCGCGCCTGCGACATCCAGCGTCGGGGCGCCGTGATCCAGCGTGGTGAACTGATGCACCGCCAGATCGCAATTCGGATTGATCTCGATCACGCCGAGCGACTGACCGGCGGCGGGCCGGGTGATGTCCTCGGCCATCAGGTCGATTCCGCAGAAGGTCAGGCCGGGAATGGCACGCCAACAGGCCTCGGCGATGGCGCGGAAATCGGGATGGACCTTGTCCGTCACGTCCAGATTGTCGCCGCCCATGCTGACATTTGCGACGCGCTTCAGCACGATGACCGCGCCCTTTTCCGGCACGCTGGAGGGTGTCAGACCCGCCTGCGCCAGGACGATCATCGTCTGCTCGTCGATCCGGATCATGTTGTCGCGGATATAGGGCAGCTTCCGGCGGGTTCGGTTCTTGGCCTCGATCAGCGCCTCGATGCTGCTGGTGCCGTCGCCCGTCACGCTGGCGGGAAAGCGCGCGACCGCCCCGACGAAGCGGCCGCCCACCACGAACACCCGGTAATCGGCGCCTTCGACATGGGTCTCGATCAGCACCTTGTCGCTGCCCGCAAGCCGGATCGCGTCCAGAAAATCGGCCTTTGACGCGATCCCGCTGGAGACGCCGCGCCCGCCATAGCCCGAAGCCGGCTTGACCACGACGCGCCGGTCCGCGTGGCGTTCATACCAGTCGCTTGCCGTATCGATGTCGGCTGCGGCGATCAGCAGGCCCGACGGCACCGGCACGCCTGCCTGTTGCAACCGCGCTTTCGTCAGGCTCTTGTCATAGGCGACGCGCAGCCCGGCCGAGGTCGTGGTGGGCGGCATGTTGCGATAGAAGCGCACCACCCGCCTGCCATCCGATGCGATCCAGCGTTCGTCATCGCCTTCGATCACGCGGACGGCGATGTCGCGCTGATAGCAGGCCCTGCGCAAAAGCGTGCGGTGGACGCTGGCGGTGTGGGGCAGGAAACCCTCGGGCAGATCGAAGGGCGCGGCAGAGCCGCCGAAATGCGCAAGCATGTTGATGGTCTCGTCCATAATGGCCCCCCTGTTCCTGCCTCTGGGTTCTGTGGGGCATTCGGTAGGAGGCTGCAAGCGCCTGCGGCAAGGCGATTGAATCTGTTGAAACAGGTCTATACTTCCAGAAATATGGAATCCAAAGAAGCGATCGCGGCTCTGTCCGCCCTGGCCCAGGAAACCCGTCTTGCCGTGTTCCGCCTGTTGGTGGTCGCCGGACCAGAGGGCATGGCCGCCGGCCAGATCGCCGCCGCGATGAAGGCGCCTGCCAATACGATCTCGACCAATCTGTCGATCCTCGCGGCGGCGGGGCTGGTCCGCTCGCAGCGCGAAGGGCGCAGCATCCGCTATTTCGCGCGGATGAAGGGGATGTCGGCGCTTGTAACCTATCTGCTCCGCGATTGCTGTCGCGGCGGCTCCGACCCTTGCCTGCTGCCGCAGCATGTCGAACCACAAGGATCAATCCGTGACTGACTTGCCGAATGTCCAGCCGGGCCTGCTGCGCGCGCCCGACCCCGCCGCCCTGTTGCCGCAGCCCCCCTCGACCCATCGCCCCCGGCTGCTGATGCTCTACGGATCGTTGCGCGAACGCAGCTATTCGCGCCTTGTCACCGCCGAGGCCGCACGCATTCTGGAAGCGCTTGGCGCCGAGCCGCGCATCTTCGACCCCGAGGGTCTGCCGCTGCCCGACGCCGCCGGAGCCGATCATCCCAAGGTGGCTGAACTGCGCGATCTGGTCGGCTGGTCCGAGGGGATGGTCTGGTGCTCGCCCGAACGACACGGCGCGATGACCGGCGTGATGAAGGCCCAGATCGACTGGATTCCCCTGTCCCTCGGCGGGGTGCGCCCGACGCAGGGCAAGACGCTGGCGGTGATGCAGGTCTGCGGGGGCAGCCAGAGCTTCAACACGGTGAACCAGTTGCGCATCCTCGGGCGCTGGATGCGGCTTCTGACCATTCCGAACCAATCCTCGGTCGCCAAGGCCTGGGATGAATTCGACGAGGCCGGACGCATGAAGCCCTCGCCCTTTTACGACCGGATCGTCGATGTGATGGAGGAACTGGTCCGCTTCACCCTGCTGACCCGCGACATCCGCGAGACGCTGGTCGATCGCTATTCCGAACGGGTCGAAAGCCACGAGGCCCTGTCGCGGCGCGTGAACCAGAGCAACGCGGTCTAGATCCGGCGCACGCGTCATGACGACCCGGCCGGATGGGAATAGGGCGCGCCGCTGACGGCGCGCCCCGGTGGTCAGGCGGCCAGCATCCCGTGCGGGTCCAGCACGAACTTCTTGGCGACGCCACGGTCGAAGCTCTCGTAGCCCTGAACCGCATCCTCAAGCGAGATGACGGTCGCGTTCACGATCTTGGCGATGGGCAGGCGGTCATGCAGGATGGCCTGCATCAGCTGGCGGTTATACTGCAGCACAGGGGTCTGGCCGGTGTGGAAGCTCTGCGCCTTGGCCCAGCCGAGGCCGAAACGCATCGACAGGCTGCCCTGTTTCGCCGCATCGTCCACCGCGCCCGGATCCTCGGTCACATAAAGGCCGGGAATGCCGATCTGGCCCGCCGCGCGGGTGATTTCCATCATCTGGTTCAGCACGATGGCAGGCTGCTCGCCACCGGCATGGCCGCGCGCCTCGAAGCCCACGGCGTCGATGGCGGCATCGACCTCGGGGCTGCCAGTGATCTGGGCGATCATCTCGGGCAGGTTGTCGCCCGCCGACAGATCGACCGGGGCAAAGCCCATCTTGGCCGCATGGTCCAGCCGCTCCTTGTTGAAATCGCCGATCATCACGATCGCCGCGCCAAGGATCTGCGCCGAGGCCGCAGCCGCCAGACCGACCGGCCCCGCCCCCGCAACGTAGACAACCGAGCCGACGCCCACGCCCGCCTTCCAGGCGCCGTGGAACCCGGTCGGCAGGATGTCCGACAGCATCGTCAGGTCGCGGATCTTCGACATGGCGCGGTCACGGTCGGGGAATTTCAGCAGGTTGAAATCGGCGTAAGGCACAGTGACATAGCGCGCCTGCCCGCCGATCCAGCCGCCCATATCCACATAGCCATAGGCACCGCCGGCCCGCGACGGGTTCACCGTCAGGCAGACACCGGTATCGCCCGACCGGCAGCAGCGGCAGCGCCCGCAAGCCACGTTGAACGGGACCGAGACGATGTCGCCGATCTCCAGCATCTCGACATCGGCGCCCTTCTCGATCACCTCGCCGGTGATCTCATGGCCGAGGATCAGCCCCGGCTCGGCGGTGGTGCGGCCACGCACCATGTGCTGGTCCGAGCCGCAGATGTTGGTCGAAACGACCTTCAGGATCACCGCATGTTCGATCTTGCGGCCGTCGGGGGCCTGCATCTTCGGATCGGCGATGTCCTGCACCTCGACCTTGCCGGGTCCGATATAGACGACGCCTCTGTTCGTGCTCATTTGCCTTCCTCCTCTTGGCAATTGACGGTCTGGAAAAAACGGCTCAGGGATTTGCCCCTGCCCGGCCCTCTGCGCGTCTCCCGGCCCTCCGTGCCGGGTCTGTCGCAGGGTCGATGCGGCCCGAAAGCCGGGGGGCCAGGGTTCCCTCTGGTACGAGGATCGCGCGGCGGGGCACGGGCTGGCAATCGTCCAAATTCTCACCCTGGCTTAGTTGCGTTCACCTCATGGAAACGCGCGGGGGCGGCATCCGCCCCCGCGCGCTTTCATCACATATTCGGGTAATTCGGC
>NZ_JBQTCG010000022.1:0-18075 GCF_052379855.1 Paracoccus sp. NSM | reverse complement strand
GAGGTGTTCGGCCGCACTCATCGCTCGGGAACCAGACGCCTGTAGAAGCGCGCCGGACGCTTGAGCAATTTGGGGGCTCCGCGCCCGGCGCGCTTGCCCAAACCGAACCCTGGGATTACAAATCCCATACCCGCAGACTCTCGTTATGAACGAGGGACCAGCGGAGGGCAGGTCAATGGAGGGCAAACCGTCGGAAATTCCCGGTTGTCTGCAGCACCAGTTTAGTCCCCATCCTAGGTGAGGCGACCGGTCTCGTCAGTCCTCCCCGCCTGATGTGTCGGCTGCCGCCGTTCGTAGAGCTTCAAGCAGCAGCCGTTCAGCCCAAAACGGCATCTCATCTGTACTCCAAGCGCGCCGCGAATCCGGCCAGACTTCATTAAAGACGGTCTCAGTCATGACCACCCAGGAAATGCGACCGCCGCTGCGGAGAAAGGTAGGTCCTTTGCTGGCGCTCTCCGCAAGACTGAGCACTTGATGGGGAGAACCTCGATGTCGAAACGTTTGCCCTGAATGGGCGGAAGGACGGGAGGTTTCATCGGCTTTCCTTTTCGTCTGTGCACACTTCAGGGCACGGCGGGGGCCCTGCTATGCGCGAAAAGGGAAAACGTTCAGATCATGAGGTCCGATAGCACAACCCGTCGAAATTGTCAGCGGACACTTCGCGGCTTCCATTCCCGGCTCACCGGAAACGTCAGGCTGATGTGTTGGCCTGGGCAGCGATGAACTGGAGCTGATTCAAAGAGCGCCCGTCCAGTCACCTCTTGTCGCATTGCGGACGACAACCAGTGCTCTGGATTCGGATAGCGGTTCCCCAGTCAGATTTGCGCAAAGCGCACCGCACGGCAGTAGAGGGCAGCATCTGGCGACGCCCGGTCTTCCCCGCTCTTTCGGCGTGGTTCCCCCAGAGGAAAGCTATCTTGACGAAAAAGGAAGCAAACCATGCTAAAAAGGAAACTAATCCTGATTAGTCACAAAGGGATACAGTGGTGAGCCCAACAGGATTCGAACCTGTGACCCACTGATTAAAAGTCAGTTGCTCTACCAACTGAGCTATGGGCCCAACACGAGGCGCTTCCTAGGGGGGGTGGCCGGTGGCGTCAAGCAGAAAAATGAACGCGCTGGCGGAATCATTTCTCCGGGCCTATATCGCAGCCATGATACAGCCCCCTGAAACCGGCCTGCCCTTTCTCAAGATGCACGGCCTTGGAAACGACTTCGTGGTTCTGGACCTGCGCGGTGGCCTGACGCGGCCCGACGCGGGCCTTGTCACGCGTATCGCGGACCGCAACCGGGGCGTCGGGTTCGACCAGCTGGCGGCGATCGAGGATTGCGCGGATGCCGATGCGCGGCTGGTCTTCTGGAATGCCGACGGCTCTTTCTCGGCGGCCTGCGGCAATGCGACGCGCTGCATCGCGCGCTGGCTGATGGACCAGCGCGGCGTCGCGGGACTGCGTCTGCGCACCGATCACGGCGTTCTGCTGGCCGAGGATGCCGGGGGCGGGCTGACCCGCGTGAACATGGGGCCGCCGGTGCTGGACTGGCGCGCGATCCCCTTGGCGCGCGAGGTCGATATCGACCACCTGCCCATCGCGGGCGATCCGGTCGCGACCGGGATGGGCAATCCGCATGTGACGTTTTTCGTCGATGACGCCGCCTCGGTCGATCTGGCGACCTTCGGCCCAGAGATGGAGCATCACCCGCTTTACCCGCAGCGCACCAATGTCGAGATCGTGCAGGTGCTGTCGCGCGACGCGATCCGCCTGCGGATCTGGGAACGCGGCACCGGGCCGACGCTGGCCTCGGGGTCGTGTTCCTGTGCTGCGGCGGTGGCCGCGGCGCGGCGCGGCCTGACGGATCGCCGCGTCCGGGTCGAGGTGCCGGGCGGTGTGCTGATGATCGACTGGCGCGAGGATGGCGTCTGGATGGAGGGGCCGACGGCCCTTGTCTTCGAGGGGCGCCTGACACCCGAATGGCTTGCCGCATGAGTGCACCGGTCTTTTCCACGCTCGGGTGCCGGCTGAACGCCTACGAGACCGAGGCCATGCGCGAGATGGCCGAGGCCGCCGGTCTGTCAGGCGCGGTCGTCGTCAACACCTGCGCCGTCACCGCCGAGGCCGTCCGCAAGGCCCGCCAGGAGATCCGCCGCCTGTCGCGCGAAAATCCGGGCGCGCCGGTGATCGTGACCGGCTGTGCCGCACAGACCGAGCCCGAGACCTTTGCCGCCATGCCCGAGGTCACCAAGGTCATCGGCAATCACGAGAAGATGCAGCCCGAGACCTGGGCGTCCCTGCGCGCCCCCGACCTGATTGGCCAGACGGAAAAGGTCGTCGTGGACGACATCATGTCGGTGCGCGAGACCGCGGGCCATCTGATCGACGGGTTCGGGCGGCACCGCGCCTATGTGCAGGTCCAGAACGGCTGCGACCACCGCTGCACCTTCTGCATCATCCCCTATGGGCGCGGCAATTCACGCTCGGTCCCGGCGGGCGTCGTGGTCGAGCAGATCAAGCGTCTGGTCGGGCGCGGCTTCAACGAGGTCGTGCTGACCGGGGTGGACCTGACCTCGTGGGGCGCGGACCTGCCCGGCACGCCGCGTCTGGGCGATCTGGTCATGCGGATCCTGCGGTTGGTGCCGGACCTGCCGAGGCTGCGGATTTCCTCGATCGATTCCATCGAGGCGGATGAGAACCTGATGCTGGCCATTGCGACCGAGAAGCGCCTGATGCCGCATCTGCACCTGTCGTTGCAGGCGGGCGACGACATGATCCTGAAGCGGATGAAGCGCCGCCATCTGCGCGACGATGCCATCGCCTTTTGCGACGAGGCGCGGCGGCTGCGCCCAGACATGGTCTTTGGCGCCGACATCATCGCCGGTTTCCCGACCGAGACCGAGGCGATGTTCGAGAATTCTCTGAACCTGGTCGAGGAATGCGGGCTGACCTTCCTGCATGTCTTCCCCTATTCGGCGCGCAAGGGCACACCCGCCGCCCGTATGCCCGCCGTTCCCGGCCCCGCCATCCGCGACCGCGCCGCGCGTTTGCGCGCGGCTGGCGATGCCGCTTTGCGCGCACATCTGGAGGCGCAGAGGGGCGCCACGCATCGCGTGCTGACCGAAGGGCCGCGCCTCGGCCGAACCGAGCAGTTCACTGAGGTCGCCTTTGCCGAGGATCAGCCCGAAGGTGCGTTGATGGAACTGCGCATCGTGGGGCATGACGGACAGCGCCTGACGGTCTGAGCCTTGCGCTGGCGGACTGGCCGGGCAGGGGGGCGCTGCCCCCCGTCCTGCGGACTCCCCCCGGGATATTTTCACCAAGGCAAAGGGGCGGGGTTGTGGCCCTCTGGACGGGCTTCTAGGCTTGACGCCAACGGGAGGAATGCGCGGATGGGAGTGATCGTCTACAGCCACGAGGCGGCGGCCGGGCATGCGACGCCCGAGGGGCATCCCGAGCAGGTGGCGCGCCATGCTGTCGTGATTGGGGCGCTCGAGGGGTTGGCGCTGGATCGGCGCGTTGCCGAGCCTTGTTCGGATGAGGAAGTGCTTCGCTGTCACCCGCCATCCTATCTGGCGGGCTTGCGCGAGGGGGCGCCCGTCGAAGGGGTGCGGATGCTGGATGCCGATACCTGGCAGTCGCCGGGCTCGTTGGAGGCGGCGTTGCGCGCCGTGGGCGGCGCTTGCGCGGCGGTGGATGCCGTTCTGGCGGGCGAGGCGCGCGCGGCCTTCGTCGCCATGCGTCCGCCGGGGCATCACGCCGAACGCGAGACCGCAATGGGGTTCTGTCTTTTCGGCACGGTGGCCATCGCCGCGAAGCGGGCGCTGGACCATCACGGTCTGACGCGTGTCGCGGTACTGGATTTCGATGTGCATCACGGCAATGGAACGCAGGATCTGCTGTGGAATGAGGCACGGGCGTTCTTCGTCTCGAGCCACCAGATGCCGCTTTATCCCGGCAGCGGGGCGGCCAGCGAGAGTGGCGCCCATGGGCAGGTGCTGAACATTCCGCTGCCCGAGGGCAGTGACGGTGCCTTGGCGCGGCGCGAATGGGCACACGCGCTGGAGGCGGTGGCTGCACATCGGCCTGAGCTGGTCCTGATCTCGGCCGGGTTCGATGCGCATGGTTCCGATCCTTTGGCCGGTCTGGACTGGGACGAGGAGGATTTCGCCCTGCTGACACGCGATATCTGCGACATGGCGGCGCGTTGTGGGGCACCGGTGGTATCCTGTCTGGAAGGTGGCTATGATCTGCCCGCCTTGGGCCGGTCTGTCCGTGCCCATGTGAAGACGCTGATGGAGGCCACTGGATGAGCGATATCAACACCCTCTCGTTCGAGGAGGCCATGCGCGAGCTTGAGGCCACGGTCGGCAAGCTGGAGACCGGCGAGGCCTCGCTGGAAGAATCCATCGCGCTGTACGAGCGCGGTGCCGCCCTGCGTGCCCATTGCGAGGCGCGCCTGCGCGAGGCCGAGGAGCGTGTCGAAAAGATCACCCTGGCCGCGAATGGCCAGCCAGTCGGCACGGACCCGGTCGAGGGATTGTGATGCAGGATCGGCTGGGCGCCGTGCAGGCGCAGGTTCAGGTCGCGCTGGACCATGCGATCGACGGATTGCCGGGCGGGGCCCTGGCCGATGCGATGCGCTATGCGGTGTCGGGCGGCAAGCGGCTGCGCGCCTTTCTGGTGATGGAATCGGCGCGGTTGCACGGGGTTGCCGATGAGGCCGCGCTGCCCGTCGCGGCGGCGGTCGAGGCGCTGCACGCCTATTCTCTCGTCCATGACGATCTGCCCGCGATGGATGACGACGATCTGCGGCGGGGGCAGCCCACCGTGCATGTGAAATGGTCCGAGGCGACGGCGATCCTTGCGGGCGATGCGTTGCAGACGCTGGCCTTCGGGCTGCTGGCCGATCCGGCGATTGGCGGGGCCGAGGCGCGGCTGCGGCTGGTCGCCTCGCTGGCGCGGGCTGCCGGGGCCGAGGGGATGGTCTGGGGTCAGGCGCTGGACATCGAGGCCGAGACCGCCCTGACACCACTGGACCTGGCGGCGGTGATGCGCCTTCAGGGCGGCAAGACGGGGGCCTTGATCCGGTTTGCCGCGACGGCCGGGCCTTTGATGGCGGGGGACGATCCCGCCGCGCTGGACCGCTACGCCGCCGAGATGGGGCTGGCCTTCCAGATCGCCGATGACATCCTCGATGTGACCGGGGACGAGGCGCGGACCGGCAAGCGCGTGGGCAAGGACGACGCGGCGGGCAAGGCGACCTTTGTTTCGCTGCTGGGACTCGAAGGCGCGCGCGCCGCGGCGCAGGACCACGTCACCGCCGCCGAGGCTGCCTTGGCGCAATATGGTGCGACAGCGGGGAACTTGCGCGCCCTGGCGCGCTTCGTTATCGAGCGCGACACCTGAAAACGCCCGCCCGGGAGGGGGCCAGCCATGACAGACCGACCCAAGACGCCGCTGCTGGACCGGGTGAGCCTGCCTTCGGACCTCAAGGACCTGAGCGACCGCGAACTGCGGCAACTGGCCGACGAGTTGCGGACCGAGACCATCAGCGCGGTCAGCGTGACCGGCGGGCATCTGGGCGCGGGGCTTGGCGTGGTCGAACTGACCGTGGCGCTGCATGCGGTCTTTGACACGCCGCGCGACAAGATCATCTGGGATGTCGGGCATCAATGCTATCCGCACAAGATCCTGACCGGGCGGCGCGACCGTATCCGGACGCTGCGTCAGGGTGGCGGGCTGGCGGGCTTCACCAAGCGCACCGAAAGCCCCTATGACCCGTTCGGGGCGGGCCATTCCTCGACCTCGATCTCGGCTGCGTTGGGTTTTGCGATGGCGCGCGAACTGGGCGGCGATCCGGGCGATGCGATCGCGGTGATCGGCGATGGCGCGCTGAGCGCGGGGATGGCCTACGAGGCGCTGAACAATGCCGGGGATCTGGGCAAGCGGCTGATCGTGATCCTGAACGACAACGAGATGTCGATCGCGCCTGCGGTCGGCGCCATGTCGTCCTATCTGACGCGGCTTTATACGGGCGGCCCGTTCCAGGAACTGAAGGCTGCGGCCAAGGGCGCGGTGGGCCTGTTGCCCGAGGCGTTGCAGGAAGGCGCGCGCCGCGCCAAGGAAATGCTGAAGGGCATGACCATCGGCGGAACCATGTTCGAGGAGCTGGGCTTTTCCTATGTCGGACCGGTTGACGGGCATGACATGGACCTGCTGCTGCCGCTTCTGCGGACCGTCAAGGCCCGCGCGACGGGGCCGGTCCTGATCCATGCGGTCACGAAAAAGGGCAAGGGTTACGCGCCTGCCGAAGAGGCCGCCGATCGCGGCCATGCGACCGGCAAGTTCGATGTGATCACCGGCGTTCAGGCCAAGGCGAAATCGAACGCGCCTAGCTATACCTCGGTGTTTGCGCAGGCCCTGATCGACGAGGCCAGCCGTGACGAGCGTATTCTGGCCGTGACCGCCGCCATGCCCGACGGGACCGGGCTTAAGCAGTTCGCGCAGCGTTTTCCGCGCCGCTGCTTTGATGTGGGTATCGCCGAGCAGCATGCCGTGACCTTCTGCGCCGGTCTGGCCGCAGGCGGCATGAAGCCCTTCTGCGCGATCTACTCGACCTTTCTGCAGCGGGGCTATGACCAGATCGTGCATGATGTCGCGGTCCAGAACCTGCCGGTGCGCTTTGCCATCGACCGCGCCGGGCTGGTGGGTCAGGACGGCCCGACCCATGCGGGCGCCTATGACATCGCCTTTCTTGCGAACCTGCCCGGCTTCGTCGTCATGGCCGCCGCGGACGAGGCCGAATTGATGCATATGGTGGCGACCGCCGCCGCCCATGACAGCGGTCCTATCGCCTTCCGCTTCCCGCGCGGCGAGGGGACCGGCGTGGACCTGCCCGAACGTGGTGAGGTATTGCCCATCGGCAAGGGTCGCATGATCGCCGAGGGCAAGGGCGTCGCCATCCTGTCCTTCGGCACGCGCCTGTCGGAAGTCATGGCCGCGCGAGAGTCGCTGTCGGCACGCGGCATCCAGCCGACCGTTGCGGATGCCCGCTTTGCCAAGCCGCTGGACCGCGACCTTATCCTCGACCTGGCGGCGCGCCATGACGCGCTGATCACGATCGAAGAGGGCGCTGTCGGCGGCTTTGGCAGCCATGTCGCGCAATTGCTGGCCGATGAGGGGGTGTTCGACCGGGGCCTGCGCTTCCGCTCGATGGTGCTGCCCGACAGCTTCGTCGATCACGACGCGCCGGTCGCGATGTATGACACCTCGCAGCTGAATGCCCAGCACATCGTCGAAAAGGTGCTGTCTGTCCTTGGTGTGGAGGCGCTGGAGACAAAGCGCGCCTGATTTCATTGGTAACTTCGCACGAGCGCGGCGGCGATCAGCGTCCAGCCATCCACCGCGACGAAGAATGCCAGTTTGAAGGGCAGCGACACCACCACTGGCGGCAGCATCATCATGCCCATCGACATCAGCACTGCCGAGACCACCAGATCGATGATCAGGAAGGGCAGGGCGATCAGAAAGCCGATTTCGAAGGCGCGCTGGATCTCGGACAGCATGAACGAGGGGACAAGGACCGAAAGCCGGTCCTCGGCTCCGCCCTGTCCGGGCGCGATCTCGGCCAGTCCGGCGAGGGTCGCGGGGTTGGTACGCGCCATCATGAACTGGCGGAATGGCTCGATCCCGCGGGTGAAGGCGTCGGCGATGCCGATCTCGCCGGCCTGAAGCGGTTGCCCGGCCACCTGCCACGCGTCCCGCAGGACCGGGTCCATGATGAACCACGTCAGAAACAGCGCGAGGCTGATGATCAGCATGTTGGGCGGCGCTTGCTGCAGTCCGATGGATTGCCGCAGGATCGACAGGACGGTGACGATGAAGGGAAAGGCCGTCACCATGATCGCAAGGGCAGGCGCAAGCGACAGTGCCGTCAGCGCCAGCAGCAGCAGGACGGCGTTCTGACCCAGTCCCGTGCCCAAGCCCTCGGCCAGTCCGGCGCTCAGATCCTGCGCTGCCGCAGTGCCGGGGATCAGCAGCGCCAGCAGCAGGAAGGCCGATCTCATGCCAGCCCCGTCGTGCCGAGAATGCGGACGCACAGCCTGTCGTCGCCGCTTTCGTCGCCGGTCAACTCGCCTCGGGCGATGACCTTGTCGCCGACGCAGATCTCGACCCCGTCCTCGATCGGCTGATCCAACATCAGCACGTCGTCGGGCTTCATGCGCGCCAGCTCGGCGACCGTGCGGCGGGTGCGGCCAAGGCGGATCGTGATCTCGACCTGGATGCCATCGGTGTCGATCAGGCTTCTCAATGCGTCCATGATGCGGTCTCCTGGGTGATCTCGGCGATGAGGGCTGCGATTTCGGACGCGGTCTGATCGGGGTCCAGCTCGATCCGCCCGCCTTCCAGCGCGATGACCACCTGCGCCGATTGACTTGGGCCAATCTCGATCGCGTCGAGGCCGTGGCGGTCCAGCAACTCGCGGACCATCGCCGTCAGGCCCGGTCCGCACGAGATGCGGGCACGCAGGGGTGTCGCGCGATCGGCCAGCCGCGCCAGTTCGGCGGCCAGCGCCTGTTCGAGGCGGTGCGAGACGCCCGCAGGCGCCATCGCGTCAAGGATCTGCGACAGCAGTGGCAGCAGCAGGGCGACAGCCTCGGTCCGCAATCCGGCGCGACGCGCCTCGTCATCGGCAAGGCTGGCCGCGAGCATCGCGATCGCCTGGGACAATTCCGCCAGCTGCGCCTCGCGCGCTTCGGCCTGTCCTGCGCCGTAGCCGTCCATATAGGCCTGATCGACCGCGTCGCGGGAAAAGACCTGCTCGCCCGGTGTGATCTGCTCGGGCTGCCGAGAGAAGGATTCCAGTTTGAACATGGCAAGGCTCAATTCGCTTTCTCCTTTTCCGCGATCCAGCCGGCGAGGATCTTGACGCTTTCCTCGTGTCGTTCGCGCATCATCCCGCGCAGCCGCGAAACCGGATCGGCGGGCGGCAGTTGCAGCGGGTCGGCGGACATGGGCTGCATCGGTTCGATCTGCATCGGGCTGGGGCTGAACTGCACATCGTCGGCCATCATCCCGCCAAGCGGCGCGAGGAACGGCGGGCTGTCATCCAGCTGCAGCAGACGCGGCGCCTCGGGCTCGGGGCGGTTCCGCAGCATCGGGCGCAGCAGCAGCAGAAAGGCGGCCAGCAAGAACACCCCGATCAGCACCAGCCGAGCCAGGTTGTCCAGGTTGAGGCGATCGATCAGCGAGGGGCGTGCAAGCGTTCCCTCTTGGCCAAGCGCCACGAAGGGCAGCGACTTGACGGTGATCTGGTCGCCCCGGGCCTCGTCATAACCCACGGCCGAGGCCACCAATTCGCGCAGCACCTGAAGCTCCGGCTCGGGGCGCGGGACAAAGACCGTCTCGCCCTGGGCATTGATCTGGGCCGCGCCATTGACCAGAACGGCAACCGTCATGCGACGCGTCGCCCCCGGCTGGCGCGAGACTTCGCGCGTCACACGGCTGACTTCGAAATTCTGCTGCTGCCGGTTTTCCTGCCGCGCGCTCTGGCTGTTGTCGCCCGGTTGCTGCTGGGTGTCAGGCAGATTCGAGGCCGCCGTGACCGCCCCCGCGCCCGTCGAGTTGCTCTGATCCGAGGTCTCCTCGGTCACCTGAGAGATCATCGCGCGCTGTTCGGGATCGAAGCGCTGTTCGGTCAGCAGCTCGGTCTCGGTCACCAGGTCGAGGTTCAGCTCGACGATGGCGTTGCCGATGCCGACATGGGGTTCCAGGATCCGCTCGACATTGCGCTTGATCTCTGCCGCGCGGTCAGCGCCGGACTGATCCTCGCCGGTGGCGACGATGCCGCGCTGCGTGTCGATCACCGTCACGCGGTCGGGCTGCATGCCAGGCACGCCGGACGAGACGAGATATTTCAGCGCCGCCGCCTGTTCGCGGGTGATCGTCCCGCCCGAGGTCGTCAGCGTGACCGAGGCGCTGCCATTCTGGTCGCGCCGATAGCCGCGCCCGCTTTCGACCGCCAGATGGACCCGCGCGGCCTGCACATTCGGCAAGGCCAGGATCGTGCGCGCCAGTTCGCCCTCTTTCGCGCGCCAATAGGCTGCGTCGAACATCTGCGAGGTCGTGCCGAAGCCAGTCATGCCGTCCAGCAACTCGTAGCCCGTGCTGCTGGCGGCGGGCAGTCCCTGGGCGGCCAGATCCATCCGCAGCCGGTCTCGCTGCGTCGCCTCGACCCAGATCGCATCGCCGCGCACCTCATAGGGCACGCCTGCGCGCTCGATCCCGGCGATCACCTCGCCGGCCTGGGCCGAATCGAGCCCGCCATAGATCAGCGCCATGCCGGGCCGGTTCACCAGCCAGGCGAACGAGGCGACCGCCATGAAGGCCGCCGCGAATGCTGCCACCAGAAGCAGCCTTTGTTGCGAGCTTCGCTCGCTCCAGTAGTCCTGCAGTTTTTGCAAAACCCATCCTCTCGAATCAGCACGTTCTGTCTGTCTCAGCCTTCATGGCATGGCCGGGCTTAAGAATTGGTTAGTCGCAACTTGGTATTCCGGTCCCATCAGGACGGAGAATCACCATGGCCGACGCCATCGCCCAACCCGAGGACAACCCGCCGCGATCGCGCGGCATGCTGCTTGCCATCATCGCGGCGCTGGCTCTTGGCGGGGGCGGCTTCGGCTCGACCTTCCTCGGGTTCTGGTCGCCCTCGGATCTGCTTCATCGCGAGCCCACGCCGGCCAAAGCCGCCATCCCGGCGGTCGAGTTCGTCAATGTCCCGCCCGTCGAGGTGATCGTGCCTGGCCCGAACAGCCGTACGCTGATCGTGCAGGCCGCCATCGAGACCGATGCCGCCCATCGCGCGCAGGTCGAGCATCTGATGCCGCGCATCTCGGACCTGTTCACGACCTTTCTCTCGGGCGTCGATCCGGCGGCCTATCAGCGGCGCGGCGTGCTGGAGGTGATCCGCGCCGAACTTGTTACGCGCACCCGCCTCGTGCTGGGCGAAGAACCCGTGCGCGACCTTCTCATCACGGAGTTCCGCTTCAAATGAGCATTGATCATCTTCTTCAGGGGGGCCTTCTCTTTGCCTGCCTCGGGCTTGCGGTCTTCTGCGTCACGCTGGCGCGCAGGCTGCGCCGTCTGAACGATCTGGAAACCGGGCTGGGCGGCGCTATCGCCGTCATGGCCGTCGAGGTCGACCGCGTTGAAAAGGCCATCCGTGCCGCCCGCGAAGAGGCCACATCCGCTAGCCGATCGCTGGCCGACGAGGTTGCCGCCGCGCGCCGTGAACGCGCCTTGTGGGATCTGCGGCAGAAGATCGCCGCCGCCGCGATGGCGCCCGCGGATCCGGTGCCACCCTCACCCGCACCCGCCGGCGAGACCGAGCTGCTGCTGCGGCGCCGCCGCAAGCGTCAGGAGGTGAGCCATGGCTAGGCGCATCCTTCCCGTTCTGGCGCTGGTCTTTGCGGCGCCGGTTGCCGTCGCCATGGCCGCCCGGTTCGAGGTCCGTGACCTCTTTGCCGCTGTCGCCGCCCAGGACGAATTGCTCAGCGGTTGCGGCGATGTCCCCGAGGCCGTTGCCCTTGCCGGCGAATTGCGCGACCGCGCCCTGAGGATCGAGCGCTACATGCAGGCGCTCGACGCCCGCAAGGCCGATATCGCTGCGGCAGAGGCCACGTTGCGCGAAAGGCTGGTCGAATTGCGCAGCCAGCAGAACGGCACGCGGTCGCGCCGCGACGGGGCCACCGCCGCGATCCGCGACGACATCCAGCGCCTGATTGCGGTCTACGACCAGATGAAACCGGCCGAGGCCGCTGCGATCCTGACCAACCTGCCGCCCGATTTCGCGGCCGAGATCCTGATGCGCGTGCAGCCCGCGACCGGGGCACGCATCATCGCCGCTGTCGAGCCGGCCCAGGCCGCGCTGCTGACTGCGCAAATGGGCGCACGCAGCGTCAGAAACCGCTAGAGGGGCCAGACATGTTCGGTATCGTCGGTATCGTCTTCACCATCGCCATGGTCTTCGGGGGCTACCTGCTGGCAGGCGGCAAGATGGGGGTGATCCTGCACGCCCTGCCTTTCGAGATGATGATGATCATGGGTGCCGCGATCGGTGCCTATCTGCTGGGAAATGACAGCCATGTGCTGAAGACGACGCTGTCCAGCATCGTGCGTGCCTTCAAGGGGCCGAAATGGACCGCGCAGGACCATCAGGACGTGCTGTGCCTGCTGTTTCAGCTGCTCAAGCTGGCGCGCGAGAACCCCGTCGGCCTGGAACAGCATATCGAGAACCCCGAAGAATCGTCGATCTTTTCGGCCTATCCCAGGCTGGCGGCGGATCATGATGTCGCATCGCTGATCGCGGACACGCTGCGCTCGGCCAGCCTGAACTACGACGATCCCTATCAGGTCGAGGACATGCTGTCGCGCCGCATCGCCGCCCTGCGCGAGGAAGAGATGCATGTGCCCCACGCCCTGCAGAACATGGCCGACGCCTTGCCCGCCCTGGGGATCGTCGCAGCCGTTCTGGGCGTGATCAAGACGATGAGTTCGATCGACCAGCCGCCACCGGTGCTGGGCAAGATGATCGGCGGGGCGCTGGTCGGCACGTTCCTGGGGGTTTTCCTGTCCTACGGGTTCGTCGGACCGCTGGCGAACCGGCTTGGGTCGGTCGTCAAGCAGGACATGGGCTTTTACGATGTGATCAAGTCCGTCCTTGTCGCGGGCCTGCACCAGCACGCGACCACGCTCTGTGTCGAGGTGGGCCGGCAGGCTGTCCCGGAACATTGCCGTCCCAGCTTCGACACGCTGGAGACTGCCCTGCGCGACCTCAAGAGGGCCGCATGATCGCGCCCTCGGCCGCCCTGCTGCTGACGCTTGCCCTATCGGCCGCTGCCCCCGCGCCCGAAGCGACCGACCCGCTGGAGACATTCATCGCGGACGCGACCGGCTGGCTGCTCGAACAGGGCAGGCTGCCCTCGGATTATCGGCTGCGCCTCTTGGCGATGGAGCCCGCGGACAGGGTCGCTGCATTGGCGCACCTGCGCCGGATGGGCCTGCTGACCGGGGCCGCATGGCCCGTCGGCGACCTGCTGCGGCCCGCCACACCAGCCAGAAAGGCAGATGAATGACGCCGGTCGCTGCGATCTCGCGCAAGTCGAACAAACTTCTGGACGCGCCGCTTCTGATCACGGGGGGGCTTGTCCTCGTCGTCATCTCGCTGGTGGTGCCCTTGCCCGCCTCGGCGCTGGATGCCGGGATCGCGCTGTCCATCGCCACGGCGACCTTGGTGCTGGTGATGGCCTCGCTGGTTGACAAGCCAACGGATTTCCAGGCTTTTCCGGTCCTGCTTCTGGTCAGTCTGGTGATCAGGCTGTCGCTGAACGTCTCTTCGACCAGGCTGATCCTGACTGAGGGGCATAACGGCACCCAGGCCGCCGGGCAGGTGATCAACGGTTTCGCGAAATTCGTGGCGGGGGGCTCGATCCTCGTGGGACTGACGGTGTTTGCCGTGATATCCGTGGTGAACTTCATGGTCATCACCAAGGGCTCGGGCCGCATGGCCGAAGTCGCCGCGCGTTTCGCGCTGGATTCGCTGCCGGGCAAGCAGCTGGCGATCGACGGCGATCTGAATGCGGGCGCGATCGACCATCAGGAGGCCAAGCGTCGCCGCGCGCAAGAGCAGCGCGAGATCAGCTTTTTCGGCTCTCTCGACGGTGCGTCGAAATTCGTCAAGGGCGATGCGATCGCGGGTATCGTGATCACGTTGATCAACCTGCTGGTCGGGCTGGGCGTCGGCATCTTCGTACATGGCATGCCCGTGGCCGAGGCCGCCTCGACCTATTCGCACCTGACCATCGGCGACGGTCTGGTCAGCCAGATCCCCGCGCTGATCACCTCGATGGCGGCGGCGCTGCTGCTGTCGCGCGGTGGCGCGACCGAGACGACCGCGCATCTTCTGTCGCACGAATTTGCGCGCAATTGGCGCCCCGCGGCGATGGTCGCGGCTGCGCTGGTGGTGATCGGGCTCGTGCCCGGCATGCCCAAACCGATCTTTTTCGTACTGGCCTCGATCTTTGCGGCTGTCGCCTGGGCGATCTGGCATCGCGCCGCCCAAGGTCTGGCCGACGATGATGCTTCGCCCGAGACTGAACCTGCCAGCCGCCCGGCCGCAAGGATCGGCGATGTGCTGGACACCGACGAGATCAGCGTCGAGATCGGCACCGACCTGGTCCTTGCCGCGCTGGATCAGGCCCGGGGGCTGGGCAGCCGGATCACCAATCTGCGCATCCATGTTGCCCGCAGCTACGGGCTTATCCTGCCCGATGTCCGCATCACCGATACCGACGACCTGCTGCCGGGCGATTACCAGATCCGGGTCCAGGGGGTCGTGCGTGGCCGTGGCAGCCTGCGCCACGACCAGATCCTCGCGCTTGGGGGGGAACAGCTTCTTGCGCAGCTTGGCGGGATGGCCGTCCGCGAGCCGGTCTATTCCAGCCCCGCGCGCTGGATCGCCGCCGACAATCAGGAGGAGGCGGCCTTGCTGGGCGCGACCGTCGTCACGCCGATGGAGGTTCTGTCGACCCACCTGATGGAGGTGGTCAAGTCGAACCTTTCGGCGCTGATGAACCTCTCGGCGCTGCAACGCCAGATCGAGGAGCTGAAAAGCCTGTCGGACCCCGTCCGCGCCGAACGCTATCGGAAGTATTTCGACAGCACGATCCCCGACAAGGTCGCGCCTGAAACGCTGTTGGCGATCCTGAGGGCGCTTCTGGACGAACGGATCTCGATCCGGACCCTGCCGATGATCGTCGATGCGGTCAGCGAATTCCGCAGCATCGAACAGCCCGAGATGGTCTATGAACTGGTTCGCAAGCGCCTGCGCGCCCAGATCACGCAGCAATTCGCGGATGATGCCGGCCGGATCGCGGCGCTGCAGTTGCATCCCGGATGGGAGGCCGAGTTCGTGCGCGCCGATGCCGAAACCGGCCGCCCTGGCAGCGGCGCCATGACGCCCGCCCTTTCGGCGCGGCTGCTCGAGGCGACGCGCAAGGCACTGGCCTCGGTCGATCCGGCCGAGCGCTGCGTCGTCGTCGCGCCCGATCATCGCAGACGCATGGTGCGCGCGGTGCTGGGGGCCAATGGGTTGGGGGTGCCTGTGCTGGGTCTAGAAGAGGTCGATCCCGGCGCCGAATTGCGCCTGCTGGCCACGATCGAGGCCGCCGCATGATGCAGCAGGTCCTTGCCGCCATCCCGCAGATCGATTGGACCCTGGTCCTTGTCTATGCGCGGGTGCAGGCTTGCATCCTGATCCTGCCTGCCTTGGGCGAACGCATGCTGCCAGCGCGGCTGCGTGTGGCATTGGCTTTGGCGGTCACGCCTCTTCTGGGTGATCTGGTGCCCGCGCGCACCATCCCCGACGGGCCCTTGCCAATCCTGATCGACATCGCCTCGCAGATGGCGATCGGGTTCATGACGGGCGCCTTCCTGCGCCTGCTGGCGCTGGCGCTTGACGTGGCGACCACGGCGATTGCAGCGACGGCCTCGCTGTCGCAGATCATGGGTATACAGAACGAGACCTCGCCCCATCCGGTCGGCAACCTGATCCAGCTTGCGGCGCTAGCGGTGCTGATGGCGCTTGGCTTGCCGGTGATGATCATCGAATTGCTTGCCGACAGCCTCAGGATCTGGCCGCCCGGCGCCTTTCCCGATGCGGACTACGTGCTGAGCAACGGGGCACGGATCGTCGCCGACAGCTTCTGGCTGGCGATGATGCTGGCCGCGCCCTTCACGGTCGGCGGCTTTCTCTTTCAGGCGCTGTCCGGGGTCATCAACCGGGTCATGCCCAGCCTGCCGGTGATCTTTATCGGGGCTCCGATCTCGATCCTGCTTGCGCTGGTCGCGCTTGCCATTCTGGCGCCGCTGCTGATCTCGATCTGGGCGGACAGGGTTCTGGGCTTCATGCTGCCGGTGACGCCATGAGTGACGACAAGGACGACAAGCCGTTCGACCCGACCGAGCAAAAGCTGCAAAAGGCGCGCGAAAAGGGCGATGTTCCCCGCTCGACCGAGCTGATGACAGCGGCAATGTATCTGGGCGCCTGGGTTTCTTTTGCAATGATCGCTGGCTTTGCGGTGAGGCAATGGCTTGGCATGGCCTCACGGGCGATGGGCGCCGAGGGCTGGCCGGTCGGCGGCGTCTTCAGGTTGGGCCAGACGCTGGCACAGCATGCGGGACTGGCCTTCGTCGTCCTGGCCTGCGTGCCGCTGATGGCCATCGTCGCCAGCGTGTTCGTCCAGCGGGGTTGGGCCTTCTCGGTGCAGAAACTCGCTTTCGACTTCAACCGGATCAACCCGGTCAAGAATGCCGGGCAGAAATTCGGCGCTTCGGGCCTTGTGACCTTCGGGATCTCGGTGGGCAAGGCGGTGCTGGTTTGCCTTGGCGGCTGGTTCCTGTTCGCCTCGCTTCTGGACCGGATTGGCGCCTCGGCGATGACGGGCGAGGCCTGGACCTGGACCCTGGGCGACATGCTGGGGCGCGTGCTGCTGCTGGGGCTGGCGGTCTCGGCGCTGTTCACGGTGCCCGATGTCGCGTGGAAGTGGTTCGATCACCGCCGCAAGAACCGCATGAGCCGCAAGGATATGCAGGACGAGATGAAGGATTCCGAGGGGGATCCCCATATGAAGGCCGCGCGCCGGCAGCGCGCCGTCGATCTGGCGATGAAGCAGATGCTGGCCGATGTCGCGCAGGCGGATGTCGTGATCGTCAACCCGACCCATTATGCGGTCGCTCTGCAATGGCAGCGCGGCTCGGGGCGCGCGCCGGTCTGCGTGGCCAAGGGCACGGACGAGATCGCCGCACGAATCCGCGAAAAGGCACGCGAAAACAACGTGCCGATCTGGTCCGATCCACCCTGCGCGCGGGCGATCCATGCCACAGTGCGCGTCGGCGACGAGGTCCGGCGCGAGCATTTCGCCGCCGTCGCCGCCGCGATCCGCTTTGCCGAAAAGATGCGCGCCAAGGCGAGGCGCGCGTGGTGAGGCCGGCCATGTTGATCGCGTTGGAGCGTGTCGCGCGGCTGCGTGCCGAGCAGGAGTTGAAGAAGCTGGCCGCCTTTCGTCTGCATGTGATGGCCGCGCATGAACAGGTCGAGGCGTCGCGTGCCGCGATGGCCCAAAGCTACGCCGCCGAGGCCCCTCTGAGCGTGGCAGAGGCGCGGATGGCGAATGCTCAGGCCGGGCGTGCCGCACGCGATCTGGCGCGGGCACAGGCCGAACTGGCGCGGATGCAGCCCCGCTTTGAACAGATGCGCGAGCGCGCGGGCCGGGAATTCGGCCGGGCCGAGGTTCTGTCCGAGATGGCCGAGAACGCGCTGAGCGCGGCGCGGCAGCGCCGGGAAAGGGGGCAGATGATTGAATGAGATGGCTTTGCCGTGGGGCGGTAGCGCGGTGCAACCTCGGTTTTCGGGTCTCAGCCGCTGCTCGGCCACGATTGGATTGTCGGGGACAGCCCGAGAGGTGGTCCGGTTGATCTGACCAGTTGCCGGGCATTTTCTAAGTGGTTTTCCGCCTCGGTTACGCCGCTGCCGCTTTCTGCATCGGCTGATTGAAGTAGGCCTGATCGGGAGTTCTTCCGTCAAGCGATGAATGCGGGCGGCGGCTGTTGTAGAAGCCAAGATATCGGCTGATCCCGGCGCGGGCTTCTGAGACGCTGGTATAGGCCCGCAGATAGACCTCCTCATATTTGATGGTCCGCCACAGTCTCTCGACGAAGACATTATCGCGCCAGGCCCCTTTCCCATCCATGCTGATCTTGATTTGGCGGGCGGCCAGCACCTTGATGAGGTCGCTCGAGGTGAACTGGCTGCCCTGATCGGTATTGAAGATCTCGGGCGTGCCGTGACGTGCGAGCGCCTCCTCCACAGCTTCTATGCAGAAGTCGGCCTCCAGCGTGATCGACACCCGCCATGCCAGGACGCGCCGCGTGAACCAGTCCAGCATGGCAGCCAGATAGATGAAGCCCCGCGCCATCGGAATGTAGGTGATGTCCATCGCCCAGACCTGATTGGGCCGGCTGGGGG
>NZ_JBQTCG010000021.1:0-18259 GCF_052379855.1 Paracoccus sp. NSM | reverse complement strand
CTTCATACCGATTTTCCTTCAAGAGAGGGCGGGCGCGAACGCCCGCCGCCGTGCTCAGAGCGCGGACCGGATATGGTCCATGCTGTGCTTCAAAGCCGCTTCGGGATCGGCTGCCTCGTGAACCTCGGCCGCGAAGGGCTCGAAGCTGAACGGGCCGTCATATCCGGCGTCCAGAAGCGCCTTGATCTGGGGCAGGTTCTCCAGCCGGTCGGCGCCGTCCACCAGCACGCGATGCGCGTCGAGCATGTCACCCACCGCCACGTCCGGATCCGTCACGCCCGAGATGTGGACGAGGCCGGTCCAGTCGGGAAAGAACTCGGTCTCTCCGGCAAGGTGGTGATGGAAGGTGTCGTGCATCAGCTTGTAGACGCCCTCACCCCCCGCCGCCTTGATCGCCTCGATCGCGGTGGATTTCTTGCGCATGGAGGAGATCGGGAAGCCCAACGGCTCGACCAGACCCGTCAGGCCGCGTTCTTCCAGGATCGGCTTCATCGCCTTGAGCGCGGCCACAAGGTCATCGAACGCCACCGCGTTGCCATCGTTCAGAGGGCACATGACCAGCGCCTTCGCGCCTGCGGCCTGCGCATAATCGGCCATCTTCACCGCACGCTCTGGCAGATCGCCGGACCAGACGTTGAAGGGATAGAGCGCGTTGATCGACAGGATCGTGACGCCTTGGCGTTCCGCCTCGGCGCGGACCTCGGCCGGATCCATGCTGCCCAGAACATCGGGCAGGTCGTTCCTGATCTCGACCTCGGTCACGCCAAGGCCGCGGCACATGGCGAAGAAATCGGCCAGCGGCTGTTTGGGCGCCGAGATGTGGTTGATGGCAAATCGCATGGCGGTCTCAGTCGTAAAGCGCCGGGCGGGCCGGCAGGGTGATGGGGATGATCTGGCCGGTCTTTTCCTGCGCCTCGACGCAGGCATCCGAGCTGATCGCGGCCACATAGCCGTCCCAGCTGGAAGGACCAGAGGCGGTGCCCTGCGATGCGGCCCTGATGAAGTCGGCCAGTTCGACATCGTAGCTGTCGACGAAGCGGTCCTTCCAGTCGGTCATGATCGGGGTGGACAGCGCCGCGTTCTTGCGGGTTGTGATGTTCATCGGCTCGGGCAGGTTCGCCAGCCCCTCCTCGCCCACGACCTGACACTGGATGTCGTAGCCATAGCGGCAGTTCACGAAGATCTCGACATCGATGCGGACGCCCTTGGCCGTTTCCAGCAGGACGATCTGCGGATCGGCCAGCTTGCCGTGGCTGTGCGAGGACTTGCGCGGAAAGACAACTTGTGCCGAGACGTAGTCGTCGTCCAAGAGCCAGCGGAACACGTCGATCTCGTGGATCAGCGTGTCATGGATCGCCATGGGCGTCACATACTGCTCGGGGACCGAGGGGTTGCGGTGGGCGGCGTGGACCATCAGCGGGGCGCCGATCTGGTTGTCCACGACGTCCTTCAGCATCCGGTAGCCGGCGTCATAGCGGCGCATGAAGCCGACCTGCACCAGACGCTTGCCATGCGCCACCTCGGCATCGACGATGCGTTTGGCGCCTTCGGCCGTCGTGGCCAGCGGCTTTTCGCAGAAGCAGGGCTTGCCGGCGGCGATGGCGGCCAGGACATAGGCCTCGTGCGTCGAGCCGGTCGAGCAGACCAGCACCGCGTCCACATCGGCGGCGGCGATCAGGTCCTCTCCCTTGTCATAGACCTTGGCGTTCGGCGCCAGATCCGCCTGCACGGCGCGCGCGGCGTCGGGGTTGTAATCGCTGAGCGCGGTGATTTCCGCGCCGGCCAGCACCTGCGCGATGCGACGGGTGTGGTCGCGGCCGATCATGCCGGTGCCGATGACTCCGATCCTCAGGGTCATGTTCGTGTTCCTATTTCCAGTATTTCGCGACATAGCGCTTGGTTTCGTCCAGCATGAAACGGGCGCTGTCCTCGGCCCGGTCTTCCCAGGCAAAGACGCAGTTCGACAGCACGCCGTCGAATTTCATGTCCGCCAGGGTCGAGAAGAACAGGTCCCAGTTGATCTCGCCCTGCCCGTAATCCAGATGCTGATGCACGCGGACCTTCGATTCGGGCGGGTTGACGATGTAGCGCAGCTGGGACGACTTGTTGTGATCATAGGTGTCCGCCAGGCGCACGTGCTCAAGCAGGCCCTCGGTCGCGCGCAGGTTCGACACCATGTCGGGACCGTAAAAGAACGTGTGCGGCGCGATGAAGGACGCGCGGACCATGGGCGAGTTGATCGTGCGGATGATGTCCACCGCGGGGGCGATCTCTTCCAGCCAGTCCTCGGGATGGGCCTCGAGCGACAGCTTGATCCCCTCGCGTTCCAGGATCGGGACCAGCACGTCCATCGCGCGGAAGAAGGCGCCCTCGCAGGTCTCGGGGCGGTGCAGGCCCGAGCGGTCGTTCAGGCTGCGGTTGGGGCTGCCGCCACGGCCGAATTCGCTGACGAAAAGCGGGCATTCCAGCTCGACCGCGAACTCGATGGCGCGCTTCCAGTTGTCGATCGCGGTGTCCCATTCGTCGGGATAGGGGCTGGCCCACCGGTACATCGGCTGGATCGAGGCAAGGCCCACATTGTTCTCGCGCAGCGCCCGCTTGAAGCTGGCGATCCGCTCGGGGAACAGCTTCGGCCGCGTCCACCACGAGAAGAAGTCGGGACGGGGCGACATCTCGATATGATCATAGCCCAGCTCGGCGGTCTTGCGCACCGTGTCCTCAAGCGACAGGTGCCGGATCATGTGCGGGTCGAGCGTGTGTTTCATCTGTGGCTCCGTTCAGGCAAGCCTCGGCCCTTGGCGCGGATGCGCCTTGGGGCCTTGGACAAGAGAGGGGAAAGGGCGTCAGGTTTTCTTGACGCGCTTCTTCTGGCGGTAGGTGTCGGCGACGACGGCGGCGACGATGATCGCGCCCTTGATCATCTCCTGGTAATAGGCGTCGAGGCGCAGGAAGGTGAACCCCGAGATGATGACGCCGAAGATGACCATCCCGATCGAAGTGCCGATGATCGACCCGCGCCCACCGGCCAGAGAGGTGCCACCGATCACCGCCATGGCGATGGCGTCAAGCTCGTACATCATGCCCATCCCGGCCTGTGCGGTCTGACCGCGCGCCGCGACCACGATCCCGGCCAGCGCCGCCAGCGTTCCCGCCACGACATACAGCTTGACCAGGTGGCGTTCGACATTGATGCCGGACACGCGGGCCGCCTGAGGGTTGGCGCCGATGGCATAGGTGAACTTGCCATAGCGGGTGTATTTCATCGCAACGTGGAAGACGATGGCGACCAGCAGGAAGATCACGACCGGCATCATCCCGGACCCGAGCGCCGAGAAGCTGTCGGTCGGAAAGCTGACCGGCTGACCCTTGGTGTACCATTTCGCAAAGCCGCGCGCGGCCACCATCATGCCGAGCGTGGCAATGAAGGGCGGGATCTTGGTATAGGCGATCAGCCAGCCATTGATGAAGCCGGCGATGGCCCCGCAGGCAAGGCCGATCAGCAGCGGCACGATGACCGGCAGGTCGGTCAGCGCCGGATAGACCGCGCGCGCATGTTCCGAGACCTGCGCGAAGCTCATCGAGACCATCGCCACGGCGCCCACGATCGAGCCCGACGAGAGGTCGATCCCCCCCGAGATGATCACCTGCGTCACGCCCACGGCGATGATGCCGATGACCGAGACCTGAAGGATCATGATCTTCAGCCGGTTCAGGTTGCCCAGGAACGATTGTCCCTGAAACAGCCAGCCCAGCACCTCGAAGACCAGCGCGATGCCGATCAGCACCAGCAGTATGTTGATTTCGGACGGCAGCTTGCGATGCGCCTTGGGTGCGGCGCGCTCGGCGCCAATTGTCTGTGTCGCCACGATGGGCCCTCCCTATTTCGCCGCCAGTTCCATGACGCGGACCTGATCGGCCTCGGCGCGGTCCAGAAAGCCGCTGACATGGCCTTCGTGCATGACCATGATGCGATCCGACATGCCCAGAACCTCGGGCAGCTCGGACGAGATCATCAGGATCGCCACGCCCTCGCCGGCCAGTTGCGTGATGAGGCGGTGGATTTCGGATTTCGCGCCGACATCGATCCCTCGCGTCGGCTCGTCCAGGATCAGGATGCGCGGCTTGGTCAGAAGCCAGCGCGCGATCAGCAGCTTCTGCTGGTTCCCGCCCGAGAGGTTCGCGACCGTCTCGGCCAGGTTCGGTGTCTTGACGCGCAGTTTCGCGCAGTATTCCTCGGCCAGGCGGTTGACCTCGCGCTGATTGACGAAGCCGCGATTGTCCACCTTGCCACTGGACAGCAGCGCGACCTGGATGTTCTCGATGCAGTCGAGGTTCAGGAAGCAGCCGGTTTCCTTGCGGTCCTCGGTCAGAAAGGCCATCCCGTGCTGCATGGCGACCGGAGGCGAGGTGACGGCCACCTCGGCCCCGTCGATCAGAATCTGCCCGGAACTGGCCGGGGTCACGCCAAAGATCGCCTCGGCCACGTTCGAGCGCCCCGATCCGACCAGCCCCGCCACGCCCAGGATCTCGCCCCGGCGCAAGGCGAAGCTGACATCGCTGAACACGCCCTCAAGGGTCAGGTTGCGAACCTCGAGGATCGTCTCGCCGATCTCGCAGTCGATCTTGGGGAACATGTCTGTGATCTCGCGGCCGACCATCATGCGGATGATATCGTCCCGCGTCACGTCGCTGGCCGCGACCGTGTCGATATACTTGCCGTCGCGGAACACGGTCAGTTCGTCCGCGATCTCGAACAATTCGCTCATCTTGTGGGTGATGTAGACGATCCCGACGCCCTTGGCGCGCAGGTCGCGGATGATGCGGAACAGATGCTCGACCTCGGTTTCGGTGATGGCGCTGGTCGGCTCGTCCATGATCAGGACATCGGAATTGAAGGACACCGCCTTGGCGATCTCGACCATCTGCTTTTGCGCCACGGTCAGGTCGCCGACCATCGCGTCGGGCTCCAGCCGGATGCCGAGGCCGTCGAACAGCGCACGCGTGTTGCGGGCCATCTCGCCGTGATCGATCAGGCCGAACATGCC
Organism: Paracoccus sp. NSM; assembly: GCF_052379855.1. Lineage (NCBI taxonomy): Bacteria > Pseudomonadati > Pseudomonadota > Alphaproteobacteria > Rhodobacterales > Paracoccaceae > Paracoccus > Paracoccus sp. NSM. The sequence goes on along the minus strand of NZ_JBQTCG010000021.1, from coordinate 13,214 downwards.
CTTGGGCTCGCGGCCGATCCAGATGTTCTCGGCCACATTCATGGTGTTCATCAGGTTCAGTTCCTGATGGATCATCGCAATGCCCGAATTCAGCGCGTCCAGTGGCGTGCGGATGGACAGCGGCTGTCCCGCAAAGCGCACCTCGCCCCGGTCGGGCGTGTAGACGCCCGCGATGATCTTCATCAGCGTGGACTTGCCCGCGCCGTTCTCGCCCATCAGGGCATGGACGGTGCCCGGGCGGATGCGAAGCTGGACATCGTCCAGTGCGATCACGCCGGGGAATTCCTTGCGGACGTTGTCCACCTCGAGGATGTAATCGCCCGAATAGATGCCGCGCGCCGAGGCGCCTGCTCCGTCTAGCATGGTTCTGACCTTTCCTGGCGGGCCGGGCGGTCAGGGCCGCCCGGCCACCGGATCGTTGGGGACCAGTGGTTACTGATAGTCGGCGATGTTGGCGGGCGTCACCAGTTCGAAGGGGACATAGACCTTGCTGTCCACATCCTCGCCGCGCGACAGGCGGAGGGCGGCATCGACCGCGCCCTGGCCCTGGCCGGCGGCGTTCTGGAAGACGGTGACGTCCAGATCGCCCGCCTCCATCGCAGCCAGGGCATCGGCGGTCGCGTCGATCCCTGCCACGATCACGGCATCCATCGCCACGCCCGAGGTCTTGAGCGCCTGGATCGCGCCGATCGCCATCTCGTCGTTATTGGCGATCACGGCGTCGAATTCGATGCCCGCCGACAGCCAGTTGGTCATCAGGTCGGCGCCTTGGGTGCGCGACCACATCGCGGTCTGCTCCTCGACCACCTCGATGAAGCCGCATTCCTCGGTGGCGATCACGTCATGGATGTCCTGGGTGCGGATGCGGGCCGCCTGGTTCGACAACTCGCCCATCATCACGACGGCGCGCGCGCCCTCGCCCTTGCCCTCTTCCTTCAGCAGGCGGCAGACCTCCTGCGTCTGCAGCGTCCCCGATTCCAGCTCGTTCGAGGCGACGAAGGCCTGATTTTCGGGCAGGCTGTCCACGTTGACCGGCTGGCGGTTCACATAGACAAGCGGAATGCCCGCCTCGGCAGCCAGGTTCGACATCGCGACGGTCGCATCCGTATCGACCGGATTGACGATGATCGCATCGACGCCAAGGGCGACGAAGTTCTGGATCTGGTTCAGCTGACGGCCCACATCGTTCTGCGCGTCCTCGATCTGCAGCGTCACGCCGTCCAGCCCGGCGGCATAATCCTGCATGCCGTTGCGCAGCACGGTCAGAAAGTTGTCGTCGAACAGGGCCATGGACACGCCGATGTTCTCGGCGGCCGCCGCCGAGCCCAGGCTGGCCATCAGGGCCGTGGTCATCAGGAATTTCGTCACGTCGATCTCCTCCTCTGGTGGCACTTTCGCGCCTTGATTTCCCTTGGCGACAGGCATCACGCGACCTTGCGCCGGATCGACCGACGCCGGCAGGTTCGCTTGTGCTGCGGGCCCGAGAGGCCTCCACGTCCTCTCGATGGATCGGACAATGCCTGCAACCGCGCACGCCGGTCAACGGAAACGGCAGACGAAAACCATCAATTCTGATGTAATCGCACCGATCCCATGATGCGATCACCTCATCATGTCGCTTTCCGGCGTCCAGACCTCGCAGGGCAGAAAGCGCTGACCCGGCACCGGAGCCATGCCGTTGGCAAGCGTGCTCTGCGCCAAGGCGATCAGTTGCGCGGCCAGCTCGCGCATCGGGGTGCCCAAGGCAATGCTGACCGCACCATCCTGCAATCCGGCCTGCGAATCGGGCGTCAGTTCGTTCACGATCAGCACGACCCTCGAACCGGCATCCAGTTCGCGCACGGCCTGGATCGCCCCCTCCATCCCGCCGCCAGCGACATACAGCCCCACAAGATCGGGATGGCGGTTCAGCAGGTTGAACGTCGCCTCGTAGGTCAGTTGCCGCGTCTCGAGGTTGATCTGCGTATCAAGCAACTCGAATCCGGCTGCCTCGTCGCGAAAGAAGCTGCGAAATCCTGTCTCGCGCAACTCGTGCCCGTGAAAACGCGAGCCGCCGATGAACAGGCCGACCTTGCCCCGCTGCGGCGCCAGCTTCGAGATGAACCACCCCGCGATCCGGCCAACCTTCAGATTGTTCAGGCCGAAATAGCTTTCCCGAACACCTTGCGCGAAATCCGACAGCAGCGAAAAGACGGGCGTTCCCGATTCGCGCAGCGCCTGGACGGCCTGCGTGACCAGGTGATGGTCCTGCCCGGTCGCGGCAACGGCATCGACGCGCCCCTTGAGAGACATCAGAACCTCGGCCAGTTCCGAAGCCTGCGGCGTCTCGACGAAGCGCGAGACGATCTGGACCCGGCTCTGCGTCGTCGCCCGCGCCTGCCGCTCGAAGGTTGCAACCGCTTCCTGATAGAACATGTGCCGGGGCTTTTGCAGGACCAGCCCAAGCCGCAATTCGGGGCGGTCCGACAGCATCCGCTGCCGAATCACGTTTGCGGCGTGATAGCCGATCTCCTCGGCGGCGGCATGGACGCGCCGGACGGTTTCTTCGCGCACGTTCGGGCGCCCATTCAGCACCCGGTCCACGGTCGCGGTGCTGACCCGTGCCGCGCGCGCCAGATCGGAAATCGTCGGTCTGCCCATCGCCCTCACCTCAGATTGATGATGCGATCATATCACGAGGGCCTCAGGAACCCGCAAGCCCCCTGAGGCAGGATCAGCAATTCTCGCGCATATGGATGCGCAGCGGCGTCGGGCCACCGCGCGGTGGCTGGTCGGTCCGCCCATAGGCATGGGCGATCACGAGGACCGTCTCGGCGATCTCTGCCTCGGGGTCCTGGTCGATCACGACGTCCAGAATGCCGGTGCGCAACAATTCGCGCCGGTCTGGTGTCAGTTCATGGGTGATCAGAACCACATCGCCCGCGCGGTTCAGGCGTTGCAGCGCCTCGGCCACCGACACTGCCCCGACCGCCGCGTTGTAGATGCCGCGGATCAGGGGCTCTTCGCGCAGCGCGCGCCATGCGATCTCGCCGGCCAGATCGGCGCGATCAAGGCTTTCGGCGACACGGATGATCCGGCAGGCGGGGTGACGCTCGGCCAGGACCTGCGCGAAACCCTCGATGCGCTGCGCGTGACCGACCATCCCGGAATGGCCCGCGATCACCAGCAGATCGCCCCCCGCCGCCCCAAGCAGGCGACCCATCATGTCGCCCGCAACCCGCCCGGCCTGCCGGTTGTCAGGGCCGACATAGAGAATGCCGGGGCAGCAGAGATCGGTCGCCAGCGCCACGACGGGCTTGCCGTCGCGCAGGATGGTCTGCAACGCGCCGACCAGCCTGTCGTCATGGGGCAGGCAGATCACGATCGCATCGTGGCTGCGCCCGGCCTCGGCCACCTTCTCGATCAACGCGGGGGTCAGGCTGGGCGGGACGTGAAACACCCGCATTTGCAGGTTCCACGGGTCAGGCCCGCGATTCCAGGCGTCGATCGCCCGCTTCAGTGCCGCGTGAAACGGGTTCTGCGGACCCTGGATGAAGACCGCCACCCGCAATGTGCGCGCCGGACGCAGATCAAGCGCCCGGTCCAGCCCCAGACGGCGTGCCGCGGCCAGGACGCGCGCCTCCTTGGCGCTGTCCACGCCGCCGCGATGGTTCAGGACCCGGTCCACCGTCGAAGCCGAGACGCCGGCCGCCCCGGCCACGTCGCGCGCAGTCACCTTGCGGCCCATCAGGTCCCTCTTGAAGAAATCTCTTCAAGACTGCCGTTCCGCGCGCCGCGCCGCAAGCCTAATCCTTGCCGCAAGGATCGGGGAGGAACGAGATGACCACACTTGCCTGTTTCGGGGCCGGGCGCATCGGCCGCATTCATGCCGGGAATGCCGCGGCCCATCCGGGAACCACGCTGAAATACCTGGTTGACCCTATGGCGGGACCGGAGGCCGAGGCCGTGGCGGCCTCTTGCGGGGCGGCGCTGGTCAGCGACGACCGGGTCTTTGAAGATCCAGCGGTGGATGGCATCATCATCGCCAGCTCCACCGACAGCCACGCGGACCTGCTGTCGCGCGCAGCGCAGGCCGGCAAGGCGGTCTTTTGCGAGAAGCCCATCAGCCTGGACTTCCGTCTGACGCGGCAGGTCGCCGCCGAGGTCGAGGCCGCGGGCATCCCCTGCCTCATGGGCTTTCAGCGCCGCTACGACACAAGCTTCCGACAGGTGCGCGAGCGAATCGCCTCGGGCGTCAGCGGGCCGGTCGAACAGATCGTGATGTTCTCGCGCGACCCTTCGCCTCCGCCGGGCAGCTATGTCCGGACCTCGGGCGGCATGTTCCGCGACAGCTCGATCCACGACGTGGACATGGCGCGCTTCCTGCTGGACGAGCCGATCACCCGCGTCTTTGCCGTCGGCAGCAATCTGATCTCGGACGAGATCCGGGCGGCGGGCGATGTTGACACGCTGACGATCACGCTGGTGACGGGTTCGGGGCGGATGGCGCAGGTCGTCGCCTGCCGGCGCGGGCCGATGGGCTATGACCAGCGGCTTGAGGTTCTGTGCAGCCGCGAGGTGCTGACGGTCGCCAACCAGCCTGTCTCGACCATGTCGATCACGACGGCCGAGGGGACGCTGGCCGCCCCGCCCGAGAACTATTTCCTGGAACGCTTCCGTCAGGCCTATGCCGCCGAGATGGCGGCGTTCATCGCCCTGATCCGGGACGGCACCCAGCCCCTGGCGGGCATCCGCGACGGGCTGGAGGCGCAGCGACTGGTCGAGGCCGCGCAGCTTTCGGCCCGCACCGGCCGCGCCATCGACCTGACACCAGACTGGAGCCCGGAACCATGAACACGATCCGACTGGCGGTCAGCCCGCTTTCCTGGACGAACGACGTTCTTGCCGATCTGGGCGGAGATACGCCCGTCACGACCTGCCTTGCCGAGGCCGCCGCGGCGGGCTTCGAGGGGGTCGAGCTGGGCCGCCTGTTTCCGCGCGACGCCACGTGCCTGCGCCCCTTGTTGCAGGCCGAGGGCCTGACGCTCGCCTCGGGCTGGCATTCAGGGCGACTGGCCGAGGATGACGTGGCCGCCGAACGTGCGGCCGTGCGTGAACACGCGGCGCTGCTGCGCGACATGGGCTGCGGCGTGATGGTCTATGGCGAGACGGCGATGATGGCGGGCGATGCGCCGCTGGACGCGCCGATGTCGCGGCGCCGGATCATGGATGCGACCCACATCCCCGCCTATGGCCGCCGCCTGTCGGATTTCGCGGACTGGCTGGCGGGCGAATACGGGCTTCGGCTGGCCTATCACCACCACCTGATGATGGTGGCCGAGACCTTCGAGGAAACGGCAGCCATCCTGGACGCCGCCCCCCGCGCCGGACTGCTGCTGGACACCGGCCATGCCGCGGCGGCTGGCTTCGATTACGCCCGGCTGATCGACCGCTTAGGAGACCGGATCGCGCATGTCCACCTCAAGGACCTGCGCCCCGATGTGATGGCCGGGGTCCGCGCCGAGGATGCCAGCTTCAACGACGGCGTCCGGCGCGGCATGTTCACCGTGCCCGGCGATGGCTGCGTCGATTTCGCCCCCCTCGCCCGCTTCGTGCGCGACCATTACGCCGGCTGGCTGGTGATCGAGGCCGAGCAGGACCCCTCGAAGGCCCCGCCCCTGCCCACCGTCACCCGCGCGCGCCGCCATGTGGCGCAGATCTTCAACCTGACCGAAGGTGTCCAATGACCCGCAAGACGCTCAATATCGGCCTGATCGGATCGGGCTTCATGGGTCAGGCCCATGCCGACGCCTTCCGCCGCGCCGCGATGCTCTACAGGGATCTGCCCGCCATCCCGCAACTGACCCTGCTCGCGGATGCCACGCCGGAACTGGCCGCCGCCGCCGCCGAACGCTTCGGCTTCCAGCGCTCGACCGGCGACTGGCGCGCGCTGGTGAACGATCCGCAGGTGGATGTGGTGGACATCACCTCGCCCAACGACATGCATCACCGCATGGCCATGGCCGCCATCGCGGCGGGCAAGCATGTCTATTGCGAAAAGCCCCTGTCGATCACCGTGGCCGAGGCCGAGGAAATGACCGCCGCCGCCAGGGCTGCCGGGGTCAGGACCATGGTCGCCTTCAACAACGTCAAGACGCCCGCGGCGATGCTGGCTCGCCAGATCATCGAGGCGGGCGAGATCGGCACCCCGACCCGCTTTCGCGGCTGGTTCGACCAGGGCTTCTTCAACGACCCCGAACTGCCCCATTCGTGGCGCTGCACGCGGGCGCAGGCCGGGACGGGCGCGCTTGGCGATCTGGGCAGCCATGTCGTCTCGGTCGCGCAATACCTGATGGGGCCGGTCGAAAGCACCATCGCGCAAAGCCAGACCTTCTTTCCGACACGCCCCATCCCCCGGGGCGCGGGCGGTTACAGCGCCAAGGCGGGCGCCGACGCGCCGCGCGCCGAAGTCGAGAACGAGGACCAGATGCAGGCCCTCATCCGCTTTGCCAGCGGGGCCGGCGGCACGATCGAGGCCTCGCGCATCGCCGCCGGCAAGGTCTTCGGCATCACCTGGGAAGTGTCGGGCACCAAGGGCACGATCCTGATGGACGGCGAGCGCTTCAACGAACTGAAGGTCGCCCGTTTCGACGACGAAAAGCGCGACCGGGGCTTCAAGACGCTGCTCGCCGGATCGCAGGTGCCGCAATTCGCGGCCTTCTTCCCCTTTGACTTCGCGGGCGGCGGGCTTGGCTATTTCGACGTGAAGGTGATCGAGGTGCGCGACCTGATCGACGGCATCTGCGGGACCGGCTGCGACCCGGATTTCGCCTTCGGGCTGGAAAACATGCGGATCATCGACGCGATGGACCGTTCCGTCACCTCGCGCCGGTGGGAGACCGTGTGATGACCTTTCCGACAGTGCTGCCGCAATGCCGCATTCCCGACCCGATGTCCGCGCCGCCGCTGCGATGGGGGATCATGGGTACAGGCTGGATCGCCGATCAGTTCACCCGCTCGGTGAAGGCGCAGACCAGACAGGTCATCGCCGCCGTGGGCTCGCGCGGTGCCGAAGGCGCAAGCCGATTCGCGGCCCGGCACGACATCCCGACCGCGCATGACAGTTATGAGGCGCTGGTGGCCGATGGCAGCCTCGACGTGATCTACATCGCCACGCCCCATCCCTCGCACCGCGACCACGCGCTGCTGGCGCTCGAGGCGGGGCGGCATGTTCTGGTGGAAAAGCCCATCGCGCTTGACCATGCCCAAGCCGCCGAGATCGCCCAGGCCGCCCGCAGCCGCGGCCTGTTCCTCGCCGAGGCGCTCTGGACGTATTTCCTGCCCAAGTTCGACGTGATCGACCAGCTGCTGGATGCGGGCGTGCTGGGCGAGATCAAGTCGGTTCATACCGAATACGGCGAATACTTCACCCGCGACCACCGCATCTTCGATGCGGCACTGGCGGGCGGGCCGCTTCTGGATCTGGGCACCTATCCCGTGTCGCTTCTGGCGCGACTTCTGGGCGAGGCGCGCCGCGTCGTCGGGCTCAAGCAGGACGACCCCTCGGGCGTTCACGGCCAGCTTGCCGTCACCATGCAGAACGCGGCAGGACATCTGGGCACGATGGCGACGACCCTCTACGGGCTAACGCCGACCAACGCCGCCATCGTCGGCAGCCGGGCCACGATCCGCTTCGGCTCCGAGTTCAACCTGCCGGGACCGTTCACGCTGATCTCGGCGGACGGCACACAGCGTCTCGACTATCACGAGCCGCCCGGCCGCCATTTCGAGGGCCTGCATTTCGAGGCCGCCGAGGTGGCGCGCTGCATCGCTGCCGGTCAGAGGGAAACCCCCAGACGGACGGTCGACGACACATTGGCGACGATGCGGTTGCTGGATCAGATCCGCGAAGCGACGCAGATCTCTTTCTCGTGCTGACGTCGCGGGCGGCCATTTGGCGGCAGGGCCGGCGGGGATCGGCCCGCCGGCTTGACCTGACCCGACGCCCCGGCTAGGGCTGCGACATGACCACCGCGACCGTCACATTCGTCACGTCGTATTATCCGCTGCCTTGAGGTAGCGGAGCATTCCCCATGTTCACCGCTGCAACGCGCCAGTGGTCGAGCATCAGCTGAACAAGTACCCCTGGTCGCCCCTTCCCGGATCAGGCCATGTTCTCTGAAAAACCCAACGTAACGATCATCGGATTCGGCGCCTTTGGCAGCCTCTGCGCGCGAGCCCTTGCGCCTCATATGCGGGTATCGGTCCTCGATCCCGACCCGTGCAGGGCGGCGGCGGCGCTCAAGGCTGGCCACGCGGTCATGCGGCGTCCGGCGGATCTCGGCGACGAGATCATCCTGCTGGCGGTCCCCGTTTCGGCGATGGAGGGGGTGCTGACCGGACTGGCGCCGCATCTGCGGCCAGGCCAACTGGTCGTTGATGTCTGCTCGGTCAAGGAACGGCCCGCCCGGCTGATGCGCGACCTGCTGCCATGCGATGTCGAGATCCTGGCGAGCCATCCGATGTTCGGGCCGCAAAGCGCAAGGCTCGGGCTGGCGGGCAGCCAGATCGTCCTGTGCCCGATCCGCGGCGGGAGGTGGCGGCGCCACGCGGCGTTCCTGCGCAGGGTGCTGGGGCTGAAGGTCCTGATCTCGACGCCCGAGGATCACGACCGGCAGGCGGCGCTGACGCAGGGGCTGACGCACATTCTTGCCCATGCCTACGCGACGTTTGGCCCGCCGCCCAGAATCCGCACCCGCAGCTTCGAGCTGCTGCACCAGGCGCTCGGCCTCGTCGCGCATGACGCGCCCGAGGTCTTTTCGGCCATCACCCAGGATAATCGGCACCTTGCCGAATTGCGGGATCGGCTGATCCACGCATTGGCCTCGGTTCCGTCCGGTTGTCGCTGCTGCCCGCCGCCCTCGGCATACGCCGCGCGCCCCGTGGGTTCACCGAGCCTGGACAGGCCAGCGGCATCACCCCTTGGCGGATGAATGAAGACTCACGCGCGCTGACATACGCTTGGGGTGACTGTCTCCGAAGGCCAAGACGATATCCGCGCGGCCCCGATGATCGAGCCGCGCGAACGTGATGTCGGGCGCGCCCCCTGCCCCCCGCATGGTGAAGATGGCGACGCCGCCGTCATTTTTGTCGGCACCGGCAGTTGCCTGCCGATGCGCGGCGGCGGTTTGGAAGCACAAGGTCCTCGGCCTATAGGGACAGATCGACGACGCGCCCTTCCTTTATCGAGGTTTGCGCAGCCAGACCCATGCGGACGGCCCAGATGCCGTCCTGAACGGTCACGTCGGGCGCGGCGCGCTGCCCGCGCACCACTTCCAGAAAGCGCTGGTGCTGATAGAAGGTCGAACCGTTGTGGTCGCCCGCTTCCAGCAATGCCGGATCGACGGGGATTTCCAGCATCCGCGGCCCCTTTGGATCGCGCGGCGAGACGATGACCTGCGCGACGGGAGGCTCGCCCAGATCCTCGGGCCAGAAGCGGGTCGGGCCGGGAACGAAGGCCTCGATCTTTCCTGCGGGGCCGACGGCGCTGATCTCTTCCTGCCAGCGCGCGCCCTCGGCGAACATGCAGAGTTCCAGCATCGCCCGCGTGCCGTTCGCGAACTCGACCGCGACATAGCCGTGGTCCAGGATGTCGGGCGTCTGGCCCTGATAGCGTTCGTCCAGGTGGTTCACCGCCTGACCGCCCATCGCCATCACGCGCACCGGATCCGCACCGATGGCCAGCCGCATCAGGTCGAAGAAATGGCAGCATTTCTCGACAAAGGTGCCGCCGGTATAGCGGTTGAAGCGGTTCCAGTCGCCGACCTTTTCCAGGAAGGGAAAGCGATGCTCGCGGATCGACAGCATCCGGATGCCGCCGGTCGCCTCTTGCGCCTGCGCCAGCAGATGCGCGACGGGGGGCATGTAGCGGTATTCCATCGCCACCCAGACCGGGGCGGGATAGGTCGCGGCGAAACGCTCAAGCGCGGCCAGATCGGCGGGGTCGGTGAACAGCGGCTTTTCGACCAGAACCGGCAGGGGGCGGGCTGCGGCGATGGACTGCAACTGCTCGACATGGCGGAAATTGGGGCTGGCGATCAGCAGACAATCGAGGCCGGGCTGCGCCAGCAGGTCATCGAGGCTGTCGCAGAACGCGGCGCCCGGCGCCAGGGCGGCGGCTTCCTGCCGCATTCCGGCATCGGGCTCGAAAATCGCACCGATCGCGGTGCCGGGCAGCAGCGCGATATTGCGCAGATGCTCTTGCCCCATCATGCCGCAGCCGATCACGCCATAGGTGATCAGCCGGGTCTCGGCGGCGGGCGGGGTCTGGATAATCATGGGGATCTCCTCAGATGAGGCGCTGGACGTAAAGCGCCTTTTCGTGGTCATACCAGGTGCGCGAGAACTCGACCGCCTGCGCGCCCTGCGCCCAGGACAGCCGCTCGATATAGGCGCAGGTCGCGCCGGGGCGGGGGCCGAAATCGTCCGGCGCCCAGTCGGGAACCGTGCCCAGGCCCACGCGGTCCTCGGCCCGCGTGATCCACAACTTCAGTGCCCGTTTGTAGGTCAGATACAGCGAATCCTGCACCTGATCGCGAGGGATGCGGCCCGCGCCGGCATCCAGCCAGATTTCCTCGACCGCGATCGGCACCTGATCCAGAAAGCGCAACCGCCGGAAGCGCGTCGCCTCGTCCGCGACGCCATAGGCGGGCTGGCCCGCGTCCTTGGGCAACAGATCGACCGAAAGGATGCGCGCATTGGGCAGACCGCCGCCGCCGCGGGCGTGTTCCAGCCGGAACATCGAATAGACCGAAACCGCCTGACCGCCTGCGCGGATGTAGTTTCCCGAACCCTGCCGCCGCTCCAGCAGGCCCTGCGTCGCCAGTGCCGCCAGCGCCTTGCGCAGGGTGCGCACGGTCGTGCCATGAGCCTCGGCCATCTGGCGTTCGGGCGGCAGCTTCTGGCCATCGACGAGGCGGCCCGCCGCGATGTCGCGGATCATCATCTCGCTGATCTGCATATGGATGGGCAAGGCGTCCGCACGCTGCTTTTCGGCCATGGCTCCCTCCTTCGCGAAAATTGATGCACCATTGATCTACATCAAGGACAGCTTTATGCAAGTGGAAACCGCAGGCGACTCACGGAGGAGAGAATGCCCGTCGTTCCCGTCACATCGGCCGATCTGAAAGCCGTCGAAGTCGCCTGGTTTTCGGCGCTTTGTTCCGACGATTACCGCCATCTGGGTGTCCCCGAGGGCGATCTGCGATCATCCTGGGATCATTGCAGCGACATCGTGAAAACCGCCGAGGCGCAGGGCTTTGGCAACATCCTGTGCCCCTCCAGCTATCAGGTGGGCCAGGACACGCTGTCCTTCGTCGCGGGCTGCGCGCCGATCACCGACCGCATCAACCTGCTGGCCGCCGTGCGCTGCGGCGAGATGCAGCCGATCATGCTGGCGCGCACCATCGCCACGCTGGACCACATGCTCAAGGGCCGGCTGACGGTCAACATCATCAGCAGCGACTTTCCCGGCCAGCAGGAACCGAGCCCCTATCGCTATCAGCGCAGTCGCGAGGTGGTCGAGATCCTGAAACAGGCCTGGAGCCGCGACCAGATCGATTATCAGGGCGAAGTGTACAATTTCACCGGCCTGACCACGGACCCCGCCAAACCCTATCAGCAGGGCGGGCCGATGCTGTATTTCGGCGGCTATTCCCCGGACGCGCTGGATCTGTGCGGGCAGCATTGCGACGTCTATCTGATGTGGCCCGAAAAGACCGAGGACATCGCCGACCGGATGCGCGCCGCCCATGCCGCGGCCCAAAAATACGGCCGGACCCTGGATTATGGCTTCCGCGCCCATGTCATCGTCCGCGACACCGAGGCCGAGGCCCGCGAATATGCCCGAGAACTGGTCAGCCAGCTGGATGACGAACAGGGCCGCGCGATCCGCGAACGGGCGCTGGATGCCGGATCGCTCGGCGTCAGCCGTCAGGCGCGAAACCGCGATCTTGCCGATGACGATGGCTATATCGAGCCCAATCTGTGGACCGGCGTAGGCCGGGCCCGATCGGGTTGCGGGGCGGCCATCGTCGGCTCGACCGACCAGGTCCTGACCAAGCTGGAAGAATTGCGGAACATGGGCATCCGCGCCTTCGTCCTGTCGGGCTACCCGCACAAGGACGAGGCCTGCCATTTCGGCAGCCGCGTCTTGCCGGAAATGAACACCTGCCAGTTGAACCGGGTCTGGGGCCGCGTGCCGGAACGCGCCCCCGCCACCCCGCTGGCCGCAGGCGAAAGGCGCTGAGGATGGAACGGATCGTATTGACGGGCGGGGTTGCCCTGTCACGGCTGGTTTACGGAATGTGGCGGATCGGGGACGATCCAGACACCTCGCCCGCCCATGTGCAGGCCAAGATCGAGGCCTGTCTGGCCCAGGGCATCACCACGATGGATCAGGCCGACATCTATGGCGGCTACACCGCCGAGGCGCTGCTGGGCGATGCCCTGCGCGCCAGCCCCGGCCTGCGCGACCGGATCGAGATCGTGACGAAATGCGGCATCGTCGCGCCGATGGGCCGGCACGCCGCCACCTCTTGCAAGCACTACGACACGTCCGAGGCGCATATCCGCGCCTCGGTCGAGGCCAGCCTGCGCGACATGGCGACCGACCGGATCGACCTGCTGCTGATCCACCGCCCCGATCCAATGATGGACCATGACGAAACGGGCCGCACGCTGGACGCGCTGGTGGCCGAAGGCAAGGTCCGCGCGGTCGGCGTCTCGAACTTCCGCCCCTGGGATGTGGAACTGTTGCAATCGGCGATGCAGGTGCCCTTGGCCACAAACCAGATCGAGATCTCGCTGGCCCGCGTCGCGCCCTTCACCGATGGCGATCTGGCCTTTCACCAGCGCCGCCGCGACCCGGTCATGGCCTGGTCGCCCTTGGGTGGGGGCAGCCTGATGACGGGTGACGGCCCCGTGGCGCAGGTCATGGACCGCATCGCCGCCGCGCATGGCGTGGACCGGGCTGCGGTGGCGGTGGCCTTCCTGCTGCGCCATCCCGCGCGGATCATGCCCGTGATGGGCACCAACGCGCTGCCGCGCATCGCGGCCATCGCGGATGCGCTGAAGGTCAGCCTGTCGCGGACCGAGTGGTTCCAGCTTTACGAGGCCGCGCTTGGCCATGAGGTCGCGTGATGCAGATGACCCATGGCGCAAGCTTCGTTCCCGAT
>NZ_JBQTCG010000020.1:0-21128 GCF_052379855.1 Paracoccus sp. NSM | reverse complement strand
GCAGAAGGCCCGGTGATCTGTCGCTGGACAGGCCGCCAAATGCAGGCATGATCCGGGTCATGCGTGATCTGAACATCAAGGCTGTCGAGTATTTCGAGACCGTCGCCCGGACCGGCACCGTCGGCGCGGCGGCAGCCGAGTTGGGCGTCACCCCCTCGGCCGTCAGCCAGCAGCTTCGACTGCTGGAGGCGCAGTTCGGTGTGCGCCTCTTCCGGCGCGAGCGGCGCAAGCTGATCCTGACGCAGGAGGGCGAGATCCTGTTCCAGACCGCCACCCAGGCCTTTGGCGCGATCCGCAATGCGCGGGGCGCGATCACAAGGCAGCGCGATCTGCGCAACCTGATCCTGCGCGTCAGTCCCAGCTTCGGGGTGCGCTGGCTGGGGCCACGCGTCGGCGCCTTCCTGTCGGCCAATCCGGGCTGGGCGATCCGGGTCGATGCGACGCAGGATTTCACCGCCTTTGACACCGAGGCCGTGGATTTCGACCTGCGCTACGGTCACGGCGAATGGGCCGGCCTGTCGGTCACGCAGGTCATGCATGATCTGGTCATGCCGATGTGCAGCCCCGATTATCTGGCGCGGCTGCGGGCGATTTCGGACGATCCGGTCACGCAATTGCGCCATGCCGTGCTGATCGACAGCGTCAAGGCGCAGTTCCGGTGGGATCTGTGGCTGGCGATGATGAGGATCGACCTGCCGGACCTGACCTATCCGATGGCCTTCGACCGGTCCTCGATGTCGCTGGAACTGGCGCGGCAGGGCATGGGGATCGCGCTCGACAGCGTCAATCTGTGCCTGGCCGATATCCGGCGGGGGGATCTGGTGCCGCTGTCCACGGATTATCCGGTGATCGACTTTCCCGCCTATTGGATGGTCTGCCCGCCGCGCCACATGAACCGGCGCATCGTCGCGCGCTTTGCCGACTGGATCGCCCACTGCGCCCGCGAGCACGAGGCCGAGGCGCGCGCCTGCCTGACGGGGCTGGGCTGCCGCTTTCGGGACGCCACGCCCCCCGGTGCGCCCTAGTAGATCGTCAGCACGGGCAGATATGAGATCAGCGCCAGGACCAGCAGCGCGACCAGATAGAAGGGCAGAAGCGCGCGCACGACCTCTCCGATCCCGACGCGGGCGATCCCGGCCGAGATGAACAGCGTCGTGCCGACCGGCGGTGTGTAAAGCCCGATGGACAGATTCACGACCATCATCAGCCCCAGCTGCACCGGGTCCATCCCGATCGCCTGTCCGATCCCCACGAAAAGCGGACCAAGCAGCAGGATCGCGGCCGGAAGGTCGAGGAACGCGCCCACGATCAGCATGACGAGGTTCAGCGCCAGGATGATCATCCAGGGTTCGCTGATCGTCGCCGTGACCCAGATGGCCAGGTTCTGCGGCACGCGCTCGGCCGTCAGAAGCCATTGAATCGTGGACGAAGCCATGATGATCAGCATGACCGCGCCGGTCATCACCGCCGTCTCGACCGAGGCGCGCCAGATCGCGCGTGGTGTCAGGTCGCGGTAGATCAGGCCGCCGATCACCAGCGCATAGGCGACCGCCATGACGCTGACCTCGGTCGGGGTGGCCACGCCAAAGCGCAGCGTGCCGATGACGAAGACGGGCATCAGCAGGGCGGGAATGGCCATCAGAAGCTGGCTGCGGAAGGCGCGAAAGCCGCCTTCCAGCGGTGCGCGGGGCAGGTCGCGGCGCCGTGCCACCCACCAGACGCAGCCGAACATGCCAAGGCCCAGCATTACACCCGGCAGGATGCCCGCCACGAACAGGTCGATGATCGAGACATTCGCCACAAGCCCGTAGAGGATCAGCGGAATGGATGGCGGGATCAGAACCGAGATGGTCGAGGACGAGGCATTCACCGCCGCCGCGAAGCCCCCGGGATAGCCCGCGCGTTTCTGCACCGGGATCAGCGCGTTGCCCATCGCCGTCGAATCCGCCACGGCCGACCCCGAGACGCCCCCGAACATCACCGAGCCGATGACGCTGACCTGTCCCAGACCGCCCCTCAGGTGGCCGACGAAAAGCCGCGCGATGTTCACGAGGTATTCGCCGAACCGCCCCTGCATCATCAGGCTGCCGGCCAGGATGAAGAACGGGACCGCCAGCATCGGAAAGCTCTGTGTCGGCGAATAAAGACGCTGCGCGATGACCGCCAGCGGGCGGCCCTCGATCCACAGGGCAAGGGCGGTGCCGCCCACCATCGCCAGCGCAACCGGCACGGCCAGGACCATCAGGACGGCGAAGACGACGATCATGATCGTGCTCATGGCATGTTCCTCAGCTCAGGCTGTTGCGGCCGGCGTCGCGGTCCCAGGTCAGGGTGCCGGCCAGCACGCGGATCAGGTCCAGCGCGGCGATTACCGCCATGCCGCCGAAGGCGAAGATCAGGCTGGCATAGCCCCAGATCTGCCGGATCCCCAGGGTAGACAGGGTCTGGAACTGGGACGCGCGCAGGATCGGCTGGCTGCTGACCAGAACCGAGACCGCGATCACCAGGATCAGCACCTGAACCAGCGCCAGCAGCGCCCGCGCGGCTCTGGGTCCCAGAACGCCCGGCAGCAGCGTCACGGCGATGTTGGCGCCCTGCGCGGCGGCGACCACGACCCCGCCCGCCACCAGCCATGGCAGCAACAGGGCGTGGATCTCGTAGGCCCATGCGATGCCGCCCGAGAAGCCGTAGCGCAGCACCACATTCACCAATAGGGCCACGAACATCACGCTCAGGCAGGCGACCGCGATCAGCTTTCCGGTCAGCGTCACCAGAAGCGTCAGCGCATCCGCCGCGCGAAGCAGGGGGGACGCGCCCCCCTGCCGATCGTGCGAAGCCGTCACTGACCGACCGCCGCACGCAGGGCGGCGACCAGATCCGGGTAGCGGCTGGCATAGGCGTCATAGATCGCCGAAGTGGCCTCGATATAGGCATCGCGGTCGGCCTCGGCGAAGGTCACGCCCTCGGCCTCCATCTGCGGGCGCAGCGTCTGTTCGGCCTCAAGCGACAGGTTGCGCTGGATCTCGCCGGCCTCGGCGGTGGCTTTCAGCGCGCAGTCCTGCGTGGCCTCGTCCAGCCCCGACCACCAGGCCAGCCCCGCGACGACGGGCGTCGCCTCGTATTTGTGGCCGGTCAGGGTGATGAACTTGGTGATCTCGTGGATCTTCGAGGAATAGATATTCGTCAGCGGGTTCTCCTGGCCGTCGAACACGCCCGATTGCAGCGCCGTCGGCAGCTCCGAAAAGGCCAGAGGCGCGGGCGAGGCGCCGAGCGCGGTGAAGATGTCGATGGTCATCTGGTCGGGGGGCGTGCGGATGTTCATGCCCGCGACATCCGCCGGGTTCGGCACGGTCTTGGTCATGTGGCTGACATGGCGGATGCCGTTATCCCAGAAGCCCAGCACCTTGAGACCCGAGGCCTGCGCGCGTTCGTCCAGCATCTGCCCGACCTCGCCATCCAGCACCGCCCAGGCCGAAGGCAGGTCCGCGAACAGGAACGGCAGGCCCAGAAGGCCGATCTCGGGAACGATCTGCGACATGGCGCCCTGGCTGTTCGCCGTGACCTGGATGATCCCGGCGCTGGCCGAGGTCAGCATCTCGACATCATCGCCCATGGTCGCGGCGCCCGCGACATTGACGGCGGTGCCGGTGCAGGCGGTGAATGCCTCGCCCCAAGCGATCGCGGCGACGTCACGCGGATTGCCGGGCGCCGCGCCGTGGGCAAAGATGACCTCTTGCGCGGCAAGCGGTCCGGCGATGGCCGCCGACAGGGTCAGCGCCGTCATCAGCTTGAATTTCATGATATCCTCCCATGTGGTTGTGGTTTTGCCCGCTGGCCCCTCCATTGGCCAGCGTGTCTTTGCGCGTCAGTGGATCAGTGAGCCTCCGTTCACGTCCACCTCGGTTCCGGTGCAATAGGCCGCGAGGTCCGAGGCCAGGAACAACGCGCAGCCCGCCACGTCGCTGGCCTCGCCCGCCCGGCCCATCGGGATGCCGGCCAGAATGCCGCTCATCATCTCGGGGGTCAGCTTGCCGCCGGTGATGTCGGTGGCGATGAAGCCCGGGCATATCGCGTTGATGCGGATCTGGTCGGGCGCGAATTCGCGCGCCATCGCCTTGGTCAGGCCCAGAATTCCGGCCTTTGCGGCCGAATAATGCGGACCGCCGAAGATCCCGCCGCCGCGCTGCGCACTGACCGAGGACAGGTTCACGATGCTGCCCGACCGCGCGCGCTGCATGACCGGGATCACCGCCTGGCTCATGTAGAGCGTGCCGCGCAGGTTCACGTCCAGCACGGCGTCGTAATGGGCGGGCTGGATCTCGAGCGATTTCAGGGGCTGGGTGATGCCCGCATTGTTCACCAGAATGTCGATGCGGCCCCAATCCGCCGTCAGCCGCTCGGCGACCGCGCGGCACGCCGCCAGATCGGTCACGTCGCAGGCCAGGCCCAGATGGTCCGCGCCCAGATCGGCGGCCGCCGCCCGGGCCGCGCCCTCGTCCAGATCAAGGATCGCCACACGCGCGCCATGTTCGGCAAAAAGCCGCGCCGTCGCCTTGCCAAGACCGCGCGCCGAGGCCGCGCCGGTGATGATCGCCGTCTTTCCGTCAAGAAGCCCCATGGGCGTTTCTCCTGTCATTGGGGGCTAGAGCCAGCCCCGGATCGTCTCGGCCACCCGATCCACCGAGAGGCCGTACATGTCGTGAAGCGTCGGCAGCGCGCCGGCTTCGAGGAATTCGTCGGGCAGCCCGATCATGCGGAAGCGCGGTGTGACGCCCGCCTGCATCAGCGTCGCGGCCACGGCCTCGCCCAAACCGCCGATCACGGTGTGGTTCTCGGCGGTGACCAGCAGGCGGCCCCTGGCGGCCTCGGCCAGGATCGTGTCGCGGTCCAGCGGCTTGATCGTGGGCACATGCAGGACCGCCACGCCGATCCCGTCCGCCGCCAGCCGCTCGGCCGCGTCCAGCGCCCGCATCGTCATGATCCCCGTCGAGACGACCAGCACGTCCCCCCCCTCGCGGATCATCTGCGCGCGTCCCAGCTGGAACCGGTAATCGGGCTTGTGACGGCGGATCACGTCGGGAACCCTGCCGCGCAGCAGGCGCGCATAGACCGGACCGGGATGGGCGGCCATGGCCGGGACCATGCCCTGAATGTCCGCCGAATCGCAGGGGTCGATGATCGTCATGTTGGGCAGGCCGCGAAAGATCGCCAGATCCTCGGTCGCCTGATGGCTGGGGCCGTAGCCCGTCGTGAGGCCCGGCAGGGCGCAGCAGATGCGGACGGGCAGGTTTTCCTCGGCGATGGCCATGGCGATGAAGTCATAGGCGCGGCGGCTGGCAAAGACGGCATAGGTCGTGGCGAAGGGCATGAACCCCTCGCGCGCCAGTCCGGCGGCGGCGGACATCAGCAGCTGTTCGGCCATGCCCATCTGGTGGAACCGATCGGGCATCTCCTGCGCGAGGATGTGCATGTCGGTGTATTTTGCCAGATCCGCCGACAGGCCCAGGACGCGCGGATCGCGGCGGGCCAGATCGACAAGCGCGTGACCGAAGGGGGCCGCGACCGTGTCGTAGCCTTCGGCCGAAAGCGAGGCGATCATGGCCGAGGTCGCGGCGCGCGGCCCCTCGGGCAGGCGGCGGGGTTCGTATTTGCGGGCCATGCTGGCATGGGTCATCGGATCTGTCCCTCGTCGAGGATGGCCAGCGCGCGGTCCCATTCGTCAGGCTCGACGCGGACGAAATGGGTGATCTCGCGCGCCTCCAGAAAGGGCACGCCCTTGCACATCACCGTGTCACAGATGATCGCGCGCGGTTGAGGGCCGGGATGGGCGCGGGCGGTGTCAAAGGCCATGCGGACAGCCTCGATGTCGTTGCCGTCGATGCGCTGGACGTGCCAGCCGAACGCCGCCCATTTGTCGGCGACCGGCTCCGCGGTCAGGACCTGCGTCGAGGGGCCGTCGGCCTGCTGGTCGTTGAAATCGACCAGGCAGATCAGGTTCGACAGCCCCTGCGCCGAGGCCGACATCGCGGCCTCCCAGGTCGAGCCCTCGCCCAACTCGCCGTCGGACATGAGGTTGATCACGAAGGCCGGGTTCTTCTTGCGCTTGAGCCCCATCGCCATGCCGACCGCGATGCCGAGGCCATGGCCCAAAGAGCCGCCCGTGATCTCCATCCCCGGCGTGTAGGAAGCCATGCCCGACATGGGCAGGCGGCTGTCATCCATGCCATAGGTCTCGATCTCGTTCTCGGGGATGATCCCGGCCTCGATCAGGGCTGCGTAAAGCGCGATGGCGTAATGGCCGATGGACAGCAGGAACCGGTCGCGCCCCTCCCATTCGGGGTTTTCGGGGCGGTAGTCCATCGCGTGGAAATAGGCCACCGCCAGAACATCCGCGATGCCGAGCGCCTGGCCGATATAGCCCTGCCCCTGCACCTGCCCCATGCGCAACGCGTGGCGGCGGATCGCCCAGGCCCTGCGCTCCAGCGAGGTGTTGGGCCGGTTCTCTGGCCTGGTCGTGGCGTTCATGGCTCCTCCTGCCGGTCGGCATGTCCGATGGGCAGACGGTAGCGGGCTGGGCGCGCTGCGTAAGGTCGAAAAAATTAATCAGCTGCGTAGAAAAACTAAATTGAAGCGGCGCGCTTTGCGGGCAAATCTGCGCGATGCCCGATCAGGGGCAGGGTAAGGGGGGCGCGCATGAAACTGGGTCTGGGCAGCTATGCCTTTCGCTGGAACATCGGCATCGGGGACCAGCGCCCGGCGCGGCCGATGAGCGCCTTCGATCTGCTGGACGAGGCCGCCTCGCGCGGCTTGGCGGTGGTGCAATATGCCGACAACCTGCCGCTGGACCGGCTGAGCGAGAGCGACCAGCACCGTCTGGCCGAACGCGCCGCCGCGTGCGGCATCGCGCTGGAGCTGGGCACGCAATGCTTCGACGCGGACGAGGTGGCGCGCTATCTGGGGATCGGACGTCGCCTGAACGCCCGCATTCTGCGCGTGGCGCTGGACGAGGCCGATGCGCATCTGCCGGTCGCCGATCTGGCCGAGCAGCTGCGTCCCCTTCTGGAGCAGGCGCGCGCGGCGGACATCCGCATCGCCATCGAGAACCATTTCAACTATCCCTCGCCGCGCATGGTCGAATTGCTGGAGCGGGTCGCCGATCCGCAGCTGGGCGTCTGTCTGGACGTCGCCAATTCGATCTGCGCGGGCGAATGGACCGAGGAAACCGTCACCCTGCTGGCGCCCTACACGATCAACCTGCATCTGAAGGATTACATCATCCAGCCCGATCCCCATGGGGTGGGTTTCCGCATCCGGGGCGTGCCTCTGGGGCAGGGTCGGGCGCCCCTCGAATGGGTGCTGGCGCAACTGGCCCATTGCCCGCCCGAGACCAGCTGCATTCTGGAACATTGGCTGCCTCTGGGCGACGGTCTGGCCACCGCGCAGGCGCAGGAGCGCCCGTGGCTGGATCAGACCGTCGCCCATGCGCGCCGCATCGTCACCTGAGGAGGAGGGGACCATGACCGACCACCCGACCAAGCGCCTGCTGAACGCGCCCGAGGATATCGTGACCGAGGCCCTTGCCGGCATGATCGCCGCCCACCCCGACATGCTGGCGCTTGAGGGGCCGACGGGCCGCGCCGTCATCGCCGTGGATGGCCCGCGCGACGGCAAGGTGGGCGTCGTGATCGGCGGCGGCTCGGGGCATGAACCTGCCTTTGCGGGCTATGTGGGCCGGGGTCTGGCCGATGCGGCGGCGGTGGGCAACGTCTTTGCCTCTCCCGGGCCGCAGCAGGTCATGGACGCGGCGCGCGCGGTCGAAGGCGGCGCGGGCGTTCTGTTCCTTTACGGCAATTACACCGGCGACGTGATGAATTTCGACATGGCCGCCGAGACCTGCGCGGCCGAGGGCATTCCCGCCCGATCGCTGGCGGTGACCGATGACGTCGCCTCGGCCCCTGCCGGGCGCGAGGCCGAACGGCGCGGCATCGCGGGCGACTTCTTCGTCTTCAAGATCGCCGGTGCCGCGGCTGATGAGGGGCGCGACCTTGACGCCTGCCTTGCCGCCGCCCGCGCCGCGAACGACGCGACTCGCTCGATGGGGGTCGCGCTGACGCCCTGCTCCATGCCGCAGACCGGGCAGGCGCATTTCCGGATCGAACCCGACCGGATGGAGATCGGCATGGGCATCCATGGCGAACCCGGAATGCGTTCGGCACCCCTTGGCCGGGCCGACGATCTGGTGGACGAACTGATGGCCGTGATCGCCGCCGATCTGGGGTTGGAACCTGGGCAGCGGGTCGCGGTGCTGGTCAACGGTCTGGGCGCGACCGGAATGCTGGAGCTTTACGTCCTGAACCGCCGCGTCGCCGCGTTTCTGGCCGAACGCGGGATCGCCGTGCATCGGACCTGGGTCGGGGAATACTGCACATCGCTGGATATGGCGGGGGCCTCGATCACGCTGATGCGGCTGGATGATGATCTGACCCGGCTGCTGGACCGGCCCTGCCGGACGCCCGCGCTGACCGTGGGCGACAGCCCGACGCCTGTGGCACGCCGTCACCCCCGCGCAAGCCGCGCCGAGGCCGAGGTAGCGCCACAGGCTGAGCGTGCGAGCCTCGTGACCGAAGGCACCGTCACGCCGCAGGCCTTCGAGGCGATGATGCGCGCCGCGGCCCGCGCCATCGGCGAGAACCGCGACTGGCTGTCGCAACTGGACGGCGTCATCGGTGACGGCGATCACGGCATCACGATGGAGATCGGCTGGACCGCCATCCAGCGCGCGCTGGACGACCTGCCGTCCGATGCGACCATCACCCGGATGTGCCAACACATGTCGGCGGCGTTTCTGGATGCCGTGGGCGCTTCGACCGGGCCGCTTTACGCCAGCGCGTTCCAGCGCGCCGGGGCGGCTGTGGCGGATCGGCTGAACCTGGACGGGGCGGCCATGGCGCTGTGGGTGCGGGGGATCTGCGACGGTATCCTGGCGCGCGGCGGGGCGGCGCCGGGCGACAAGACCATGATCGACGCATGGCTGCCCGCCGCCGAGGCCGCCTCGGAGGCTGCGGGCGGCCCGCAGGCGCGGCTGCTGGCCGCTGCCGGCGCCGCCCGGCAGGGACGCGACCGGACCGCGCTGATCGAAAGCCGTCGGGGACGCTCGGCCAAGCTGGGGGCAAGGTCGCTTGGCCATGTCGATCCGGGCGCGGCATCAGCGCATGTGATCCTTGCCGCGATGGCCGAGGTGGCGCCGTCCTGAACGCCTCCGATCCGGCTGCGGCGCATGTCCGGGGACGGCCTGTTCTCAGAAATCCGGGAACATGCTTGGCCTCGGGCTGTTGCATGGGCCGCAGCAAGGAAAGGAGAACAGGATGAAAAACCGCCTCACCGGATTGTTCACGGCCTCGATGCTCTGCACGACCGCAGCCGTCCCGGCGCTGGCGCAGCAGCAGGCCGGGCAGGACGCGCAGGCTTGCACGCAGCTTGGCCAGGTCGTCGAGGGTAATGACAGCTTTCAGCAGGAATGGCTTGACGAGGCATCTGAGGCCGCGCGTGGCGACGATCCGCAGCTTTGCGCCCGCTACGTCGCCCAGGCCGAGCAGACGCTTGCCCAGGGCGATGAGGCCGAGCGGGTCGAAGGTCGCATCGTCGTCTCGCAAGAGCCGCCGCGCGTCGCCGTCGAGCAGCCAGCCCCCGAGGTCGACGTGACCCAGCCCGAGCCGCGCGTCTCGGTCGCCCAGCCTCAGCCCGAGATCATCGTGCGTCAGGTGCCGCCGACCATCCGGATCGACATGCCCGAGCCGGTCGTCACCGTCGACCAGCCTCAGCCCGAGATCATCGTCCGTATGCCCGACCCGCAGGTCGCGGTGGACACGCCCCAGCCGCGGATCGACGTGAATCAGGCCCAGCCCCGCGTCAGCGTCGAACAGGGTGAGCCCGAGGTCGATGTGGCTGTCGATGACGCGGCCACCGATGAGCCCCGGCAAGAGCCCGACGTGCAGGTCAGCCAGGGCGACCCGCAGGTCCGACTGCAGCAGGGCGATCAGGCCAGCGTCGATCTGCAACAGGCCGAACCCCGTGTAAGCTACGAGGCAGCCGAGCCGCAGATCCAGTTCTCTGGCAGCGGCGAGCCGCGTGTCCAGTTTACCGAAAGCGGCGAGCCCGACATCTCGTTCGAGGGCCAGCAGCAGGCTGAAGGGCAGCAGCAACCCGCCGGGCAGCAGCAAGGCCAGCAGGCCGAGGCCCGGCAAGGGGAAGGGGACGACTGGCGCGGCGGTCGTCAGGCGATGTCCGCGCCTCAGGTCCGGTTGCAGGGCTACGAACGCGCCGAGGCGGCTGCGCTGTCGCTTGACGACCTGATGGGCGCCGAGGTCTATGGCGCCGGCGACAACAATATCGGCACGGTGCAGGACGTGGTCGCCTCGCAGCAGGGACAGGTCGAGTATGTCGTCCTTGACGTGGGTGGCGTTCTGGGGATGGGCGCCCATCCGGTTGCGCTCGGCATGGACGAGGTCTCTGTCATGCATGACGGCGGCGACGATCTGCGCGTCTATGTCGGCGCGACCCGCGAGCAGCTTGAGCAGCTGCCCGAATATCAGGGCTGATCGCCAGCCTGTGGCCGGGGGCGGACGCGTCCCCGGCCTTTTTCCCGACGGAGGCCTCGATGTTGTTCGACGATTGGCACGGCATCCTGCGCGTTCTGGTCGTGGGCGTCGCCGCCTATGGCGCGCTGATCGTGATGCTGCGCGTGTCGGGCAAGCGGACCCTGTCCAAGATGAACGCCTTCGACCTGATCGTGACGGTGGCTCTGGGCTCGACCTTGGCGACGGTTCTGCTGAGCGCAGACGTCCCACTGGCCGAGGGGGTCGTGGCGCTGGCCCTGCTGGTCGGGCTGCAATTCGCTATCACCTGGCTATCCGTGCGATCGGCCTGGTTCCGTGGCGTCATCAAGGCAGAGCCGACACTTTTGGTCCGCGATGGCGGCCTCTTGCCGGATGCGATGCGTTGCCAGCGCGTCACTGCCGAAGAGATCGACGCGGCCCTGCGGCAGAGCGGTCGTCAGGGGCTGGATGGCGTTCGCGCCGTGATCCTAGAAACCGACGGCACGCTGTCCGTGATCTGAGCTAGGCCAGATCCCGCAGCCGGGCCGCGCTGCCGGGCAGGCGGGCCAGACTGGCATCCATCCGCTCGCGCCAGCGCGGGCCGCGGGACCGGGCGTCCTCCAGCGCGTCGCGCAGGTCGTCGGGGCGATCCTCGGCCAGAATGTCGATCAGATGCGCCGCCTGCGCGCGGTCCTTGCGGGCCTTGGCGCGGTCGGGTCCGTCGCGGCGACGATCCGCGACGATCAGCTTGTGGATCGCGAAGCGCTCGGGCCGGGGGATCTGGACCAGAACCCCCGACCGATAGAGTGCCAGCGCCGGGATCGGTTCCGCGATCAGGTAATTCAGATAATTCAGCCCTTGTGCGCTGACGCCAAGCGCGGGCAGCGGCTTGACCTCTTCCGCGCCGAAGGCGGGGGTCAGGAATTCGACCATCGCTTCGCCCCGGTTCTGGCGCCATTTCCAGACCTGACGGTCATGGACGCCCGGCACCGGGTCGAATTTCAGCGATTGCAGGATGTCGCCGGGATTGGCCTCGACCGTGTCGCCCAGGGCGACGGACAGCCGCTCGAAGCTTGCAAAGTCGATATCGCCGGTCTGTGCCAGCTCGTCGCTGTCGAAACGTACGCCCAGCTCGCCCTGATAGAGCGCATAGGCGCCCGTCCCGACCAGCGTTCCGCCCAGCCGGAACACCCCCGCCCGCGCAAAGGCCAGAAGCAGCGATCCGGTGTCGCGGTCGGTCGTGATAAAGCCCTCGGCGCGCAGGACGCGCGCCAGCCGGGCCATCGTCGCCCGCCGCGCCTCGGCCCCGGCCTTCAGTTCGGCGGCGCGGGCCAGCCGGGCGCGCAATTCGGGCGTGCCCTCGCCCAGATAGCGGCTTTTCATCTGGGTGCCGATGCGGAACTTGTCGTAGAGATAGACCCGCCCGCCGCGCGCCCGCTCTTCGATGCTGCCGATCAGGTCGGAGGCGCTTTCATCAAGATGCAGCCGCAGCAGGTCCTGATAGGCGACCTGCGCCGCGCGGGAATGAGAGGTGATCGTCATGGTCTGCCTTGGCATGTGCAGCAAATAACATCTTGCTGCACATCGGGCAAGTGTGCAGCAAGTTCATTCCTGCTGCACACGAGGGCGGACCGCTACCAGCGCAGCAGTCGCTGGCCGGCCAGCGCGCCCGCAGCCGCCGCGATCAGAATGGCCAGCCCATACCAGGTGATGAAGAACAGCGGCGAATCCTCGGTGCAGTAAAGCGCATAGCCCGACGCCGCCCCCGCCGAGGCCGCGATGCCGATCAACGCCCCCGTCCTCGCCGGGCGAAGAGAGGCACCGCGCCGGAACAGGGCCAGCCCGGCGATGATCGCAGGCGCCGACAGCGCGGTGATCGCCGCAAGACAGCCGGCGGGGCTGCCGCCGCCGATCAAGGCTGGCAGCACGGAGCCCGGAGCGGTCCGGGCCAGCGTGGCGGCCAGGATCGCAAGCGCGGCCGCGGCGGGGACGAGCAGCGCGCCACCGCCGATCCGGGTGGCGGGTCGGGCGGAACGCAGCGCCAGAACCAGTGCTGTCGCGGCGACGACCAGGGGCAAGAGCAGTTTGGCCAGCACCTCGGGCGCAAGGACCGCCTGCGCCAGATCCGCACGTGGACCCGCGACCAGCAGAAAGGCGCCAAGGCTCAGGACCAGCGCCAGCAGCATGGGCCGCGCGATCGCCGCCGTCAGGGGCGGCGGAGCCGGGCTGGCGGCCAGGCTGCGGATCAGCTCGTCGGTTGCGGGTCGCTGTGTCATTTCATCCTCTCGGCCAGCGCGACAAGGCGCTTCATGGCGCGGTGCAGGGCGACGCGGGCGGCACCTGTCGTCACGCCAAGGCCCGCGGCGGCCTCTTCGGGGGTCTTGCCCTCCAGCCGGATGGCGCGCACCAGCGCGGCGCCCCGGTGGTCGATCATGCCCAGCATCCGTTCCGCATCCCGCGCAGCCAAGGGTGTCGGGCCTGGATCAGCCTCGAGCATGTCCTGAAGATCGTCGATCGGCAGATGCAGCCTGCGGCCCCGCTTGCGGAAGGCGTCGACGACCTTGTGCCGCGCCACCGCATGTAGCCAGGGCCGAACCGGGCTGGCGCCGTCCCATGTGCCGCGCTTGAGATGAATGGCCAGCAGCACCTCTTGCAGGACATCCTCGTGCTGGTCGGGCGGCAGGCCGTGGCCGCGCGAGCGGATCAGCGCACGCAGGGCGGGGGTCACTTCGGTCAGAAAGCGCAGGAAGGCCGCGCCGTCGCCCTGATTGGCGCGGCGCAGCAGATCGTCCCAGTGCCGGTCCCGTTCCAGTCGCGCCTCCGCCTTTGGTCGAACCAGCCTAGCGTCACGGCCCGGGACCGGGCAATGGCGCAGGACGCATATCACCAGGTTGTGCGCTTGCGCCGGCCGACGCCTGAGGCGACGATCTGCTGCGCGCCCATGCGGAGCGCGGCGGCGTCAGGGCGCATGGCAGGCGGTTTCCTGCGCTTTTGCGCGCCCCGCCAGGCCGCCCCGCGTTCGAGGCGCGTTGCGAATGCGGTTGCGTGCAGGCGCCGGGATCGCGGCGACAGCCAGCGCGACGCCTGCCCCCGCAAGGGCCAGCGGCGTTCCGGCCGCTTCCAGCGCGGCCCCGAAAAGCGGCGCGCCAATCATCTGGCCGATGGCGATCAGCAGGAAGGGCAGGCCGATCCCCAGATCCGGGCGATGCGGAAAGAGCGCGATCCCCCAAAGCAGCAGCGCCCCGCAAGAGACGATGTAACCCGCCCCGAACAAGCCCATCGCGGCATGAGGCAGCAGTTCGGCCAGGGGTGCAGCCGCCAGCGCGGCCATCGACAGGGCCATCAGCGTCAACGAAACGCGGTGGATTGCGGCGAGGCCGAAACGGTTCGCGCCCGGTCCGGTCGCCACGCTCAGCAGACCCCCCGCGCCCATGATCAGCCACGCCAATGCGATCCGCTCGTCGTCGAAGTCCAGATCCTGCCGCAGGATGTCGGCCCCGAAGGTCCAGATCGCCGTGCTGGCCACCCCCATCAGTGCCGCGGCGATGGACAGGGCCACAAGGCCTCTTGGCCATGCCCTCGCCTTGCCTTGCGCGGCGGCCTCTGGCGCGTGGCCCGGCATCGCGCGCCACAGCCACAGCGTCACCACCGCCGCGATCGCTGCAAAGCCCAGATAGAGGTCGCGCCAGGCCTCGGCAAAGGCCAGCGCCGGTAGCGCGGACAGGATGATCCCGGCAGCCGTCCCGGCATTGATCGCGCCGTTGGCGCGCGGCCGGTCGCTGGCCGGCACGCGGCACGCCACCGCCGCCGCAAGCGGGGGCGAGGCCAGCCCGGTGCTGATCCCTGCCAGCCCCATGGCCAACCCCAGGGCAGGCGCCGAACCCGCCACCGCCATCAGCCCCATGCCAAGCGTCGCGCATAGCCCCGAGGCGACCGCGACCGCCCGCGGCCCGCTGCGCGGCACGGCGAAGAACGCTGCGACCACGCCCGCGCAATAGGCCGCGAAGGCGGCACTGCCGATCCAGCCCGCCACCACCGTATCCAGTTCCAGATCGGCCCGGATCTGCGGCAGAAGCAGGCCATAGGCGAACCGCGCAAGCCCGTAGGCCAGCGCGGTGAGGGCGAAACTGGCGCCGACCAGATTGGCCCGGCCAGCGCGCATGTCGGTATGGCCGCGAGAGCCTGCACGCCCCACGGCATTGCCCGTCTGTCGATTGTCCATTCCGTTACGACACCTTCATTCCTTGCCGCGCGCCCCGCGTCGTTCTGGCAGGGGCTGGCCTAGTCGTCGATCTGCTCGGCCTCTTCGCGCGCCTCGGTCATCGGGGCGGGCTCTTCCTGGGTGGCCCATCCGCCAAAGACCATCACCGCCACCAGCAGCAGAAAGCCGCCGGGGATCAGCGCGTAAAGCAGCGAACGGGGCATACCGCGCTTGGGGTCCGGTTGGGGCGCGGGCTTGCCGGCAGGCTTGCGGCCGCCTTGCGGTTTTCTGGCCATCGAAGGCTCCTTTTCCAGAAGGTCGGCGGCTGTAACCAGCGTCGCGCCGGGATGTTTCCGCCTGTGTCCGTTTCTCTGGGTCACCGGCCGTGGCTTCGGGGCATTTCAACTCTGGCGGGAACCAGCGCAGAGCGGTGCGGTTGTGGTCAACAAGTCGCAGGAACCGCGGGCCACAGTCGGGCAGGCGGGGCGCGACCCCTGATCGCAAAGGACGAGAACGATGCCCGAATTCGAGGTCTCCGCCATCGATCTGACCATTGCCGGGCTTTATGTCGTGATCGTCCTTGCCATCGGGCTTTGGCTGAGCCGCGGCCAGAAGGACAGCGAAAGCTATTTTCTGGGCGGGCGAGGGGCGGTCTGGCCGGTGATCGGCATCTCGCTCATGTCGGCGAACCTGTCGGGCACATCCTTCGTGGGTCTGGCCGGGGCGGGATATGGCGACGGGATCGCGGTCTGGAACTACGAATGGATGGGGACGCTGGTCCTGATCTTCTTCGCGCTGTTCATCCTGCCCTTCTACCTGCGCAGCAAGGTCAACACGATGCCCGAATTCCTCGAGCAGCGTTATGATCGCCGTGCAAGGCGGGTTTTTGCGGGGTTCTCGATCTTCACGGCGATCTTCATCGACAGCGCGGGCGCTCTGTTCGCGGGGGCGCTGACGATGCAGCTGCTCTTTCCCGACATCCCGCTTGGCACGCTGATCGCGGTCATCGCGGCGCTTGGCGGGGGTTACGTGATCTTCGGCGGGCTCAAGGCCGTGATGATCACCGACACGATCCAGGGCGTGCTGCTGCTGATCGTCGGAACGATCATCTTCGTGATGGTCTTCATGGAGCTGGGCTCGTCATGGGAGGCCGTGCGCGCAGCCGCGCCCGAGGGCGGATTCACCATCGCAAAGCCCGCCGATGACGATTTCCTGCCCTGGCCGGGCATCTTCACCGGCGTCATCTGGCTAAGCTTCTACTACTGGACCACCAACCACGTCGTCGTGCAGAAGGTCCTGTCGGCCAAGGATGTGAACCATGGCCGGTGGGGCGCCTTGCTGGCGGCCTCCTTGCAGGTGCCGTTCCTCTTCATCCTGATCCTGCCGGGCCTGATGGGGCGCGAACTCTTCCCCGATCTGCAGGACCAGGATCATATCTGGCCTGCCCTGGTCTTTGAACTGCTGCCCATCGGCCTGCGCGGCCTGGCGCTGGCCGCCCTTGTCGCGGCGCTGATGTCCACGATCGACTCGGTCCTGAATGGCTCGGCCTCGATCGCGGTCAACGATTTCATCAAGCCGCACAAGAAGGATTGGAGCGACAAGCGCATGTTGCTGGTCAGCCGCCTGCTGGTCGGAGGCTTCATGATCGTGGCCGCGCTCTGGGCGCCGGTCATCGGCAGCTTCGGCGGCATCGTGGAGTATTTCCAGTCCTTCCTGGGCTATGTGACCATGCCGGTCGTGGTGGTGTTCCTGGCGGGGCTGTTCTCGGCGCGCCCGCCCCGAGAGGCGGCCTTCTGGACGCTGTCACTGGGCATCCCGGTCGGTCTTGCGGGCTTTGCAATCTTCGAATTCGCGGAGCTGATCGACCTGCAATTCCTCTATGGGACAGGGCTGATGCTGCTCTTGTCGCTGGCGATCCTGACCTTCGTCACCCTGCGCGGCGAAGCGCCCGAGCTAGAGGCCGAGACGACGTTCAGCAGGCAGACCTGGCAGGACGAGACGCAGGAATTGGCGGAACTGCCGAAATGGCAGAACCCGCGCGTTCTGGCGGTGGCACTGGTCATCGGCACGCTGGCGGTCGTGGTGATGTTCATCTGAAGCATGGTGCCGCGCGCTTGCCGTGGGTCCGGGCAGCAATGGCCCATGCCTATGGCCGCGACCCCGTCCAGCGCCGGTTCCTGGGCCCTACCTACACCAGACCCAGGATCAGCGGTATGCCGATCAGCGCCGCGATCACGGCGGTTTGCGCCAGAAGCATCACGATGGCCGCCGGGCCAACCTCTGCCAGGCGCGCCAATGCGGTCTTCATCCCGACCGCCGCCACCGCCGCGACGAGAAGCGCGCGAGACGCGGTCGATGCCGCATCCGTGACCAATTCGGGGATGAGATGCGCCGAATTCGCGGCCGCCAGCAGCAGGAAGGCCAGCACGAAGCCGGGCAGCAAGGGCGGGCGCGCGCCAGAGGCGGCGCTGGTCCGGCGCAGCGCCAGGCTGGCGATCAGCACCACCGGCGCCAGCAGCGTCACGCGGATCAGCTTGACCACCGTGGCGATGTCGCCGGTGCCCTCGGACACGGAATAGCCCGCGCCCACGACCTGTGCGACGTCGTGGATGGTGCCGCCCAGAAACAGCCCTGTCCGATGGGGGTCGAGGCCCAGCCAGGCCGCCAGGATCGGATAGAGGATCATGGCCACAGTGGACAGGGCCGTCACGGTGATGACGGTGAAGGACAGGTCGCGTTCCGAGCGCTCTCGTTGCGGCAGGACCGACGAGATCGCCATCGCCGCCGATGCCCCGCAGATCGCGACGGACCCGCCCGTCAGCATCGCGAAGGCCCGGTCCTGACCCACCCGCCGCGCCACCGCGACCGAGCCCAGGATCACCGCCGCGATCGAGCCCGCGATCAGTGCCACGAAGGGCCAGCCGATCGCCGAGACCATGTCCAGCGACACGCGCAGACCCAGCAGCGCCACACCGATGCGCAGCAGCCCGCGTGCGGCAAAGTCGATGCCGGGGGCCGCGCGGGCATCCTCGGCCAGAAAATGCAGCGGCATCCCCAGCAGGATCGCCATCAGCATGACCGGCACGCCGTAATGGGATGATAGGAATTGCGCAGCCATGGCGACGACGACGGCCAGCATGACGCCGGGCGCAAGCACGCGCAGTCGGGCGGGCAGCAAGGGATTGAGAATGTGCATGAGGCAGGATTCCGGAGTGCTGAGCCCGCGGCGACGCAGGCCCAGACGGTATGCCCGGGAGGGGCGGGGAAGGGGGGGCGCGGGCGCCCCCCGGCCCGGTGTTACTGGATGTCTCGGGCGCGCTCTTCGTTCACCGCGGCTTCGGCCTCGGCCACGGCATCGCGGAACCGGGTCAGGATCTCATCGCCGCCGCTGACGGACGATGCGAACCACGCATAGACCGGCTCGGCCGCTTCGGCAAAGGCTGCCCGTTCCTCGGGGGTGGGGACATAGACCTCGCCGCTTGCGGCGGCAAAGGCCTCGTAGGCCGGGATGGATTTGCGCTTGGGCGAGGCGAAGGTGGCCTGTTGCAGCGCGTAGAAGCCGTCAACGACGATCTGGCGCATATCCTCGGGCATGGCGGTGAAACTGTCATTCGACATCCACCAATAGGCGCCCATGTAGGCGTGCTGGTCCAGCGTCATGTAACGCAGCCCGGCCTCGGGGAAACGCATCGACATGATGTCGGTGATGCCGTTCGCAGTGCCTTCGACGACGCGCGTCTGAAGCGAGGTGAACAGCTCGGGCCAGGGGATCGGCGTCGGCGAGGCGCCCATCGCGCGCGCCAGTTCCTGCGGCAGGTCCGCCACCACGGTCCGCATCTTCAGCCCGGCCAGATCGGCGGGCGTCTGGATGCGGCGCTGCGTGTTGGCGTAGCTGCGCCAACCGCCGGTATTGCCGATCGTCATCAGCCGCAGCGTGTCGCCGCTGTCCTCCAGCGCGCGGTCGCGCAGATAGCGCATGAAGTCGCCCGACAGCACCCGTTCCGCGACGCGGTCGTCGGCCATCATATAGGGCATGTCCAGCACCTGGAAATACGGGAACAGACCCGCCGCCCCGTCCAGGGTCGAGATATAGACATCGATCGAGCCGTCGGCCACGCCCTGCAGGCATTCCGCCCCGTTCGAGCAAAGCTGCGTGCCCATGTAGATCTCGACCTCGATGGCGCCGTTCGAGGCGGCCTCGACATGGGACTTGAAGACCTGCAGGCCGTCGTAATCCTCGTCCTCCTCGTTGGAATTGGCGACGGCGCGGATCGTGTAATCCTGCGCAAAGGCCGGCGCGGCCAGCGCCAGTGCCGCCGCAAGGGCCAGTGTGGTTTTAAGCATCGGTATCTCCTCCCGTTTTATGTAAGGCTGTCAGTCCGCGAACCCGGTCAGGCGCGGAATGGTCATGGACAAGGCGGGGAAATAGGTGATCAGGAAGATCACCAGGATCTCGACCGCCAGGAATGGCAGGATCGCGCGGGCGATGGTGGTCACGCGTTCCTTCGAGACGGCGGCGGCCACGAACAGCACCAGCCCCATCGGTGGCGTCGCCAGACCCACGGTCAGGTTGACGCACATGATGATGGCGAAATGCACGCTGTCCACGCCCATGCTTTCAAAGACCGGGGCGAGGATGGGCGCCAGGATGATGATTGCAGGCCCCGCATCCAGGAACATGCCCACCACGAACAGCAGCAGGTTGATCAGGAACAGCAGCAGCAGCGGGTTCGCCGTCAGCCCCAGGATGAAATCGGCCATGATCTGCGGCGCATGGGACAGCGACACGACCGTCTTGAAGGACATCGCCGCCCCCACAAGCAGCAGCACCACCGCCGAGGTCAGCGCCGCGCGGCCCAGCACGTCCGGCAGTTCCCCCGGCCGCATCGTCCGCAGCACGAAAAGCGAGATGACCATCGCATAGAGCACCGCCACCGCAGCGGCCT
The DNA here is from genome assembly GCF_052379855.1 of Paracoccus sp. NSM. Lineage (NCBI taxonomy): Bacteria > Pseudomonadati > Pseudomonadota > Alphaproteobacteria > Rhodobacterales > Paracoccaceae > Paracoccus > Paracoccus sp. NSM. The sequence continues at coordinate 1,386 of NZ_JBQTCG010000020.1, read as the reverse complement.
CGGTGGGCGTGAAGATGCCGCCCAGGATGCCGCCCAGGATGATGATCGGCGTCAGCAGCGGCCAGAATGCCTTGAGGCTGGCGCGACCGCGTGCGGCCCAGGGCTGGCGCGCCGAGGCGATGGGGAAATCGTAGCGGTCCGCCATGACCTTGATCACCGCCATCAGGCCCAGCCCGACCATGACCCCCGGCACGATGCCCGCCAGAAACAGCGCAGCCACGCTTTCGCCCATGACATAAGCATAGATGATCATGATCCCCGAGGGCGGGATGATCGGCCCGATCACCGAGCTGGCGGCGGTGATCGCGGCGGCGAAGCGGCGGGTATAGCCCTGTTTCTCCATCGCCGGGACCAGCATCGAACCAAGCGCCGAGGTATCGGCCACGGCCGAGCCCGACAGCCCCGCGAACAGCATCGAGCTGAGCACGTTGACATGCGCCAGCCCGCCCCGCAGGTGCCCCATCAGCGCCTGCGCGAACTCGACCAGCCGCAGCGTGATGCCGCCTCTGTTCATCAATTCGCCCGCCAGCATGAAGAACGGGATCGCCATCAGGGGAAAGCTGTCCATCCCGTTATAGAGATTGCGGTAAAGCAGCGTCAGGTCGCGTTCCTGACCGTTCAGCCACAGGATGATGCCCGGCGCGGCCAGCATCCCGAAAAAGACCGGCAGGCCCAGAAGCAGAAAGAACAGGAACAGCGGCAGGAACCAGATCAGCATCAGTCGACCCCCCGCGCGCCGGTATCCATGCCGTCCCCGGTGGGGATCGGCGGCAGGTCTCGCACGCCTGCCATCTGCGCCAGATTGCGCAGGATCAGTTCGACATTGACCATGATCAGCAGGACCAGCCCGACCGGAATCGAGGCCATCATCCAGGACCGCGGCACCCGATACCATTCCGACAGGTCCAGCGAGACCGGCACGAACAGCGAGGCGCTGGCAAAGCGCCCGCCAAGGCCCGTCACCTCGCGCCAGCCGATCTGCAGCGCGACGACCAGCACCACAAGCGAGATCACCAGCAGCACCACATTCAGCAGCCGCGCCAGCAGGACCGGCAGCAGCAGCGGCACGAAGTCGATCGCCACGAAGCCGCCGCGACGAAAGGCCGTCGGCGCCATCAGCCCGGTCATCCACATCATGCAAAAGCGCGCGGCCTCGTCCGGCCAGGCCAGCGCGCTGTTCATCACATAGCGCTGAAAGACCTGCAGGATCGTCACCGCCACCATGATCGCAATGGCGACGATGCCGACGGCGCGGCCTAGTCTCAGCACCGTTTCGTTGATCCGGGACAATGGCCGGATCACAGCCTCTAACAGGCTCATACTCGTTCCCCCCTCTGCCGCCGCGCCTCCCCGCGCGAGGCGTTTCACTTGACCGAGATGTCGGCG
>NZ_JBQTCG010000019.1:0-27617 GCF_052379855.1 Paracoccus sp. NSM | reverse complement strand
TGCGCCTGATCCGCTCGCGCTTGAGCAGGTTGAAGAAGCTCTCGGCGACGGCGTTGTCATGGCAGTTGCCACGGCGGCTCATCGAATGCTCCAGATTGTGGGCTCGCAAGAACGCAGCCCAATCGACGCTGGTGAACTGACTGCCCTGATCCGAGTGGATCAGCACCTTGTTCTTCGGCTTGCGCCGCCACACAGCCATGAGCAGGGCCTGCAGGACGATATCTGTCGTCTGACGGCTTTGCATCGACCAGCCGACCACGCGCCGGGAATACAGGTCAATGACCACCGCGAGGTAGGCGAACCCCTCCTGCGTTCGGCTGTAGGTGATATCGGTCACCCAGACCTTGTCCGGGGCCTCGACATCAAACTGCCGGTCGAGGGTGTTGTCGACCACGACCGATGGCTTGCCGCCATAGCTGCCGGGGCGGCGCTTGTAGCCGATCTGCGCCCTAATCCCCGCAAGCTGCGCCAGCCGGAAAACGCGGTTCGGACAGATGCTCTCGCCCTGTTCGATCAGATCGTCATGCAACTTGCGGTAGCCATAGACCTTACCGCTCTCCGCCCAAGCCTTACGCAGTAGCTCGGTCTGGCGCCTGTCTTCCTGTGCCCGTGCGCTAAGCGGTGCCTTCAGCCACGCATAGAACCCGCTCGGCTGGATCCGCAGGCAGCGGCACATCGCCCGCACCGAAAACTGACCCCGATGCTCGGCCACGAACGCGTATCTCACTTTGCATCCCTCGCGAAATACGCGGTGGCCTTTTTTAGGATATCACGTTCCTCCGACACCCGCGCCAACTCCCGCTTCAGCCGCCGGATCTCGGCATCCTTCTCCGTGTCACCCGACACCGCCTTCGCAAACTTGCGCTTCCAGGCATAGAGCGAGTGCGTGCTAACCCCCAGTCTGGCCGAAACTGCCCTGGCTGGGTAGCCCCGCTCCGTGATCTGCGCCACCGCATCGCGCTTGAACTGATCCGTGAAATTACCTGTGCCCATCATGGCCTCCTTGCCTCAAAATTAGCGAAGAACGCGTCCACGAAACATGGGGCTATTCAGGCTTCAGGTTTCCTGATCTCTCCGATCGGGCGGTCGCCCAAGCAAAAGCGTTCTCCCGATCCGGCTGCGGGCCGGGTTTTGCTTTTTATAAGAGTGTTGAGGCGGGTGGGGCTGAGCAACTGCCGCTGCGCCAAACGGTTCGGAAGCGGTCTCTTTCGGTTGATATTATCCGGACTTGATGACCGCGCAGGTTTGGTGAATTCCCTTTAATATCTGCTCTTAAATACTATTTCCGAGAGCAAAGGTGCTTTCGATGTCGGGCCCATCCGCCTCCGATGGAACCGTGATCGGTCAACGACGGAACAACCGGCCTGCGTGTGGATACTAAGGCATGAAAAAACACTTGGCATCGTGACTTGAGACACATGCGGCCAAAAGTCCCCATGATTGATCCAAGACCCGCCTTGGTGCTGCCCCGAACAATGACGTCGACCACGGTCGCCTTCCCATGTCGCGTTCGTCGCGCGCTCGTTTGCGCAGATCGCGCGGTATCCAGCGGCGTAGGCCGTCAGCGAGAGGACAAGTCAGGATGGTCAGTCGCCGATGGCGGGCATCACCATGTCGGGCAGGATCGCGCAATCGCTGAGCATGGGGGCGACGGGGCGCCCGGCCAGGATGCCGTGGCGCGTGACCAGGATCGTCTCGATCCCGGCGGCCAGACCGCCCAGGATGTCGGTCTGGGGCGTGTCGCCGATCATCGCGTAACGGCCCGGCCCCATCCGGTTCAGGGCGGTGCGGAACGCCTCGGGGAAAGGCTTGCCGAAAAAGCGCGGCGCGATGCCGGTGCGGTCCTGAAGGTCATGCGCCCAGTAGCCGGGTTCCAGGCTCAGCCCCTCTTCGCGCGGCGCGACCAGATCGGGGTTGCCGACGATGACGGGCCGGGGACGCGCCTTCAGGGCCTCGACCAGCCTGTCCTGCAGGTCGCCGTTCCAGCGGATCGAGGACAGGAACAGAAAGCCCCCCGCCCGCGCCCAGTCCGCCCCCGGCGCCAACAGATCGAAGCCCTGCCCCGGCAGGTCTGCCAGCCCGTCCTCGGCGGCGCAGATCGCGCCCCACATCACGCCCCGGTCCAGATGCGCCATCGCCACGTCGCGGCTGGAGATCACCTCGGCCCGGCGCACGTCCAGTCCCATCCGCGCATATTTGGCCAGGGCGGTCTCGACCCCGTAGCTGGCGGCGTTGGTCAGCACGCAGAACCGTTTGCCCGCCTTGCGCAGGGCGGACAGGCAATCAGCCGCGCCGGGGATCGCCGTTTCGCCGACGTTCAGCACGCCGAAACTGTCGAAGAGGAACCCGTCATAATCGCCCGCAACCTCGGCGAGGGACGCGGCAGGGCGGCACGCGCCCTGTCGCGGGGCCGAAGGCAGCCGGTCGCGCACCTCTTGGTAACGCGCCCAGGCCCGGTCCAGCGTGAGGGTGGGATAACGCTCGGCCAGGGCGGTCGGGGCGGTGTCAGGCAGGCTCATGCTGGAAGTCCTTGAGGCGGGTGAAATGGCTTTGCAGCGCAGGATAGAGGCCGCGATAGACCTCGAACAGGTCGGAATAGCGCGCGCTCTGGCCCGGATCGGGCAGATAGGTGCGGCCGGTGGCACTCATTTCGGACGAGGCCTCGGTGATCGAGCCGTAAAGCCCCGCGCCCGCCGCCGCCAGCATCCCGGCCCCAAGGCAGGTGGCCTCGGCCTCGCGGGCGATCTCGACCGGGCGTTCCAGAACATCGGCCATGATCTGGCACCAGAGCGCGCTGCGCGTGCCGCCGCCCATCAGGCGGAAGCATTCGGTCCGCGCGCCGATGGCCTGTTCGGCGCCGCTGGTGGACAGACGTTGTTCCAGCGCCAGCCCCTCGATCACGGCGCGGAAGATATGGGCCTTGCCGTGGCGCGGGCTCAGCCCGAACAGCACCCCCCGCGCGTTGCTGTCCCAATAGGGCGTCAGCACCCCGGTCAGATAGGGCAGCGCCAGCAGCCCCTCGGCGCCCGCGGGCAGGTCCGAGGCCGCGGCTTCAAGGATGCGTTCGGGGATCAGGTCCAGCCCGAAGGGCTGCGGGCCGATATCCGAGAACCGCTCGGTGAACCAGGTGACGTTGTAGGTGCCGCCGCCGAAGAAGGTTTCCAGCAGATAGGTGCCGGGCACGCCCCCGCTCATGGTGCGGAAGGACCTGTCGGTCCGGTAATCGGCGCTGAACGTCCCCGAGACGATGCCGGTGCCGAGGTTCAGGTAGGCTTCGCCGGGACGGGTGATACCCGCGCCCAGACCCGCCGCCTGCCCATCGCCCAGACCCGCCACGACCGGCAGGCCGGGCGTCAGGCCCAGTTCCGCTGCGATGTCAGGGCGCATCCGCCCCAGCACGGTGCCGGGCGCATGGACCTGCGGAAAGACGCCCTGATCCAGCCCGATATCGCCGATCAGCCCGGCTTCCAGCCCGAATGAGCGCATGTCCAGCACACCCAGAGGATCGACGCTGCCCCAGCTTGTCGCCCATTCGCCTGTCAGGCGGTGGACCAGATAGGAATGGACATCCGCGACCCGCGCGGTCGCCTCGATGATGCGCGGCTCGTGGCGGCGCAGCCAGTGCAGCTTGAACCAGCTGGTCGCGGTGTTGGGCGGCTTGCCGGTCAGGGCGTGGGTGCGTTCGCTGCCGTAGCGCGCGACCTCGTCGGTGGCGCGGGTGTCCAGCCACAGCATGGCCGGACGCAGCGCATGGCCCGCACGGTCCAGACAGACGAAGGTCTCGCGCTGATGGGTGATCGACAGGGCGGCCAGACGCGACGTGTCGATCTGGCGGCAGGCCTTGCCGATGGCCTCGACGGTGGCGGTCCACCAATCGACGGGATCCTGTTCACCCCAGCCCGGCTGGGGCGCCGCGTGGCCAAAGCCCGCCCGCCCCAGACTGACGGCGCGGCCCTGCATGTCCCAGACCACGGCCTTGGCGGCGGTGGTGGAACAATCGACGGCAAGGACCAGATCGCCCATCACCCGGCCCTTTCGGCGGCGGCGCAGGCGGCCTCGGCGCGGGCAAGGACGCGGGCCACGCCCTCGTCATCCCACCAGCCCGCCAGCATCAAGAGGTCGGCCACGGTAAAGCGTTCGCGCATGAACTGGCAGTTCGCCGTGACCCAGTGGATGCGCTGATCCGAGGGTGCCGGGTCCAGATCGGCGGGCCGCATCGGCGCGCCCGCGCGGTGCAGATAGCGCGCGATGGCGTGCGAGCCGAAGGACAGCCGGTCATGGTCGGCCTCCAGCGCGGCCCAATCGGCCAGAGCAGCCTCGGACTGGGGTCGCGCGGCCTGCCAGGCGGCCAGCTTTGCGCCGTAGCGGCCCCAGCATTCCGCGCCGATCCGGCCGGTCGGGTCCAGCCATTCAAACGCGCTGGTGACGCGGCTTTCCGGCGGCGCCTCGAACAGGCGCGCCAAGGGCAGGCCCTCGGCGGCGCGACGGTCGCGGAATTCCTCCCATGCGGCGGCGCGGATGACCGAGCCGACGCCGACCTGCGCGCCGTGCAGGCCGGTGGGCAGGTGCAATTCGCCCGCGACCATGTCCAGCATGTGGCTGACCAGATGCTCCATCCCCGAAAGCGAGGCCGTGGTGCCGCCGACCCCGGTGACGATGCCGCGCATCGCCAGCGCGGTGGCCAGACGGGCGCAGGCCTCGGGCTCGCCCCGTCCGACGCCGCCGGACCAATCCTCGATCCCCTCGCCGCAAAGGGCCAGCATGTCCAGGAGGACGGGCGCATAACGGCGGTCCATCCCCATCCGCGCGGCCAGATACCAGTCACCCGGCGCGGCATACATCGACAGAAGCTCGCCGAAGCCAGAGGCGTTGAGGTAATGCGGCGCCTCGGCGATGACATGGGTGTCGGTCAGCACGGCCTCGGGCCAGCGCGACAGAAGCGTCGTCTTGACGCCGTTCTGCAGCACGACCGAGAAGTTGTCGGTAAAGCCGTCCACCGAGGCGGCCGTCTGCACGACGATATGGACCGGCACATCGGCGCGCTCGGCCGCGATCTTGGCGACATCGGTGATCGTGCCGCCCCCGACCGAGACGATGACATCCGCGCCGTGGGACGCCACGGCGGCTGCGTCCAGGATCGTCTCGTCCGCATGCAGGATCGGGTGGCCGTCATCCATCACCACGGTGCTGGCCGCATAGCGCTCCGACAGCCGCGCCATGACCAGCGCCTTGAGATCCTGGCCCTTGCGGCGGATCAGCACCGGATCGACGATCATCCGCACCTGCGTTCCCGCCGAGGGTTGGCGGCCCGCCGCGTGCAGATGGCGGTCGATCACCTCGGTCAGCCGGTCGAGCGCGTCATCCGAGATATGCACCTCGGCCATGTCGAGGGTGGCGAATTGCCCGTTCGGGTCGTTCTTGGCCAGCACCTCTCGGATGCGGGCCAGGCGGGACAGATCGCCCAATGTCAGGTCGAGGGCCATGATTGCTGCCTTTCCTCAGTGACGCGACCGGCGGTCCAGCATCACCGCGACGATGATCGCCACGCCGATGACCACCGGTTGCAGGTTGGGCGACACGTTCAGCAGGGCCATGCCGTTCTGAAGGACGCCGATGATGAGAAGCCCGATGAACGTGCCCAGCATTCCGCCAGAGCCGCCCGCAAGGCTGGCCCCGCCGATCACCACCACCGCGATGACCGACAGCAGGTCCGAGATCCCCGCCGTGGGATGGGCCGAATCCAGCCGCGCCCCCAGGATCAGCCCGGCCAGCGCCGCCAGCGTCCCCGCGATGATGTAGACCAGCACCTTGACCTTTTGCGTGTCGATGCCGGACAAGCGCGCGACCTCTTCGCTGCCGCCGATCGCGTAGAGCGCGCGGCCGGTCGGGCGGAAACGCAGCCAGAAGGCGACGCCCAGATAGACCGCGACCAGCAGGATCAGCTCAAGCGGCACACCCAAGACACGCAGCGTGGCGAGACTGGTGAACCATGCCGGAAAGCCGGTGATCGGCCCGCCATTCGTCACGAAGAGCGCGATCCCCGAACAGGCCGACATCGTGGCCAGCGTCGCGACAAAGGGCTGGATGCGGCCATAGGTCGAGAGAAGCCCGTTGATCAGCCCGACAAAGGCGCCGACCGCCAGCCCCGCCAGCGCCGAGACGCCGAAGGGCACGCCGAAATCGCGGTAGAGCCAGGCGTTGATCATCAGGCTGACCGCCAGAACCGCGCCCACCGACAGGTCGATGCCACCGATGATGATGACCAGCGCCGCCCCTGCGGCCATGATGCCGATCTCGGACACCTGACTGAAGATATTGATGAAGTTCCGCGTCGTCAGGAAGAAGGGCGAGGCCCATGCGAAGACGATGCAGACAAGGATCAGCCCCCAGAGCGGGCCGGGAACCGCCGCCGCCGCGCGGCGCAGCATCGGTCCGGCACCCGCGACCGTCCGGTCGCTGCGCGCGGCGGGGCGGGTGGTCGTGTCATGCAGATCGGACATGGTCGGGCCTTTCGGTCTGATGGGTTTCCGGGTGCGCGCCGACGGCCAGGGCCATCACGCGTTCGGGGGTGGCCTCGTCGCGGGTCAGGATGCCGGTCTGGCGCCCTTCGGACATGACCAGCACGCGATGGGCCAGGCCCAGCACCTCTTCCAGTTCGGACGAGACGACGATCACCGCGATGCCGCTGGCGGCCAGGTCGCGGATGATCTGGTAGATGGCCATCTTGGCGCCGACATCGACGCCGCGCGTCGGCTCGTCCACGATGAAGACGCGAGGATCGCGGACCAGCCATTTCGCCAGCAGCACCTTTTGCTGATTGCCGCCCGACATGGACCCGACCGGCAATTCCATCCGGCCGCGTATGTCGAACCGCTCGCGCTGTTCGCGCCCCATCGCATCGACATCGCCGGGCCGGATCATGCCGCCGCGCATCAGCCCCGCCTCCCATGGCAGGGTGATGTTGGCCGAGGCCGCCCGGTCGAGGTTGAGGCCCAGACCCTTGCGGTCCTCGGGGACCATGACGATCCCGGCATTGATCGCATCGCGCGGAGTGATGATGTGCAGCGCCCGGCCATCCAGCGCGATCTGGCCCCGGTCGGCACGGTCGGCGCCCGCAATGGCGCGCACGACATCGGTGCGGCCCGCGCCGACCAGACCGGCGAAGCCCAGGATCTCGCCCTCGTGCAGGTCGAACGAGATATCCTCAAAGGCGTCCCCGCGGCCCAGTGCAGTAACCTTAAGCGCGATGCGTTCGCCGCAGGGCGCGGGGGCGCGGTGTTCGAAGACGAATTTGCGCCCCACCATCGCGTTGATCAGGTCCTGCCGCGGGACCGGCATGTCGCACCAGTCGGCGACCTTCTGGCCATCGCGGAAGCAGACGACGTGATCGGCCAGCGCGCCGATCTCGTCCAGCCGGTGCGAGACATAGATGATCCCCGTCCCCTCGGCCCGCAGACGCTCGATCTGGCGAAAGATCAACTGGGCGTCAGCCTCGCCAAGCGAGGCGGTGGGCTCGTCGAAGATGACGTAGCGCGGGCGGCGCAGCAGGGCCTTGGCAATCTCGATGCTTTGCTGAACCGCCATCGACAGGCCGCGCACCGGGCGGCGCGGGTCCAGCCTGACCCCAAGCGCAGAAAGGATCGCGTCGCTTTCCTCCTCCATCCGGCGGCGATCCACGACCGGACCCCGCATCGGCAGGCGGCCCAGAAACAGGTTCTCGGCGACCGACAGGCCGGGCAGCAGGCGGATCTCTTGGTGGATCAGCGCCACGCCCCGCGCCATTGCGTCCGACGGCGAATGCGGCTGATAAGGCTGGCCGTCCAGCCAGATCTGGCCTTCGGACGGTTGCAGCACCCCCGCGACGATGTTGTTGAAGGTCGATTTTCCCGCGCCGTTCTCGCCGATCAGGCCGAGGACCGAACCGGGCTCCAGCGTCAGGTCGATGGATTTGAGCACCCGGACCGGGCCGAAGGATTTCGACAGGTTGCGGACGACAAGGCCGCGTTCCTGCGGAGCGGCATCAAGCATCAGAGCCTCCGGAACGTTGGGAAAAGGGCGCGGGCCCGGCGTCCTGCCGGACCCGCAGGGGGATCACATCTGTGCGGCAGCGGGACCGTAGAAGACGGTGGCGTCGAATTCGCCGACGTTCTCGCCGTGGATCAGGACGGCGTCCTGATACTGGATCTCGGGGATGTCGGCGCCCTCGCCGGACATGATGCGGATCGCATCGCGCACGGCCATCTGACCCATCTGATAGGGGATCTGCGCCATGGTGGCCTGGGTCAGCCCGTCGCGGATCGCGTTCAGCTGGGTCGGGAAGCCGTCGATGCCGACCGAGACCAGATCGTTGCGGCCCGCCTGACGCGCGGCCTTGGCGGCGCCAAGTGACATCGCGTCGCTTTCGGCGAAAACCGCCTTGATGTCGGGATTGGCGGTCAGGATGTTCTGCGTGGCCTTGAAGGCCTCGTTCTCGTCCCAGTTGGCGGATTGGGTCGCGACGACCTCGATGCCGGGGGTGGCCTCCAGTGCCTCGGCGCAGCCTTGGGTGCGCTGCTGCTGCGCGGTCGAGCCAAGCACACCCTTCAGAATGGCGATCTTGCCCTCGTTGCCGATCTGTTCGAACATCCAGGTGCAGAGATCGCGGGCGGCCTTGACGCTGTCGGTCGCGATGAAGGTCTCAAGCTGGCCATCGCCGGATTCGGGGCGCTGATCGACGGCCACGACCGGAACGCCCGCCTGATTGGCCGCACGCACGCCCGCAGCGGCGGCGGTGCTGTCCTGCGAGATGAAGATCAGCGCGCCGATCTGCTGGACCAGCAGGTTGTTCACCTGATCGATCTGCTGGCGGGCATTGTTCGAGGCCGATTGCACGTTCAGGGTATAGCCGGCCTCTTCGGCGGCAGCGCGCATCCCGTCAACGGCGGCGATGTAGAACAGCGACTTCTGGTCGGCCACGGCAACGCCGATCACCGGCTTGCTTTCGGCCAGGGCAAGGGCAGGCAGCATCGCCATCGCACAGGTGGCGCCCATCAGGGCCCCAAGCGCGCGGCGGGTCGTGGGAAGTGACGTCATGACCATTTCTCCTCATCTGGTCCTGCGTGATGGGTGGCGCGGCCTCCGTTCCGCGCCATCCCGGGTGGTTCAGTCGTCGGCGCCCGCCTCGAGCCGGGCGCGAAGCGCCGACAGGAAGGCCGCCGCGCGCGCGCCGTCGACGGCGCGGTGATCGCTGGTCAGGGTGAATTCGGCCATCGGGCGCCATGCAGGTTCGCCCCCGTTCCAGACCTGCCGGTTGAAGGTCCCGCCGACCGCCAGGATGGCGACCTGCGGGGGGTTGATGATGGCGGTGAACCGCGTGACCCCGAACATGCCCAGATTCGAGACCGTGAACGTGCCGCCCATTACCTCGGGGATGGCGATGCGCCCGGCGCGGACCTTGTCCACCAGCGCCTTGCGGCGTTCGGCGATGCCCTGAAGGGTCAGGCTGTCGGCATCGTGGATCACCGGCACGGTCAGACCGCGTTCGGACGCGACGGCAAGGCCCAGATTGACGTTGTCGAACTCGGCCACCGCGCCGTCCTGCCAATGCGCGTTCAGCGAAGGATGCTCGCGCAGCGTCGCCGCGCAATCGGCCAGAACCACGTCGGTCAGCGTAACGCCCGGCGCGCGGCGGGCCATGGCGGCGCTCATGTCCACCTCGACCGTGACCGGGAACATGGGTGCCGCCCAGGCCGCGTTCATCGCGCGGACCATCAGCTTTTCGGTCTTGCCCAGTTCGCGGATGCGCGCCCCGGCCTCGGCGGTGAGGGTCTGGTTCATCCCCGCCCCCTTCAGGCCGCCAGGGCGCGGGCAGCCTTGCCCGCACAGCCATACTGGCGCATCTTGTCGATCGCGGCCTCGATCATGCGGGCGCGGCCCTCGGCCATTGCATCCTCAAGCTGGCGGTCCCCCTGTGCAAAGACCGATTCCAGACCCGCGCGGAAGGCGTGGCGCAGATCGGTGTCGGCGTTGAACTTGTGAACGCCTGCGGCCTTGGCCTCTTGCACTTCGCGGTCGGTCAGACCCGAAGCGCCGTGCAGCACCAGCGGAATGCCGGTCGCGGCCTTGATTTCGCGGATGCGCTGGATGTTGATGGGCTTTTCGGGCAGGCCCGGAATGACGCCATGCACGATCCCGACCGAAATGGCGAGGTAGTCCACGCCGGTTTCGGCGACGAAGCGGCGGGCTTCCTCGACGTCGGTGTAGTAGTCGTCCCAATCGACGTTCTCGCCTGCATCGGGGATCTTGCCCAGCTCGGCCTCGACCGGGATGCCGAAGGCGTGGGCGATCTCGACCACCTTGCGGGTCGTGGCGATGTTCTCCTCAAAGGGCAGATGCGCGCCGTCATACATGACCGAGGTGAAGCCAAGGCGGATCGCCTCCATCACCTCGTCCCACGAGCCGTGATCCAGATGGATCACATAGCGCGCGTTCGAGCGTTCGGCGACGCGGCGGGTCATCTCGAACGCGCGGGCCACGCCCATATGCGGGATGATCGCGCGGCCGACCTGCAGAAAGACCGGGCTGTCGGCGCGTTCGGCGGCCCAGACCAGAGCCTCGGTCGTTTCCTCGTTATGCATGTTGTAGGCGCCGACGGCATAGCCGCCGCGGCGGGCATCCTCGATCAATTGGCGGGGATCGGCCTGTTTGGTCATGGCGGGTTCCTTGTCCTGGATGGTCATTGCGCGGCGACGGTGCGGGCGGGGTCGCATTGGCCCGGCACTTCGAAGCGGCGGATGTATTGGCGGTAATCCTCGACCTCGTGTGCGATGCGGTCGCTGTCCCAGCCCTGATGCGTGGCAAGGATGGCGGCGGCGTGATCGACCACGTTCTGGCCGCAGGTGCTGTTCAGCCCGACCATCACGCGGCGGATCAGAGCATCTGTCAGCGTCCGGCAGAATTCGGTGCGGAAGGTGAATACCAGCTCTGCCCCGATGGCGCCGGTATCGGGATCGAAGGGCACCAGCAGGTCGGGATGCGCGGCGCCGAGGGCAAGAACGTCGCCCGCCCGCGCGCCGTAGATGTTGACCAGACGTTCAACCGTTTCGGGCGCGGCTTCGGTCGTGGCGGACAGCCGGTCGCGATAGGCGGAAAAGTTCTCGACCCGCGCGCCGGGGAACAGCACGCGCGCCGTGCTGCAGGGCGGCGCCTTGCGGCCGAGCCGGGCAAAGATCGCATCCACCGTCTCTTCGGCCAGGCTGCGATAGGTGGTCAGCTTGCCGCCAATGATCGACAGAAGCCCCTGACAGACCGGTGCGTGGTCATGGATCACATGGCTGCGCGGCACGTTCCATTCCGATTTCTCGGGCACATACGGAAGGGGCCGCACGCCGCTATAGGTATAGAGGATGTCCGAGACCTTCAGCTTCGCCGTCGGGATCAGCGCGTTCACCTCGCCCAGCAGGTATTCGACCTCGGACTGGTCGGCGCGGGCGGTATCGGGATCGTCCTCGAACTTCTTGTCGGTCGTGCCGATCAGGTAGCGGCCGCCCCAGGGGATGACCAGAACCAGCCGCCCGTCCACGCGGGATTCGTAGTAGATCACGTCGTCAGGCGCACCGGGGAACGGGTCCAGCACCAGATGGCTGCCCTTGGCGCCGCCAATATGGCGCCGCCCGCCCGATTGCTTGAGCCCGAGGACCGCATCCACCCAGGGACCGGCGGCGTTGACCGCCATTCCGGTGGCCAGGCTGTGGCGCTGGCCGGTGATCTCGTCCACGAAACTGACGCCGGTCAGGCGGTCGCCGTCCTGCAGGAAGCCGTCGACGCGGGAATGGGTGAAGATGTGGCACCCTTCGGCCGCAGCCTGCAATGCGACCTCGGCGCAGAGACGCTCGGACCAGACGACCTGGCCGTCCATGAAGATCGCGCAGCCCTGCAACCCGTCCGGGTCCATTTGGGGAAAGCGTTTCAGCGTCTCGGCGCGCGACAGGGTGCGGTGCGAGGATGTCGTCTTGTCAAAGGACAGCACGTCATAGGCCAGCATGCCAGCGCGCACCGTCCATTTGGACCGCTGATTGTGGCGGTAGAAGGGGATCATCAGCGGCACGGGCTTGACCAGATGCGGGGCCAGCCGGAACAGGCGTTCCCGTTCGCGCAGCGATTCCCGCACCAGAGCGATGTCGCCCTGTTCCAGATAACGCAGCCCGCCATGGATCAGGCGGCCGGACCAGCTGGAGGTGCCGCTGCCGATATCCTCTTTCTCGACAAGCGCGACGCGCAGGCCGCGGGCGGCCGCGTCGCGGGCGATGCCGAGGCCGTTGATGCCGGCCCCGATCACCACGAGGTCATAGGCCGCGCCCGGCGCGGGGCGTTCTTCGTCAGGGATCTGCGCTTTGCTCATGGGTCTGTCGTCCTGGCAACGGAATTGGGGGCGGCGGGGAGGGCGCCGCCCCGCGGGGTCAGGCGTCGGTCTCGATGATGGCGATGACCGTGCGGACCTTGGCTTCCTGTCCTTCGGGGACGAGGATCTCGGTCAGGGTGCCGGAAGCCGGCGATTCCAGTTCCTGCGTGGCCTTTTCGGCCTCGATCTCGGCCAGCGGCTCGTCTTCCTCGACGCGGTCACCGACCTTCTTGAGCCAGCCCGTCACGGTGCCTTCGCTCATGCCCATGCCCCATTGCGGCAGCAGAACTTCGACTTTCATCAACCAACCCTCCGGTTCGTGGTCATCAACTGGTCTGCGCAGACCGCCTCGATGGCGGCGGTGATGCGTTCCTTGGTGGGGAAGATCTGGGATTCCAGCGCGGGGCTGAACGGAACCTGCATGTTCAGCGCGGCGACTCGCTTGATCGGGGCGCGCAGCGCGTGCAGCGCCTCGTCGGCCACCACGGCGGCGATCTCGGCGCCCGCGCCGCACATGCGGTGCGCGGGTTCCGCGATCACCAGACGCCCGGTCTTCAGGACCGACCGCACGATGGACTTGGTGTCCAGCGGAACCAGCGTGCGCGGGTCGATGACCTCGCAGGACACCCCGCGCGCCTCCATCTCTTCAGCGGCCTTCAGCGCCAGAGGCAGCGAGCCCGAGATGCCGACGACGGTGACGTCCGACCCCTCGCGCCGCGTGCGCGCCACCCCGAAGGGAATGCGATACTCGCCGTCCGGCACTTCCTCCTTCTGGCCCCACAGGGGAACGGCCTCGAAGGTCAGGACCGGGTCGTCGCTTTCGATGGCGGTGCGCAGCAGGCCCTTGGCGTCGGCCGCCGAGGCGGGCGCCATGACCTTGAGGCCCGGCACCCCCATGAACATCGGATAGGGGCGGTCGGAATGGTGCGCGCCCGTGTTCAGCCCGTAGAACATGGCCGAGCGGAAGACGACGGGCAGCCGGCTCTGGCCGCCGAACATGTAGCGGTTCTTGGCCGCCTGATTCACGAACTGATCCATCGCCATGTAAAGAAACGACGAATAGGACAGGTCCACGATGGGACGCAGGCCGGTCATGGCGGCGCCGATCGCCGCGCCGACGATCGCCTCTTCCGAGATCGGCGTGTTGCGGATACGCGAGCGGCCGAATTGCTGGACGAAGTCACCCTGTTCGGCGCGCTGCTTGCTGCCGCCGGTCGTGCCGTAGACATTGGCCTCGACATCCTCGCCGATCAGGATGACGCGCGGATCGGCGGCCATGGCTTCCTGCTGGGCGGCGCCGATGGCGCCGATATAGGTCATGACGCTCAAAGCACGTCCTCCAGTTCGTAGGGGTCGGAATAGAGGTCGGCAAAGGCCACCTCGGGCGCGGGATCGGGGCTTTCCATCGTGAAGGTCACGCAATCCTCGACCTCTTGCAGGATCTCGGCCTCGATCTGGTCCATCAGGGCGGCATCGGCATGGCCTGCCGCGATCAGCGCCTCGCGGAACAGGATGATCGGATCGCGCGAGGTCCAGTAGGCGCGTTCATCCGCGTCGCGGTAATCGACGTTGATGCGCAGGCCTTCGGAATGCTCGCGGAAACGATAGGTCATCACCTCGACAAGGCTCGGACCCTCGCCCGAACGGGCGCGCTCGGCAGCCTCGGCCACGGCCTCGTGGACCGCCAGCACGTCCTGGCCGTCCTCGACCCGGATGCCCGGCATCCCGAAGCCCGCGCCACGGTCGCAGATCCGCCCGCCGGTCACGGTATGGGCCGGGGTGGACAAAGCGTAGTGGTTGTTTTCGCACAGGAAGATGACCGGCAGCTTCCAGGCCGAAGCCATGTTCATCGATTCGTAAAGCACGCCCTGATTGGCCGCGCCGTCACCGAAGAAGGTCAGCGCCACGCGGTTCTCGCCCAGCACCTGCGCGGAGAGGCCGGCGCCCACCGCGATGGGGATCGACGACCCGGTAATGCCAGATTCGCCCAGGCTGCCGACCGCGTAATCGGCCAGGTGCAGCGAGCCGCCCTTGCCCTTGCAGACGCCGGTGGCCTTGCCGACCAGCTCGGCCATCAACGGTCCAAGCGGCGAGCCCATCCCGATCGGGTGGCCGTGGCTGCGGTGATTGCCGGTCATGTGGTCGCCCGGACGCAGCGCCATGCACGCACCGACGACCTGGGCCTCTTGGCCGATGCTGGTGTGGACGGTGCCCGGAATGAAGCCGCGCTTGACCATCTTCGATGCGCGCTCGTCAAAATGCCGGATCCGCAACATCCGCCTCTGCATTTCGAGCAGGGTTTCCCGCGGCAGGCTCATGCCATGTTCCATTGGGCCATCCGTTGTTTGATGCTAATGTTCTTATCTCGGCCAAATGTATCAACGGCGGCAGAATCTGGCAAGCCGGCAAACACGCCGCGCCGCAGAGTGCGTAATAAAAACATTCCAAACAGTTACTTGAGCTGTCTGGTGTCGCCCGAAACCTGCGATTGCTGCAGTGCAGCGCGGATAGAATGCCTTGATCGACCTCGCGTCACACTGGACGATTCGATCCCATTGCGGCACATTTGTTCACCAGACACGTAAATCGGAGCGCATCGCATGAAGGATCTGGACAGGAAAGCGACCGATCTGGCGCGCGCCGCCTGGCTCTACTATGTTGAGGAGATGACCCAGAGCCAGATCGCCGACAAGCTGGGGGTCAGCCGCAGCACGGTGATCCGCCTCCTGCAGCGCGCGCGTCAGAGCGGGCTGGTCACGATCTCGCTTGGCGTCGCCTCGGACATGTTCGAGGCCGAGCGCGATCTGGAACGGCTCTACGGGCTGAAAAAGGTGCGGATCGTCCCGGTCGCGGATGACGGTGTGATGCAGCGTCGTTGGCTTGGTCAGGTTGCCGCCGAAACCCTGCAAGAAATGGCACGGAACGATTCCATCATCGCGGTCAGCTGGGGCTCGACCCTGCGGGCGATGGCCGATTCGCTTGGTGGCGACGTATCGGCAACAGGGATGAAGATCGTCGCGCTGATCGGCGGGCTGCACAATGCCGATCAAGGCACCAATCCCTATGAGGTGGCCGAGCTGGTCGGCCAGTTCTTCGGCGCCCCAGCCCGGGCGCTCTATGCCCCTGTCTATGTCCGCAACGCCGAGACCGCAGCGGGCCTGATGAGCGATCCCGGCCTCAGCGAGGCGGTGGACATGGCGCGCCGCGCCTCGCTGGTGGTGTTCAGCGTCGGCTCGCTTTCCGAAGAGGCGACGATGCTGAAACTGGGCTATGTCAACGCGACGGAAAAGGAATTCCTGGAAAGGCAGGGGGCGGTCGCCGATATCGCCTGCCGTTGGACGGATGCGCATGGCAAGCCGGTGCAATTGCCGGCGACGATCAATCCGATCGGCCTGTCACTTGCCGATCTGCGCAACATTCCCGAACGCCTTCTGGTCGCCGGGGGCATGTCCAAGCAGCAGGCGATCCTGGCCAGCCTTCGCGGCGGATACGTCACCCACCTGATCACCGACGAAGAGGTCGCCGCCGCCTTGCTTGAACAGGCGCGGATCGACGGACTATCCGATTGAACCACTTGCACGACGACTGAACATCTGTTTCATTATCCCTTCGAGAGAGGATTTCTGACCGGCCGCACTTTGGCGCGGCGGGCAAGGGAGGACGGATGATACTGGGCATCGACCTTGGGACTTCGATGGTCAAGGCGGCTTTGTTCGGTCGCGACGGGGCCTGCGTATCGGTCGCCTCGCGCCGCAGCAGCCCCACCGCGATGGGCGGCGGCCGAATCGAACAGGATTTCGAAGAGATCGTGACCGCTGTGGGCCAGGTCGTCGCTGAAGCCTGCGCAGGGCACCCCGCCCCCGAGGCGATCGGCCTGACCGGTCAGAGCGACGGCCTGTGGCTGCTTGACCGCAACGGACGCGGCTGCGGCCGGGCGATCTCGTGGCTGGATGATCGCGGAAACCCCTATCTGGAGAAATGGATCGAACGCGGCGTCTTCGAGGCCGTCTTTCGCCGCAACGGCAATGCGATCTTTCCGGGCAGCCACGCGCCGCTGATGGCGGCGCTGACCGACAGCGATCCCGAACGCCTGGCGCGCGCGCACACCGCCAGCTACCTCAAGGACGGCATCCTGCAGCGCCTGACCGGGGTGCGGGTCACGGATGCCTCGGACGCATCGCTGCCCTTCCTGGATGTGGTGTCGCGCGATTACGACCCCGAGATCCTGCGCCTGCTGGGGCTTGAGCATTGCGCCCATCTTCTGGCGCCGGTGATGAAGGCGCCGGGGCAGGCCTTTGGCCTGAACGCAGCGGGTGCCGCGCTGACTGGCTTGCCACAGGGCATACCGGTCCATGCCGGTCCCTTCGATCTGGTGGCCTGCCCCATCGGTGCGGGCGTGCGCCGCCCGGGCGACGGGCTGATCATCATCGGCACCACGCTGGCCTGCGAGGTGTTGGTGGATCGCGTGGACACGACCGGCCCCGCCGTTGGCATGACCCTGTGCATGCCCGAGCGCGACCGCTGGATCCGGTCCATGCCCGCCACGGTCGGCACGGCCACTCTGGACTGGGTTCTCGACCTCGTCGGGGCAAAGCACGGCGACGTGGATGCCCTGCTGGCCGAAAGCAGCCCCGGCGCGCGGGGCGTGACCGCCCTGCCCTTCTTCTCGGCCACAGGCGAGCGCGCACCATTCGTCGATGTGCGCGCGCGGGGGCAGCTGGCCGGGCTTTCCACCGCGACGACGCGGGCCGATCTGGTCCGCTCGGTCTGCGAATCGGTCGCCTACGCCGCGCGGCAATGCATCGAAGCGGCGGGCCTGACCGGCACGCTGTCGGTCTGCGGTGGCGGGTCGAACTCGATCACCTGGTCGCGGATGGTGGCGGATGCGCTGCAACGACCACTGTCCATCGCCCGCAAGCCCGAAGTGGGCGCCCGCGGCGCGGCGATGGTGGCAATGGATGTGGCCGGGATCGACTATGATTTCGACGCATGGACCCGCCCCGAGGGGGTGATCGAGCCGCGCCGGGAACGCGCCGCCCTGCACGAAGCGGGCTTTGCCCATTATCTGGAAACCGTCGAGGCCGCGCGCCATCTGTGGCACAGCCCGCATCGCGCCCGCTCGCATGCACCAAGGCAGGCCATTCCATGCCCCGCGATCTGAGCAATCCCGCCGAGCGTCACCCCGAAAAAGCTCGCCGCGCGCCCGCGCCCCGGCTTCCCAAACCGGACTGGATCCGCGTCAAGGCAAAGGGTGGCGCGCGGCTGAAAGCCACGCAGCAGATCGTCGAGGCGAACGCCCTGACCACCGTCTGCCAAGAGGCCGGATGTCCGAACCTTGGCGAATGCTGGAGCCAGGGCCACGCCACGATGATGATCATGGGCGAAATCTGCACGCGCGGCTGCACCTTCTGCAACGTCGCCACCGGCAAGCCGAACGCCCTGGACGCGTTCGAACCGGGCCGCGTTGCGGATGCGGTGGCAAGGCTCGGCCTGGATCATGTGGTCGTGACCAGCGTGGACCGCGACGATCTGGAGGACGGGGGCGCGGCGCATTTCGCGCAGACGATCCGCGCCATCCGCCACCGCGCGCCTGCGACCAGCATCGAGGTTCTGACGCCCGACTTCCTGAAATGCCGCCCCGAGGCGCTGGAGACCGTGATCGCGGCGCGCCCCGATGTCTTCAACCACAATCTGGAAACCGTGCCGGGCCTCTATGCCGAGGTCCGGCCGGGCGCGCGCTATTTCCACTCGCTGCGGCTGTTGCAGCGCGCGAAAGAGCTTGATCCGACGATCTTCACCAAGTCTGGCCTCATGGTCGGTCTGGGCGAGACGCGGCAGCAGGTCCTGCAGGTCATGGACGACATGCGCGCCGCCGATATCGATTTCCTGACCATTGGCCAATACCTGCAACCGACCCCGCGCCACCACGCAGTCGCGCGCTATGTCCATCCCGACGAGTTCGCCGCGTATGAGACGGCGGCCCTTGGCAAGGGGTTCCTGGTCGTCTCGGCCTCGCCGCTGACGCGGTCAAGCCACCATGCGGGCGCTGATTTCCGCAGGCTTCAGGCCGCCCGCCAGACGCGGGGCTGACGCAGGGCGCCGATGCAAAAGGCCCGCCGCGTGGCAACGCGGCGGGCCTTTCCTTTGCAGGGGCCGCGCTACTTGATCACCACGCCGCGCGTGCGGGTCGTGGTCAGGGCGACGACGACGATGATGAACAGGCCATAGACCAGGCTCTGCGATTGCGCGCTGACGCCAAGCGCCTGGATCGCGACCGGCACGAAGGCCACGGTCAGCGCGCCGAAGACCACGTTGATCGGGTTCGTCTGCCCGCCCGAGATCGAGGTGCCGCCCACCAGCGCCGCCGCGATCCCCGGCAGCAGCAGCGCGCTGCCCAACCCGCTGGCCGAGGCCGAGCCAGCCTGTGCGAGGATCGCCAGCCCCGCCAGCCCGCCCAGAAAGCCAGACAGGGCGAAGGCGATGATCCGCACCCGGCGCGCGGGAACCGCCGACAGGATCGCGGCCTTCTCGTTGCGCCCCATCGCGGTCATGTGCTGGCCCAGCAGCGTCAGGCGCAGAAGCCCCCAGCACAGGATCGCGGCCGCGATGCCCAGCCAGAAGGTCAGCGGAACATGCGCGATATTGGTCTGGAACAGCACCGAGACCAGTTCCCGGTTCTGGCCCAGATAGATCGTCTGCGACCCGGTCGAGACCAGGGCGGCCGTCTGCAGGATGCCAAGCGTGCCAAGCGTCAGCGCGAAGGACGGCACCTGCGCATAGGCCACGATGGCGCCGTTGACCGCGCCGATCAGCGTCACCAGCGCAAGAATGCCGACGATCCCCCAGATGCCGTGAGAGGGCAGCGTCATCGCCAGAAGGATCGTGCCCAACAGGCTGATCGCCGCGTTCGACAGGTCGATCGAGCCGATGTTCAGCACCATCGCCTGACCAAGCGCGATCAACAGGATCGGCGCCGCCGTCGCCGCCACGATCGAGATGCCGAACGGGCTGAGATAGTTCGGATTGAGCACCGACACTGCCAGCAGCATGGCCAGCAGCACGAATGGCGGCGCGATCAGATGCCACGAGGCCAGCCGGGCCGCACGGCGCATCGGCCCCGAAGCCAGCTGCGCAAGAGGGGCATTGGATAGGGTCATCAGGGGTTCGCCTCGGTCGGTCATACCATCTCTGCCACGATTTGCTGGATTGAAACTTGCGCGCCCGCGGCCAGATCGTGCCGCGCCGACAGCCGGCCATCCCGCATCACCAGGATTTCGTCGGCCAGGTCCAGCGCCTCTTCGATCGTGTCGGGGATCAGCACGACGGCGGCCCCCCGGTCACAGGCGGCGCGGATCTGGTCGTTGACGATCCGTGCCGCGCCCACATCCAGACCCCGCAGCGGGTGGTCCAGCAGCAGGACGCGCAGCGAAGGGGCGTTCAGCCATTTCGCCATCACGACCTTTTGCTGGTTGCCGCCCGAAAACTGGATCAGCGGGGCATTGATATCGTTCGGGCGAACTTCGAGCCGGTCGAACCAGGCCTGCGCCATCCGCGCCAGCTTGCGCGGGCGAAGGAAGGGACCGAAAGCGGCCTCGCCCGGGTGGGTCAGTGCGATATTGCGCGCGGCGGACAGGCCCGCGACCATGCCCTCGGTCTTGCGCTCGGCAGGGACATAGGCCAGCCCCGCGCGCACCGCGCGGCGGATCGACCAGCGGCGCACCGGGCTGCCGTCCAGGCGGATCGTGCCCGCGTCATGGCGTTCGGCGCCGTAGAGGCCGCGCATCAGCGCCTCGCATCCCGCGCCGTTCGATCCGACCAGCGCAAGGATCTGACCGGGACGGACGGCAAAGGACATGCCTTCGTAGTGGCCGCTGCGGGCCAGCCCCTCGACCTGAAGGGCGGGCCTCGCCGTCGTGGGGCTGGGTGCCGTGCGGGCAGGCCGCGCCTGGTGATCGTCATCGACCATGGCGCGGAACAGGTCGGCCTTGGTCACATCCGCGATGGCGCGATCGCTGGCCAGCCGCCCGCTGCGCATCACGATGACGCGGTCGCAGATACGCATGATCTCGTCCAGACGGTGCGAGACGAAAATGACGCTGGCAAAGTCGCGCAGCTTGCGGATCTCGCGTTCCAGGATCTCGGTCTCGGCCTGTTCCAGAACGGCGGTCGGCTCGTCCAGGATGACCAGCGGCGTCGCGCCCTCGCCCGGGTCGATGCAGACGGCGCGCGCGATCTCGACCATCTGGCGGTCGATGAAGGACAGATCGCCGACGATGGCCGAGGGCGACAGCGACACGCCGATCTTGGCCAGCGCCGCGGCGGCCTGCCGGTTGATGCGCGCCCAATCCTGGATGCCCAGACGGGCCAGCCCGCCCCGCGACGAACTGTGCTGGTCGATATTCTCGGCGATGGTCAGGTTGGTGAACAGCGACTGTTCCTGATGGACCACGCCCACCCCGGCGCGCAGCGCATCCTTGGGGCCGCGAAAGCGGGCGGGCTTGCCGTTGATCTCCATCACGCCGCTATCGGGTTGCTCGATCCCGGCGAGGATCTTCAGCAGGGTCGATTTGCCGGCGCCGTTCTCGCCGATCAGGCCGACGACCTCGCCGCGGCGGATCTCCAGCGACACCTGATCGACGGCCTTGACCGGGCCGAAGGCGCGGCTGATGCGGTCGAGACGCAGGACGGGGGGATGGGTCATGGTCATTTCTCCACCTTGAGGCGGCTGCGCTGCGGCCAGCCGACGGCGATGATGGCGACGACCAGGATCGCGCCGAAGACGCCCGACTGGTAGTTCGGGTCAACGCCCGCCAGAACCAGCCCGTTGTTCAACAGGATCAGCAGCAGCACCCCGAGCGCCGAGCGCATCACGCCCCCCTCGCCGCCGCCAAGCGCGGTTCCGGCGATAACCGCCGCGGGGATCACGGTGAACAGCTGCCCCGATCCGATATCGGGCGAGCCCGAGCCAAGCTGCATCGTCGCAAGGATGCCCGCCAGCCCGCTGAGCAGCCCCGCAATGGCGAAGGCCGCCACCTTGATCGCGCCGACCGGCAGGCCCATCGCGCCCGCGATCACCTCGTTGTTGCCGATGGCAAGGATGCCGCGCCCCAGCCGGGTGTGGTTCATCACCAGAAGCCCCAGCACCAGCGCGGCCGCCGCCAGCCAGAAGGCGTTCGGCACGCCAAGCGTCAGCCGGGTGGGCCAGCGGGCCAGCGTTTCGCTGGTCAGGCTGGGCAACATGCCGTTTCCGTAAAGCAGGATGCCGACGCCAAGCCCGATATACCATGTGCCAAGCGTAACCACGAAGGACGGCACCTTCAGCCGCGCATGGACCAGCCCGGCCAACAGCCCCAACCCCAGCCCAAGCCCAAGCGCTATCACGAAGGCCCAAGGCCCAAGATCCAGCGCGATGCGGCTGTTCGGGGACATCAGGATCCAGGCCATGCCGGACGCGCCCATCACGCCCTGCACCGACAGATCGATCGAGCCCATCTGGATCACCATCGTCGTGCCGACCACGATAATCAACGGCACGGCCAGCTGATAGAGGACGTTCTGCAGGTTTTCGATGCTGCCGAAACGCGGATTGAGCAAGCTGAACACCACGATCATCACAAGGATCGCGGCGACGAGGCCCCAAGGGCCCTTGCAGAGGGTCTCGATCCCCGCACGCAACGGCGGGGTCAGGCCCGGTCGCATCGCGGCGGGCGTGTCGGGATGGCGGGACAGGCTGGACATGCGGTTCCTCGCGGCGGGCTTTGGGGGAATGCCCGGCCGGATGACCGGCCGGGCGGGTCTTGATGGATCAGCTGCCCGGCAGGACCTCGACGCCGCCGCCGACCAGCGGCATCGGCTCGGCCGCCCAGGGGCCGCTGGCGATCAGGTTCTCGACAAAGGCAGCCGGGGCGCCCGGCTCGTCATATTTCAGGTACTGGCCGATATTGTCGGGGGTGACGCAGCTCAGCGCGAACAGGCTTTCACGCTTGTCCTCGGGCAGTTCGCTCGGGGTGATCTCGCCGGTCGCGGCCAGATAGGCGGTGTAAAGCCCGACCGCCGAGGCCATGTAGCCGCGATGGAAGGTCTCGCCCACGATGGCATTGCCGCCGCGGCCCGACTGGATGTCCTCGAGCGTCTTGGGATACAGCCCGTCCGAGGCGAACTTGACCTGCTCCAGCAGACCCGCATTCTCGAAGACCTGCATGGCGCCGATCTGCATGGCGTCATCCGCGCTCCAGACCGCGTCGATCTGGTCGCCGTATTTCACGATCAGGTCCTGCGCGTTACGGGCGGCGATCTGCGGGTCCCAGTTCGACGGACGCTCTTCGAGGATGGTGATGCCGGGGAAGTTCTCGGCAATCTCGGCGCGGAAGCCCGCCACGCGGGTCTGGCTGGTGGTGCTGTCCTGCACGCCGGGCAGCAGCACGACATTGCCCTGACCCTCCAGCGCCCCGGCGATGGCCTGCGCGCCGCAGCGGCCCGAGGACACGCCCGGATGCTTCTGGAAGGCGACGAAGTGATCGCCCACGTTCCAGGGCTTGTAATCGTCGGGCTTGTTCCACCAGATCGTGACGTGACCGCCCGCGCGGCCCACCGCATCAACGATCGTTGGCGCGTCCGAGGACGACACCGTGTTCACGAACATGATCGGCTTCTTGCCGCTGGCCAGGATCGCCATGATGTTCGAGATCCCCTCTTGCGAGGAATTGTTCGAGTTCACGATCTCGAGCTTGATGCCCAGATGGTCGGCCAGCGCCTGCGCCCCCTCGATGTTCGAGATCATGTAGGGGTTCGTGGTGTTGATGACCGAGACGACCATCACCCATTCCTCGGGCGAAAAGCCCTCGGGCGCGGCCTCTGCCGACAGGCCCAGACCGGCGGCCAGGATCGCGGCCAGTGCGGTGGTGCCAAGGCGGCGGCGCAGCCAATCGTGTTTCGTGTCGTTACGCATGTTTATCTCCTCCTGTTGGTGACGTGTCGTTTTGCTGGCTGTGGTCAGCGCAGTCCGGCAAAGAAGCTGCGGACGTCGCCGACGAACAGATCGGGGACTTCCAGCGGCGCGAAATGACCGCCCTGGTCATGGACGCGGTATTGCTGGAGGTTGAAGTATTTCTGCGTCCAGCTGAGCGGCGGCTTGTAGATCTCGCCCGGAAAGATCGAGACCGCGCTCGGGACGCCCACGACCGGGAAACGGTCATGGCTGGGGGTCCAGGGATTGCCGCGGCATTCCCAGTAATAGCGGCAGGACGTGCCACCCGTGCCGGTCAGGAAATAGACCGCCGCGGTCGTGACCAGGTCCTCCTTGGGCCAGACCTTCTCGAAGGCATCGGTACCGACGCCGCGTTCGGCAAGGCCCCAGAAATAGCGCTTTTCGGTGATCCAGGCCAACTGACCCGCCGGGCTGTCGGCGACCAGGGCGGCCAGCGTCTGCGGCTTGGTCAGCTGCAATTCGCCATAGCCGCTTTCGCGTTCCACGAACAGCTTGCCGCGTTCGAACCAGCCCGCCTCTTCGGCGCTGTATTCACTGGCGGCGGGCAGACCCAGGATCGGGTCATAGGCCACACCTTCGGGCTGGTCGGGATGGGCGGGCAGGTAATGGCTCATCTGCGCGGGGAAATGCGTATAGACGCCGATCACGTCGCGCTCGTATTTGTGGCCGTGCTGCTGGGCGATCAGCGCGCCCCAGTCGCCGCCCGCCGTCGCATAGCGCGAATAGCCCAGCACCTGCGTCATCAGCGTGTTTTCCAGATCCGCCGTGCGCCAGAAGTTCCAGCCCGTGTCCCGCAGGGGCGAGCTGAACCCATAGCCCGGCAACGAGATCAGCACGACGTCGAAACTGTCCTCGGCCCGGCCGCCATGGGCTTCGGGGTCGGTCAGCGGGCCGATCACCTTGCGCAGATCCCAGAAGGTCCAGGGCCAGCCATGATGCAGCAGCAGCGGCATCGGGTTGGGGCCCTTGCCCTTGACGTGGATGAAATGCAGCGGCACGCCCATCAGGTCGATCCTGAACTGCGGCAGCTGGTTCATCCGCGCCTCGACATCGCGCCAGTCGTATTCGTTGATCCAGTAATCGACCAGTTCGCGGTGATAGGCGGTGTTGTAACCGTATCGCCAGTCGTCGTTTGCGTAATCGTCGGGAAAGCGCGTGCGCTTGAGCCGCGCCATCATGTCGTCGAGCTGTTCGTCCGGGATACGGATTTCGAACGGCGTGAGGTTTCCGTCGAGGGCCATGCGGCATCCTCCCTGTCAGATGGGTGTCGGTTTGCGGGTGGTGTCAGGCGTCGGTCAGTCGCGCAGCGCGCGCATCACGTCCTTGATCAGCGGCCAGACGCGGGCGGCCGAGGCGTGGTCCATGCTTTCCTTGGGGGAATGCAGATCGAACAGGTTCGTGCCGATCCCGATCGTGTCGAGGCCCGGAATGCGCTGTGTGAACATGCCCAGTTCCAGGCTGCAGACCGAGACCAGCACATCTGGCTGGCGGCCCATCACGCGGGCATAGCTGTCCTTGGCGATGGCCAGCATCCGCGATTGCGGGTTCCAGGGGAATTCCGGCGCGTCGAGGCCGATCTGCTTCGCGCGCACCCCCTCGCCCGCCATCTCGGCAATCAGCATCAGCTGATCCAGAACAGCATGCTTGCGCGAGGTGACAGCGCTGGTGATGGTCGAGGTGATCTCGACCCCTTCATGGGTCGTCACCATCAGGCCGATATTGTTCGAGGTCTCCCAATTGCCGGGAACCTCCAGGTTCTGGGTCTGCACCCCGTCGGGAAGAAGCAGCATGACCTGCACCAGCCTTGCCGCGGCGCGGGCCGAAAAGACGCGTTCGGGGGCGGCGTCCGACCGCGCGACCGTGATCCGCATGTCGGGATCGGCGCGCTTGAATTCGGCGCGCAGATCGGCAGCCAGCGTTTCAATCGCGGCCAGCACCGCGTCGGCCTGATCGGGATGCAGGCGGATCAGGGCGGCGGCCTCGGCGGGGATGACGTTGTTCTGTACGCCACCCGATACGCGGGCGATCTCGACCGGGGCGGTCTGCATCGCACGGCGCAGCAGGCGACCCAGTGCGACGATGGCGTTGGCGCGCTCGAAATGGATGTCGAATTCGCAGTGTCCGCCCAGAAGGCCACCGATCTCGATCCGGTAGGCAAGCAGCCCTTGGGCCGGAGCGGTCCAGTCGGCGTCGATGTCGATGCGGCAGGACACATCGCCCGAGCAGCCTGCAAGAAGCTGCTTTTCCTCGATCCAGTTGAAATCGATCATCCGCTTGCCGGACAGCAGGGCCAGATCGACACCGTCGCCGCCGACCTTGCCCATCTCTTCCATCGCTGTCATCACGCATTCCAGCGGCGGATGGGCAATGTCGGAGCTGTCCAGAAGCGCCAGCATATAGGCGATGCCAAGGCCGTTATCGGCGCCAAGCGTGGTGCCTTCGGCCCTGATACGGTCGCCGTCCAGTTTCAGCCTGACGCCCTTGGTAAAATCATGGATGACGCCCTCGTCGGTCTTGCAGACCATGTCCAGATGTCCGTGCAGGATCACCGTGGGCGACGCCTCGTAGCCGGACGTGCCGGGCTTTTTCACGATGATGTTCTGCAATTCGTCGCGGTGATGCTCCAGCCCGCGCGCGGCGGCGAAGTCTGCGACGTAATCGGCCGCGTCCTTTTCATGGCGCGAACAGCGGTGCCGGCTGCTCAGTTCCTCAAAGAAGAACATGACCTCGCGCGGCTCAATATCGGCCAGCACGCGTCTATTGGCCGTCGACGCTTCGCGTTCCTTGACCGAAAGATCCATTCTCAAACCTCCCTTGGCGCTTCGCTTGCCGCGATGCGCGTCGCATCCGCCGCGGTCACCCCGCCCTCCTCGCGTGGCAACCTGAAGCTGAACTGCTAATGTGGAGCAGATGTTCAGCTACACGTCATTTATATCACAAGGGTTTCGACCTTGGCAATCTTCTGTTACCGCCGCGTTGCAGCAGCGTAATTTCATTTATGCGTAGATGCTTGTGGGCATAAGTATAGCTTGAAGCGCCCGGTTTCTGCGCTTGCATCGAAAATCAGGTGCCGTTCGAAAAGCCGCAGATTCGGCAGTTTTGCGACAAAGGTCTCTGCGGGTGGACCTGCGCGGAACCACGAAGCGCGCTGCCGCAGTACCGGGCTGATGCAGAGACCGAGGCGGATGCAACGACCCCTACGGGGGCATGACGGATCAGATCTTGGCAGGTTAAAATCCGTTCTAGGTTCCAATCCCGGAGCTGGTTGGTTTTGAAGGACGATGCAACGTCTAAAAATGTAACTTTCTAGGCTCTACCGAGGATCAACCCGGCGCAGTCAATCAACGTCACCGGCGCTTCAACGCGTCTGCTAGGCCCCCTCCAAGCGCTCCTAAGGCATCGCCGCATCCGCTCGTCGCGCCGCGCCAAAGGGCCTTTTTCCTAACGTTTACTGGCCCGTGGCAGCACTTCGCGTATCTTCGGGCCGCTTCGCACTTCCCTGCAGATATCTCTGTCCCGTTACAGTTTGCGCTTTTCTCAGGCCGGGCGATGGGGTATGCGGCACGCGTCGGGCAAAGCGTCGCTTGGTAACGCGACGGCTTTGGGTAGCGCGAGCCTGACTGCCGAAAGGCGTTGTAGATCATAGCTGTAGCCGCCACAAGCGCGGTCGGTTTGCAGTTCGGGTCACACGCGCCCCCTCGGTAAAGGAATCGGAGTGTAGCGCAGTCTGGTAGCGCGCCTGGTTTGGGACCAGGATGTCGGGGGTTCGAATCCCTCCACTCCGACCACCTTTCCTCGAAACTCCGCTGAATGGTCAAAGGTCGCGATCCTCGGTCCTTGTCAGACGCATCGCGCCCTCACCGTCGGCGTCCGGGAAGTGTGAGCAGAGCCCGCATGCCACCGAACCTTTTGCCCTCCGGTGCTTTTCTCCCCCAGCTTCGACCGCCCAAATGAACCGCGCCGGGTTTTCCGGAGGCTGATTGGGATTATTTACGCGGCCATGTTTTCAGCTTCCAGAGCGGCGTAGAAGTTTGCCTCCGCTTCGGCCGGCGGGATGTTCCCGTTCGGCTCGAGCAGGCGGCGGTTGTTGAACCAGTCTACCCATTCGAGGGTGGCATATTCGACAGCCTCGAAGTTGCGCCACGGTCCACGACGGTGAATGACCTCGGCCTTGAACAGGCCATTGATCGTCTCCGCCAAGGCATTGTCGTAGCTATCGCCGACACTGCCGACGGAAGGTTCGATGCCGGG
>NZ_JBQTCG010000018.1:0-31271 GCF_052379855.1 Paracoccus sp. NSM | reverse complement strand
ATGAATCTGTCTGGCTCGGATGTCCAGATTTTGCAGATGTATCCGTTGGGCGTGAGCCCGTTCAGGGTCTTCAGCCTGCGTGCGAAGTTGTAGGCCGCCACGAAATCGGCGAGGTGGGTTCGCAGTTGTTCGTGGCTGTCGTAGTGGAGGCGCTTGACGGTCGCGTCCTTGGTCGTGGGGTTCATCCGCTCGACTTGGCCGTTGGTCCGAGGGTGGTTGGGTTTGGTCAGTCTTTGCTCGATCCTGTTCGCCTCGCAGATCATGTCGAAGCGCATCGGCCGGGAGTGGACGGTGTTCCGGTTGGCTGATCCCGGCCTTTCGGCTGATCTCCGCAACCGGCTTGCATGCCTTGTCTTGCTTCAGGATGAACGCCTTCTGTTTACTCGGGCCTAAGCGGCCCCACCGGGGCCACGGTCCCTCGCTCATCCGTGAACTCGATGCCTTCATCGTTGTTGAAGGCGATCCGGCTGTCCGGCGATCCGGGGTCGTCGCGCTCTGGACGGGTTGACGAGCATCGTCGAATGGCGGGGCGTGGCGGCGCAGAAGCGCGCCGCCAAGACGCGCGCTCAGAGGTGGTGGTCGGCGGGGCGACGGACCGCTTGCAGGCCGACGGGCCAGCCGGGGCCCTCGGGCGCGGTGGGGGTCGCGCCGTGATCGCGGTCCAGCGCAAGAAGGGCTTCGGCCATGGCGCGCGCGATGGGCTGGCCGGTCTGTTCCTCGACGAACAGGAACTGCCCGGCGGGGTTGATTTCCAGAAAGCGCAGGCGGCCGTCGGGCTGGCGACGGAAATCCAGCGCGCCGTAGACCAGACCCAGCCGCGCCATCAGCGCATGGATCGCGTCGATCATCGCGGGCGGCAGGGCGGTCGGGCGGATCGTCACGTCCTGATTCATGCGGAAATCGTCGGCATAGCTGCCGCCGCTGGTGTCGATCTCGGCGGCAAAGACCTTGCGGCCCACCACCGTCACGCGCAGGTCGCGGCCCTCGATCCGGCGCTGCAGGATGGCAGGGGCGTGGCGCAGCTGGCCCAGTTGCGCCAGTTCGGCCTCGCCGATGCGCCGCGTCTCGCGCCAGTAGCGCAGGCTGCCCGAGAAGGGCTTGCAGATCACGTCGCCATGCTGCGCGACGAAAGCGCGGGCGGTCTCGGCGCAGGTCGTGACCAGCGTCTCGGGCGGGTCGAGGCCCAGCTGCCCCGCCAGTCGCAACTGCCAGCTTTTGCGGCTGGCGGCCTCGTCCTCGACGGGCGGGTTGATCCAGGTCGCTGGCATGGCCAGCCACAGGCCTGCCAGCGCCTCGGCGCATTCGGCGGCGGCGAAATCCTGCGCCTGCAGGCCCGGCTCGAATTCCAACGGCTGGGGCCTGCGCCACCATGCCGCCCCCACCCGGTCGAGGTCGATCAGCCGCCCTTCGTCGTCGCTGAAGCCCAGCTGGCTGCCGGTGGGGCCATAGCGCAGCACCAGCCGCGCGGCACGGGGAAAGCGGGCGAGGTTCAGGATCTGGCTCTCGGCGCCAAGCCGGTCTAGGTGGTCGATGACGGTGCGGGCGTGGATGTCGTCGGGATGCGAGATGATCAGGATCATGGCGGACCTCTGGTGCTAGGCGGTGAAGGAAGGATGCGGGGTTTGCGGGCCGGCCCCTCTAGGGGCAGGGGAGGGCTGGGGGCCGGCCCGCGCGACAGGTCAGGCTTGACCCGTCGCGGCCTGGTATTGAGCGACCATCGACTCGAGAACGGCATGCAACTCGTCAATCTGGCGGGTCAGCTCGGCCAGGGTTTCGTCAGGCGCGCCCAGCATCTGCTGGAAGTCCTCCCATTCGGGCGCCTGGTGGGGGGTGGCCAGCACGAAGGGTCGCCCCGGATCGGGCAGGTCCACCCGCTCGGCGATGGTGGTGCCGCCGCGATCCATCAACGGCGAGGTGTTGCGCTGGTCCAGAACCACCGGTGTTCCCGGTTGGTCGAGCACGGGTTTCGTGCGGGGCTGGTCAAGGATGACCGGGGTCGAGGGCTGATCCAGGATCACCCGCGTCGCGGGCTGGTCCCGGATGATAGGCGTGCCGATCTGGTCCAGGATGACCGGTGTGCCGGGGCGGTCCAGCACCACCGGCGTGCCGACGATGTCGCGCGTGGGCGTCGTGTCCAGATGCGGCAGTTTCACGATCCGCGTCAGCCGGTCATAGGCGCCCAGGGGCTGGACGATGCCATGGCCGGAATGGACGTCGAAGCCCGCCGCGCCGATATCCTTGCAGGTCGAGATCAGCGCGTTCTTCAGCACCGCCGTATTGGCCGAGGGGCGCACCTGTTTCAGCAGCGCACAGATCCCCGCAAGGATCGGCGTCGCGGCCGAGGTGCCGCTGTCGGAATTGTGGTAGCCCGTGAAATGCGTGATGGCGCAGAAATCGGGCTTGCGGGGCGACAGGGCCGCGGGGCCGCGGCTGGAATAGCCCACGAACTGCTCGCGCAGGTTGACCGCGCCCACGGTCATCACCGCCTCGTGGCCGTTCGCGCCCCAGATGCTGCGCCCGCTGCCCGTGTCGGGGCCGCAGCGACCGTCAGGGCAGGTATCGCCGCAATTGCCGGCCGCGAACAGGACGATGATCCCGGCATTCACGGCCTCGACCACCTTGCGGGTAAAGGGGTGGTTCGGGTCGCGGGCATAGGTCGCATCCCAGGTTTCCTGAAAGATGCCCCAGGAATTGGTCAGGATCTGCGGCGTGCCGTGGGTGCGGTAATGGTTCAGCGCCCAGTCGAAGGCCTGAAGCGCGCGAGAGATCGTGCCGGACGAGCCGCCCCCGCCGGCGATGCGCATGTCGAAGATCTGCGCCTCGGGGGCCATGCCCAGAACGTCGGTGGCGCACATGTTGCCATGCTCGCCCCATGCGCTGGCCTCGGTGCCCCAGCTGGCGGCGGGCCAGCCGCCGATCACGCGGGGGATGCGGCGCGAGGTCTCGCCCGCCTTGACGGGGCGGCCCTGCGCGGTGATGCCGCCATCCAGCACGCCCACGACGATGCCCGCGCCCCGGTAGCCGCGCGACCACATCTGGTCGGCGCCCAGATAGCGCGCGACATCCGCGATCGTGCCGACAGGCGTGCGGGGGGTGCAGTCGCAGCTGCCGATGGGGCAGGTGCCCATGGCGGGGTTCTCGTCAAGCTCGGGCCCGGCGTCGTTCGAATGGCCGGGATGGGCGAAGGGGGCGATGGGCGTGTCCTTCCAGACGCGCAGCACCTGCGGGTCGGCCTCGAGCGCGCGCAGCTGGTCCTCGGACGCGACGGTGCCGCGCAGAATGTAGGTCTGGGGCAGTCCCGCCATGCCCTCGGCCTCGCCCCCCATGGCGACGGGGACGAATTCCGGGTCCAGCGTCAGCGCGCCCCCGGCAAGTTCGGGGGCGCTGTTCATGCCCAGGATCGGCGACATGCCGGGATCGGCCCGCATCTCCAGCAGGACGCTGATCGGGGCGGCTTCGGGTTTGGCTTTCTTGTCGGTCATTGCGGCGTTCTCCTCGGGATCGGGACGGGCTTTGTGCCGGTCCGCGATTCGAGATGTGCCAGCCGCGCGTGAGCGCGCCGTGATCGCTGCGTGAAAGCCGTCCTTGCGCGGGCAGGGCGGGGTCTAGAGCCCCGAGCGCGTCACCCCCAGAAGCCCCGCCCGGCGCAGCGTCGTGACCGGGTATTCGGGGCTTTCCATCAACGAGAGGGTGAAATCCGGCTCGGCCCGGCGCAGCTTGTCCAGCGCATCCGCCGCGCCTGCGTCGTCACCGCGATGGTGGCGCAGCGCGGCCAGCATCCGCAGGGCGGGGCGGCAATCGGGGGCATGGGCCAGCGCGGCACCGGCGCTGGTCTCGGCTTCGGCCAGGCGGCCGGTGCGGATCTGCGCGACCGCAAGGCGCAGCCGCCAGCTGGCCTGTCCCAGCACCGCAAGAGGGCCGTTGCCCGCCCGCATCGCCGCGATCAGTGCGTCGCTGTCGCGGCCCGCATCGTTCAGCGCCTGCGACAGCGCCAGTTGCCCCAGATCGTGGCCCGGCGCCATCCGGCAGGCCAGCCGCGCCAGATCCAGCGCCCCCGCCACCTGTCCGCGCCAGCTGGCCATCAGCGCCGCGACCGACAGCACGACCGGATCATGGGGCGCGGCCTCGCGGGCCTGACGGGCCAGACCGTCGGCCTCGTCCAGCAGGATGCGCGGATCGCCGCCCTGCCGTTCGATGATCAGCGTATAGCGCAGAAAGGCGCGCAGCGCCTGCGGGACCGCGCCGGCGGTCTCGGTCAGCCGTCGATCCGCCGCCAGAAGCCGCGCGCGCGAAAAGCTGAACAGATCGCCAAGCGGATAGCCCGCTCGTGCGCCCGGCGTGACCTGCCCTGCCGTCTGGATCATCGTCAACGCCATCGCCGCCGAGACCCTCCGCAGATCGGGCAGGCCCGGCGCCAGCGGATAATGCTGCGCCCAAAGCTGCGCGCCGGTCTGCAGATCGCGCAGCACCAGCATCACCGCGACACCGCCTTGGGGTTGGGCCAGGCACAGGGCCTCGACCAGCAGGCCGTGGCCCTGTCCGGACGCGCCCCCGCGCAGCACCTGCGCAGGGATCAGCGCCGCCGCGCGGGCCGAGGCTTCGGACAGGACGCAATCGGCCAGCATCCGCGCCTGCGGCCCGTCGCCCTGCGCCTCGGTCAGGACCAGCAGGGGCAAGTCAGGCAGGGCCGGACGATCCTCCAGCGCCAGGCGGGTGTCGCGCAGCCAATCCTCGAATTCGGGGTCGTCGATGTCGAGCCCTTCGGCGAATTCGGCGGGCTGGCCGGTCGGCCCGATGACCGGGGCCAGATCGACCGTGACGCGGCTCGGGTCCAGCCCCACCCAGCCATCGCCGCCGATCAGCGCCTCGCCCAGGGCTTGCCGGCATTCGCGCAGCGCCTGACGCAGGCTGGCCGAGCCCTGCGCCTGAGGGCTTACGCTCCATAGCCGGTCCTGAAGCTGCGCGCGCCCCAGCCGCAGGTCGGGTGCCGTTCCCAGCAGGGCCAGAAGGCCCCGCGCCTTGCGGCCACGAGGGGTCAGGTCGCGGCCTTCCGCATCGCTCAGGCGCACCTGTCCCATCAGCCGAAGCCGAAGGCGCATGACTGAAACTCCGAACAAATTCCCGTGATATGTTACCATAGGTCAACCGAATCGGCGCCATCAATCGGCACGGGCCGCAGGATGGATGCAGGATCCGATACAAAGGGCACAGTTTGGTGCCAAAAGGGGGATGCGATGTCGCTAGCCAATGCGCATAACGCGCATAATGCCCATAATGCGCATAACGCCCACAACGCGCATAATGCCCATGGGGGCGGCGGGGCGGCGGGTGGCGGGCTTCTGGCGCAGGCATTGATGGTGGCGCGGGACGCCATCGCGCCGATGGGCGCGGTCGCGGTCGAGACGCCCGGCCCCGCCCGGCAGACGCCCCTGACCCGCCTGCGCCGGATCGAGCCCGACTTCGCCCTCGCCGCCCTGCTGTCCGAACTGTCCGAGGGCCTGTCGGTCGAGGCCGCGCCGTCCCGTTTCCGCATCACCGCCGGGCAGGGCACGCTTGCCGAGATCACGCGCCCCTCGGACGCCGATTTCGTGACCGAGACGCAGCTTGTCGCGGGCTATGCCGAATTGCGCGCCGAACGCCTGCCCGAGATCATGGCCCAGACGGAGACGGTCCTGCCGTTTTTCGGCTCGATCCTGCCGCTGGCCTCGGGCTGGACGCCTTGCCTGATGCTGCTGACGGCTCTGGTGCAGGATCTGGCCACGGCAATGGTCCAGCGCGCCAAGCTGGGCTTCGGCGTGGCGCGCCCGCATGTCCTGTCGCCCGACATCCAGCCGGTCATCGCCTGTCCGGGTCATTCCGCCTATCCCAGTGGCCATGCCGCGCAGGGGTTCGCGCTGGCCGGGATGCTGGGCGCGCTGACGGGCGCCGACGGGCCGGACCCGGCCAGCCCGCTGGACCGCATGGCCGCGCGTATCGCGGTGAACCGGACGGTGGCCGGGGTGCATTACCCGGTGGACAGCGCGGCGGGGGCGGTTCTTGGGCTTGCGGTCGCGCGCTGGCTGGTCGCCCGCGCGACGGGGGACAAGGTCACGGGCCTTGGGCTGGATGGCGGCGCATGGGGCGGGGATGCGCCGGGAGGCAGCCGCGACTTTCATCTGCCGGCCTTCTGCCGGGCCTGGCACGCCGGAACCTGTCTTGCGCCGACCACGACCTTTGTCGCGCCCGAGGCGCCCTTGCTGGCGGCCTTGTGGCAGGGCGCGCAGCAGGAATGGGGGCAGAGATGGGGATGAGCCCGGCGCTGGACTGGCAGCCCGACCCGCCGGATCAGGCCGTCCGCGACGACGAGGCCTGGCCTCTGCTTGAGGATCTGCTGACCCGCGCGCCCGCCATGGGCGACCAGCCTCATGCCGCGCAACGCGCCGCGCTTGAGGCGCTGATCGAGGCGGCGTTCGGGCGATGATCGCGCTTGAAAGCCTTGATCTCTTCGATCCGGTCCTGGCTCATCTGCCGCGTCTGGTGCCGCGCGATGCGATCCCCGCGCCGGGCCTGCCGCCCGCGCCGGAAGCGCGCTTTCTGCACCCCGACGCCCATCCTGTCGATCCGCGGCGCGCCGTGATCGTGGCCGTGATCGACCACGCCATCCCTTTTGCCCATCCGCTGTTGACGACGGGGCCGGGCCATAGCCGGGTTGCCGCGATCTGGCTGATGGACGCCCCCGCGACCGAGGCGCGCGCCGATCTGGCATTCGGGCGCGAACTCCGCGGGACCCAGATCGACGCGCTGGCCGATCCGGGCGATCCTCTGGCGGCCTATCGCGCGGCGGGCCTGACCGCGCCCGGACGCTGCATGGCGATGGCTTCGGCGTCCAGCCACGGTGCGGCGGTGGCGGGGCTGGCAGCAGGGCACGACCCCGGCGATCCCGCCGGGCGCGACCATCCGGTTCTGGCCGTGTCGCTGCCGCGCATGGCGCTGGCCGAGACCTCGGGCAGTCTGGCGGCCTTGTTCATCCAGGCGGCCGTGATCTTCGTGATCGCCCGCGCCCGTCAGCTGGCACGCGAGATGTCCGTTCAGGCAGGGCAGCGGGTCCGTCCTGCGCTGGTGGTGAACCTGTCGCTTGGGGTGACGGCGGGGGCAGATGACGGCAGCGCACTTCTGACGCGGTTGCAGGATGCGATCGCGGACCGGGCCGGGGGCGATCTGGGACCGGTGCATTTCGTCCTGCCGACCGGCAACAACCGGCAGGACCGGCTGCGCGGCCATCTGATGCCCGGGCAGGGGGTCGGCTGGCAGATCCCGCCCGACGATCCAACGCCCAACGCTATCGAGATCTGGGCCGCGCCGGGCGAGGCCGCGCCCCGCCTGCGCGTCACCGCGCCCTCGGGCGCGGAGGGCGAGGTCGCGTTGACGACAACGGGCTCGGGCTGGCTGCTTGACGCGGGCGGCGCGCGGCTGGCGCGGGCGGTGCTGCAACGGCGGGGGGGCAGACGAGCCTGCGTGACGCTGATCCTGCCGCCGACCCTGCCCGAGGGTGGCGGGGTGGCGGGGGTGCCGGGCCTCTGGCGGCTTGATCTGGTCGATGGCGGGCCGTCGGGCGCCGCGCTGGCGGTTCACCGGGACGACCGGCTGCCGGGCTTTCGCGCGCAGGGGCGCCAGTCGCGGCTGGTCGATCCCGGTCACGCCCTGCGCGGCGATGACGGCGCCTGGCCCGGCGCCGATCCCGATCCCGCGCCCGGTCCGATCCGTCGCAACGGCTCGGCCAGCGCCTATGCGCGGGGGCGGCGACAGATCAGGGTGGGCGCCACGACGACCCGGCCCGAAGCCGGGCTCAGCCCCTATTGCGGGCTTCTGCCCGATGGCCGGGCGGGGGATGTGACCGCACCCGCCGACCGCAGCGCCGCGCGGCAGGGGATGGTCCTGCCCGGTATCCTGCCCGGTGGGTGGCAGAGGCTCAGCGGCACCAGCCTTTCGGCCCCGCAGGTCACGCGCTGGCTGGCGCATGCATTGGCCAATGGCGCCGACATCCCCGACCGCGAGGCCCTGCGTCGGGCGCTGTCGGCGGGCGGCCCGCTGGCGGATGTGCCGGATGCCGGGCTGCCCGATCTGCCCTGGCGGCACGGCCTTGCCGATTGATCAGCGCGCCAGACCAAGCGCGTTCAGCCGGGCCACCGTGTCGGGCAGGCGCGGCAGGTCGGCATTGACCTCGAGGATCAGGCGCGGCTGGTCGGGCAGGGCGGCCAGCGCGTCAAAGACCGGGCGCCACGGGATGCGCCCGTCGCCCGGATGCCAGTGTCGGTCCGCATAACCATCCGCGTCCTGAAGATGCACATGGCCCAGCCGCCCCCGCGCGGCGGCGATGTAATCCACCACCGGCGGCGCGCCATAGCGGCCATGGGCCAGTTCGGCATGGCCCGTGTCCAGCGACACGGCCAGCATCGGATGGTCGATCGCCGCGACCAGATCGACCCGCACCGAAGGATCGGCGTCGTCGATGTTTTCCAGCACGATCTGGCAGCCCCCCTCGGCCGCGCGCGACAGGACGGGGGCCAGACAATCCGCCGCGGCCTCGAAGATGGCAGGCCGGATCATGGGGTAATTCTCGCGGTTCAGGTGCTGCCAATAGGTAAAGGGGCTGTGAACGACCATCTGGTCGGCGCGCAGGGCCAGCGCGATCTCGACCCCTTCCAGCAGGCGCTTCTGCACGATGGCGCGGATCTCGCCATCCGGGTTTCCGATATCGAGGCCCAGAAACGGTCCATGGATGCCCACCGGCCCCGTCAGCTCGTCGCGCCGGGCGGCCCAAGCAGCGATCAGGTCGTCGCGCACGTCGCGGATCGCGTCCAGCGCGCAGAAATCCTGGATCTCGACGGCGCGGCCGGGCGCGCAGATCCAGTCGTGCAGACCGTCGAAATCGGGGTAGGTCAGGGCAACGCCCAGAAGGGGCAGGCTCATGTCGGGCTCCGCTGGCCGTGTCGGTCGCCGATTGATCGGCCAGCGCGTGAGCGGATGCAAGCGGTGCTAGCTGACCAGCAGGGCCAGCCCCACGGCATAGCCAAGCGTCACCAGGGCGAGGGTCAGGGCCAGAAGGCGGGCAAGAAGCGGGCGCATGGGTCAGACCATTTCGAAGATTTCGCTGTGGATGCGGTGGGCAGGGACGCCGCGCTGGCGCAGCGCCTTGCGCAGGGCGTCCAGCATCGGCGCGGGGCCGCACATCATATGAGGCCAGTCGCGGCTGTCATCGGGCAGCAGCCGCTGGATCAGGTCTGCGTCGATGCGGCCTTTGGCGATGCTTTGCCCTTTGGGCGGGGTGTCGGGCATGGTCTCCAGCACATGCGTCACGCGCAGGTCGATGTCGCGGGCGATGCGGTCCAGCTCGGCCCGGAAGGCCACGCCCTGCCAGTCGACATTGGCATAAAGCAGGTGGACCGGGCGCGGATCGCGGCGTTCCTGAAGCGCGTGCAGATTGGCGATGATCGGCGTGATGCCCACCCCGCCCGCGATCATCACGAAGCCCTTTGCCTCGGCCTCCCGGTCGATGGTGAAGACGCCATAGGGGCCATCGATCCAGGCGGTGCTGCCGATTTCGGCGCGGGACAGGCGGCGGCTGTCATCGCCCAATTCCTTGATCGCGACGCTGATCTCGTGACCCTTGTCGGGCGCGGTGGCGATGGTGAAGGGGTGTTCACGCAGCGAATAGGGCGAATTGCCGATGGCCAGCCAGGCGAACTGCCCCGGCCGCCAGTCGCGCAGCGGGCGGCCCTCGGGGCGCAGGCGCAGCAGGCGGATGCCGTCGCCTTCGTCGCGGTTCTCGATCACGCGCCAGGGGTTGCGCGATTGCCACCAGGGCCGGACCAACCGGGTGTAGAGGATCAGGCCAAGCCAGGCCAGCGTGACCGCCAGCCACAGTCCGCGTGTGCCGTCGCGCGCAGTGAAATGGCCCGCGCCCAGCACATGCCAGATGGCGGCCCCGAAGCCTAGCAGCGCCAGCGCGATGTGCAGCCTGCGCCACCAGAGGTAATCCAACCCTAGCCGCTTGCGGAATTCCGAGCTGACGATCAGCACCAGAAAGGCCGCCAGCGCCACGCGCCCCGCCGTCATGTGCGGCTGCGCCTTTAGCGGGCTGAGGCTGCCCAGATCGTCCTGATGCCAGACGTAAAGCATCCCGAAATGGGCCAGCATGAAGGCCAAAGCCGCCCAACTGAGAAAGCGGTGAAAGACCGGCACGATATCGGCGCCGAAGGGGCGCAGCAGCGGCTTCAGGCGACCCGTCAGCGCGAATTGCAGCCCTGCCAGCGCCAGCGCCCCGAAGCCCAGGGCATAGGCCAGATTGCGCGTGAAGGGCGCCCCGCGCGGCGGATCGCCCGCAAGGATCACGATGAAGGGCAGGGCTACCAGCAGGGCGGCGGCCAAGATCCAGGCCACGGCCTCGGTCAGGATCACGGCGGGGCGGTCGGCGGGCCGGACATGGTTCTCTGGCGGGGCTGTGCGAGGAGCGCTCATCTCAGGGCAACGTCGCCGTGGCGGGGCGGTTCCGGTGGCACTTCGCGGGCGCGGGCGCAGGCGCGGGGGGAACCGGGGCGCGCGGGGGCGGTTGTCCTGACGTGACCGTGACCGGAGGCCCGTGCGGGGCGGGGCAGGTCAGATCGGATCAAGGCAGGACGAGGCATCTCATGAGCGACAGGCTTGACCCCTATTGCGGACCGGCCCCGGCGCCGGGCGCGCTGTGGCAGAGCTGGAATCTCGACCCGCCGCTTCTGGCGGGACTTGCGCTGTTCTCGGGGCTTGTGCTGTGGCGCGCCGGGCGCGGGCAGAGGGGTGCCGCGCTGATCGCGGTCGCCGCACTGGTGGTGGCCTTCGTCTCGCCCCTTTGCGCGATGACGGTCGCCCTGTTTTCGGTGCGCTCGGCCCATCACCTGCTGCTGATCACGCTGGCCGCGCCCGCTCTGGCGGTGGCTTGGCCGATCCTGACGCGCCGGCTGCCGGCGGGGGTGTCGCTGGCGGTGCTGTCGGGTGTAATGGTCGCCTGGCACATCCCCGCGATCTATGACGCGATCTGGCGGTCGGACGGGCTTTACTGGCTGATGCAGGCGGCGATGCTGCTGCCGGCCTGGGCCTTCTGGTCGGCGGTTCTGGCGCCCGCCCCGGCCGGGGACGAGGCCCTGCGCCGCGCCGTCCTGATCGGCGGGCTGGCCGGGGTGATGGGCTTTCTGGGGGCGATCCTGACCTTTGCGCCCTCGATCCTCTATTTTCCGCATATCGACGGGGCGGTCGCTTGGGGCATGGACCCGCTGGTCGATCAGCAGCTTGCCGGGCTGGTCATGTGGGTGCCGGGCTTCCTGCCGGTTGCGGCCAGCGCGGCGGGGATGCTGTGGCACGGCTGGCGCCGGGGCTTCGCCGCATGATGGTCGCGGGGCTGAAATTCCTGCACATCGCCGCGATGGTGGCCTGGTGTGCGGCGATGATCGCGCTGCCGATGATGTTGTATCTCTATGGCGGGATCTGGCGGCGCAGCACCGGAACCGAGCAGGTGCAGGCCCGCTATGCCGAATTCCGGCTGATCACGCATTACGGCTATATCGGCTTTGCGACGCCGGCGGCGATCATCGCGATCGCGGCGGGAACGGGGCTGATCTTTGCCGATCAGGTCTTTGACCTGTGGTTCGTGGCCAAGCTGGCGCTGGTCGCGGGCATGAGCCTGGTTCATGCCTGGATCGGCCATCTGATCCTGTCCTCGGCCGAACAGCGGGGGCTGCACGACCTGCCCTCGCCTGCCTGGGCGCTGGCCTTGGGGATACCGCTGATGGCGGGGGTTCTGTGGCTGGTTCTGGCCAAGCCCGACCTGGCCTG
Source organism: Paracoccus sp. NSM (assembly GCF_052379855.1). Classification (NCBI taxonomy): domain Bacteria; kingdom Pseudomonadati; phylum Pseudomonadota; class Alphaproteobacteria; order Rhodobacterales; family Paracoccaceae; genus Paracoccus; species Paracoccus sp. NSM. Next base: position 19,427 of record NZ_JBQTCG010000018.1, on the reverse strand, counting down.
GACGGCGGACCTGATGCCTGACTTCATGCTGGCCCCGCGCGGGGGCCAGTAATGAGGCGGCTAGCCCCTCTCGACGCCGTCGCGTCCGGCCTCGTCCCCGTCCCGGCTTTGCGTGCCGATGTGATAGTCGAAGACCAGCTTGCCGCCATGCCAGCCGGTGATGCCGGTCATCAGCCCGGTCAGCGCGGACAGCAGAAAGCCGAAGGGCAGGACAGCAGCTTCGGGATCGGGCAGCCGGAAGCCCCAGTTCAGACCCAGAAGCGACAGAAGCATCACCGCGAGAATGAAATGAGTCCAGCTAGCCGACCGGATGCGGATGCCCGGCACCATCAGAAGCTCGATCGTGCCGGTCACGCCTGCCGCGACGCCCAGCCCGAACGCCGCCCCCGAGGCCCAGAGCGCGACGCGCGGCCAGAAGGCGTCGCCCGTCCACCAGTAGAGCGCATCCGCCCCCAAGGTCGAGAAGGCCAGCGCGATGGGAAAGGCCACCATCATCGCATGCAGCGGATGGCCCGACAGGGCGATCTTGGTCTCGGTATCGTCAAAGGCCGCATGTTCCTCGATCGGGTCGGCAAGGCGGCGGCGCTGTTTCCAGCTTCGTTTCTGGCGCATCTGCGGTCTCTCCTGTCGGGGCGGTCATGGGGGAACAAGGCGGCGGCCATGCTGGCGGTTCCGCTGCTGGCCGCGTGCGATGGTCCGCTCAGCACGCTTGACCCTTCGGGCCCGGCGGCCCGTGGCGCGGCGTTCCTGTGGTGGGCGATGCTGGCGGGCGCCACGCTGATCACGCTGATGGTCGGGGTGATGCTGGCCCTGGCGATCCGCAACAAGGGCGGGCGGGCCTCGGAACGGCACTGGATCTGGGGCTGGGGGCTGGCCTTCACGCTCAGCGTGCTGACGGTTCTGGTCGGTTTCTCGCTGTGGCTGGGCGAGCGGATGCTGGCGCGGGCCGATGACGCGCTGGAGGTCTCGGCCCATGCGGGGCAATGGGAATGGCGCTTCACCCAACCCGGACCCGACGGCCAGCCGGTCGCCACGCTGAACAGGCTTTATGTCCCCGCAGGGGCCAGTTTCGACGTCGTCATCACGTCCGAGGATGTGATCCATGGCTTCTGGGTGCCGCAACTCGGCGGCAAGATGGACGCCATTCCCGGCCATGCCAACCGCCACCGCCTGCGCGCCGACGCCCCCGGCATCTACGAGGGGCTTTGCGCCGAATTCTGCGGCTTCGGCCACAATTTCATGCGCTTCACCGTCATCGCCTATGACCCCGCCCTGCCCATGCCCGACATGACCGAGGCGATGGCGCCCTTCGCAGACACTCAGGCAGGGATGCTTCCATGACCATCAAGCCACCCGCCGATACCCGCGCCATCGCGCCCTCCGAACCGATGGTCGATGCACTGGACATCGCCGCCAACCCGCCCCGCCGCGCGCTGGCGCTGCACCGTGAACTGGACGCGGTCTGGCGCGACGAGCCGGGCTGGAGGGGGTTCTTCACCTCGGTCAATCACGGCACGATCGGGCTGCGCTTCATGGTGACGGCCTTCGTCTTCTTCGCCATCGGCGGTGTGCTGGCCATGCTGATCCGCGCGCAGCTGGCCACGCGGCAGGGCGCGTTTCTGGATCTGGACCTCTACAACCAGATCTTCACCATGCATGGCACGATCATGATGTTCCTCTTCGCCATCCCCATGCTTGAGGGGTTGGCGCTGTGGCTTCTGCCCAAGATCCTGGGCGCGCGGGACATGGCCTTTCCGCGTCTCAGCGCGCTTGGGTACTGGTGCTACCTGTTCGGGGGCAGCGTGATCGTGCTGTCGCTGGTCTTCGGCGTCGCGCCCGATGACGGCTGGTTCATGTACACGCCCCTGTCTGACCGCACCCACAGCCCCGGCGTGAACGCGGATGTCTGGCTGCTGGGCGTCACCTTCGTCGAGATCTCGGCCATGGCCGCCGCTGTCGAGATCACCGTGACCATCCTGCGCTGCCGCGCGGGTGGCATGGCGCTGACCCGGATGCCGCTGATGGGGTGGTATCTCCTGGGCACGGCGGTGATGATGCTGGTGGGCTTTCCGCCGCTGATCCTGGGCTCGATCCTGCTCGAGGTGCAGCGCGCCTTCGACTGGCCCTTTTTCGAGGTCGCGCGCGGCGGCGATCCGCTCTTGTGGCAGCACCTCTTCTGGCTGTTCGGCCATCCCGAGGTCTATATCATCTTCCTGCCCGCCGCGGGGGCGCTGTCCACGATCATCCCGATCCTGTCGCGGACCACGATCCTGGGCTATGGCGCCATCGTGGCGGCAGTGGCGGGGCTGGTCTTTCTGTCCTTCGGGCTGTGGGTCCACCACATGTTCACCGTGGGCATCCCGCATATGGCGCTGGCCTTCTTCTCGGCAGCCTCGGCGCTGGTGGCGGTGCCGACGGCGATCCAGATCTTTGCCTGGATCGGAACGATGTGGATGGGGCAGGTGCAGTTTCGGCTGCCCATGCTCTATATCATGGGGTTCTTCGCGACCTTCGTGATGGGCGGGCTGACCGGTGTGATGCTGGCCATGGTGCCGTTCAACTGGCAGGCGCATGACACCCATTTCGTGGTGGCCCACCTGCATTACGTCCTGATCGGAGGCTTCGTCTTTCCGATGCTGGCCGCGGTCAGCTATTGGATGCCGCTGATCTGCGGGCGCTGGCGCGTGCGCGGTCTGGGCGAGGCGGCGTTCTGGCTGATCCTGATCGGGTTTCATGGAACCTTTTTCCTGATGCACCTGACCGGGCTTCTGGGGATGCCGCGCCGGGTCGCGGTCTATCCGGCCAATCCGGAATGGGAATGGCTGAACCTGATCTCGTCCATCTTTGGCATGGTCATGGCGGCGGGGTTCGCGCTCTTCGCCTTTGACGTGGTGATGCAATGGCTGTTCGGGCGGCGCAGCTGGCGCAATCCGTGGCGCGCGCCGACGCTGGACTGGGCCATGCCGCTGCCTGCGCCGTCCTACAATTTCGCCTCGTTGCCCGGTCCGCGCCATGGGGATGCGAATGCGCTTTTGCCTCTGGCCCGTGGCGAGGGGCTGCTGCCCGGCGCGCCCCGCGGCCGGCGCGAGACGCTGGTGGTCGAGCCGGGCAGCGGCAGGCCCGATCACGTCGCGGCGCTGGCCCACAGCACGGCGCTGCCGATGCTGACCTCGGCCGCGATCGGCAGCTTCTTCGCGGCGATGCTGGCGGGGCTTTACTGGCTGGCGCCTGTGGGGATCGCGCTGACGATCTGGGCGGGGTGGAAATGGGGCGACATCATGGGCACGGATCGCGACCACCCGCCCGCCCGCGTCGCGCCCGATCTGGAGCTGCCCCTGCATTTCCAGCGCCGCAACACGCTGGCGCGCACCGGCACGCTGGCGCTGCTTTTGGCGGACGGGACGCTTTATGCCTCGCTGATGTTCGGAGTGGGCTTTCTGACGGTGGTGGCGCCGAACTGGCCCGCACCGGACAGTGGCATCGCCACGCTGCCGAACCTGGTCGCGGCGGCGGTGGCGCTTGGCGCGATGGGGCTGGGTCTGGTCGCATCATTGCGGGCCGAGACCGCGCGCAGCACGCCGATGGGCGGGACCTGGGCGCTGGCGGGTCTTGGCGCGGGGGGCGTGGCGCTGGCGGCGCTGGCGGTGCTGGCCTTCGGGCTGGACGACCCGACGCGCCATGCCCGCGATGCCCTGCGTGGGGTCGTCCTGGGCTTTGCGGTCTTTCACGGCGTCATCGCCTCGCTACTGGCGCTGCGGACGCTGGCCGATCATCGGCAGGGACGCGTCAGCGACCAGCGCGCGGGCGCCGCGCCGATCTGGCAGCTGTTCCAGTCCTTCTGGCTGGGCACCTCGGCCGTGTCACTGACCCTGATCATCGCGCAGGAGGTGCTGTCATGAGCTGGCTCTGGCGTGCGCTGGCGGGGCTGGTCCTCTGGGCCGTGCTGTTCTCGGCGGTCTACGGGCTGCACGGGGCGGGCTGCGCTTGGGGCTGGACTCGTGTGCCGGTCCTGTTCACCGACTGGCACCACATGGCGATGTGGCTGGTCTGGGGGGCGGGGCTTGGCCTGCATGTCGCGCTGCTGCTTGTCCTGCCGCGCGGCGTTCCGCCGGGGCGCGGACGCTGGCTGATCGTGGCGGGGGCGTGGATCGGGCTTGTCGCGACCCTCTTCACGCTGTTTCCGGTCATTGCGACCTCGACCTGCCTGTAGCATTCTGCGCCTTTGCCAAGCGTGGGAAGGCCGCTGAATGAGACGATGTGACAGGGGGCGCCCGTGACGCCGGGCGCCCGGATCGCCGCCGCCATCGAGGTGCTGGACCAGATCCTTGCCGGCGACCCGGCCGAGGCCGCGCTTCTGCGCTGGTCGCGCGCCTCGCGCTTTGCGGGCTCGGGCGATCGCGCAGCCCTGCGCGATCTGGTCTTTGGGGCGCTGCGGCAACGCAATACGCTGGCGGCTCTGGGCGGTGCGCTGACAGGGCGCGGCCTGATGATCGGCATGGCCCGCGCCGAGGGACGCGATCCGCAGGCGCTGTTCACCGGCACCGGCCACGCGCCCGCGCCCCTGACCGAGGCCGAGGCCGCCCATTCCCCGCCCCCCCTCGCTCCGCTGGCCGATCTGCCCGATTGGCTGCATCCGGCCTGGCGCGCCTCGCTTGGGGACAGGGCCGAGGCGGTCGCGGCGGCGATGGGGCAGCGCGCCCCGGTCTGGCTGCGCGCGAACCTTGCCCGCGGCGGGCGCGACGCCGCCGTCGCCGCACTGGCCGAAGATGGCATCTCGGCCCTGCCGGGCGAGGGTGCATCCTCGCTGCGCGTGACCCAGGGCGAACGCCGCGTCGCCGCCAGCCGCGCCTATCGCGACGGGCTGGTCGAGTTGCAGGACCTGTCGCCGCAACTGGCCTGCGAGGATCTGCCGCTGGCGCCCAAGACGCGGGTGCTGGATTATTGCGCGGGCGGCGGCGGCAAGGTTTTGGCCTTGGCGGCGCGCCAGCCCGATGCACTGTTCTTCGCCCATGACGCGGCGCCGCAGCGGCTGAAGGACCTGCCCGCCCGCGCTGTGCGGGCTGGGGCGCGGGTCTCGATCCTGCCGCGCGTCACGGGGGTGTTCGATCTGGTCGTGGCAGATGTGCCCTGTTCGGGCAGCGGCACATGGCGGCGCAGCCCCGATGCGCGCTGGCGCTTTGCGCCGCAGGATCTGGCCGGGCTGCGCGCGACGCAGGCGCAGATCCTGCGCGACGTGGCCGGCATGGTCGCGCCGGGCGGGCATCTGGCCTATATGACCTGCTCGCTTCTGGCCGAAGAAAACGACAGCCAGATCAACGGTTTCCTGCCAGAGCATCGACAATTCAGCCTGCTGCGGCGACAGGTCTGGACCCCGATCGAGGCCGGGGACGGCTTCTTTCTGGCCGTGCTGCGCCGCGAGGGCGGATGAGGAGCAGAGGCGTCCTTAACGCTCTTTTAAGGGCTGATCGGCTAACCCGGTCGGAACGAGGGGCCAGAAGGGCGATTCGCATGGCGTATTGGGATGAACGTGTTGGGTTGCCGCGTGGTGCGGTCTCGGCGGTGCCGTTGCTGGTCCTGCCGATGGTGCTGGGCTCGGCGGCGCTTCTGGTGATGCCGGGGGCGTTGGCGGGGCGGGCGGCCGTGATCGTGGCGACGATCGCGGTTGCGTGGTATCTGCTGGGCGGCGCGGTATCGCTGGCCCATATCCTGCGCGATCACCGCGCGCGGCGTGCCCTGTCTGCGATCCGGGGCGAGGTCGCAGCCGCGCCCGAACCCGTCTGGGTCTGCGATGCCGAGGGGCAGATCCTGTTCCAGAACAGCGCGGCGCGGGAAATGCACGATGGCGATGCCGCCTCGGTTCTCGACGTGCTGTCGCGCCTGCGCGCGGATGCCGCCGCCGAGATGGCGCAGCTTTCGGCGCGCGCGATGCGCCTCGGATCGGCCGAGATCGAGCTTGGCAACGGCGATGCGCTGTCGCTCAGCGGCTCTCCCGATGCGCCGCTGCAGATCTGGGCCTATCACACCGCCGGTGCCGCGCCCGACCAGTTCGAGATCGCGGCCGCGATGGATCAGTCAGACAGCGACCGCGATATCGAGACGCTGCCCGTCGCCATGCTGCGCATCGCTTCCGATGGCCGTGTGCGCCAAGCCAACAGCGCCGCGCGCCGCCTGCTGGACCGCGACGGTGTCGCAACGAACGGGCAGGGGTTGAACCTTTCGACCCTGTTCGAGGGGCCGGGCCGTCCGCTGATCCAGTGGCTGTCCGAAGCCAGCGCCGGCAGCCTCGCCAACCCGACCGAAATCCTGCGCCTGCGCGGCCAGGCACGCGGCGGCCAGGACCGCCATTTCCAGGTCGCGCTGGCGCCGGACCCTGCCGAGCGTGGCGGACTGGTTGCTGTGCTGACCGACATCAGCGCGATGAAGACCCTCGAGGCGCAATTCGTCCAGAGCCAGAAGATGCAGGCCATCGGCCAGCTTGCGGGCGGGGTGGCGCATGATTTCAACAACCTCCTGACCGCGATCCGCGGCCATTGCGATCTGCTGATGTTGCGCCGCGACAAGGGCGATCCGGATTATTCGGATCTGGACCAGATCAGCCAGAACACCAACCGTGCCGCCGCGCTGGTCGGGCAGCTGCTGGCCTTCTCGCGCAAGCAGACCCTGCGGATGGAGACGCTGGACCTGCGCGACACGGTGGCGGACCTGACCCATCTTCTGAACCGGCTGGTGGGCGAGCGGATCACCCTCAGTGTCAGCCACGACCCCGCGCTGCGTCCGATCCGGGCTGACAAGCGCCAGCTTGAGCAGGTGATCATGAACCTCGTCGTGAATGCCCGTGACGCCATGCCCTCGGGCGGCGAAATCACCATCCGCACCGAGAACGCCCTGCTGGATCAGGTGCTTCGGCGCGACCGCGTCTCGCTGCCGGCGGGGGATTACGTCCGCGTCACGGTCAGCGATCGGGGCTGCGGGATCGCGCCCGATCATCTGGCCAAGATCTTCGAACCGTTCTTCACCACAAAGCGCACCGGCGAAGGGACCGGGCTCGGCCTCTCGACCGCCTACGGTATCGTCAAGCAGACGGGCGGCTTTATCTTCTGCGACAGCCAGCCGGGTGTCGGGACGAGCTTCACGATCTATCTGCCCGCGCTTCAGCATCAGGATGCGCCCGCCGCCGCGCCTCGGGCCGAGGCCCGGACCGTGATCGCGCCGCGTCTTGAACGCCAACGCCAGCCGCGCCTGCTGCTGGTCGAGGATGAGGCCCCGGTCCGCGCCTTCGCCGCTCGCGCGCTGAAGCTGAAAGGTTACGAGGTGATCGAGGCCGACAGCGCCGAAGCTGCCCTTGCCATCCTGGCCGACCCCGCCTTGCGCGTCGATCTGTTCCTGACCGACGTGGTGATGCCCGGCATGGACGGTCCAAGCTGGGTCGCGCGCGCCCGCAAGGCCAGGCCCGATGCGGCGGTGATTTTCATGTCCGGCTATACCGAGGACATCTTTGCCGAGGGCCACCAGCCGACAGCCAATTCAGCCTTTCTTCCCAAGCCCTTCACGCTGACCGAACTGATCGGCGCGGTCGAGGACCGGCTGCGCGTCACCGCCGCTTCCCTGCATTGAGGGCGCATTGTCAGTGGGCGTGGCGGATCATCGGCCGCTCGTGCAAGGGGCGCCGCGCCAATTCGGCGCGTGTGCCCAGGCCGCAATCGAAGACGATGTCGCTGCCCAGACCATAAACGCGCGTATCGGGGCGCAGGGCGTCGGCCAGCTTCTCGACCGGATTGCGCGTCGTCAGGCCCTGCGGACCGGCGCCGATGATCAGCGGCGCGATCGAGACCTGCAGACGGTCCAGCAGCCCCGCCTCAAGGAAGCCCGTGATCGTCAGGCCGCCGCCTTCGATCAACAGCGAGCCGAGGCCCATCTCGCGCAGCCCTTCGAGGATCTGCACAGGGTCGAGCCGGCCCTCGACGGCCCGCAGGCGCAGGACCTCGACCCCCGGCGCACGGGGGCGGTCGGAGGCGGTCACGATCACCCGGCGTGCGCCGCCGGGTCGCAGCAGCAGGGCATCGTCCGGCAGACGGCCCTGCGGATCGATGACGATCCGTGCGGGGTCGTGTCCGCTGCACAGGCGCACGGTCAGCCTTGGATGGTCGTGCAACGCCGTGCGGACGCCGATCACCACCCCGTCGACCAGCGCGCGCAGGCGATGAAGATGCGCCAAACCCTCGGGGCCCGACACGTCGCGGGCATCCCCCGAACTGGTTGCCACCCGCCCGTCGAGCGACTGGCCGATCTGGGCCACCGTCACCGGCCCCAGATCCCGCCGCGCGACGGGACCGTAAAGATCCAGTGCCGCGCGTTCGGCGGGGGTGAAGCGGCCGCAGCAGGCGCAGGCCTTGCCGTCGCGCACCGCGAGGATGCGGTCCCAGACCCGAGGGGTGAGGTCGATGGCGTGCATGATGGTCTCTCCTCAGCTGGGTTCGGGATGGGTGGCGCCGGGCGGCACGGCCAGCATGTCGCCATGCCCGATGACGCAGCGCTCCGACGCAGCAAGGGGGACGCGGCGCGCCGCCCAATCCGCGGCACCGGCTGCGCCCTGTTCGGCGGCGGCTGTCGCGATGCCCTCGATCAGGGCGCTGTGCAGGTCCTGCTGATCGGGGCCGATGCGCCAGGGGCTGTCGCCCGTCGTGACCGAGAAGCCTGCGGCGGCAAAGATCTCGGGCGCGCGGGATGCGGCGGTGGGACCGAGGGCGGGACCAAGCCCCTTGTCGCGTCGCTGATGATCGTTGAAGGCGCGCGTGATCGCCGCGTCGCCGGGCAGGGGCGGCTGCCATTCCATCACGCCATCATAGGACAGGACCGCGTAAAAGGGCAGGCGCGCGGCCAAGAGATGCGCGGCCAGCGCCTCGATCCAAGGGGCTGGCATCAGGTCCAAGAGCGCCGAAGCCGTGACCAGCGTCGCGCCATCAAGGGGCAGCGCGTTCAGGTCGCGCAGGTCCAGCCGGTGCGTGGTCACGCGGCCCGGTGCCTCGGCCGCGGCGAGGGCCAGAAGCCCTGCGTCCAGATCGGCAAGGCGCCACAGTGTCTCGGCGGGCAGATGCGGCGTCATCGCCCTCAGGGTCGAGCCGGTGCCGCAGCCAAGATCCAGAATGACCGGGCGCGGCCCGGCGATCGCCGCCGCGCGCGCCAGAAGCCCTGCATCGCGCGCCGCCCGGTCGGCCGGTTCGCGCAGCGCAAGCCAGGCGGCGGAGAAGCCCATCTCAGATGTCCCCCTCGAACCAGGCGCGGGCCATGTGGCTTTCATGCAGCGTGATGCGAAGTTTGCGGACCCGCCCGCCATCCTTCAAACCCCCCGCCCGCACGGTCGCGGCCATCTGGTCGAAGATATGTTTGCACAGAAACTCGGTCGTCGTCATTTTCCCTGCGAATTCAGGAATTTCGTCCAGGTTCTTGTACCGCAGCGGCGCCAGTGTCCGCGCCAGTTCCTCGGTCGCAAGGCCGATATCGACCACGAGGCTCTCGTGATCCATCTCGGTTGCGAAGAAGGCCGCATCGACGGTGAAGGTCGCGCCATGCATTCCCTGCGCCGGCCCGAAGGTGGGCGAGGGGAAGGAATGGGCGATCATGATGTGGTCCCGGACTTCGACGGCGAACATGGTGGCTCCTCAGTAGCGGATACGGTGGCAAAGGGTGGCCGGGTCCGACAGGATCGCGGCATAGGCGTTGGGCAGGTCGGCAAAGGCGGTCTCGCCCGAGATCAGCGCATCCAGCCGCTCGTCGCGCAAGAGGTCGAGCGCCTTGGCCAGACGGCGCCGATAGGTCCAGCGCGGTGCGCGGTCGGGGGGGATCGCGCCGACCTGGCTGCTGACGATCCGCAGGCGCTGGCTGTGAAAGGCCGCACCGAGGGGCAGGGCGACCGCGCCCTCGCCGTGCCAGCTGGCCTCGGTGATGGTGGCCTGCGGCCCGGCCAGAGACAGGGCCAGCGCCAGACCGGCCTGCGAGGCGCTGGTATGGATGACCGCATCCTGTCCGCCGGGCGCGTCGTCGGGATGGGCAAAGCCGCACCCGAAACTGCGCGCCAGCGCGGCGCGGTCCTGCAGGTCGATCACGACGACCTCGGCGCCCGGCAGGCGCGCGGCCAGGCTGGCGGCCAGCATCCCGACCAGCCCGCCGCCCAGAATGGCGATCCGGTCGCCCGGCCCCGCGCCGCTGTCCCAGAGAATGTTCAGCGCGGTCTCCATGTTCGCAGCCAGCACAGCGCGTTCGGGCGGCAGGCCGTCGGGCAGGGGGATCAGCGCGTCCTCGGGCAGACGGTAGGTGTCCTGATGCGGGAACAGCGCAAAGACCGGGCGTCCGGCCAGCCCGCCCTCGGTCGCAATCCCGACCGAGGCATAGCCGTATTTGACGGGAAAGGGGAAATCGCCCTCTTGAAAGGGTGCGCGCATCCGGGCCTGTTCGCCCGAGGGGACGCGGCCCGCCAGAACCAGACGCTCGGTCCCTCGGCTGATGCCCGAGAACAGCGCGCGCACCGCAACCCCCTCGCCCGCCGAGGCGGGGCGCAGTTCGGTCCGGTCAGGGCTGATGCACCACAGCGCGCGGGCCGTCATGCCAGAAGATGCCCTGATTTCCGGGCCTTGGTGTCCAGATAGGCGCTGTTCTCGGGGCCGCGCCCGACGCGCAGCGGCACGCGCTCGACGACCTCGATGCCGTCGCAGTCCAGCCGTGCGATCTTGGCCGGGTTGTTCGTCATCAGGCGCACGCGCGCAATGCCCAGCCGCCGCAGCAGCGCCGCGCCGGTGCGGAAGTCACGCTCGTCATCCTCGAAACCCAGCCGGTGATTGGCCTCGACCGTGTCCAGCCCCTGATCCTGCAGGCTGTAGGCGCGCATCTTGTTGGCCAGCCCGATGCCCCGTCCCTCTTGGTTCAGATACAGAAGGACGCCGGAACCGTGATCCTCCATCGCCGAGAGGGCGGCGCGCAGTTGCGGGCCGCAATCGCATTTCAGGCTGCCCAGAACGTCGCCGGTGAAACAGGCCGAATGCAGGCGCACCAGAACCGGGGCGCTGCGGTCGGGCTGGCCGATCTCGACGGCGTAATGCTCGGCCCCGCCGGGGTCGCGGAACACATGCAGCCGCCCGTTGGGCGAGGCCAGCATCGGCACCCGCGCATTCGAGACCGGGCGCGGATCGCGCGGCAGCATGATCTGCGACAGGGCCTCATCGGCGGCCAAGGGCTGAAGCCCCGAACGCAGCGCGGCCGAGACCAGCGCCGCATCCGTCACGACAAGGGCGGCGGGTAGCAATTCGGCGGCCTTGACCAGCCGGATCGCCGCGCGGTGCAGGTTGCCCGGCTTCTGCGTCGCGGCTTGCGGGATCGCCGCCGAGGGGGGCGGCACGCGAGAGGGGTCGGCCAGCGCCAGAAGCCAGTCGAGCCGCGCATCGGCGGGCACGGGAAGGACGGCGACCTCCGAGCCGGGGGCGGGCTGGCGCAGCGCCTCGGCCCGGCGGGCGGTCAGGACCAGCAGCGCGGGCGCATGAAGGGCCGCGAAACGGTCGGGCTGCAACGTCTCGAGCGGCAGGACGATGGCCGCGCCCGCCGCGTCGCTCAGCAGGACGGGCAGGCCAAGGCGCAGATCGCTCAAGGCGCGGGCGATTTTCTGGTCCCCGTTCGGGGCGAAAGGATCGGCAGGCGCGTCGCCCGCCGCCTTGGTCTTTGCCACCCGTTCCGCCGTCCCAAGCCCCGATTGCACTGCCTTCATTCGTAGGCCCCCACCTGCGTGAACGTAAAGGTCATTGTCGCCAACACGTTCAACCACGCGGCAGTTCCCCACAAGGACGCATCGCGTGGCAGAATGTCACACGACCCCGTTGCGGCGGGCGCACTGGACCTTGCGGTGCTGCGTGCCTAGGCTTCGGATGCAGGCAGAACGGGAAGAGATCATGGGATTGCGCGCCTATCTGGGACTGATGCGGTCCCTTGTGATCTACTATAACCCTGTTCGCCGCGTTGCGAGCAACCGTTTTCACGCAAGGCTTCTGCGGCGCGGCGATCTGGCCTTTGACATCGGCGCCCATGTCGGCAGCCGGTCGCGGGCGATGCGGGCGGCGGGCGCGCGGGTCGTGGCCTGCGAGCCGCAAGAGCCCTTTGCCGGGTTTCTGGCGCGCAGCCTGCCGCGCGACATCGTGCTGCGCCGCGAGGCCGTGGGCCCGTCCGAGACGATGGCGCGCATGGCGGTGTCGTCGCTGCATCCCACGGTGTCCTCGCTCAGCACCAGCTTCACCGGCGAGGCGGCCTCGGCGCCCGGTTTCGGCCATGTCCGGTGGGATCGCAGCCAGCAGGTCCGCATGACCACGATGGACCGGCTGATCGCCGATCATGGCCTGCCCGATTACGTCAAGATCGATGTCGAGGGGTTCGAGCTGGACGTTCTGGCGGGCCTCAGCCAGCCCCTGCCGATGCTGTCGGTCGAATACCTGCCGGGCTTTCGGGACCGCACGCTGGCGGTGATCGACCGGCTGGAGGCGTTGGGCGAATACCGCTTCAATCCGGTTCTGGGCGAGCGGGCGGATTTTCTGTGGCCCGAATGGCAGGACGCGGCATCGGCGCGGGCCTTTCTGGCGGGGCTGGCCCCGGATGCCGGGTCGGGCGATCTTTACGCGCGCCTTGTCAGCGCCTGATCGCCCCGGCCAGCATTGCGAACAGGGGCGCAGGCGCGGCGATCACGTTGCCGCTGTCCTCGGGGCGATCTTCGGCGGTCCAGCCCTCGACCCGGCAACCCGCCTCGCGCAGCAGGACCAGCCCCGCGGCGATGTCCCAGGGGCGCAGGCGGCGTTCCCAGAACCCGTCCAGCCGCCCCGCCGCGACATAGGCCAGATCCAGCGCCGCCGCGCCCATCCGCCGCACCCCCGCCGTCTGCGGCAGCACGCGCCGCAGGTCGTCGGCATGGTCGTCGATATGGGGCATGTCGCCAAAGGGCAGGCCGGTGCCGAACAGCGCCGCGTCGAACCCCTGGGGCGGGGCGGGGTCCAGCCTTTGGCCGTTCAGATGCGCGCCCCCGCCCTGATGCGCAGAGAACATCTCGTCCTTGACCGGGTCCAGCACGACGCCAAGGACCAGCCGGCCCTGATCCTCCAGCGCGACCGAGACCGCCCAATGCCCGATGCCGCGCAGGAAATTCGTGGTCCCGTCCAGCGGATCGACGATCCAGCGCCGCGCGCCGGGCAGGCTGCCGCTTTCCTCGCCCAGCCAGCCCTCGCCGGGGCGCAGCAGGTGCTGGCGCAGGATCTGCTCGGCCTCGGCATCGGCCTGCGAGACGTAGTCGCCCCGCCGCTTGGCCTGCACGTCCAGCCTGTCGCGGGCGCCCCAATGCGCCATGAGCGCCACACCCGCCGCGCGCGCGGCTTGTTCGGCCCGGTTCAGATCGTCCTTCATGCCCATCACTCGCCAGAAATGCAGGCGCAGCCCTAGCGCAGGCGCGGATCGGGCGCCATGCCCTGATCGGCCGGCGGGTCCAGGGCAAGTGTGACCTGCCGCCCGCCCAGAGGCAGGCGCAGCCTGCCGTCCGGCGCCTCCCGCAGGCGTTCGCTCAGCGCAGGGCCAAGCGCCTGCCAGAGCGCCGCGAAATCGCCCGCGTCCGGCCGAGGAGGGCCGATCCCGGTGACGCGGCCCGCATCCAGCGTTACGACCGTGGTCGCAAGGCGCTGCATCTCGGCCACGGAATGGGTCACATAGAGGATCGGCACTTGGCTTTCGTCGCGCAGGCGCTCGAAAAAAGGCAGGATCTCGGCTTTGCGGGCCTCGTCCAGCGCGGCCAAAGGCTCATCCGCCAGGATCAGCCGAGGCGCCGCCAGCAACGCCCGCCCAAGCGCCACGCGGCTGCGTTCGCCCCCCGACAGGGCGCCGGGCCGACGCTCCAGCAAGTGGCCGATGCCCAGCATGGCGACGACCTGCGCCAGATCCGGCCCCTCGGCCCCGCGCGGCGCGAAACGGCGGCCATAGAGCAGGTTCCGACGCACCGACAGATGCGGGAACAGACGCCCCTCCTGAAAGACATGGCCCAGCCTGCGGCGATGGGGCGGCAGGTGCAGCCTTGTGGCGCTGTCGGTCAGGACCTGATCGCCCAGCACCACCCGCCCATGATCGGGGCGCAACAGGCCTGCGACCGCGTTCATCACCGTCGTCTTGCCCGAACCCGAGGGGCCGAACAGCACGGTCAGCCCCGGCGGAACCTGAAAGTCGATATCCAGATCGAAGCCCGGCAGCCTCTGGCGCATCTGGACCGACAGCATCATGCGCCCGCCACCCGCCGCGCCACCCGGCGGCCCAGAAACTCGGACAGCGCCAGCGCGCCCATCGCGATCAGCACCGCGATCACCACCAGCCTGCTGGCCGCGTCCTCTCCCCCCGGCACCTGCAACAGCGCGTGGATGGCCGAGGGGATGGTCTGCGTCTGGCCCGGAATGTTCGACACGAAGGTGATCGTCGCGCCGAATTCGCCCACGGCCTTGGCAAAGGCCAGGATCGCGCCCGCCACGATGCCGGGCAGGGCAAGGGGCAGCGTCACGGTCAGGAAGACCCATATCGGATGCGCGCCAAGGGTGGCGGCGGCGGCCTCTAGCCTGGGGTCCACGGCCTCGATCGACAGGCGGATGGCGCGGACCATCAGCGGAAAGGACATGACCGCCGCCGCCAGCGCCGCACCGGTCCAGCGAAAGGACAGCACGATCCCGAACCAGCTTTCCAGAACCTGCCCGACCGCGCCGCGTCGTCCGAAAACGATCAGCAGCAGGTAGCCCGTCACCACCGGAGGCAGGACCAGCGGCAGATGGACCAGCCCGTTCAGCACCTGCCGCCCCGGAAAGCGCCAGCGCGCCAGCGCATAGGCGGTCAGCACGCCCAAGGGCAGGCTGAGCAGCGTCGCCCAGAAGGCCACGCGCATCGACAGCCGCACCGCCTGCCATTCCGCCGGGCCAAGCCCCAGATCCGGCAGGGCGATCATGGCGCCAGCGTGAACCCGGCCGCCAGCCAGCGTTCAGCCGCCGCATCCGAGACGAGATAATCCAGAAATTCACCCGCGACGGGGCTTTCGCTCTCGGCGGTGATCGCGGCGGGATAGGTGATCGGCGGGTGGCTGCCCTCCGGGAAGGTGCCGATGATCGCCACGGTCGGCTCGACCGCCGCATCGGTCGCATAGACGATGCCAAGCGGCGCCTCGCCCCGCGCGACGAACGTCATCGCGGCGCGCACATTGTCGGATTGCGCGACCAGCGGCGCGACCCTGTCCCAAAGGCCCAGATGCGCCAGCGCGGCCCGCCCGTAGATCCCCGCCGGAACCGCATCGACCTGCGCCATCGACAGCCGCCCCCCGGCCAGCATCGCGGGCAGGTCCAGCCTGGCGTCCAGCGTGACCGGTTCAGCGCCAGCCGGGCCGATCAGGACCAGCCGGTTGGCCAGAATGTCGCGCCGCGTCCCCTCGCGCAGATCGCCCGAGCCGTCCAGAGCGTCCATCCACTCCGCACTGGCCGAGATGAAGATATCCGCAGGCGCCCCCTCGCGGATCTGGCGCGCGAGGGTGGCCGACCCGGCAAAGGACAGGCTGGCCCGGTGCCCGGTCAGGCGCGACCAGTCATCGGCAACCCGGCCCAAGGCCTCGGTCAGGCTGGAGGCCGCGAAGACCGTGACCGTCGCGGGCGTCTCGCCGGGCAGAGCAGCGGCGGGCGCGGTGACGGCCAGGCCGAGGGCAAGCAGGATCGGGCGCATCCGGACCTCATGTCGTGACAGGCGACATCACATCATCCCGCGCGGGGGCTGGCAAGCGTTATCTTCGCGTGGATATATCGCACAGCGGCTCAGGCGGGAAAGCGCGCGCGGGTGCGGTTGGCGAAAGCCACCAGCGACAGCATCACGGGTACCTCGACCAGCACACCGACCACCGTGGCCAGCGCGGCCCCGGAATTCAGCCCGAAGAGGCCGATCGCCACCGCCACCGCCATCTCGAAGAAGTTCGACGTGCCGATCAGCGCGCAGGGGGCTGCGACCTTGTGCGGCACGCGCCAGGCCCAGGCCCAGGCATAGGCCAGCGCGAAGATGCCGTAGGATTGCAGCAGGATCGGCACCGCGATCAGCGCGATCAGCAGCGGCTGTTCCAGGATCACCTGCCCCTGAAACCCGAAGAGCAGCGCCACCGTCACCAGCAGCCCGATCATCGAGACGGGCTTGATGCGCGTGGTGAAGGCCTCGACCGCCTGCGCGCCGCCTTTGGCCATCAGCGCCCGTCGCGTCAGCGCGCCCGCGATCAGCGGGATGACGATGTACAGCACCACCGACAGGATCAGCGTCTGCCAGGGCACGTCGATCTGCGTCACGCCCAGCAGAAAGGCCACGATGGGGGCGAATGCCACGATCATGATGAGATCGTTCACCGAGACCTGCACCAGCGTGTAGTTCGGATCGCCCCTTGTCAGCTGCGACCAGACGAAGACCATCGCCGTGCAGGGCGCAGCCCCCAGAAGGATCAGGCCCGCGATGTATTCGGGCGCGCGGGCGGGGTCGATCAGCCCGGCGAAGACGTGGTTGAAGAACAGCACCGCCAGCGCGGCCATGGTGAAGGGTTTTATCAGCCAGTTCACGACAAGCGTGATGATCAGCCCGCGTGGCCTTTTGCCGACATCCCTGATCGAGGCGAAGTCGATGGCGATCATCATCGGATAGACCATCGACCAGATCAGCACAGCCACGACCAGGTTGACCGAGGCGTATTCAAGCCCGGCCAGCACGGCAAAGACGTCCGGCACCAGCGCGCCAAGCGCAAGCCCGGCCAGGATGGACAGGGCGACCCACAGGCTCAGCCAGCGTTCGAACAGGGTCATGTCGTTTCCTTTGCGTCCGGCAGGCAGCAGACCTCGCGTTCAGGCGGCGCGAGACCGCCGAGGAACGCCGCCAGAGGCTCCAGCGCGGCGGGGTTCAGCGCATAGCAGATGCGCGGCCCGTCGATCTGGCCACGGATGATGCCCGCCGCCCTGAGCAGCCTCAGATGCTCGGACACGGTGGATTGCGCCAGACCGACGGCCTCGACGATGTCGCCGCCGATGCAGCCGGGTGTGGCCAGAAGCAGCCGCAGGATGCGGATGCGGGCCGGGTGGGCCAGCGCCTTGGCCAGCGCGGCCAGATCGTCTTCGGTCGCGTGCATGGCCGCTCTTCGTCTATCGTCGATCAACGATAGGGTGCGGCGTTCAGCGGCGCAAGTTCTGTGGGACGCGATGGCGGGCCGTTCGGAACGGCCCGCCGTCATGGGCGCATGGGATCAGACGAACAGCGTCTCGTTCTCCCAGAACTGGGCCAGCGTGGTCTGTTCAAGGATCACGGTCATTTCGCCATGCTGCAACACCACGTCGGACCCTTGCTGCCGTGCGGTTTCCAGCGTCGCCTGCCGGCTGCCATTCTCGAACCGCAGGATGTCGGCCTCGCCTTCGGCCATGTTGAAATCCTCGATGATGGCGGTGCCGCGGATGTTGGCGTTGAAGACGAAGACATCGTCGCCATGCCCGCCATTCAGCCGGTCGGTCCCGGCTCCCGCGATCAGCAGATCGTTGTTCTCGGCCCCATGGAGGCGGTCATTGCCCGCCCCGCCCGACAGCGTGTCGCGCCCCTCGCCGCCATGCAGCAGGTCGGCCCCGCCGGTCCCGGTGATGCGGTCATCGCCGCCATGGCCAAAGACCGCGCGGCCGCTCAGCGCGTCATTGCCAGCCCCGCCCTGAACCGAGGCCGCATAGCCGATATCGCGGTTCGTCAGCGAGAAACCGTTGAAATCCAGCCGGTCGGCGCGGATCGTGAAACTGTCCTGCGCGCCCATCCACCCCGCAAGGCCCGAGGCGCGGAATTCGACCTGCTCGACAGTCTCGGCGATGGTCAGACCGTCGCGGGTGGCGATTGCGATGCTGCCGTCATTCAGGCGATAGACGCTTGCGTCGCGCGCCTCGGCGGTGACGCGCAGCGTGTCATGGCCCGCCCCACCATCGACCCTGTTCAGCCCGCTGCTGACGCGGATCAGGTCGTTGCCCGCGCCGCCGTCGATCCAGTCATTGCCGCGCCCGTCGGTCAGGCGGTCGGCATGGGCCGTGCCGATGACGAAGGCGGGCGCGCCGAAATGATCCGAGGTCGGTGCGGCGGTGTCGCCCACCCAGGTCGTCGCCCGCTGCACCGCGCCCAGGTTCGAGACCACCACCACGCTGTCGCGGTCCATGAAGTCGTAATGCCGCGATTGCGCGATCCTCTCCACGGCATCGCTGAACAGGCCGCTCAGATGCCCCGACCATGCAAGCGGGTTCAGGATCGAATCGATCGCCAGCGTCAGCGGTGCCCCCGCATAGACATTGTCGAAGATCACCAGATTGTCGGTGCTGCTGGCGAAAGCGCGGTCGTTGTTCGACAAGAGCGGGTCTGCCGCCGCCAGCGCCCCCCACAGATCCGGCCCATCGCCCGCCGCGCGATGGACGACGTCGTTCTCGAACCCGATGTTCAGGACGCGGTCCTGCTGGTCATAGATCACCGGCGCGGCATGGCCGATATAGACCGAATTGGCGAAGAACCCGTCGGCCAGCTGGTCGGCAAAGCGCGCCTGCACATTGGTGTAACCGCCGCCCAGGCTGTAGCCGGTGACGATCACATCCTCGCCGGTCAGTCCGGCGCCCTCTGCGTAGGTGCGGGCGGCGCCCAGCACCGGCTCCATCGCGCGGGCCATGTCGCCCGTGTTCAGCTGCAGGTAATCGACCACATCGACCGGGCTGTTCGTCCCCGCATAGGAAATCGCCATGCGCTGCGGCTGACCATTCGCGTCCTCCTCGACCATGACCAGCAATTGCGGGCCGCTGAGCAGCTGGCCCGTCAGAGGGCTGCGCAGCGTGATGAAACCGAACGGGTCCGTGCTGCCCGCCGGCAGCCCCAGTTCGGCGGCCGCCAGGATCCGCCAGCCTTGCGGCAGGGACAGATCGGCCTGTCCGCCCGCCACGAGGCTGTTTCCGAAAAGCCCCGCCACATCGGGCAGGCCGTTCAGCTGCGAGACGCCCGCCAGCTGATGCGACAACTTCACCAGATCGGCCGATTCTGTCGGGCTGAAGTCGCGGTAATTGTAAAGCCCCATCCTTGCACCTCCCCTTGCAACGACATCGCTGGCGCATCAAAGCACGAATGTTGCGTAGGTAAGCCCATGACGATGCGGAAACTTTCGCATGACGTGGCGGCATGGCGCGGTCTGGTGATCGCCCGCGTCACTCGGCCCGCCTGATCAGGCCCAGCCCCATGCGCCTGAACTTGCGCGACATCGGCTTCCGCCCTTTATCCTGTCGGGCGAACCGCATATGGACAAAGCCTGCCATTTCGGCAGCCCTTGGCCAGGAGGT
This sequence comes from Paracoccus sp. NSM, assembly GCF_052379855.1. Lineage (NCBI taxonomy): Bacteria > Pseudomonadati > Pseudomonadota > Alphaproteobacteria > Rhodobacterales > Paracoccaceae > Paracoccus > Paracoccus sp. NSM. The sequence goes on along the minus strand of NZ_JBQTCG010000018.1, from coordinate 36 downwards.
CGCGCGATGACCGGTTCCGCAAGCTTCGTCCCCGAC
>NZ_JBQTCG010000017.1:0-33324 GCF_052379855.1 Paracoccus sp. NSM | reverse complement strand
GCGCCCGCCACGCGACGCCAAGACCGGTGATCAGCTCGTCGCGCCGATCACAAGGCGGAAGCCGATATCCTGAACCCTCTCGACCGGGCGGCCCCGCAGCCGGGCCAGAAGCGCCTCGCCGGCCAGTTCTCCGATCTCCACCCGACGCGAAGCGATGGTGGTCAGGGGCAGCGGCAGGGCCTGGCCGATCGCAAGCCCGTTGAACCCCGCCAGCGCCAGGTCGCCCGGCACGTCCAGCCCGGCGGACATGGCATGAAACGCGCCGCCCACCGCCACATCGTCGTTCGAGAAGCAGACGGCCAGCCGGTCGGCGCCGCGACCCGCCGGGCAATCGCGCAGCACCTGCGCCACCGCCTCGCGGCCAAGCGGGACCGACGAGGGGCCGGGCAGCATCACGGTCTTGGCCAGCGTGACATCGGCCTCGGCAAGGCCATCGCGGAGACCCTGAAGGCGCGACAGGGCTCGCGGGTCAGTCGAGATGTCATGGCCCGCATAAGCGAACCGCCGATAGCCGCGCCCCAGCAGATAATGGGCCAGCGCGCGCCCTGCCGCACGCTGCGACAGGCCCACCGCCATGTCGATGGGCGCAGGGTCCACATCCATGATTTCGACCACGGGAACCCCTGAGGCGACCAGCATCCGGCGCGTCTCGGGCGTGCTGATGGCGGGCGCAAGGACCAGGCCCGCAGGACGCCAGGACAGCAGGTCCGCCACAAGGCGCTGCTCTTGCGCGGGATCATAGTTCGACACGCCCAGGATCGGATGGTGCCCCGCCTGCTCCAGCCGCGTCTCAAGGCCGTGAAGCACATCGGCAAAGACGCTGTTCGACAGCGAGGGCAGCACGACGGCGATCTGCTGCGACTGACCGCCCGCCAGCGTCCCGGCCAGCCGGTTCGGCGTGTAGCTGAGCGTCCGCGCGGCAGCCTGAACCCGCTCGAGCGTCGTGCGGGCGACATTCGTGCCCCCGCGCAGCGCACGGCTGGCCGTGATCTCGCTGACGCCCGCCATGCGCGCGACCTGGGCCAGGGTAGGTCTCGCCTCGTCGGTCGGGTCAGAGTTCTTCATCGTGGTGCCTGCGTCGAAATGACAGCCCTGTCAGTTCGACAATCATATGACAAGCAGCGAACACAGTCCAGATAGCGGCCAATTGACAGCGCTGTCATGCTTGAGGCAATCTGCCCCTCGGGGAGGATGCGACGATGCGAATCGTGGTGACAGGGGCGGCCGGGTTTCTGGGCCGGATGGTCGTAGAGGCTCTTGACCGGGCAGAGACCGTGATACTGGACGGCGCCGAACGACGCGTCTCGGCCATTCTGGCGGTGGACATCGCCGCCGAACCGCTTGCCGATCTGGCCGCGCGGTGCCGCCGCGTTCATCCCCTCGCCGGGGGGCTGAGCGATCCCGCCGTGCTGAGCCGCATCGCCTCGGACGCACCCGATCTGGTGATCCACTTTGCCGCCGTCGTTTCCGGTCAGGCCGAGGCGGACTGGGATCTGGGCATGTCGGTCAACCTTGCGGGCACCATCGCCCTGATCGAGGCCTGCCGCGCAATGGCGCGCCCACCGGTCCTGATCTTTTCGTCCTCGGTCGCGGTCTTTTCCTGCGCGGCCAACGACACCATCACCGAAGGCGCCCTGCCCGCGCCGCGATCCTCTTACGGCACGCAGAAGCTCATGGGTGAGCTGCTTGTCCGCGACGCCACGCGGCGAGGCTTTGTCCGGGGCCGCTCACTGCGGTTCCCGACCATTTCTGTCCGTCCGGGCGCGCCAAACAAGGCCGCGTCCAGCTTTGCCAGCGGCATCCTGCGTGAGCCGATGGCGGGGCTTGCGGCCCCCCTGCCCGTCGGGCGCGACCTGCGGCTGCATCTGGCCTCGCCCGGCAAGGCGCTTGACTACATGCTGCACGCGGCGGCGCTGGATCAGGCCGCCATCGGGGTCGAGACGACGCTGACCCTGCCCGGCATCAGCGTCACCGTAGGCGAGATGATCGACACGCTGGCGCGGATCGTGGGCGCGGATGCCGCCGCGCTGATCCGGCCCACGCCCGACGCCGCCATCGAGGCGATCGTCGCGTCATGGCCCGGCGAGATCACCTGCCCGCGCGCGCGCGCCTTGGGCTTCACGCCGAATACAGGAATTGCGGAGCTGATCATCGAACATCAGCGCCGCATGAACACAGCGGTCTGAGGGGGGCCGCCACCACCATCACAGGGAGCGAGATGCAAATGAAACACGTTCTTCTTTCCGCCGTCTCGGCGGCAGCATTGCTGGGCGCCACGGCGGCCTCGGCGCAGCAGCGGGTGGTGGTCGGCCACACGCTGTCGCCGACATCGCATTACGCGGTCGGCGCGCAGGCCTTCATCGCCAAGCTCGAGGAACTGTCGGGCGGCGCCTTCGCTGGCGAAGAGGCCCCGGCCGGCCAGCTAGGTGGCGAGCGCGACATGATCGAGGGCCTGCAGATAGGGTCGCTGGATGTCGTCATCACCTCGACCGGGCCGATGGGCAATTTCGTGCCGGAATTCCTGGCGCTGGACCTGCCCTTCCTGTTCCGCGACTATGACCATGCCCGCCGCGTCCTCGACGGCGAGATCGGGCAAGAGCTTCTGGCTGCCGTCAGCGGCAGCAACCTCGTCGGGCTTGCCATGTCCGAGAACGGGTTCCGCCATGTGACGAACTCGCAGCGGCCGATCACTTCGCCTGCGGATCTGGGCGGGCTGAAGCTGCGCACGATGGAGAATGCCGTCCACATGGCCGCCTTCGAGGGTATGGGCGCGTCTCCGACGCCCATGGCATTCCCCGAAGTGTTCGGCGCGCTGCAGCAGGGTGTCGTGGACGGGCAGGAAAACCCGATCACGGTCATCACCGCCTCGCGTTTCTGGGAGGTGCAGGGCCATGTCACGCTGACCGGCCATGTCTATTCGCCCGCCGTCGTGCTGGCCTCGCCGGTGCTGTTCGACAGCCTGACCGAGGAACAGCAGGGCTGGTTCATCGAGGCCGCGCAGGCCTCGGCCGCCGCGACCCGCGCCGAGGTGGACCGTCTCGAGTCCGAGGGCGTGGAACTGCTGCGCTCGAACGGGATGGAAGTGATCACCGAGATTGATCGCGCCCCCTTCCAGGAACTGGCCGCCGAGGCCGCATGGCCGGTCTATACCGACCGTTTCGGCAGCGAGATGATCGAGCGCATCCTCGCCGTCGAGTGATCCGAAGGGGCGCGCCCCCCGCATGAACGGGCCGGTCGAACAGGCTTCGACCGGCCCTTTCCCCAACCGCACGGTTCGGAAAGGAGCCGAGATGCGACATCTCGCGACGCTGTTCCTGAAAGTTGAAAGGCAGACCACACGGCTTGCGCTTTGGGCCGCGATGGCATTCTTGGTGATCGCGGCATCGCTTGCGGTCTATCAGGTGACGACCCGGTTCGCCTTTGGCCGCCCCTCGACCTGGTCCGAGGTGATCACGCGTTCGGCGATGATCTGGTCGGTCTTCATGGGCGTCGCCCCGGCCTTCCGCGAAGGCACGATGATCGCGCTGGAACTGGTGCAGAACGCACTGCCGCGCAAGCTGGGTCTGGCCCTCTACCAGGTCTCGATGGTGCTGACGCTGGTCTTCTTCGCCGTCCTGTTCTGGCAGGGCTGGGCGATGACCGAACGCGTGTCCAGCCAGACACTGGCCGCGCTGCAAGTGTCCATCGCCTGGGTCTATGCGGCCATTCCGGTGGGGTCGGTCTTCATCTCGATCGCGGTTGCGGGCTGCATGATCCGCGCGGGGCAAGGCGAATGGCCGCGCGAAAGCGGCGACAACCAGATGCTGGCTGAGGCAAAGCTGTGAACACCGCTCTTGCCCTTTCACTGGCCATCTTCTTCCTGCTGGGCGTTCCCATCGCGGTCGCGATCGGTCTGGCGTCGATCATCGGGATCATCGCAAGCGACCGGTTGCCGCTGCTGCTGGTGGCGCAGCGCATGTTCACGGGGCTGGACAGCTTCCCGCTGATGGCCATTCCGCTGTTCATTCTGGCAGGCAACCTGATGTCGGTCGGCGGCATCTCGCAGCGCCTCGTCGATCTGGCCAAGGCGATGGTCGGCGGCATCCAGGGCGGGCTGGCCGCGACCTGCGTGCTGACCTGCATGCTGTTCGCCTCGGTCTCGGGGTCGTCGGTGGCCACGACCTTCGCCATCGGTGCGATCCTGATCCCGGCGATGGTCAAGCACGGCTATCCCAAACCCTTCGCGGCCTCGGTGCAGGCGTCATCGGCCGAGTTGGGCGTGCTGATACCGCCCTCGATCCCGCTGATCCTCTATGCTGTCTCGACCGACACCTCGGTGGGGCAACTGTTTCTGGCCGGCCTTGGGCCGGGCCTGCTGGTTGCCGGTTCGCTGATGGTGCTGGTGCTGATCCTCTGCCGGGTCAAGGGCATCGGCGCGCAGGACGGGGCCGAACGCGCGCGGCTGGGGCCTGCGGCGCTGGCCGCGCTGCCGGCGATGCTGGTGCCCATCGTCATCCTGGGCGGCATCTATTCCGGCGCTTTCACCCCGACCGAGGCCAGCGCGGCCGCCGTGGTCATGGCCTTGCTGGTGGGCATGGTCTTTTACCGCGAACTGAAGCTGCGGCATCTGCCCGAGGTCCTGAAAAAGACCGTGCTGGCGACTTCGGCCATCATGCTGATCATCTCGGCGGCGGCGCTGTTCTCGTTCCTGATGGCGCGCTCGGGCCTGCCCAACGACATCGCCGCGCTGATCCGCGAGGTGATCGACAGCCGCATCCTGTTCCTGCTGGCGGTCAACGTCCTGCTGCTGATCGTGGGCATGTTCATCGAGACTTCGGCAGCGATCCTCGTCCTTGCGCCCATCCTGGCGCCCATCGCTGTCGCCTATGGCGTCGATCCGGTGCATTTCGGGCTGATCATGGTCACGAACCTGGCGCTTGGCATGATCACGCCGCCGCTTGGGGTGAACCTGTTCGCCGCCTGCGCGGTGGCGAGGATCCCGGTCGAGCGGATCATCCCGCAGCTGCTGTGGTTCGTCCTGACCGTCTTCGGGGCGCTGATGGTCATCACCTACGTGCCGGCCGTCTCACTTTGGCCGATGCAATTCATCATGGGGCTTTGACATGATCATTCACTTCGCCGGGCTGGGCTCGATGGGTCTGGGAATGGCGCAATCCTGCCTGCGCGCCGGATTCGAGGTCCACGGGACCGACACCAACCCCGACCGTGTCGCGGCGCTGACCCAGGCCGGGGGCCACGCCCTTGGCGCCGATAGCCCGCTGGCCGATGCGCTGGTCTGCGTGGTGCTGAACGCCCAGCAGACCCGCAGCGCCCTGTTCGGCCCTTCGCGTCTGGCGACGGGGCTGAGGCCGAACGGCGTCATCCTGGGCTGCGCGACCGTCGCCCCCGCCTTTGCGCAGGAGATGGAGGCCGAGGCGGCGTCGGCGGGCCTCCTTTATCTCGACGCGCCGATCTCGGGCGGGTCGGGCAAGGCCGCCTCGGGGCAGCTGTCGATCATGGCCTCGGGGACGCAGGCGGCCTTCGCTGCGGCGCGCCCCGCGCTGGATGCGATGGCGGCGACGGTGTTCGAACTTGGCGACGCGGCGGGGCCGGGATCGGCGATGAAGGCCGTGAACCAGATGCTGGCGGGCGTGCATATCGCCGCGATGGCCGAGGCGATCACCTTCGGCATGACGCAGGGCATCGCGCCGGACACATTCCTTGACGTGATCCGGCAATGCGCCGGGACCAGCTGGATGCTGGAGAACCGCGCGCCCCATATCGTTGCGGGCGATTACACCCCGCACAGCCAGGTCAACATCTGGCCCAAGGATCTGGGCATCGTGCTGGACATCGCCCGCGACGCCCGCTTTGCCGCACCGATCACCGCGGCGGCGTTGCAGCAATACCTTGCCGCCGCCGGGATGGGACTGGGCCAACAGGACGACGCCGCCGTCGCCAAGGTCTATGCCCGCAATGCGGGCCTGACCCTGCCGGGAGAGGCGTGATGCGTCTGGGTTGCATAGGCGACGATTTCACCGGGTCCAGCGATCTGGCCAACACGCTGGCCAAGGCCGGGATGCGCGTGGTCCAGTATTGCGGCATCCCCGACAAGCCCGCCGATCCGGACGTGATGGCGGGGGTGGTCGCGCTCAAGACCCGCTCGATCCCGGCGGCCGAGGCGGTGCGCCAGTCCCTTGCCGCGCTGGACTGGCTGCGCGCGCAGGGCTGCGAACAGATCCTGTTCAAGTATTGCTCGACCTTCGATTCCACGCCCGAGGGCAATATCGGCCCCGTCGCGGATGCCCTGGCCGAAGCGCTGGACGCCCACAAGGTCATCGTCTGCCCTGCCTTTCCGGGGGCGGGGCGCACGATCTATCAGGGCCATCTTTTCGTGCAGGACCGGCTGCTGAACGAATCCGGGATGCAGAACCACCCGCTGACGCCGATGACCGACCCCGACATCAGGCGCTGGCTGCAACCGCAGAGCCGCCACGGCATCGGCCATGTTCCCGCCGCCGCCGTCATGGCCGGCCCCGCGCGGATCAAGGCGGCGCTGGCGGCGCAGCATGCGGCAGGCCACCGCCACATCGTCGTCGATGCGGTCAGCGACGCGGATCTGCTGGCCATCGGTCAGGCCGCGCGGGACCTGCCGCTTGTCACCGGCGGATCGGGCATCGCCCTGGGCCTGCCCGCGAATTTCGGCTGCGTCTCCGCGCCCGTTCCCTGGCGGGGCCAGCCGGGCAAGGCGGTCGTGCTGTCGGGCTCGTGCTCGACCGCGACGCGGGCGCAGGTCGCGCGCCACAAGGCCCACCACCCCGCGCGCGAGATCGACGCCGCCGCCGTGATCGAAGGCCGCCTTGGCGCAGATGACTTGGCAGCATGGCTGCTGAAGGCGGACGGCCTGCCCTTGGCCTACAGCTCGGCCGACCCGGCCCAGGTCGCCCGCATCCAGGACCGCTTTGGCCGCGAGGCATCCGCCACCGCGCTGGAAGGCTTCTTTGCCGAAGTCGCGCGCCGTGTCGTCGCGGGCGGCGTCGCCCGCATCATCACCGCAGGGGGGGAAACCTCGGGCGCGGTGGTCGAGGGGCTGCGCCTCTGCGCGCTGGACATCGGGCCCGAGATCGACCCCGGCGTTCCCGCGCTGCGCGCCACGCCCGATCTGGTCCTTGCGCTGAAATCCGGCAATTTCGGCGCCGAGGATTTCTTTGAAAAGGCCGACCGCCTGCTGAGGTCCGCACCATGAGCGACACCGCGCTGCGCGAACAGATCTGCACGCTGGCCCGATCGCTGTTCGACCGGGGGCTGACGCATGGCAGCACCGGCAACATCTCGGCCCGGACCGAGGATGGCGGGCTTCTGGTCTCGCCGACCGGGACCAGCTTCGGTCGGCTGGACCCCGCGCGACTCAGCCGGTTCGATGCACGGGGCCGCCTGATCGACGGCGATCCGCCGACCAAGGAAATGCCGCTGCACACGGCGTTCTACGACACGCGCAGCGCGGCGGGCGCGGTGGTCCACCTGCACGGCACCCACTCGGTCGCGCTGTCGATGCTGCCCGAGACCGACCCCGACAATGTCCTGCCACCGCTGACGCCCTATGCGATCATGCAGCTGGGAAGGGTCAAGCTGCTGCCGTTCTTCGTGCCGGGCGACCCGGCGATGGGCGATGCGGTGCGCGGGCTGGGGGGCAAGCGCAGCGCGGTGCTGCTGGCCAATCACGGGCCGGTCGTCGCGGGGCGGGACGTCGCCGCCGCCTGCAATGCGATCGAGGAACTGGAAGCGACCGCCCGGTTGGCGCTGCTGCTGCGCGGCGCCTCGCCCCGGATGCTGAGCGATGATCAGGTGCGCGCGGTGGTCACGCGCTTTGACGTGGAGTGGGATGGATGATCCGGTTTTCCGCCAATCTGGGCTTTCTCTGGACGGATCGCAGCCTTCCCAACGCGATCCACGCCGCTGCCGCAGCCGGGTTCGACGCTGTCGAATGCCACTGGCCCTATGACACATCAGTAAGCGCGATCCGCGAGGCGCTGGCCCGGACCGGCCTGTCGATGCTGGGTCTGAACACCCGTCGCGGCGACGTGGCTGCGGGCGAGAACGGCCTGTCGGCCCTGCCCGACCGCGAGGCTGAAGCGCGCGCCGCCATCGACGAGGCACTGGAATACGCCGAGGCCGTCGGCGCGCTCAATGTCCATGTCATGGCGGGCAACGCCTCGGGCGACGAGGCCGAGGCGAGCTTTCTGGCCAATCTGCACCATGCCTGCGACCGCGCGGCCCGGACGGGACGGACCATCCTGATCGAGCCGCTGAACCCCCATGACGCGCCGGGCTATTTCCTGAACACGACGCGGCAGGCCGAGGCGTTGATCGCGAAGCTGCGGGCGCCGAACCTGCGGCTGATGTTCGATTGCTACCACGTCGGACGGACCGAAGGCGACATCATCGGCCGCCTCCGGGCGCTGTATCCGATCATCGGTCACATCCAGTTTGCGGCAGTGCCGGACCGGGGCGCGCCCGACCACGGAGAGGTCGATTTCCGGCCCATCTTCGCCGAGGCACGCGCCTTGGGCTGGACCGCGCCCCTTGGCGCCGAATACAGGCCCGGCGGCCCGACCGAGCCGACTTTGGACTGGATGGCCACCCTGCGCCAACCCTGACGTCGCAGCGCCTTGCGCAGGCGTCGTTCAGCGCCCCGCCGCCGCCTCGCGCACGCGGCGCAGCGGATGGGCCAAAGGCAGCGTGACGGGCCCGCAGGAAAGGCCGGGGCCATACCCCCAAGCGGTGGCCCCGGCCGCCTGCGCCTCGTTCATCCGCGCCGGTCCGGGGTCGCGATTACCGTCGCGCATCGGCTCGTCGATGGGAACGGATGGCAGCGACATGAAGCCAAAGACGCGTGCAAGCGTTTCATCAGGTTCGGCGATCAGGTCCTCGTAGCGCAGGACCATGACGGCATGAAGCCAAGGCAGATCCTGCGCAAGCCGGGCATGAGCCGCGATCCAGTGGTCGATCAGGCGCGCGGGCGGATCATCGACCCATTTGCCCACCGCACCGGTCACGGCTTCGGGGTGACGCAGGATGACGACGAATTGCGACAGCGGAAACAACTGCTGGTAAAGCCGCATCCGCGTCAGGTTGACGGGTGATTTCTCGACCCGCCAGGGCTTGTCCGGATCAAACCACGGCGCCCAGTCGGCCTCGAGTCGCTGGCGCGTCTCAAGCCTGTCCAGCGGGTGCCCCTCGGTCAGGTGCTGGGTGGGGTCCGTGGCGAAGTGCATCGGGCGACCATGCATCGCGGTATGCGGGATCGCACCTTGCAGGTAACAGCCCTCGTTTTCCGGGACAGGCGCATCGCGGATCGAGGCGACCTGCGGATGCGCCCCGATCAGGCGCGCCAGAAGGGACGTGCCCGAGCGGTGCAGACCCCCGACAAAGACATAACGATGCATCAAGGGCCCTTCCCCGCGTCCGCGCGCCGCAGGTGATCGCGTGGCGCGCGCATCAACACGAACCGGCGCCGTTTGTGCCCGGCAGGCGCGCAGATTCAATGTTTATCAAGTCGCGCCCGTTGCAGCGAACCGCGCGGGGTCTGCCGATGTTGGGCTCCGGTTCCGAAAATCGGAGCCGTTCTTTCACCACCGCATGTCAGGCCCGCGCCATGTATCTGATGCATCTAGCCCTCGGCGGCTGTCTCAAGGCCCCCCCGGTCCGCTACGGCATCACCGAGGATACTGGCGGCCATATCGCCTATCTGCTGGGTGCCGCGATCGCCCAGGCCGCCCGCCCCGAGGTCGCGGCGGTGGACATCGTCACGCGCGCCTTCACCGACAAGGGCCTCGACCCCGTCCACGCGGGGGCCGAAGAGCCGGTCGCCCCCGGCTGCCGCATCCTGCGCCTGAAGACGAAGCAGGACGGCTATCTTTCGAAGCAGGCGCTGGAGGCCGAGATCCCCGCCCTGACCCGCGCTTTCCTGCGGATGCTGGCAGATCTGCCGCGCCGTCCCGACGTGATCCATGCCCATTTCGCGGATGCCGCGCGGCTGGCGCGGGCGGCCCGGCGCGCCTTCGGCATTCCGTGGATCTACACGCCGCATTCGCTGGCCCTGCAAAAGGCGCAGGGCGCCGACGGTTTTGGCGCGCGGGTGCGCGCCGAGCGGACCGCCCTGCGGCAGGCGGATGCCGTCATCCTGTCGTCGCGCGACGAGGCCGAGCGCCAGATCGCCCCCTATCACCCCGATGCCGAGGGCCGCGCCCATTGCATCGCCCCCGGCGTCAGCCTTGGGCCCGACCGGGGAACGGCAGCGGCGCGGACCCTTCTGGCGCCCTTCCTGCGCGATCCGGACCGGCCCATCGTCCTGGCGGTGGCGCGCCCGGTCCGCAAGAAGAACCTTGGCGCGCTGGTCGATGCCTTCGCCGCGTCGGCCGAATTGCGGCAATCGACCAATCTGGTCATTCTGGCCGGGCTGCGCGACGGACTGTCCGAGGGTCCGTCCGAACAGGTCGCGGTGCTGGCCGACCTCTTTGACAGGGTGGACCGCCACGGCCTCTGGGGGCGTGTGGCGCTTCCGGCGCGCCATGACGCCGATCAGCTTCGCGCGCTTTACAGCCTTGCGGCCGAGGGTGGCGTCTTCGTCAATCCGGCCCAGCACGAGCCCTTCGGCCTGACGCTGGTCGAGGCCGCGCAGGCGGGCGTCCCGGTCGTCGCCACCCGTAATGGCGGGCCGGTGGACATCATCGGCCAGCTGGGCCACGGCGTGCTGATCCCGCCGGACGACCCCAGGGCCATCGCAGAGGCCTGCCTTGCCATGATGCGCAACCGCACGGGCGTGGAACAGGCGCGGCAGCGCGCCCTGAGGCTGTTCGACTGGCAGGCTTGGGCCGCCCGTTCGATGGTGGTCTGCCGCAGCCTCGCGCGGCACGCAGCACAGCCATTGTCTCCGGCCATCGCGCGCCCCGCGCATCCCGGACGGATCCTCGCCTGCGACATCGACGGGACGCTGACCGGCTGTCGGCGGGCTGCGGCGCAGTTCGGGCATTGGCGGCAGGCCGGGGCCAAGGGGCTGATGCTGACGGTGGCGACCGGGCGGGCTGTGTCGCAGGCGCGGCTGGTGCTTCAGGATTGGAACCTGCCGCGTCCGGACCTGTTCATCACCTCGGTCGGCAGCGAGATCTGGCGATGGGGCCAGGGCGAACAATTGCACCTGTGCCGCGACTATGCCCGCCTGATCGAGGCCGATTGGCAGCCCGACGCGATCCGGACGGTGCTGCAATCGCGCATGGATCTTCCCCGCGCGCAGGGCGGCGTCGGCAGCTGGCAGGCGGCCCACGAACAGCGCGGCTGGAAGCTGTCGCTGCTGGGCGATGCCCGTCAGGCGCAGCGGGTGCGCCTTTTGCTGGCCGAGGCCGGGCTTGCGGCGCGGGTCATCCCGTCGCATGGGCGCTTCATCGACATCCTGCCTGCCGGTGCGGGCAAGGCCGCGGCGCTGGCTTTCGAGGCCGCGCGTCACGGTCTGGACCTTGCCGCCTGCATCGCGGCGGGCGACAGCGGGAACGACGCCGACATGCTGCAGGCCAGCGGCGCGGCGATCCTGCCAGCCAATGCCTATGCCGAAACGCGCAAGCTGCGCGGCGCGGGGCTGTACCGCAGTCCGCGACCCTATGCTGACGGCGTGCTGGACGGTCTGGCGCGTCTGGGTCTGGCACCCCGCCAGCCCGCGGTGCGGGGGGTCGAACATGCGTGACGGCATCCCCGCCGATCCGCCGACGCGCCTGTCGCGGCCCTTCGGCTATTTCGTGCACCATCAGGGCCGGGGCCATGCGGAGCGCTGCGGGGCCATCGTGAATGCCGTGCCGGCCACGCGCCCGGTCACCGTCTTCTGTGCGCGCAACGACATCTTTCCCCCGCTGCCGCCGCAGACCCGGATCATCACGATCCCGTCGCTGTTCGAGCGGAGCGGCGGGGAATGCGACATGGATCACCTGCCCACCCCCGACACGCTGCATTGCGCGCCGGTGGGCTGGCCGGGCATCCGTCAGGCGATGGGGCGGATTGCCGATTGGTTCGCCACCGCCGATCCCGCGCTGATGATCTGTGATGTCAGCGCCGAGATCGCGCAGCTGGCGCGGATATGCTCGGTCCCGCATGTGAAGGTCCTCCAGCACGGAGAGCGCGGCGATCCCGGCCATCAGGCGGCCTATATGGGCGCGGCGGGCATCCTTGCGCCCTTCTCCGACGCGCTTGCCCAGCCCGATTGGGCGCATCTGGCCGACCGCATCCATTTTGCCCCCGGCCTCGGCATCCCGTCCGTCACCCTGCCGGACAAGGCCGAGGCCCGGCGCAGGCTGGGCATCGACCCCGCGCGGCGCGTCGCGCTGATCGTGTCGGGCAGCGGCGGCACGGGGTTCTCGCAAGCGCCGCTTGGCGTGGCGGCCCGCAGCTTCCCCGATTGGGAATGGCTGGCCATCGGCCCCATGCAGGACGAATGGCACGCGACCCAAGGGGGCAACCTGACCTGCAAGGGCTGGGTAGAGGACCCAGCCACCCATGTGGCGGCAGCCGATCTGGTGATCTCGTCCACCGGCAACACGACCTGCGCGCAGGTGCTGGCCGCAGGGCGACCTTGGATCGTCGTGCCGGAATGGCGCTATTTCGACGAACAGCGCCTGAAGGCCGAGGCCCTGGCCCGCGCAGGCGTCGCGCTGCACCTGCCGCATCTGCCCTCTAGCGCGCAGGCCTGGCGCCGGGCTGTCGCGCAGGCGATGGCGGCCCATGACCCGGCGGCGCAGGCGCGTCTGGCGGCGCCCGAAAGCGGCAGCGCCGCGGCCGCGTGCAGTGCGGCCTGGCTTGAGGGACTGGCCCAGACCCTTTGGTCCCGCCGCCCTGATTTCACCCCAACAGGAGCCCCGACATGACCATCCGCGTCTCTGCCCTGACCATCGCTTCGGGCCGGGCGGCCCATCTGGCCAATGTGATCCGCGGCCTGTCGCGCCAGTCCCATCCGCCCGTCGAACTGATCATCGGCGTGATGCAGGACAGCGATTATCACGACCTGCCCGATTGCCCGTTTCCCATCCGCCAGATCCGCGTGACCGCCCCCGAAATGCCGCTGGCGCGCGCGCGCAACGCCGTGGCCGATGCCGCGACGGGCGAGGCGCTGGTCTTCGTCGATGTCGATTGCATTCCCGACCCGGATTTCATCCGGAGCTATCTGGACCGCATGACGGGCCGCCACGGGCTTTTCATGGGCGAGGTTCTGTATCTGCCGCAGGGCGCGACCGAAGAAGGTCTGGATTTCGCCAGCTTCGCCCGGATCGGGGTCAAGCATTCCGACCGCCAAGGCCCCCCTGCGGCGGGGATCGCGCCCTGTGGGGATTATCGCTGGTTCTGGTCGCTGAACTTCGCCATGTGGCGCGCCGACTGGCAGGCGGGGCCGCGCTTTGACGAGACCTTCACCGGCTATGGCGGCGAAGATACCGATTTCGGCCGCAGCCTGTCCGAGGCGGGCATCCCGATCTGGTGGATCGCGGGGGGACGCGTCTTTCACCAATATCACCCGCATTGCATGCCGCCGATCCATCACATCGACTCGGTCATCCGCAACGCCGAGCGCTTCGCCGAGAAATGGGGCCACCGCACGATGGAGCACTGGCTTCACGCCTTCCGCCTGATGGGGTTGATCGAGAATACGGCCGAGGGCCTGCGTGTCCTGCGTCGGCCCGGCCCGGACGATTTCGCCCTTTGCCAGCAGCACGGCCACATGCCCTATGCCAATTCGCGCCGCGTCATCGACCGCCTGCAGCAGGTGCCGCAGGATGCCCGCGGCGTCACCCGCGAGGCCGAGGTCGCCCGTGACGAGCGTGCGATGCTGATGCCGGCGGCGCGCTGACCATGTCCCTGCGGATCGCGGTCATCGCCCATTGCCGGCACCCGATCGCGGCCCCCTTCATGGGCGGAATGGAGGCGCATGCCCATCACCTCTGTCATGCGCTGGCGGCAAGGGGGCACGAGGTCACGCTGGTCGCGGCGGGGGACAGCAGGGTCCGCGTTGCACAGATGTCCATGATGAAGGCGCATTACGACCGCGACTTTCCATGGCACCGGTTTCACGGGACCGATGCGCTGAACGCGCATCTCGACCGCTGTCATGCCGAAGCCTTGCACCGGATCATGGGCGCGGGCTTCGATGTGATCCACAACAACAGCCTGCACAGGTTTCCGCCGCGTCTGGCGCGGGCGGCACGCCTGCCGATGGTCAGCTCGATGCACGTGCCGCCCTTCGATGCGCTGCGCCGCGCGATCCGCGACAGCGTCGCGCCCTGGCATTGCGTGACCGGCTGCAGCGCCCGGCATCTGCGGGCCTATTTCCCCGATGCGCTGCCGGACACGGCCCATGTGGTGCCGAACGGGATCGACGTTGCGGAATGGCCATTTCGCCCCAACGGCGACGGAACGGCGGTCTGGGCAGGGCGTATCACCCCCAACAAGGCGCCGCATCTGGCGCTGCAGGCCGCCGGGCGCGCCGGGATCGACCTGACGCTTTTCGGCGCGATCGAGGACGGAGATTATTTCCGCGACCATATCCGCCCGCAGCTTCGGGGCGGGCTGCGTTACGGCGGGCACCTTCCGGCGCGGGACCTCGCCGTCGAATACGGCCGTGCCTCCGCGCTGCTCTTCACGCCGCAATGGGACGAGCCGTTCGGCCTGACCGCCATCGAGGCGATGGCCTGCGGCACGCCCGTCGCCGCCATCCGCATGGGCGCGGTTCAAGAGGTCGTGGGCCCCGCCGGTCGCTACGCCGCAGCCGACGGGACAGGCCTTGACCGGGCGCTGACCGAGGCGATGCAGATCCCCCGCAGCCTTCCGCGCGCGCGTGTCGAGGCGCATTTCACGCTAGACCGCATGATCGAGGGCTATACGCGGCTCTATCGGCACGCCATGGCGGCGCGCGACGCGCCGAAACCCGAGATCCGTTTTCCCGAGATCGAACTGCCCGCGATGCTGTGCCCCCCTGCCCCGCTAAGCGCGGCAGGCCGATGAAAGCCTTCGGGCCGTGAGCGCCGTCAGCGCAACCGACAGGCGTTTTCGCGCTCGGGGCGCTGGTCGATCTTGTGGTCGTTTGCTCCGCAAGGTGATCCCCCTGCCCTTGGGGATTTCCGTCAGCTGTCACATCCGACAGGCTGCGGTGTCTTTGGGTGGCGATCCGGCTGGGATGTTGGAAGGAGGCTGGGGGACGCGTCTTGGTGCGCCCTGTCTGGCTGAGGGCGGAGGGGGCTCTGCCCCCGCCGTCCTGCGGACGGCCCCCCGGGATATTTGGACCAAGGCAAAGGGGCGGTTCAGGCCAGCATCCCCGGGTCGGGGCCCATGTCGAGGCCCGGAAAGATCGCGGCTTCGAGCGTGGATTTCGGGATGGCGAACTTCGCGTGGATCGCCCAGGCCGCATAGGCGCGAATGTCGCGCATCGGCATGAGATCGCGCCCGTCATAGAGATCGCCCGCCCCAAGTCCCGGCCAATCGCCCATCGCGCGGCCTCCGCGGACCGCGCCGCCTGCGACCAGCATGGCGCCTCCGGTGCCGTGATCGGTCCCGGCCGAGCCGTTTTCATGTGCGGTGCGGCCGAATTCGGTCATGGCCAGCACGGTCGTGCGGTCCCAGTTCGCGCCGAGATCGTCGCGCAGGGTCAGGATCGTCTGGGCCAGGCGGCCAAGGACGCGGCGCATCGATCCGGCCTGTCCGGCATGCATGTCCCAGCCCGCCAGCGAGAAACTGGCGATGCGGGTCTGGCCGTTAAGTCGGTTGGCCGCGAAACGGGCGAGTTCGACGTGCTCTTCGAGAGGTTCGCCCGCGCGCAGTTCGGGGGGAAGGCCCGCGACGATACGGATCGCCTGGGCGCTGGCCTCGCGGAAGACCGGGTCGTCATGGTGCATGCGTTCGAGCAGCAATTGCCCCTGCGGGCTGAGATCCATGTTCGCGCGGGGTGTCCAGCTGGCGGCGGGTGCCGGGCCCTGCAGGATGCGCATCTGGGACAGACCCACCGAATAGGCGGTCTCGGAATCCTGTCCGGGCATGGCCTGAAGCAGCCGGTTCAGCCAGCCGTCGCGGCGGGCCTGCGCCTCGACATCGGTGCCGGTTCCGGCCTCGAGCATGTCCTGCCCGTCGAAATGACTGCGCTTGTCGCGATAGGGCGTCGAGACGGCGGGCGCGAAGCCCAACTGACCCGCGCGCCAGAGCGGCAGCAGATCGGCCAGCCCCGGATGCAGCGCGAAGAAGCCGTCGAGATCGGTCGCGCCGTGATCGGGGCCAAGCGACAGCGTCCGGCGCAGGCCGGCAAGATCGCGGTCGCCATAGGGCTGGAACACGTCCAGCCCGTCCATCGCACCGCGCAGGATGATGACGACCAGCCGGTTTTCGCCCGGGGCGGCGGCGAAGGTGGCCGTGGACAGAAGCGGATGCGCCGCGACCGAGCATCCCATCAGCAGACCGGTTTTCAGGAACAGGCGGCGGGTCGGCATCGGATCACCTCCGGTTGAAATCGGTCGAGGCAAGGACCAGCGCGATCCCTTCGCGCTGGCTTTCGGCGCGCGGGATTGCCCAGGCGACCACATCGGACAGCGTGTCGCCAAGCGCGACATGCATGAAAGCGCGCGCATCGGGCAGCGGATCGACCAGCCGGGCGGGCTGTTTCAGCGCCCAGGTGATCCGCATGGCAAGGCCCTGGGGGCTGGCCCAGGCCAAGGCGTCCTCGGGCCAGCCATCGGGGCCGGGCGGGCGCGCGAAGGGCTGGCCCATGACCTGAAGCGGCTGCAGCAGGATCGTCGCGCGGTCGCGGGGCGAAAGCGCGTGCAGGGTCGCGCCCTCGACCCCGAGGCTGCGCAGGCTCGTGGCGAGAAACTCGAAGGGCTGGCGCATCTTCGCGCGGAAATGCGTCGCAAGCTCGGGCGCCTCGGCCAGGGTCAGGTTCATCGCGGCCAGATCGCCGCCGGTGCGGGCGAATGCGTCGGTCAGCCGGTCTACCAGCGCGGGCGGCGGATCGTCGGCCACGAAATGCACCGCCATCTTGCGCGCCAGGTGCCGGGCCGTCGCCGGATGGGCGGCCAGATCGTCGATCACGGCGCGGATATCCTCGATCCGGGGGCGGTCGCCGCCATAGCTGGTGCCCATGACGGTCTCGGCCCCCGGTTCGGCGCGGGCGGCGCGGAACACGCCCGGCTGGCGGGGATCATAGGTCAGTCCGGTCAGCAACCGGGCCAGTTCCTCGATATCGGACTGACTGAAATCGGCGCCGACGCCCAGGCTGTGCAGTTCCAGCATCTCGCGGGCCAGGTTCTCGTTCAGGCCCATCGGCTTTTGCGGATCGCGCCTGGCGAGAGCCGAGTTCGGCCCGACTGAGCGCGCCTGATCCAGATAGCGCAGCATCGCGGGATGCGTCTCGGCGGCGAACATCATGTCGGCGAAGCGGCCCGCCAGATGGGGACGGATCGCATCGTTTATGAAGGATGCCGCCATGAGGTTGTCGTAAAGCGCACCGCCGCCCACGGTGAAGTGGTTGGCCCAGAACCCGGCCAGCCTTTCGCCGAAGCCCGAAGGATCGTCCACGGCGCGGGCGAAACGATCGACCAGAGCCGCCTCGAACAGGCTGCGCATCCGCTGACGGTGCTGTCGGTCGGGCTTGCGGGTCGCCTCGTCCCCCTGTCCCTGGCGGGCCTCGCGTTGCAGGATGCGGCCCTCGCGGTGCCATTCGCGCACCTGATGCTGGGACAGCGCGGCGGCATCGGCGGCGGCTGCCGCGACCGATGCGGCCATCGCGGCGGGATCGCCCGGCCCGGGGCCACGTGGCGATAGGCCAAAGCCCAGGCGGATCGCGGCAAGCTGTGCGTAATCCGGCATCGTGGTTCCTGCGGTCATTGCCCGGGTGCAGGATGCCACGAACAAGGCCGTGATGTCAGGTCACGCTTTCGGCAATTCGGGGTCAGGCGCCTCGAACCGCAAGCCGCGGACAAAGTCCAGAAAGGCCGCCAGGGCCGCGCTGACATTCTTGCGGCTGGAATAGAGGACGTTGACCGGAGCGCGCGGGAATTCGTAATCCGTCATCACCGGCAGCAGGCGGCCCTGCCGCAGGTCTTCCTCGACCTGAAAGCGGGGGGTCAGGGCCACACCCTGCCCGTTCAGCGCCATCAGTCGCAGCAATTCGTTGTTATTGCTGGAAAAGACCGGATTGATCTTGTGATACGAGACCTCGCCGTCGGTGCTGAGCGGCCATGTGCTGCTGCCGCGCAGGTTGGAATAATGCAGGCAGGCATGTTCGCGCAGTTCCGCCGGATGGGCGGGCGCGCCGTGATCGCGGATATAGGCAGGCGAGGCGACCAGCATGATCGGCACATCATGCAGGCGGCGCGCATGAAGCGCGCTGTCATCCAGCGGGCCGATGCGGATGATCGCATCGAACCCGTCGCGCACCAGATCGGCGCGGCTGTCATCCAGCACCGTCTCGAGCCGGATATCGGGATATTCGCGCATGAAGCGCAGCAGGTGCGGCTGAAAGACGTTCAGCATGTACTGGACAGGCGCGCTCAGCTTCAGGGGTCCGGATGGGCGCTGCGTCGAGGCGCGAACGGCCTCCGCCGCTGCGTCAAGCCGGGCCAGGATGCCCGCGATTTCCGTATAGAACGCCGTTCCGGCGGCGTTGGGCTTGACCGCGCGGGTCGTCCGCACCAGCAGGCGGGCGCCCAGATCGGCCTCGAGATCCGAGATCAGCTTGCTGCACATGGCCTTGGACAGGCGCAGGCGGCGGGCGGCGGCGGTAAAGCTGCCCTCCTCGACGATCGCCGCAAAGGCGCGCAGGGCCTTGATGTCCAAATGCAAACCTCGGGTCTTGCGGCGCTGGCCGCGCAGTACAGCAAAAGACCGCCGGCCTTGCAAGGCGCGGCGGTCCTGGCTCAGGGCATTCGCCCGGCAGCGGGTCGCGGTCACTCGCCCTTGCCCTGCTCCCAGGTGCCGGTGCCGTTGCCCGCCAGCGTGACCTCGATCAGCTGGTCGCCTTGCAGGCCGGCGCGCTGCAATTCCTTGGACGACATGACGCTGTCGGCGCGGACCTTGACCAGCGTGGCGGGCGCGCCGGCCGCGATGGTCGCGGGCTCGGGGCGTTCATGGACAAAGCCGGCCGAAGGGCTGGCGGCATGAGCCGCACCGGCGATCGACAGGGCGCCAAGGGCAAGAGCGAGGGTTTTCATGATGTCTTCCTTTTCAACATGTCAGGCCGTGACTGGCCTTGGGTGAAAGACAGATAGGCGCCTCGCGGGGCGGGCATTAGGCCCGAAGATTCGACATATTTGTTCACTAAAGACGAACAATCACAAAACTGTATGAGTCATGCAGTACAATCATCGCAGCTATGCTTCAATAGACCGGCTTGCGCGGCGCGGGGCTTTGCGTATCGTCTGCGCATGTCCTTCCTGACCCCTTTTCCTGCGCCGCCGGGACCGCGCCTTCTCAGCCGCTGCGCGCTGCTTGTGGCCATGACCGCTTTGGCGGCATGCGCGCCGCGGGCGGAATATGCGCTGCTGAACCCGCCCGCGCAGGAGGTCGCCGCCGATGCCCGGCGCCTCGAAGTGCTGGCCGTCACCACGCGGGCGCGGCAATCGCCCGATGCCAACATCTTCACGACCGCGCGAAGCCGGGTGGCGGGTCACGCCCTTTTCGGCATCGCGGCTGCGCGCGACCGCATGCCGGGCCAGATCGCGCCCCCTGCATTGGCGGTCGAGCGGCAGGCGATCCTGACCTCGCGCGCGGCGCTGCTGGACCGGTTGGCGGCGAGGCCGGGGCAGTCAGAGGTCGGGCTGTTCGTGCATGGCTACAACATGAATTTTCCCGAAAGCCTGCTGCGGACCGCGCAGCTTGCGGCGGATGACGTGCTGCCCGGCGCGCCCGTCCTGTTCGCCTGGCCGTCCGAGGCACGGGTGCAGGGCTATCTGCATGACCGCGACTCCGTCGCGGCCTCGCGCGATGCGCTGGCTGAGTTGCTGACCGATCTGGCGCGCGACCGGCGGCTTGGCCGGGTTGATGTGCTGGCCCATTCGATGGGCGCCTGGCTGACGGTCGAGGCGCTGCGGCAGTTGCGCCTGTCAGGGCGGGCCGATGTGCTGGACCGGCTGTCGGTCACGCTGGCCGCGCCCGATATAGACGCGGATGTCTTTGCGGCCCAGATGGCGGTGATCGGGCCGATGCGTCAGCCGATGAAGATCCTGGTCGCGCCCGATGACCGGGCGCTGATCCTGTCCTCGCGCATCAGCGGCGAAAGGCTTCGTCTGGGAATGCTGGATGTCTCGGACCCGCGCGTGGGTCAGATCACGTCGGCCTACAACATCGCGGTCATCGACATTTCAGGGATGCAGGCGACGGATGGGCTGCGCCATGACCGCTATGCGGGACTGGGCGCCGCCGCCGCGCCCCGCTCGCAGGTGAACGATCTGCGCCGCGCGGGGGCCTATGTCATCACGGCGGTGGGTGGGCTGGTCATCGCGCCCTTCGATGTGCTGGAGGGCGCGCTGTCGCCCGATTAGGCGCAGGCTCGCGGTTTCGTGATGGGAAACGCGCACCGAATGCACCCCCGGCCCCGTTTCTGCAGCAGGGCCCGTGGCCGCGTTCCGGCCGAAAGCCCCCCTTGCAAGAAGGAGCGATGCGATGTCCACGACAGACGACAAGAGCCGACCCACCTTGCCCGCACGGCGCCGCGTGCTGGTCTCGGGCGCGCTTGGGGCGGCGGGGCTGCTGACCCTGCCCGTGATCCGCCCACCGCGCGCGATGGCCGGCGAGACCGCCGACATGGCCGTTGACGATGGCCCGCTGGCGCCCGGCTGGCGACGCTTTCGCTTTGGCGATGCGACCGTCACCGTCGTCTTGGACGGCGTCCGCCCCGGTCCCGGCCCGCACCCGACCTTTGGCAGCGATCAGGAGGCCGATGCAGTCGGCGATCTGATGGAAGCCAACGACCTGCCGCGCGACCGCACCGCCAGTTTCTTCAACACAGTCGTGGTCGAGACGGGCGGCAGGACCGTGCTGATCGATACGGGCTTCGGCGCGGGCGGGCGCGAGAACGGCATGGGCCGTCTGACCGCGCGCCTGCGCGCCGCCGGGATCACGCCTGAGCGGATCGACCTTGTGGCCCTGACCCATTGTCATGGCGACCATATCGGCGGCCTGATCGAGGATGGCGCCCCCGCCTTTCCCAATGCGCGCCTTGCCGTGGGCGAGGCCGAGCTGGCCTTCTGGACCTCGGACGAAACGCGCGCCGGAGAGCGTGCGGGCAATGCGCAGGCCGTGGCCGATCTGGTCCTGCCCTTCGACGACAACCCGACCCTGCTGGCCGATGGCGACGAGGTCGTGCCCGGCATCACAGCGCGGGCAGCCTTTGGCCACACGCCCGGGCAACTGGCGTTCGAGGTGAAGGGCGGGCCACGCAATCTGCTGATCGCGGGGGATGTGTTCCACCACCCGATCCTGTCCTTCCAGCGCCCCGATTGGCAGGTGCGGTTCGACATGGATCACGCGGCCGCCGTCGAAACCCGTCGCAGGCTGGCAGGGCGCGCCGCCGATGAGGGTCTGGCCGTGATGGCCTATCACCTGCCCTTTCCGGGGCTGGGCTATGTGACCCGCGACGGCGAGGCTTTCCGCTATCTGCCAGAGAGCGTGCAGACCCTGACCGATACGCTGTGACGGAACCCGGCCCGGTCGCGCTGACCGGGCCGGATGGCTTGCCGATCAGAACTGCAGCGCCGCCGTCAGGCTGACCGTCCGGCCCGGCTCGAACAAGGGCGAGATGCTGTCGAAATCCGCGCCATAGGTCGCACGATCGGCAAAGCGTTTGTCCAGCAGGTTCGTGACCTCGGCCCGGATGGTCACACCGGGCTGCTGCGGCGGGACATATTCGACGAACAGATCGACGACGCCGTAGCCGGGCAGCGCGACCTCGCCCTCATCTGCGGTATGGGTGTAGCGCTGCGCCGCCTGAACGCTGCCGCCAAAGGTGAAGGCGCTGCCCGTGGGGTTGTGCTGGACCTCAAGCGCAAGGACCCCGCCAAGCGGCGTGCCGTAATCCTGAGCCGCAAAGCTGCTGGCTGTGGCGCCGTTCACGCGGACCCGGCTTTTCGAATAGCTTGCGCGCAGGAAGCCCTGCTGCCAGTCATAGGTCGCGCCCAGATTGAAGCCCCGGCTGTCGAAATCGAAGTTCTGCGCCACGCCGCGCACGACATTGCGGGCATCGTCAACATCTGACGCGAACAGCTCGCCATCCACCCGCAGCGCCCCCGCGTCATAATCGAAGCCGAGCGTTGCGTTGCGCGAGCGCGCCGCGCGCAGGCCCTCATAGGTGCTGAACGTGTCGAAGATGAAGTTGTCTTCCAGCACGATGCCGCCGAACACGGTCGAGACCCCGGCCCGCAGGCGCAGCGTCTCGGTCGCCTGCCATGCGACGGCGGCGTTGCCGCTGGCGCCTGACACGTCCAGCGCGGTGCCGTCGACGCCGGTGAAGTCCTGCCAATCCTGCCGCAACCCGAACGAGGTCGAGATCGTCTCGGTCGGCTCAAGCCGCGCCTGGGCATAGATGCCGGTGTTCTTCGCGGTCTCGGTCAAACCGGGCGTGACCTCGTCGGCATAGGTGCTGGTGCGCGAATAGCGGTCGATCCCGACGGTCACCGTGTCACGGTCGCTGAGGTGAAAGCGGTTCTCGACCTTGCCGTTGCGGTTCTCGGACCGGCCAACGCTGGTCTCGATCCCCGCGAAATCGGGCTGATCGACGCCGATCGTCACGCGCGAGCGGCCGATGGACAGGGTGGGGTCCCACATCCCCTCGGCCTGCGTGTTGCGATAGGTCAGCGCGACCGTGTCGCGGGTCGTGTCGTAGCGGCGCAGCGGCGTATAGGGGCGCCCGCCGATGACATCGCCGATATTGGCGCGCGAGCGGCGCAGCGTGTCGTCGCGCATGCGCTGGCCCGACAGCTCGATCCGGTGGCCCTGGTCGGATTCGTAGGCCAGCTTGCCAAGCGAGGATTGCAGATCCGCCGCCGTGCCCCCCAGGACCGCGCCCCCGCCGACCTTGTAATCGTCGCCCGTCGCGGATTTCAGATAGCCCAGCCATTCAAGGCCCTGATGCTGGCCCGCCAGCGTCAGCGACCGGCTGAAGGTGCGCCCGTTATCGGCATAGGACAGACGCGCATTGCCGCCGATGGCGGCCCCGTCGCGCAGGATGTCGGCGGCATCGACCGTCTCCATCAGCACGGCTCCGGCCAGCGCATTCGGCCCCGCATCGGCGGCGGCGATCCCGGCATCGACGCGCACGAACTTCATCAGTCCCGGATCGAAGGCATTGGCCGAGACGTGGTGAAAGATGCGGTTGTTCTGCGAGACGCCATCGACCGTCACGGCCAGGTTCAGCATGTCCACGCCGTTGACGAAGATCTTCTGCGCCACCGGAATGCCGCCCCCGACCGAGACCGAGGCGATCCCTTGGAACAGGTCGCGCAGATTGCCCATCCGCGCCCGGTCCAGTTCGGCATCGGCCACGTATTTGCTGGTCGCGCGGTCGGCGGCGTTACCGTCGGCGTCGCGGGCGCGCATGATGATCGGGTCCAGCAGGAAGGGCTGTGTGCTGTCCTGCGCCAGAACGTCACCTGCGATCAGCCCGCCAAGGGCCGCGCCGCACAGGATCTGGGTCAGCAGTGCGCCACGGCGGGCGCGGAAGGATTTGCGGGGGTTGGGCATGGGACCTCTGTCTCGCTCTGTCGGGTGAATGACTTGGCTGGACAAAAGGTCGTGGCTGAGGGGCGGCTTAGCACCCCTCACGAAGTCGTGCAACGCTTTGCATGATGTGCAGGCCCGGCGCTTCGCGCGCTGTGGCCCGGCTGCCGGTTCAGCCGGGCGCGCGGTCGGCCCAGCCCGCGAAGATGCGTTCCAGCGCGACGACGATATAATAGAGAACGATCCCCAGGAAGGCCAAGGCGATCAGCACCGCGAACATCAGCGGATAATCCGAATTGGTCCGCCCGCTGTCGAACAAGGCGCCAAGGCCGCGCCCGTGGGGCGAGACGATCTCCATCAGGTTGGTGCCGATGAAGGCCAGCGTGACCGCGACCTTCAGCGCGCCGAAGAACTCGGGCAGGGTCTTGGGCAGCGCGATCTTCCAGAAGATCGTCAGCTTCGACGCGCCGAGAGAACGCAGGATGTCGCGGTATTCCGGTTCCAGCGTCGAAAGCCCGATCGACACCGAGACCGCGATGGGAAAGAAGCTGATCAGGAAGGCGATCAGCACCGTGTTGAAATCATGCTGGCCCACGAACATCAGCGCGATGATCGGCACGACGGTCGCCTTGGGGATGGCGTTGAAGCCCACCAGCAGCGGATAGAGCGCATCGCGCATCGTGCGCGAAAAGCCCATGACGACGCCAAGCGCGGTGCCGAAGATCACCGCGAGGATCAACCCCGCCACGGTGCGCCAGAGGGTCTGCCAGCCCATCTCCACGAACAGCCAGCGAAAGCGCCAATAGGCTGGCGGCAGGTCCGAGGGTGCGGCCATCTTGTAGCGCGGCCAGCCATTGACCCAGACCAGCGCCTCCCAGAAGGCGAGGAACAGGGCGATAGCCAGCAGCGGTATGGCGATCTTCTTGATACTCATGCATGCACCTCGGCGCGGCCCTGCGCGATTTGGATCTGGTGGCGCAGGACGTTCAGGCGTTCCGCCGATTCCGCGGTATAGAGGTCGTCCAGAACGCGCGCCGTCCCGCCCGGCACCTGCATCCGGTATTGCGCCGTCGCCGGGCGGCCCGACAGAACCACGACCTCATCGGCCAGAAAGATCGATTCGCGCAGGTCGTGGGTAATCAGCAGCGTGGTAAAGGGCTCTTCACGGCGCAGGGCGTGCATGGTCTGCCACAGGTCCTCGCGGGTGAAGGCGTCCAGCGCGCCGAAGGGCTCATCCAGGATCAGCACTTCGGGCTTGTGGACGATCGCGCGGCACAGCGAGGCGCGCTGACGCATGCCGCCCGACAATTCGGACGGGCGCTTGCTCTCGAACCCGTCCAGCCCGACAAGGGCCAGCAATTCGCGCGCCCGCGCCTCGCGGTCGCGGCGCGGCATGCGCGGGGCCACGATTTCCAGCGGCAGGATCACGTTGTCGAGGATGCTGCGCCATTCCAGCAGGACCGGGTTCTGAAAGGCCATGCCGACCGTGTTGCGCGGCCCCCGCACGGGTTCGCCATGCAGAAAGACCTGCCCCTGATCGGGCTTCATCAGCCCCGCGATCAGCCGCGTCAGCGTGGACTTGCCGCAGCCCGAAGGCCCCACGACCGCGCAGAACGCGCCCGTGGGAATGGCCAGCGACAGATCGTTCAGGACCGGCAGCGGGCCATGCGGCGTCCGGTAGGCGTGGGTGACATGCCTGATCTCGACCGTGTTTTCCATGCGCGCTTATTGCATCGACAGGCTGCCATCCTGCGGCAGCCAAGCGTCGCTGAAGTAAAGCGCGGTGTCAGGTTCGTTCTGGAATTCGTAGGTCAGCTTGATCTGCTCGACCGCGCTCGCCAGACGGTCCGGGTCGATATTGCCCATGCCGTTCTCCATCACCCAATCGGTCATCACGTTGGTTTCCATCGCCAGCGTCAGACGCTCCAGCTCAAGCGCGGCATCCATGCCGGGATTGCGGCTGGACAGCGCCTGGATCGCGGCCTCGGGATCGGCAGCGGTGGCTTTCCAGCCGCCCGCGACCGCGCGCAGGAAGCCGGTCACGGCCTCGGGATTGGCGGCGGCGAAATCCGTGTTCACGATCACCGCGTTGCCGTAAAGGTCCACGCCGTGATCGGCCATCAGAATGACCGAAATGTCTTCGGGATCAACGCCAAGCCGCTTGGTGTTCAGAAACGAGGTGAAGGAAAAACCGGTGACGGCCGCCACCTTGCCCTCGGCCAGCATCGGCTCGCGGGTGGGGAAGCCCACGGGTTCGATGGTGATCTGGTCCATGTCCAGATCGTTCTCGGCGGCGAAGATCGGGAACTGCGCCCAGGCCCCGTCGGGGGGCGGCGCGCCCAGAACCTTGCCCATCAGGTCGGCGGGCGCCTCGACGCCAAGCGATTTGCGCCCGATCACGGCAAAGGCGGGCTTGTCATAGACCATCATCGCCGCGATCACCGGCGCGCCGGGGTTCTGGTCAAGGAACCGGATCAGGCTGTTCAGATCGGCAAAGCCCACCGGAAAGGCGCCGGTCGCCACTTTCGGGATGGCGTCCAGCGACCCCTCGCCCGCCGTCACCTCGACCGACAGGCCCTCGGCTGCAAAGAGGCCCTGATCGACGGCCACGAAATAGGGCGCGGCAGGGCCTTCGAACCGCCAGTCCAGCGCAAAGGGCATCGACGTGTCGGCAAGGGCCACGCCTGCGGGCAGCAGCATCGCGGCAAGGATCAGCGGACGGTGGAACATGGCGGGAACCTTCCTGTAGGTCGTTTTGCCGTTACCGTGGGCAGCGCCCGCCGCAGCGTCAAGCGGAACGCCGCCCGAAGGCCCCTGCCCCGGCCGCGATGCACAAAAATCAGGCAACAGGCCGCGCCTCGACATCCTGCACCAGCGCGCCCTGGGCCCCGCCTGCAATGCCTGCGGCGTTGGCCTCGTCCGTGTCGATATGCATCTCGGTCACGACATGGGGCGAGACGCGAACCAGCGTGCGCCCAAAGACCAGACCGCGCCCACCCGCGCCCGTCACCTCGACATCCACCATGTCGCCATCGGCCAGACCCATCGCTGCGGCGTCGGCGGGGTTCGTGTGGATATGGCGCGCGGCGACGATCAGCCCGTCGCTGTCCAGCACCCCGGCAGGCCCGATCAGCCGCACCGTCGGCGTTCCGTCCAGCTGGCCGCTATCGCGGACCGGCGCGTCAAGGCCAAGCGCAAAACTGTCGGTGCGAGAGACCTCGATCTGGGTGCGCGGGCGCAGGGGGCCGAGGATCGCGACACGCTCAAGCCTGCCCTTGGGGCCTTCCAGCGCGATGCGTTC
Source organism: Paracoccus sp. NSM (assembly GCF_052379855.1). Lineage (NCBI taxonomy): Bacteria > Pseudomonadati > Pseudomonadota > Alphaproteobacteria > Rhodobacterales > Paracoccaceae > Paracoccus > Paracoccus sp. NSM. The sequence goes on along the minus strand of NZ_JBQTCG010000017.1, from coordinate 6,320 downwards.
GGCGGCGACCCAATTGCCGGGCTGGCGCAGGGGCGCGGCCTCGGTCAGGCGGTAGCCGGGGCCGAACAGCGCCTCGACCGCTGCGGCACTCAGGTGGACATGGCGGCCCGAGACCGCCACGGGAATGGCACGCGGCACCGGGCGCGGACGGGTCAGAAGGTCGCGCAATTCGCGCGCGATCATCAGCTGTTCGGCGGTTTCGGTGACGATCACGGCGACCCGGCTGCCCTGCACCTGGATCTGCGGCGCCTTGCGGTCGGTCAGGTCGGGCGCGCGGTTCAGATCCTCGTCCAGCATCAGCCCCAGAAAGCCCATCCCGTCGCAGATCCGCCGTCGCATCGAGGCCGAGTTCTCGCCGATCCCGCCGGTAAAGACCACCGCGTCCAGCCCGCCCATCGCCGCCGCATAGGCGCCGATATACTTGCGCGCGCGATAGGCATAGAGGTTGATCGCCAATTGGGCATCCGGATCGCCCGAGGCCGCGCGATCCTCGACATCGCGCATGTCGGAACTGCCCGCCAGCGCCTTGAGCCCGCTTTCGGCGTAAAGTGCGGCTTCGATGGTGGGGACGTCCAGCCCCAGCTGGCGGTTCAGGAAGCCGAAGGCGCCGGGGTCCACATCGCCCGAGCGGGTGCCCATCACCAACCCCTCAAGCGGGGTCATGCCCATCGAACTGTCCATGCTGGCGCCGAACTGCACCGCGCAGGCGCTGGCGCCATTGCCCAGATGCACGCTGACGATGCGCAGATCGGTCAGCGGGCGGCCAAGCGCCTCGGCCGCGCGATGGGCCACGTATTTGTGCGACGTGCCGTGAAAGCCGTAGCGCCGCAGCCCCGCCGCGCGCCATGCCGCAGGCACGGCATAGGTCGTCGCGCGGGCCGGGTTCGTCAGGTGAAAGCTGGTGTCGAAGACCGCCACCTGCGGCAGGTCCGGCCAGAGGCTGCGGGCCAGATGCATCGCCTGAAGCATGGCGGGGTTGTGCAGCGGCGCCAGCGGCGTCTGCGCCTCGATCGCGGCGATCACGGTCTCGTCGATCAGGGCGGGGCCGGTGAAGTCCGGGCCGCCATGGGCGAAGCGATGCCCGACCGCGTCGATGGCCGCATGACCGCGTTCGGCCAGCACGTCCGGGACGGCGGCGATGGCGGCGGCCAGATCACCGTGGGGCGCCCGGCCCTTGTCGCCGTCGATGGCGTAATCACAGCCCCCCTCGCGGAATCGGTCGAAGCTGCCCTTGAGGATCTGGCGGTCCCCGTCGAACAGGCCAAATTTCAGGCTGGAACTGCCTGCGTTGAAGACCAGAACCCTCATGCGATCCCCTCGGGTTTGCGCTTCCATCATGCGGCGGCGCGTTCGTCGAATTCCAGCGCGGCGAGCACCAGATCCGCAAGAGGACCGACGGGCGCGGCGGCTCGGGCAGACGGTTCGGCCCGAGCCCACGGCTTGTGCTGGTCCATCGCGGCCTCCTATGGCGCGGTGTAGCCGCCATCCACCAGATGATAGCTGCCGGTGATGAAGCTTGCGCGACCCGACAGCAGGAACAGCGTCAGCGCCGAGACCTCGGCCGGCGTGCCGATCCGCCCCATCGGATGCAGCGAGGCCAGCCCCTGCATCATCTCGGGCGACAGGTTGGCCGACAGAAGTGGCGTGTCGATGAAGGCCGGCCCGACCGCGTTCACTCGCACGCCCTGCGCCGCATATTCCATCGCCGCCGTCCGCGTCAGCCCCAGCAGCGCGTGCTTGGCCGCCACATAGGGCGCGGCATTGGCAAAACCGACCGAGCCCAGGATCGAGGACATGTTGACGATAGAGCCACCCCCCGCGCGCAGCATCGCCGGGATCTGCCAGCGGATCCCGTAAAAGACGCCGTTCAGGTTGATGTCGATGACCCGACGCCAGTCGTCGGCGGGGTAGTCCCCGGTCGGCAGGCTCGGCCCGCCGATCCCTGCATTGTTCACCGCCATGTGCAGCCCGCCCCATTCCGTCTCGGCGCAGGCGACGGCCTCTTTCATGGCCGCCTCGTCTGTGACGTCGGCGGCGAAGCTGCGCGCCAGCCCGCCCGCATCCCTGATCTCGGCGGTGACGCGGTCGCATGCGGCGGCCTCGAGATCGCTGACGAGGACCGAGGCCCCGGACGCCCCCAGTTCCAGCGCGATGTCGCGCCCGATCCCCGAGGCCGCGCCGGTCACAAGCGCGGTCCTGCCGTTGAAATCAAACCGGATATCGGTCATGGCACGTCTCCTGCTGTCATCATCCGCAGCCCCGTCGGGCGCCACCGCGCAGGCCCGGCCGCGGGCCGCCCTGGGTCCGCCGTGCCAGAGGGGCCGCATGCCGATCTGCGCGGATCATGCCGTCTGCCCGCCCCGATCCTTGCACCCGACGGCATTCGGCGCAAGCCATACAGGACGGCTTGCTTCCTGCCGCGAAGGGGGGGTCAGAAAGCACTTGTCCGCCCCCGGCAATCTCCCTATACGGGTCGGCGGAGACGTGGCCGAGTGGTCGAAGGCACACCCCTGCTAAGGGTGCAGGCCCGAAAGGGTCTCGAGGGTTCGAATCCCTTCGTCTCCGCCATTCTCCTCAGGATCGCCATCCTTCAACCACCTGATTCCGCGCCGAAATTCGGCGTTTGCCCGCCGATGGCGGTGTTTGGTCCGCTTGATTTGCTGCACATTTTGCTACACAATTCGCTGCACAAAATGGGGGATTTCTCCGCCATGAGCATCGCGAAACGAGGCCGTCTTTACTATCTTCGCCGCCGCGTCCCGCGCCGGTATCGGGGGATCGAGCCGCGCGAAACCGTGTGGATCAGCCTGCACACCGACTCGGAGACCGTCGCGCGCAGCAAGGCGGACCGCGCTTGGTCCCAGATGATCGAGGCCTGGGAGGCGCGTCTGGCCGGGAACAGCGCGGATGCGGAAGCCCGCTACGAGGCCGCGCGTGATTTGGCCCGGGCGAGGGGCTTTCGGTATCTGGACGCAGGCGCCGTGGCCAAGCTTCCAGTCGAGGACGTTGTCGCGCGCGTCGAGGCCATTCCCGCTCCAGCGAACCAACCCGATGCCATCGAAGCCGCTGCCCTTCTCGGCACGGTGCCCGAACCCCGTATCACGGTCACCAAGGCGCTCGAACTCTACTGGGGCCTCGCCAAGGAGAAGACGCTGGGCAAGAGCGAGGATCAGCTGCGCCGCTGGGAAACACCACGCAAGAAGGCGGTGAAGACCTTCGTCGCGGTCGTCGGCGACAAGGAGATCGCCAACATCACCCGCGACGACATGCTCGACTTCCGCCAGCACTGGCTCGACCGGATCGAGGCCGGCGAAGTGACCGCGAACTCGGCCAACAAGGACCTCATCCACTTGGGTGACGTGCTGAAGACCGTGAACCGGATGCGGCGGCTGGGGCTGGCGCTGCCGCTGGGCGAGTTGTCCTTCAAGGAGGGTGAGGCGCGGACGCGCCCGCCCTTCGGCGAGGACTGGATCAGGACAAGGCTCCTCGCGACGGGAGCGCTGGACGGGTTGAACGGCCAGGCGCGCGCCCTGCTGCTGGGGATGATCAACACAGGTTATCGACCCTCCGAAGGCGCGGCGCTGACGGCGGAGACGATCCGGCTCGATTGCGATGTGCCGCATATCTCCATCGAACCTGACGGGCGGCAATTGAAGTCGCACTACGCGCGCCGTGTGATCCCTCTGACCGGGGTCTCACTGGAAGCCCTCAAGCAATACCCCGAGGGCTTCCCTCGCTACCGCAACCGCGCTACCCTGAGCGCGGTCGTGAACAAGTTCCTCCGCGCCAACGGCCTGCTCGAGACGCCGCGCCACTCGTTCTATTCGCTGCGCCATTCGTTCGAGGACCGGATGCTCGCCGCCGGGATCGACGACCGGATCAGGCGCGACCTCTTCGGTCACCGTCTCGACCGCGAACGATACGGCAAGGGCGCGTCTTTGGAGCACCTCGCCACGCTCGTCGCCCGCATCGCCTTCTGAGCCAGGAGCGCCCGCGCCCGGCGTTGTGCTTCCGAGAGCCGCTTCTCTTTCTTCACGGCCACGGCCAATTCTGCCTCCAGCCGCTCGAAGACCGGCGCGAAAGCCGAGTCCTGCGTGACCAGCACGGCCACCTTCACCAGCGCCGCTTCAAGCCGTGCAGCATCGACCGGCTGGGCCGGTTTGGTGCGTGCTTCTGGTGGCCGAGATGGTGCCATGCTTGGAAGCATGGGGCCGCGCGTGCGTCTTGTGCAGGGCGCGCGGCCGCGCCGCGCAAAGCGGCCTGTCACAGCGTGCAGATCGGACGGGATGCTTGCTCGACCCTCGGCCGAAATAGGTCGTCGATGCCCTGACTTGGGCGGTCACTTCCGGATCACGACTCATGCGTCGACGCGCTTTGCCCGGGTCTGCATGTTTGGGCCTTTGGGAGAGCGTGAAATGCTCACCTGGGAGATCCGTGGGAGACAACAGGGGAGCGAGTTCCTCGCTGGCCGGGCCTATGGCCCCAAGCTGTTGTCTGCACATTGTTTGTTGGGCTTTGTCGCGGTCGGTACGCGAATATTGTGCGGCAGGCTTCGACACTTCCGTCAATGAATTCAATGATCTTTCCTGCCACGCCACGCCGCAATCGGAGGCCAAGCTGCGTCATGGCCTGTCTTTGCACGCCACGCTGCGATGGCCCTCGGACGCCCCTTGATACGTCCCGATACGACCCCCAATCGTCACCCCATGACCCGCGACGAGATCGAGTTTCGCATCCGCCCCGGCAGCCCCCGGGACCACCAGCCGAGGCCTCCGCGCGTACGCCGCAAACCGCAGGGCTTCCTCGCCCAAGTGCACCAGGCGGTGCGACGCGCAGGCGGTGATCCGAACAAGCTAGCCGGAAAGGGAAAGGCGAGCGGACGGTTCAATGCGCGCGGCCGGGGTGCGAAAGTGGCCGCCGAAATGAAAGGCCGGAACCCGTGGTCGCGCAGTCCGGATGGCAGCCGGACGCGTGCCCGGCGGGTGACCGTGAAGGCCCGGATCGTGAAGCTCAACCCGCAGCGCGGCGCGGTGCGCGGGAGGTCCTTTGTCAGTGCAAAAGCGGTGGACGCGCATCTGCGCTACCTCGAACGCGACGGCGTCACGCGCGACGGCGAACGGAGCCAGGCCTATTCGGCGAGTGAGGATGCGGCGGACGGTCGGGGCTTCCTCGACCGCGGCCGCGACGACCGTCACCAGTTCCGCTTCATCGTCTCTGCCGAGGAGGGCGTCGATCTGTCCGACCTGCGCCAGACCACGCGCGACCTGATGGCCCGGATGGAGGCCGATCTGCAGACGCGGCTCGAATGGATCGCCGTCGATCACTACAACACCGGGCATCCGCACAGCCACATCCTTGTCCGTGGCGTGACCGGCCAGGGGAAGATCCTGAACATCGCGGGCGACTACATCGCGCACGGCATCCGCGAACGGGCGAGCGAGATCGTGACGCTGGAACTGGGTCGTCAGACCGAGCTGGAGGTAACCGATCAGCTGCGCCGGGAGGTGGAGGCGGACCGCTTCACACGACTCGACCGGATCCTGATCGCCGAGCAGGAGGCCGCCAACGAGTTCGCCGACCTGCGCCCCGATCACGACACGCTGGAGACCATGAAGCGCAACCGCGCGCTGCTGATCGCGCGCGCAAGGCGGCTCGAAAGGATGGGGCTGGCGACGGAAGTGCGGCCCGGCGAATGGCACATCTCCGACCGCGCCGAGGGCACCTTGCACGCATTGGGCGAGCGCGAGGATATCATCAAGTCGATGCACCGGGCGCTCGAAGGCAACGACCTCAACGACGCGCGCGGCATCCCTTAACTGGCCGTTCACCGCGACAAGCTGCGGGAGCAGATCACCGGCCGGGTGCTGGCGCGCGACCTCGCGGGTGACGGACATGGCGACAAGGTGCAGCTGGTCATCGACGGCACCGACGGGCGCGTGCACCAGATCGAGCTGCGGGCAGACCGCTGCGATGGCATTGGCCGCGGCATGATCGTGGCCGCCGTGTCGCCACCGACCGAACCCCGCAACGCCGACCGGAACATTCTCGCCGCGACGGACAGCAACGGCACCTACCACCCCTCCCGGCACATCGAGATCGCCCGGGCCGAGAAGATCACGCCCGACCCGGAGCGCTTCGTTGCGGCCCATGTGCGTCGCCTCGAGGCGTTGCGCCGCGCCGGGATCGTGGAACGCTGGAGCGAGGATCACTGGAAGGTGCCGCAGGATCTCCCCGAACAAGGGCTGGCCCATGACCGGAAAAGGCACGGCCCGGGTGCGCGGCTGGAGATGCTGTCGCCCATCGGGCTCGACAGGCAGGTG
>NZ_JBQTCG010000016.1:0-33971 GCF_052379855.1 Paracoccus sp. NSM | reverse complement strand
GATGTAGTTGCCACGTAGAGGCTTGATGAAATCGCTTCTGTCGCTCCTATCCCCAGGGAACTGGCTCGACTGAAAGTGCACGGCCGAAGACGTTCTCGCGGTGCCAGCGTAGGTTCACAGGGTGGGGCAGATCCCGCGGGTCCTGTGGTCTGCACAGCTTCTGCCCCGGCGCGAGCAGTCGCTGAACGACATCACCCGGCACCTTGTTGTGAGAGACCAAGATGGTCTCGCAATCCTCGGCGACGGAGATCAGCCCGCGGTCGAACATCCAGTGTAGCGTGCCCGACAGAGCAAGGCCATTGCGAACCGAGTCGCTGCCCTGGCTTTCGACAGGAAGGATATGGGCGGCTTGAACCTCCGGACGCCCGCCGCCATTGCGCAGCATCAGGCCAGACATCGCGCACCGGTAGCCATAGGCCTCCCGCACCTTCCGCCGAAAAGCTACGTCGCGATAGGGCCTCCGTGTGAGCCGCTCTAGCACCGGACGCTCGAAGATTTCGGCGCGATCATCGAGGCGGTCCGGCATTGCCACATCGTAGCGGGTGGCCTCAAGGCGCTCCAATTCCTGGGGCAACCCGAGATTGACGATGCGGGCGAAGTCCGCCTCTAACAAGCGCCGGACCGCCAGCTGCACCGAGCCACCCTTTTTTGCGGTGCCGTCTGGTTCGGTGAGCGCAGCTTCCATCGGCGTCCCATCCAAGAGCCGCGGCACTTCCTGATCGAACGGAAGAAAGGACCCAGGCTCGATCATCGCCAGGAAGCGGCCAGCTGCACCGGGTTTCGGGATCACCCGGTCGATCTTTGCCACCGCGAAGTAACCACGTGGACCCGCTTTGACTGGCTCGTAGTAGATGGCCCAGTCGCCGATGGCTTCCTCTACCGCCCTGAGGTAAGCGCGCGGAAAGTCGTATACGACGTCTGGCTCATCCTCGTAGATCGAGTCGGCCCTGTGCATGAGAACAAGCTTCACCATGCCTTAAGGAAAGCGGCCTGCTCAGAAAATGCAAGTGTCTGAGGTTGTGGCAGAAGGCCTCCGTTGTGTCGGGCCCCCCGATCGCCGTTGCCAAGACAAAATCAGCCCCGGCCGGCCACTGGGCTTCGACGAGTTTCTGCGACTGCGCTCCATTTGTCCCGTGGCCGTTTAGCTGCCTCGAAGAGGGTGGCTCTTGCAACCTGGCTAGAGATGACTGCCGAGGCCTGAAAGCCGCTGACGGCTGGCCGGGTAACTGATGCCCGGAGCGGCATAGCGGCTGGCCTCGATACATTCAGGATCGCGCGTGCCCATGCCCGTGTCAATCAGGGCGCATGAAGGCATTGGAGGTGGGATGATCTGCCGGGAGGGCCAAGTGAAGCACGCCGTCACAACAAGTGGCTGCGGGTGGGTCTTGAACAGCCACAGCGATTCCCCGCCAATGTCCGCAGGGTCACGTTCCCAAACTAGGCCAGCTACCTTCTCTCTGAGGAGGTCGATCCGACGCTATTCTCGCGCTTGCCCCTCGACTGAGCCAAAGGTCGCTTAACGCGAGTGAGAAAGGCGCTGGCGAGTAAGCTGTTGGCTCACATGATCCAGCACGTTCTCGAACGAAAAGGGGGAAGTAATGGGGGAACAAATTACAACGCAGGATAAAATATGCATAAATTTCAACCACTAAACAAGAGTGAGTGGCGGGCCATGGCCGATAGTGATGAGCACTACGTCTTCGCCATAGCACTATGACGCGTTCAGCGTTTGAACGGCCGCAATAAGCTTGCCGCACCCCGAAACCGGACAGAACTGTCCTTTTCGCAACTGAGGCTGGCTGGCAGGCCGGGAGGGGAATGGCGTGGTTTTGGCGGGGCAGTTTGGGGTTCTGGTGTAGGGCAAGATAAAGGAAACCGGCACCTTAAAGCGCCGGTTTCGCGGTAAGTTCTTGTCTGCACACTGTTTTCGATGCCCAGAAGTAGCACTGCGTTTTTGATCACTTAGTGCCGCGGATACGTGTATTACGCTGTTTTTATGAGATTTTATTCGGCACTCGTCTTGGTTTGGCACTTTGAGCGTCACACCGCGCCTTCGAGCCTGCCCGACCAGTCCGGAGTGAAGCGTTCCTGTACTCGTCACCTCGATCGCCCCTGCCCTCTTGGCCTTTCCGAGCGAGGCTGACATGATCGCCCTGTTGTCAAAATTGGGTGTTGGATCATGGGGCTGCACGAACAGAAGATCGATGGAGTGCCGCAGTTCGTCAGCTATTTCGCCCCCGTCATTGAGATCATGCGCGACCTTGGAGGACAGGCTCGGCCACGTCAGGTCTTTGAAGAACTTATCAAGCGCCACCAGATCCCGCAGGATTTCCTTGCGCTGACCAACAACAACGGCGGTTCGAAATTCGAGAACAGGGTCCACTTCGCCCGGTCGTATCTGTTCAAGGCCGGAATCATGACCTCGCCAGGCCGCGGCGTCTGGGGCCTTACGGACCAAGGCTGGAAAGCGGAACTCACGCCGGAGTGGGCCGCCGGGATCTTCCGCGCGGCAAGGGTGAACTTCACCGGAGACGAAGACGAACAGGAAGCCCCGAAGGACGAGATCGTTCCGGAGGGCATGAACCACTGGTTTGTCGGTGCCTCGTGGTCTGATGGGGATCAGACGGACCGGTTCCTGCGGGAAGGGATCTGGCAGAACGGATACGAGGACAAATTCTCGAAGCTTGTCAGGCAGATGAAGCCTGGCGACAGGATCGCCATCAAGGCCTCGTTCACCCGGAAGAATGACGTCCCTTTCGAAAACCATGGTCGCGCGGCAAGCGTGATGCGGATCAAGGCGATCGGGACGATCACCGCCAACCGGGGCGACGGTCTGACGGTCGAGGTGGACTGGAAGGAACTGGACCCGCCCAAGGACTGGTATTTCTACACCTACCGCACGACGGTTGCCCGCGCCCTTGTCGAGGAGGAGGACATGGCGCGTCGACTGGTCGCCTTCACCTTCGACGGCGAGGATCAGGATTACAGCTATTTCCTTGGAAAAACCTACTGGGCGGAGCGGTTCGCCCCTGAAGTGGACCCCCTGAGTGCCAGCGAGGCAGAAAGCGCGGCCGAGGGCGACAGTGCTGACCTCTCCGAGACACAGTCCTACACCGTCGATGACATCATCACCGAGGGCGGCTTTCCTGGACGCGACGCCCTTGCGGGCCTCATCGTCCGCCTGACCTTGAAGAAGAACCTCATCCTCCAGGGCCCCCCGGAACAGGGAAGACATGGCTGGCCCGGCAACTGGCCAAGGCGCTGATCGGGCGAAAGTCGCCGCAGCCTTCGCAGTTGCGATCGGTGCAGTTCCATCCATCCCTGTCGTACGAGGATTTCGTGCGGGGATATCGTCCGTCCGCCAGTGGTCTGATCCTGACGGATGTCATCTTCCTCCAGGTGGTCGATGCGGCCCGGGCCCAACCCGACGTGCCGCACGTGCTGATCATCGAGGAGATCAATCGCGGCAACCCCTCGCAGGTGTTCGGCGAGATGCTGACCCTGCTGGAAAACACCAAGCGCAGCCGGGCGCATGCGATGGAACTGGCCTATCGCAAGCTTCCGGAAGAGAAGATTCATGTGCCCGACAACCTTTACGTCATCGGGACGATGAACATCGCCGACCGCTCCCTCGCCCTGGTCGACCTGGCCCTGCGCCGGAGATTTGCCTTCGTGACGCTGGAGCCGATGCTGAACAAGGCCTGGGAAGACTGGTGCCGCGACCAGGATTTCCCGGACGACGTGATCGCCCTGATCCGCGACCGAATGCTTGCCCTGAACGAGACAATCGCCCAGGACCGGGCCCTGGGACCGCAGTTCCGCGTTGGCCACTCCTATGTCACGCCCGGTGACGATGACATCGCCGACCCGAAGCAATGGTTCGCCGACGTGATCGACACCGAGATCGCGCCCCTGCTGGAGGAATACTGGTTCGATGCGCCGGAACGCGCCCGGGATGCCGCCGATGCCCTTCGGGCCGGGCTGTGATGGCCGAGGCTATTCCCCTGCGCAACATCTGGTTGCTGTTCCTCTACGCCGCCAATCTGGTGCAGTTCAAAGGCAGGTTCGATCATCAGGTCGAAACCGCCCGGGATCTTCCCGATCTGGTTGCAAGGCTCCTCGTGCATGTCGCCGAGGAGCGCCTGCGCCGGAACCTCTCCCGGGGATACCGCACCCGCACGGCCACCCTCGCGCGCGTGCGCGAGCGCATCGACGCAACGGTTCGGCGCGGCTGGCAGCATCCCGAGGCCACCCTCGCGCGCGTGCGCGAGCGCATCGACATGCTCGAAACCACCACCCGCCGGTTGATGGATCGGGGCGCGGTCGCCTGCCGCTTCGACGAGTTCACGATGGACACGCCCAGGAACAGGTTGGTCAGGGCGGCGCTTGCCCGGTTGGCAAACCGCGTCGCCGACGATCTGGTGGCGCACCGGTGCCGTCAGCTGGCCGGGGACTTCACCCGCCTGGGCGTCGTCGGCCCACGTCCCTCCTGGGCCGAACTGGCAAGCGACCAGATCGGGCGCAACGAAACCGCGGGCCGCTTCATGGTGGCGCTGGCCCGGATGGTCTTCGACACGGTCATCCCGACCGAGGATGCAGGGCATGCTTCGGGTGCCCTGCCAGACAGCACCGATCATCTGGTCCGGCGGCTGTTCGAGCGGGCCGTGGGAAACGCCCTTCGCCTTGAACTGCAGCCGTCCGGCTGGAGCGTCGTCCAGGGCAAACACATGTCCTGGCCCTTCGAGGCTGCCTCCCCGGGCATCGCGGCGATCCTGCCCGGGATGCAGACCGACATCGAGCTGAACCACCCCGCCAGCGGCCGCCGCGTCGTGATCGACACGAAGTTCACCGCGATCTTCACGGCCTCGACCTATCGCGACCGGATCCTGAAAAGCGGCTACCTCTATCAGCTCTACACCTACCTTCGCAGCCAGGAGCGCCCGAACGACCCCACCTCGTTGACCGCCGAAGGCATATTGCTGCATCCGCAGACGGGGGGAGCCGTCGACGAGGTCATGACGATCCAGGGTCATGTGATGAGGTTCAAGACGATCGACCTGAGCTGTCCGCCTGGCGATCTCGAGGCGAGCCTGAGGGGCTTGATGAACGAGGCGACGGTGGAATGATGAGGGCGAGGGACCGTATCGGGCGGTGGCCGACGTCGCCGTCGAAACGGGCGGAAAGGGGGCATTCGCTGCGACTGCGAGCCCCAAATGACCGCGCACAGAAAGCCGACATTCAGAAGACGCAAAACTCAAACAGTGGATCGCAGTGCTGCAAGGTGGGGACGTGCCCATCGAGGACGCTTCAGGCCACAGGGCGCTTGGAGTTGGTCAAGTAGGTCTCTTCAGAAAAGACTCCCCTATAGACGCTTTCTTCCAAGAAGCTGAGGACCGTTTTTAGGTCGCGCTTGACGGATGGTAGAACAATGCGACCACCGTCTTCGTTCAGCGCAAGCCCTACGGTTTTTGCCCGTGCGATGATCTCTGCGGCATTGTGATCGACCAAGACATCCGATTTATGGATGCCCCGTATCAATTTTCGGCACCGTTCATCCATGTGGCTGTCGAAAACGGCTCGATTCTCGATGTGAAAGGATGGATGCTTTGCGAAGTCGTCGACTTCCTGAGCTGTCGCTTCGGCAAAATGCTCTTGAACCGTTAAGATCGACCGCAGCACGTGGAAGCTAACGAACATGACGGTGTCGCCGCGAACAACGGCGCCCAGCCGTTCATCCAGCGAAAACCCTTGCTCTGAAAGTTTGCCAAACCGGTTGTCGTTAAACGTCAGCGTCAGACCCCTGCGTTGCAGATACTGGGACGTACGAAACTTTTGTATTAAAATATGCCCTTCGATCTGCTCGGAGTGCATGAACAGAGCTTTGACTCCAGCCTCATCATAGTTGGTAATGTCCAAACGGTCGTAGGCCCCCGCGCCATTGGCCAACGTCTCATTCAGTTGTGCAAGAAGATCAGCGTCCGTGAGGCAAAGCAACTCGTTCCCGTCGGGCTTCCAATCGCCGTTAAACTCGATGGGCTCATCCTTGCCGTGAAAAAAGGACCTTTCCTGTTCATCGAAAATCGCTTCGACCTCGCCCTGCACGCCGGCTTCCAAGGGTACCCGTCGCACGACATTCTGCCCGTCCTGTTTACAAAACGCGAAAAGTGTTCTCGGCATTGGTCACTCCGTTTCCAAAATCACATAGTCCCCCAGTTCGATTCCGTTGATCGTCTGGTCGCCTTTGCGGATCGTCCGCTTGGTAATCAAGATGTTGGTGACGTTCTGTGGTGTCCCGACACGGTAGAAGTGCCAGCCGAACGCACCAAGCAGGGGGTTGAAAAAGTAGCTGTGGCTGGTCACCGCGATGAAGGCGAAGATCGCAATCGTGGGCACCCACATGATCCAGTTCAACTTGTCGAAATCGGCCGTAAACAACGGTAAGAGATACAAGAGCATAATTGCCATGTTCTCTCGGTCGGCAGGCTCCACCGTGGTGACCTTGTGTTGCTCAGCGGCAGGGGCGCGGTTGGAACGGGTCGTCTTGAGAACCCATAGGCACACCACAACCAATGTCGTTGAGCCGAGCAACAGCCACATCATAGTTGACCACGCATCGTTGAAGGCAGCGACGAATGCATATGTGTAGCCAACGGGCGCGATAGCCGTGGCAGTCAGGGCAAGGCGGGCCAGGCTGTTAAGCAACTTCCAGAACCGTCTGCTTGTCGGCTTGGACTTGCGGGAGCAGCGCGTCAGACAGCATTCAGTGATCCTCGCCTAGTTGGACGCTCGCCCCGTTCAGTTCCTGTCAGGCTCCCAATAAGGCTGTCCAGTTCATCGACTGGCAGACCCAGTTCCTCAGAAATATCGTCGCGAGTGACTCTTTCCTGCCAAAGTATTGTCAGCACCTTCTTCCACAGTACCGAGGTTTCCCGCTCGATGCCGACAGGCTCGCCTAACCGATAGCCTCGGCGGGAAAGGTCGATGCAGATTGACTTATATTGCCAATCCGACAACCGCCCTATGTGGTGCAACCGATAGGCCAAAGCCATCGCAGACACGCGCCAGCGTAGCTTGGCCTTGAGGATGATTTCGGTCGAGATCACACGCGGAACGCGCGCCCGCACATCGTCGGCAGGCATCAGGAAGGCAGAGGCAAAGCTGTTGGCCTCTTTCTCAAGAGAGCGGTCGCCTTTGGGATCACCGTGCCTGTGCAAGACCAGGTGGCCAAGCTCGTGGGCCGCATCGAAGCGGCTGCTTTCGGCGCTCTTGAAGTTGTTAAGGAATACGTAGGGCTTTCCACCACGCCAGAAAGAGAAGGCGTTGACCGATGCCGTATTCTCAGACAGCGACAGCATCCGTATGCCTTTGGTTTCCAGCAAACCCAACAGATTGCCGATAGGCTGTTGCCCGATCCCCCAATGCTGGCGCAGGCGGGTCGCGGCGACTTCGGGGTCGGTTTCCTCCGACAGCTCGTCAGGGAAATCCGGATTGGGCAAGCCGAAACGGTCCTCAATCCAGCTGTTGAGCAGCAAACCGAGTGATCCTGCAGCGATGGCCGCGTTTCGCTCGCGGGCAGTCATCTTTGAGAAGGAGCGAAAGCTGACGGCCCCGACATCAACCTCCTCAATATCCTCGCCCATGAAGAAGCTTGGCGGATAGCCCAAGGCCTCGCCCAACTTCTCAATGGTTTCGGGTTCCGGCTCATTGCGGCCTTTTTCAAGCCGCGTGATCGTGTCCACCCCAACCCCGGCCTTTTCAGCCAAGGCTTTGGCCGTCATGCCACGCCTTGCGCGGGCAAGTGATAGTCTCCCAGGGTTAAACATCGGCGTTCTACTTGCGAACGATCTGCGGCTCGAAATCATCCGCGATATCATCAGTATCGAGCGGAAGGATCGTGTCGTCTTCTTCAACGTCCTCGATCAGAAAGATGCGCTCCACAGCCGCCACGAAGGTGCGGCGAGCAATCACAGGGCGCGTGAGCTCTGCCCGGCCCTGCTGATCCACCATCAGGTAAAACAGCGCAGGGCCATCAACCGGCTTCGGCGCATGGGGTGCGAGATCGCCCGCTCCAGCGTGCTCAAAAAGGTTCGGCCCACTGGCGCGTTCCGCCCCCGCGCCCTTTTCCGAGCGCGGTTTGGGGTGATCGCGACCGCATGCTTCATCGACATTGCAGAACGAGACCTTGACCTCGAGGGCGTCGTTGCGGATCGCCTCGATCCCGTCGCGGCGGTCGATTTCCCAATTATCCCCCAAGTATTCGCGGCGCATGGCCGCCACGCCGTGATGGTAGGAAAAAGTGCCAGCCGCGTTCGACGGATGCAGGCCAGTGGCGTTGTTGCGTTCGGCTAGCGCCACTTGGACCGCGCGGATCAACCCCTCGCGGGTCAACCCAAGCTGGGCAAGCCGCTGGTTGATGTCGGCGGGCTCCTGCAGAATGATGGTTTCGATATGCTCGGTCATGCCTGCGCCTCATGTCGATTTTCTCGACCTACAAGTTGGTGGAAAAAATCGACAAGGTCAAGCTCCAACTCGCTTTGATCGCGCGAATAGCTCTGGGCGAAAGCTTGCGCGTCCAAAGTTGCGGTGCATCAAGTTCTGCACTTTCTGCGAACGGGTGATGGGTGCAAAGCCACGTTTTGGCAACTCGGCGCAATGATTGGCAGGTGAAGCTGCCATCGCGGTCTCCGAAAATCTTTCGATCCACAGACAAGAAGGTCGAAACGAAGCGGTTTGGTCTCTTCAACCGCCCCAGATGCTGTTGGGATGAAATTCCTTGGCGACTACTCCGAGTATTCATCTGAACCGATTGCAATGCGCAACAAGCTGATCCCGGTCGGACTTTCATCGTCACCAGGCTCATCGGGGCGTCCGCCTGACGGGGGAGGTTGATCCGAGGCGAAACCCAGGAAGAACGGATCCGATGTAGCCAGCGCAAAAGCGCTATGCCCGCGCTGTCGGCGTCTACTAAAACCAGCTGCGTATGTAAAAAACTGGAAATAGGTCTGCTTCATGAGCTCATCGACCGTCCGTGACCAGTCATCTCCAAGGCCGCTTGCCTCGCGGCCATATCCGACCTGCCCTGTCTCGACCATTCGTGCCAAGAAAGATCCCAGCCGATCACCTCCGGCAGGCATCACACACGCGGGTGCCTGCTGATGCCAATCTGGGCTAGGCTGCCCGTCGATTAACCCGTAACGGCCACAATCAAACGGTTTTCCAGGATACGTGCATGTAGAGAAGTTTCGCGCGCCAGGTGCAAAGTTCCTTGGCAAAGTGAACGATGGCCACCGCGACATCAGATCAAGTTGGCGCAAGTCGCCGGGTTGGGTCAGTGTCTGACCTCCGCCCGGCGCCGCCATTTTCGCCTGGATTAGAGCCGCCCAACGCCGACCTAGCCGACCACCCGTGTTGTCCTCTACAATCACAAGTAGGTCGGCGAGCTCGCAACTAACTTTATTGCCGTGAATGTCGGTGAAGGCCACTCGTGGCGTCTGGTGGCAGAGCACCCCGCTCATCTTGACTGACAGGCCGTGCGGACGAAGTAACGGCGACCAAGCATTGGCGATATCGTGGACGCCACCAAGGACCACTGCCGCTACAAATCCGACTTCTCCAGTCGGTTTACTTTGACCATGTGCGCCAGCCATCAAAACATTGCTGATCGCCGTATCGGCGGCAGCAGCGAGTGATGCGATTAGGTGATTAGGGACCATGCTTTCTCCTTGGGCGCCGATCTGACTCTCAAAATTTTTCTGTTTGCGATTTATATCTTCAGTCTGCTGGAATCTCTGCCCGAATGTAACGGTAAATCGAGGACAAAAACGATTAGCTGCTTCAGCGGGATATTGGTTGCGCGCCGCTCTGAGATGATGATTGTCACCTTAATTCTCTAACGAGACGCTGAACGACCGGTTCAGGGAATCTGCACTGCAGCATCTTGTGCAGCGCGAAGGTCGGCTCAGGGCCGATCGGGTCAGGCGCGCGCAGTGTCATGGCACCCTGATCGGCGCGGCCGGTGCCAGCTTTTCCGGTCGCCGCCCCTCCGATCTTCCGCCTTTTCTGCGCAAGACCTCGCTTGACCATTCAAGGTCGTTGCCTCGCGCCGCTGGTGTGATCGTAATCGGGCTGAACTGCGCGACAGAACCGAGCAAACGTGACCGAGCATGCCTGATGGTGTCCCTTCCAATCCTGTGCCGTTGACCACCTTGGTCGATTGCTTCGACGGGATCGCGATACGCGCATCGGCACACGAGGCGCGCTGCCGCACAAGGGGAATTGATTGTCGCCATACGATCCACGGCAAGGAAGCTCGAGATCGCCTCCTTCCAGCGGTTGCCTCTCTGTAGGCCTTCACCCAGATGGCCGAGGATCAGCCCCGCCCGCGTCAAGTTCCCCCCGCCACCGTTTCACAGCAGCTGGAGGCGCTTCTCGGTCATCCCTGGCCTTTTACCGGCAGGCCGCCCGTGCATGATCTGGCCCGCTGGCGCGTAACCGACGATTGGCCCGATCGAGTCCTAGTCACCGAAGCCGAGGTCGCTCACTTCGAGCGCTGGTTCACCAACCTGATTGACGAGCTCACCTCGCAGGGCGAATGACTGCCACGGCGCGTCATCGGCGTTTGCCGCTCAGCCTCCGGATGGTAGCCTGTGCCCATCGACCTTCAAAGGGCACACCATGACCCCTCCGACGTCAGCAAAAGCCACCCAACGCGCCGCGCTCTACCTGCGGGTCTCGACCGCGCGGCAGGCCGAGCATGACGTCTCGATCCCCGACCAGAAGCGGCAGGGTGAGGCCTGGTGCGCCGCCCGGGGCTATGAACTGGTCGAGACCTTCGTGGAACCCGGCGCCTCGGCCACCAACGACCGCCGCCCGGAATTCCAGCGCATGATCGTGGCGGGCACGTCGCGGCCCGCGCCTTTCGATGTCGTCGTGGTCCATTCCTTCAGCCGCTTCTTCCGCGACCATTTCGAGCTGGAATTCTACGTCCGCAAGCTCGCAAAGAACGGCGTCCGCCTTGTCTCCATCACGCAGGAGATGGGCGACGATCCGATGCACGTGATGATGCGGCAGATCATGGCGCTCTTCGACGAATACCAGTCGAAGGAGAACGCCAAGCATGTGATGCGCGCCCTGAAGGAGAACGCGCGGCAGGGCTTCTGGAACGGTTCCTTGCCGCCCATCGGCTATCGCACCGTCGCGGCCGAGCAGCGCGGGGCCAAGGTAAAGAAGAAGCTGGAGATCGACCCGCTCCATGCGGAAACCGTGCGGCTGATCTACCGCCTCGCGCTGGAAGGCGATGGCACAAGCGGCCAGATGGGCGTCAAGAACATCGTCAGCCACCTCAATCGCAACCGGATCTTCACCCGCGATGGCGGGCGCTGGGGCATCGGCCAGGTCCACCGCATCCTCACCCGCCGCACCTACATCGGCGAGCATGAGTTCAACAGGCGCGCGAAATCGAAGGCCCTGAACCCGGAAAGCGAGGTGGTGATCGTCCCCGTGCCGCCGATCATCGACCGCGCCACCTTCGATGCGGTGCAGGCGCTCCTCAAGGCGCGCAATCCCAAGGTCATGCCCGCCCGCGTCGTCAGCGGCCCCACGCTGCTGACCGGCCTGATCCACTGCGCCAAATGCGGCGGGGCGATGACAATCCGAACCGGCAAGGGCGGGCGCTACCGCTACTACGCCTGCTCCACCAAGGCACGGCAGGGGGCCACCGCCTGCAGCGGCATGGCGGTCCCGATGGAGAAGCTCGACGATCTGGTTGCACGGCATCTGGAGGAGCGGCTGCTGCAGCCCGAGAGGCTGCAGACCATCCTCGCCGCGATCCTCGACCGGCGGCAGGACCGCAGCGCCCGCCAGCGCGCCCTTGCGGCCGATCTTGCCAAACGGGCGGCCGAGGCCGAACTGCGCCTGAAACGCCTCTATGATGCGATCGAGGCGGGCGTGGCCGATCTGGACGACCCAGCGCTCAAGGACCGCATCGACGGCCTCAAGGCGATCCGCGATCAGGCCCGCTCCGAGGAGGCCCGCGCGCAGGCCCTGCTGGACCAGGCCAGCCAGACTGCCGTCACCCCGCAGATGCTGAACCGCTTCGCTGCAGCTGCGCGCGACCGCATGCGCTTGCCCGGCGGCGGCTTCCGCCGCGACCACCTGCGCGCCTTGGCCCAACGCGTCGATGTAGCGGAAGGCGAGGTCCGGATCATCGGATCGAAGTCCCGGCTGCTCACGACGCTCACAGCGCAGGGTAGCGGAAACGCAGTGCCCATTCAGGGACTGAAGTGGCGGAGAGGGTGGGATTCGAACCCACGGAACCCGTGAAGGCTCAACGGTTTTCGAGACCGCCCCGTTCGACCACTCCGGCACCTCTCCGCGCTCTTGGGTGGTGGGCAGGCATCTAGAGGCCCGGGGGTTGAAGCGCAAGAGGGATTTTACGAAAACTGGCGGAAATGTCTCTGACCACGAAAGGTGGTGCCGAATGCCCTTGGGCCTCTGTCTGACCGCGATGCTGAACCTGTTGCCGGTCGCGCCCGCGCCCCATCCCGCCCATGCGCCCGCGCCGTTGTGGCACGCAGCGCAGGAACAGCAGCAGGGACAGCGCATCTGGGACGCGCTGCAGATGCAGACGCTGGTCCCCACGCTTCAGCAAGAGGCTCGGAACGGCGCCGCGCAGCTGGTGGAAGAAGGGCTGATGTCGGCCGAGGCGCCCTCGTGGCCCGAGATCGTCGCGCGGATCCATGAGCCCGCACGGCTGGGGCCCATGTTCCGCGACGCCCTGGGCCGCGCGGCAGGACAAGCCGATCCCCTCATGCTGGATCGGGCGCTGGCCTTCTACGAGAGCGGGCCGGGCCTGCGCCTGGCCGCGCTGGAGCACAGCGCCCGCGAGGCGATGCTGGACCCCGAGGTCGAGGAGGCCGCCCGGCTGGCCTTTGAGCGCGCCGACGATGCGGACGAGCCCCGCGCCCGCCTGATCCGGCGCCTGATCGACGAGGCCGATCTGGTCTCGCCCAATGTGGCGACAGGGATGAACACCAGCATCGCCTTTTCGCAGGGCTTCGCCGAGGGGGGCGGCTTTGACATGGCGCCCACCCCCGACGAGTTGCTGGCCGAGGCATGGGGCCAGCAGGACGAGATCGCCATCGAGGCCGAGACCTGGATGCAGGCTTTCCTGATGCTGGCCTATTCGCCGCTGAGCGATGCCGAGATCGACGCCTATATCGACTTTGCCACCGCGCCCGAGGGGCTGCTGCTGGCCGACCTGCTGTTCACCGGCTTCGACGAGGTCTTCGTGCAGACCGCGCGCGAGATGGGGCTGGCCGCCGCGATGCGCGACGAAGGCCAGCGGTTGTGAGCGTGGTGCTGCTGGGGCCGCTGGCCCACCCTGCGCTGGCCGCGGTGCTGCGGGTCGAGGGGCAGCCCGTCGCGCTGTCGGGGCGGCTGACGGGCGGCGCGCGGGCCGGGATCGACCGTGACGCATGGCCCGCGCTGGTGCCGGACGATGGAACGGTGTCCGGGCTGCGCGTCACCCCCGGCCCGGAGCTTGCGCGCTATGCGGCGGTGATGGGGCTGGCGCCGCAGGCGGTTCAGGGCGAGACCGTGCTAGGGATCGGCGGCGGCGCGCCCGGAGCCCCATGGGACGCGACGAACTGGGATGCCGCGCTGGCCGCCGAGATCGCGCGGCAGATCCTTGACGCCCCTGCCGATGCCGATGCGGCGCATCTGGCCTGGCGGCTGCCGATGACCGCGATCTGGGCGGCCAGCCGGCTGCGTGCAGGGACCTCGCCCCTTTCGGGCGGGGGCGTGGTGGCGCCGCGCGATCCGGGTGACGTGCAGGTCCATGCGCGCCGGCGCATCGCCTCGGGCTATTTCGCGACGGATGAACTGGTGCTGAGCCATCGCCGCCATGATGGCGGCATGACCGAGCGCATGACCCGCGAGGGGTTCCTGATGGGCGATGCGGTCGTCCTTCTGCCCTGGGACCCGGTGCGCGACCGCGTGCTGGTGATCGAGCAGTTCCGCCCCGCCCCCTTTCTGCGCGGCGATCCGCAGCCCTGGCTTCTAGAGCCGATCGCGGGCCGGGTCGATGGCGGCGAAAGCGTCGAGGATGCCGCCCGCCGCGAGGCGCTCGAAGAGGCCGACCTGACGCTAAGCCGCCTCTTTCATGCTTTCGACAGCTATCCCAGTCCCGGCGCGGTCTGCGAATTCCTCTATCAGTTCGTCGGCATCGCGGATCTGCCGGACGGGGTCGAGGGCATCCACGGCCTCGACGGAGAGGCCGAGGATATCCGCGGCCACCTGCTGGCGCGCGCGGATCTGACAGCCATGGTGCTTGCGGGGCAGATCACCAACGGGCCGCTGGCCTCGCTGGCCCTGTGGCTCGAGGTGCGGGCGGGCCGGATGCGGGCGGAACTGGGGCTGCCGGGCGGCGGTTCGGGTGGGGCCAAGGCTTGAGGCTAAGGCACCGGGATCTCGCGGGTCAGTCTGTCCTAGGCGCGAGATTGCGCCCGCAGCGCAGCGATGCGGGATCACCCCACGCGGTCCGCGTTCCGTGCCGGGTAGAACGGACCATATCGCGTGGGACACATCGGTCAGCCACACCGTGGTCAGCGACACCGGGCTTGCCATTTCGCCGGGCAAAGAGACGCGCCCCGTGCGGCGGGCGCAAGATCACGGCGTGTCCGGGGGGCGCTGTGCGGGCGCCTCGCGCAGGATCTCGGCCAGTTCGGGCAGCATCGCCTCGCCTGCGCCGATGGTCACCGCATGGGCCAGCGCCTGCCGCAGGCCGTCGGCCGCCATGCGGGCGGCGCCGGCCTCGGTGGCCATCTGGACATAATAATCCAGATCCTTGGCGGCATTGGCGATGGAAAAGGGCATCGCAAGCCGGTCGCCACGGGTCAGGAAGGGCTCGATCCGGTCCAGCGCCACGCTGGCGCCGCCGCCCGCCCGAAGCACCGCGACCAGATCCCCGGGCGCAATGCCGGCATCCTGTGCCTGCGCGGCGGCCTCGGCCAGGATGGTCAGGAATCCGACCGAGACGTAATTGTGCAAAAGCTTCATCCGGTGGCCCGCGCCGATGGGGCCGACATGGGTGACGGCCTCGGCGAAGGTGTCCAGAACGGGGCGCATCGCGGCCAGCACCCCGGCCTCGCCACCGACCAGCAGGTTCAGGCGGCCTTCATGGGCGGCCTGCGCCGTGCGCGTCATCGGCGCGTCGAGGTAATGGCCGCCCGCCTCGGCCACCAGCTCCGCCATGCGCTGCGTGGAATGCGGCAGCGACGTCGAGCAGTCGATCACCGTCGCCTCCGGGGCCAGCGCGGACAGGACGCCGTCGGCAGAGGTCAGCACGGCCTCGACCTGCGGCGAGCCGTTCACGCAGAGGATCACCGCATCCGCCCCGCCCGCCACGGCGGCGGGTGACAGGGCCGCCCGGCCGCCAAGCGACAGGATCTCGTCTGCCGGGCGGTTGCCGGGATGGTCCAGAAAGACCAGAGAATGCCCCTTGATCAGCAGGTTGCGCGCGATGCCGTGGCCCATATGACCCAGCCCGATCAGTCCCACTTGCGCCATCGCGCGCCCCTTTCAGTCCGTGTTGATCCAGATGGCCTTGGTGTCCAGAAACTCGTCCAGATGCTCGGTCCCGCCCTCGCGGCCATGGCCCGACATCCGCACCCCGCCAAAGGGAATGGCCGGGTCGATGGCGTGATACATGTTGACCCAGACCGTCCCCGCCCGCAGCCGCCGCGCAACCTTGTGCGCGGTGCCCAGATGACGGGTGAAGACACCGGCAGACAGTCCGTAAGGGGTGGCGTTGGCGCGGCGCACCGCGTCGTCCAGATCGTCGAAGGGCAGGACCGACAGGACGGGGCCAAAGATTTCCTCGCGCGCGATGGTCATGTCGTCCGAGACCTCGGCAAAGATCGTGGGCTCTATGAAATGCCCTGCCAGCCCGTCAGGGTTCGCACGCGCGCCGCCGGTCAGCAGCCGCGCGCCCTCGTCCCGGCCGCGTTGCAGATAGCCTTCGACCCGCGCGGCCTGACGGGCCGAGATCAGCGGACCCAGATCGACCTCGGGGTCGATGCCGTGGCCAAGGCGCAGGCCGCGCGCGTGATCGGCCAGGCGGGACAGCACCTCATCCTCGATCTCGCGCGCGACGAAGAGGCGCGAACCGGCGATGCAGATCTGCCCGGAATTGGCAAAGACCGCCATAGCCGCCACCGGGATCGCCCGGTCCAGATCGGCGTCGCGGCACAGGATCACCGGCGACTTGCCGCCCAGTTCCAGCGAGACGCGCTTGATGTTGCCGCCCGCCGCCCGCGCGATGGCGCGCCCCGTCTCGGTCGAGCCGGTAAAGGCGATCCGGTCGATCCCCGGATGGGCGGCGAGCGCCGCCCCCGCATCCGCGCCAAGCCCGGTCACGACGTTCAGCACGCCATCGGGCAGGCCGCATTCCTGCATGATCCGCGCGAGCTTCAGCACCGTCAGCGAGGCTTCCTCGGACGGTTTCAGCACCACGGTGCAGCCTGTCGCCAAGGCGGGCGCGACTTTCCAGACCGAGCCCGCTATGGGCGCGTTCCACGGGATGATCGCGCCGACCACGCCAAGCGGTTCGCGCACGGTCATCGAGACGATCTCGCCCGGAAAGGAATTCGCGATGGTGTGGCCGTGGATCGCTACCGCCTGCCCGGCATAGAAGCGCAGCATCCCCAGCACGCGGCGGCTGTTGGCCAGGCTGCGCTGGATCGGCATGCCCATGTCCAGCGTGTCCGAGAGGCACAGATCCTGCCATTCGGCCTCGACCCGTTCGGCGATGCGCAGCAGCAGGGCCTGCCGTTCAAAGGGGGTGAACCGCGACCACGGCCCCTCGAATGCGCGGCGCGCGGCGGTCACGGCGGCGTCGATATCGGCGGCGCCCCCCTTGGGGATCGTGGCCAGCAGGCGGCCATCGGCAGGGTCGCGGGCCTCGATCGTCTCGCCCGACAGCGCGTCGCACCAGCGGCCGTCAACCAGCATCCGGCGCGGGCTGCCGTCATACATCGCGGCGGCGCGGTCCGCCCAGCCGGTCATGCGGGCGCCCCCTCGACCATCGGCCAAGGGCGCGGCGCGGGGGCGATGGCCTCCCATGCGCGGGCGGCGCGCAGGACGCCCAGATCGTCAAAGCGTCGGCCCGCGATCTGCAGACCGATGGGCACCCCCGCCGCGTCATGCCCGCAGGGGACCGAGATCGCGGGCTGCTCGCCCAGATTGAAGGGCATGGTGAACCCGATATGCGCCATCGTGCGCGCCATGTCGTTGTCGCAGGGGCAGGCCCAATCCGCCGGAAAGGCCGTGTTGGGCGAGACCGGCGACACGATCAGGTCGTAACGCTGGCTGACCTCGGTGGTGCGGCGGCGGACCTCGATCGTGGCGGCGTAGTCGCGATAGACGGCCTCGCCGCTGCGCCCCAGCCCGGCCTGGGCCCATTCGAGGATCTTGGGCAGGATCTTCGCGCGCCGTTCTGCGGGCAGGTCGCCCGTCTCGACGCCCGCGCGGGTGCGCCAGAAATCATCGACATGGCGCAAGAGATCGGGCGTCATCCAGGGGTCCAGGGCCTCGACCAGCGCGCCGGCCTCGCGGAAGCGGTCGGCGGCGGCCTGAACGGCGGCCATGACCTCGGGCGCGACGGGCATCCCGCAGCCCGCATCCAGCAGCAGCCCCACCCGCAGCCCGCGGAGCATGCCGTCCAGATCCTGCCAGTCCAGCGCGGCGGGGGGCAGGTTCATGTGGTCGCGCCCGTCCGCCCCCGACAGGACCGCCATTGCAAGCGCCGCATCCGCAACGCAGCGCGTCATCGGCCCCGCGACACGGCCCATGAAGGGCGGGTCGATCGGCACGCGGCCAAGGCTGGGCTTCAACCCGACCAGCCCGCACCAGGCGGCAGGCAGCCGGATCGAGCCGCCGATATCCGTGCCCAGATGGATCGGCCCGTAGCCCGCCGCCCCCGCAACCCCCGCCCCCGCGCTGGAGCCGCCGGGATTCATCGCCATGTTCCAAGGATTGCGCGCCAGCCGGTGAAAGCTGGACAGGCCCGAGGACAGCATCCCCAGATCGGGCATGGTCGTGCGTCCGACAAAGACCGCCCCGGCCTCTCGCAGGCGGGCCGCGGGGGGCGCGTCCTCGCTGCGGGGCGACAGGTCGGATGCGGCGGTGCCAAGCGGCATCGGAACGCCGCGCGTGGCGATGTTCTCCTTGATCGTGACCGGCACGCCGTCCAGCACCGCGCCATTCACCGCCACCGGCGCGCCCGCCCGCCAGCGCGCCTCAGAAGCGCGGGCCTGCGCCATCGCCTCGTCGCGGTCCAGATGCCAGATCGCGTTCAGCACGGGCTCGCAGCGGTCGATCTGCGCCAGAACGTCCGACAGAACCTCGACCGGAGAGAACCGCCCCGCGCCATAGCCCGCGACAAGTTCGGTGGCGCTCAGCTCGTTCAATCCGGTCATGTCTTGCCCCCTTGCGGATGGTATCGCAAAGCGATACGGTCGTATTGATTATCATACTAGGCCCCCGTCGCGCGGCCCGTCAAGGCGCATGAGAATGACCGACATCACCCGCCCCGTCCTGCCCCCCCTGCCCGTCCCCGCGCCGCAGGACGACGCACTTTTCGTCGATTCCATCGCGCGGGGCTTTCGGGTCCTGTCGGCCTTTCACGGCGCCTCCGGGCCGCTGTCTCTGGGCGAGATCGCGACGCTGAGCGGGCTGACCAAAAGCGCGGTGCAGCGGATCGTCCACACCCTGCGCCAGCAGGGCTATCTGCGGCGCGACCCCGCCGACCGGGGCTATCTGCCGGGGCTGCGGCTGCTGGATCACGCGCTGGATTATCAGCGCCTGAACCCCGAGATCGCGCGCGTCCTGCCCGTCCTGATGGAGCTGCGCGCCGCGACCGGAGAACGGGTCGATTTCAGCCTGCGCGACGATCTGAGGCTGGTCTATGCGCTGCGCTTCCAGTCCAAGCGCGGCTTCTACGCGGCCTCGCTGATCGGGACCAGCGTGCCGCTTTACTGCACGGCGGGCGGGCGCGCAGTGCTGAGCCGCCTGCCCGAGGACGAGGCAGCGTCGGTCATCGCAAGGTCCTCGCTGGTGCCCTATTCCAGCCCCACCCTGACCGACCCCGCCGCGATCATGGCCCGCGTGGCCGAGGCGCGCGAGGCAGGCTTTGCCATCGCCGAGGAACAGATCGTCGCGGGCGAGATCGCGCTTGGCGTTCCCGTCCTGGACGAGGCAGGGCGACCCATCGGCGCGATCCATGTCGCCGGATCGCTGGCCGAATGGGATGCCGACAGCTTCGCCCGCAACTTCGCGCCGCTGGCGATGACCGCCGCCGGATCGCTGAACCGGGGTTAGCGGATCTCTGTCAGCAGCCCTGCGGCCAGACGGGCGCGTTCGGGCAGGCTGGCGACCTCGATATGTTCGTCCAGCGTGTGCAGGCCCTTGCCCCGGACGCCGATGGAATCCAGCGTGGGCACCCCCATCGCGCCGGTGAAGTTCCCGTCCGAGCCCCCGCCCGACCGGTCCGAGGACATCTCGAACCCGATGCGGCCCGCAATGTTTCGCGCCAGATCGTAAAGCGCCATCGTGCCGGGCTGCGGTTCCCAGACCGGGCGGGTGACGCCGCGCGTCACGATGAACTCGACGCCGTTCTCTTCGCCCTGCAGGGCCATCATCGCGGCGACGCCCCGGTCCAGATCGTCCTCCGTCTTGGCCATCGACAAAGCCTCGGCCCGGCATTCCGAGGCCACGCAATTGACCCATTGTCCGGCATGGATGACACCCACGGAAAAGGTGCAATCCTCGGTCGTCATCGCCTCGATCTGAAGGATGCGGCGGGCCATGGCCGCGATGGCCGACCGCCCGTCCTTGAGCGCCCAGCCCGCATGGCTGGGCCGCCCGCGCGTCAGCAGATCATAGCGCGCGATGGCGTAGCGGCCGATCACCGCGCCCCCGTCGGGCAGCGCGGGTTCGGGCAAGAGGACGGCCCGCTGTCCGCGCGCGGCATCCTCGATCAGGCCGCGCGTGGCGGGGGTGCCGACCTCCTCGTCCGGGGTAAAGAGGAACGTGACCGGCAGGGGCGTGGTCAGCCCGGCGCGGGCGATCTGGCGCATGGCTTCCAGAAAGACATAGTTGCCGCCCTTCATGTCCATGATGCCCGGCCCCCAGGCCTTGCCGTCCTCCACACGGAAGGGCAGCTTTTCCAGCGTGCCGACCGGATGGACCGTGTCCATATGCCCCGAGACAAGGATGCCCGGCTTGCCCTGATCCGGATGCGGAAAGCTCGCGCGGATCGAGGTGCCGAAGCCCTTGGTCCCCGGCACAGTCTCGACCGCGGCACCGATCTGCGACAGGTCGCGCGCTGCCAGATCCATCATGCGGCTGACGGCGGCGGCGTCCCATGTGGGGCTTTCGCATTCGATCCACGGGCGCAGGCCCGCCAGCATCGCATCCGCGTCAAAGGGCAGGTCAAGCGCGCTCATGCCGCCACCGGCAGGCGGCGTTCGATCAGGCGGGCATAGATGGACGCGCCGACGGGCAGGATCCCCTCGTCCAGCACGAAGCCCGGATTGTGCAGCGGCACGGTCCCCGCATGGTCCAGATTGCCGTAGGCGCCGGGCACCTGTTGCAGCATATCCGCGAAATCCTCGGAGCCGGTGAAGGGTTGTGCGTCGTCGCGCACATTGTCCGCACCCAGCACATCGGCGGCGGCCTCTGTCCAGGCGTCGGACAGGTCGGCATCGTTCACCAGCACGTCGAAGATCTCGCGGAATTTGCAGGTGATCGACAGATCGAAAGCCTGCTCCGCGCCCTCGCAGATGGCGCGCATGCGGGATTGCATCAGGTCGCGCACTTCGGGGCGGAAGAAGCGAATCGTGCCGGCCAGCGTCGCGGATTCGGGCACGACGTTATAGGCGCTGCCCGCATGGATCTGCGTCACCGACAGCACCGCCTGATCCAGCGGCGCGACGTTACGGCCCAGGATCGTCTGGAACTGCCCGACCAGCCCCGAGGCCGCGACCAGCGCGTCGCGCGATTGCTGGGGCATCGCGGCATGGCTGCCCTTGCCCGTCACGGTGATGTCGAAGAACGACGCCCCCGCCATGGCCGGACCCTTGCACAGGGTCGCGCGGCCCGGCTGGCCGTTGGGCTGGTTGTGCATTCCGTAGACCTCGTCCACGGGAAAGCGGCGGAACAGCCCGTCGGCGATCATCGCGCGGGCGCCGCCCAGACCTTCCTCGGCGGGCTGGAAGATCAGGACGGCGGTGCCGTCGAAATTTCGCGTCTTTGCCAGATATTGCGCGGCGCCCAGCAGCATCGTCGTGTGGCCGTCATGGCCGCAGGCATGCATCTTGCCGGGGTTGGTCGAGGCATGGGGAAGCCCCGTCGTCTCGTGGATCGGCAAGGCGTCCATGTCGGCGCGCAGGCCGATGCGGCGGTTGCCCTGCCCCCGCCCGCGCAGGATGCCGACCACGCCGGTCCTGCCGACACCCTCATGCACCTCGTCCACGCCCCATTCGCGCAGCTTCGCGGCGACGACCGAGGCGGTGCGGACCTCTTCCATCCCGATCTCGGGATGGGCATGCAGGTCGCGGAAGATCGCTGTCAGGTCAGACGCGGCGGCGTCGATTTCAGGCAGGTTCGGCATGGATCACCTCTGGCATCTCGCGGAAATTCTGAAAGTCCCAGGCCCGGCCGGGGGCGGCCTCGATCAGGGCGCGGGTATAGGGGTGGGCGGGCGCGGCCAGGACCTGACCCGCGGGGCCGTGTTCGACCACCGCGCCCCGCTGCATCACGATCACCTCGTCGCAGATCTGGGCGGCGACACGCAGGTCGTGGGTGATGAAGACGATGGCGATGCCCAGATCGCGCTGCAACTGGTCCAGAAGGTCCAGCACCTGAGCCTGAACGGACACGTCCAGAGCCGAGACCGCCTCGTCCGCGACCAGCACGTCGGGGCGCATCATCACCGCGCGGGCGATGGCGATGCGCTGGCGCTGCCCGCCCGAGAACTGGTGCGGATATCGGCGCAGCGCATCCTCGGGCAGGCCCACGACGCCCATCAGGCGCGCGGCTTCGGCCATGGCCTCGGCGCGCGAGGCGCCGTAGTTCAGCGGCCCCTCGATCAGGCTGGCGCCGACCGTCCAGCGCGGGTTCAGCGATCGCATTGGGTCCTGGAACACGACCTGAAGCTTCTTGCGATGCGGACGCAGGGCGGCGCGCGAAAGGGGCGCGATATCGGCACCGTCCAGCATGATCCGCCCAGAACTGGGGTCGATCAGCCGCATGATGCAGCGCGCGACGGTGGACTTGCCCGACCCCGATTCCCCCACGATCCCAAGCGTGCGTCCGGGCGCGAGGGTAAATCCCACATCCTTGGCCGCATGCGCCACCGGCAGCTTGCGAAAGAGACCGCCGCCGCCATAGATCTTGTTCAGCCCCTCGACCCGCAGGACCGGATCACCGCCCGCCGCGCGCGCGGGGCGGGGCGCAAGGCTGGGCACGGCGCGCAGCAGTTTCTGGGTGTATTCGGCCTGGGGGTCGCGCAGCAGGGTCTCGACCGCGCCATGCTCGACGATCTCGCCCTGCTTCATCACATAGACGGTGTCGGCGATTTCGGCGACCACGCCCATGTCATGGGTGATGAACAGGACGGCGGTGCCGTGCTTTTGCTGCAATTCGTCGATCAGCGACAGGATCTGGCGCTGCGTGGTCACGTCAAGCGCGGTCGTGGGCTCGTCGGCGATCAGCAGGACGGGCTCCAGCACCAGCGCCATTGCGATCATGATGCGCTGGCGCTGCCCGCCCGACAGCTGGTGCGGATAGGATCGGAAGATGCGCTCTACATCGGGCAGATGGACCTGCTCCATGATGGCGATGGCGCGCTTGCGGCGTTCGGCGGCGGAAAGGGTGGTGTGAAGCTCCATCACCTCCATGATCTGGTCGCCGACGCGCAGGACGGGGTTCAGCGCGGTCATGGGTTCCTGAAAGATCATCGCCACGCGGGCGGCGCGCAGATCGCGCATCTGCGCCTGGCTCAGCGCCAGAAGGTCGCGGCCCTGCAGGTGGATGCTGCCGCCCGCGACCTTCAGTGCCTGCGGCAGAAGCCCCATCACCGCCAGCGAGGTCACGGATTTCCCGGACCCGGATTCGCCCACCAGGCAGACGGTCTCGCCCGCGCGGATGGTCACGTCGATGGATTTCAGCACCGCAGGATTGCCCGGCGTCTCGGGCAGGGTCACGGTCAGGTCGCGGGCGGTCAGGACCACGTCGGCCGCGTCGAAATTGCCTGTCTTGAAGCGCATCAGCCCGCCCTCTTCTTCAGCCGTGGATCCAGCATGTCGCGCGCGGCGTCCCCCAGAAGGTTGATCGACAGGATGCACAAGGACAGCGCGATCCCCGGATAGAGGATCAGTTCCGGTTTGATGCGGAAGAACTGGCGACCCTCGGCCATGATGTTGCCCCAGGTGGGCGTCTCGGTGCTGACGCCCGCGCCCAGAAAGGACAGGATCGCCTCGGTCAGGATGGCCGAGGCCAGGATATAGGTCCCCTGCACGATCAACGGGGCCAGCGTGTTGGGCACCAGATGCCGGATCAGGATCTTCGGCATCGAGGTGCCAAGCGCGATCGCGGCCTCGACATAGGGTTCCTCGCGCGCGGACAGGATCACGGCGCGCACCAGCCGCACGACGCGGGGGATCTCGGGGATGGTGATGGCCGCGATGACCGATCCGACCGACGGGCCATTCAGCGCGACCAGCGCGATGGCCAGAAGGATCGAGGGGATCGCCATCAGCGCATCCATCGCCCGCATGATGATCGCATCGGCAGTGCGGAAGAAGCCCGCGATCAGGCCGATCACCAGCCCCAGGACCACCGCGACCGCCGCAGTGGCGATGCCGATGATCAGCGAGAGCTGCCCGCCGATCAGGACGCGGCTGAAGATGTCACGACCGAAATTGTCGGTGCCAAGGGG
The DNA here is from genome assembly GCF_052379855.1 of Paracoccus sp. NSM. NCBI lineage: Bacteria > Pseudomonadati > Pseudomonadota > Alphaproteobacteria > Rhodobacterales > Paracoccaceae > Paracoccus > Paracoccus sp. NSM. The sequence continues at coordinate 9,973 of NZ_JBQTCG010000016.1, read as the reverse complement.
GTGCGCCGGGGACGGGCCCTGCAGCCGGGCCATCGGGTTCATGCTCAGCGGATCATGGGGGGCGATCCAGCCGGCCAGCAGCGTCAGCAGGACGATCACCGCCAGGATCAGTGCCGCCAGCCTGGCGCCAAGGCCGAAGGCCGGCAGGCGCAGCGCGCGCAGGACCGGCTGCATCGCCGCACCGGGTTGAGGTGTCTGGGCCATCAATAGCGGATCCTTGGGTCAAAGAGGCTGTAGCTGAGGTCGATCAGCAGGTTCACCAGAACGTAAAGAAAACTGGTCAGCAGGATCATCGCCTGAATCACCGGATAGTCGCGCGCAAGGATCGCATCGACCGTCAGCCGCCCCAGTCCGGGGATGTTGAACACGGTCTCGGTCACGACGACGCCACCGATCAGCAGCGCAAAGCCCGTGCCGATCACCGTCAGGATCGGCACGGCGGCATTGCGCAGCGCGTGGCGAAAGAGAACGCGGCGCTCGGGTGCGCCCTTGGCGCGGGCGGTGCGGATGTAATCCTCGCCCAGAACCTCCAGCATGTTGGCGCGGGTCATGCGGGCGATCAGCGCGACATAGATCGTGGACAGCGTCAGTGCGGGCAGGAAGGCCGTGGACAGAAACGCCCCCAGACCCTGCGACAGCGGCTTGTACCCCTGAACCGGGAACCAGCCCAGTGTCAGCGAAAAGACCAGGATGAACAGATAGCCGATCACGAAGACCGGGACCGAGAAGCCCAGAACCGAAAAGGCCATGACCGCGTAATCCACGCCGCTGCGGTGCTTCCACGCGGCCAGCACCCCCATCGGCACGGCGATCACCACCGACATCAGGATCGTCAGCACCGCGATTGAGATCGTCGGCCCGATCCGGTCCGCCACCATCACCGAGACCGGTGTGTTCGAGATCAGCGACACGCCCAAATCGCCGCGCATGAGCTGCCCGATCCACGTGGCGAACTGGACGGGGATCGGGTCGTTCAGGCCCATCGCCTCGCGGATGCGCTCTAGCTGGGCGGGGGTTGCCATGTCGCCCGCGATGATCGCGGCCGGGTCGCCCGGCGTCAGGCGCAGCAGCAGGAAGACGAAGATCGCGACCAGCAGCATGACGGGAATGACGGCAAGACAGCGCCGCAGGATGTAGCCGGACATGGGGCTTCTCCGATAAGGGCCGGGGGTCTGGCAGAGGGCGGCACGCGGCCCGCCCCCTGCCGGATCAGGGGGGACCGATCACTCGGCCTTGTTGATGCCCCAGAAGACCGGGACCGGGCTGTCGATCATGTCGGTGATCGTCGTGCGGCGCGCCTGCGGCAGGGTGTATTGCCCAAGCGGCACCAGCAGCACGTTGTCCATGACGTGATCCTGGATGCGGGCCGCGACCTCGACCTGAGCCTCGGCGTCAGCGGCGTCGATGAACTCTTCCTTCAGGCCCTCGATCGTCTCGTCGGTCGGCCAGCCGAACCAGGCGTCATTGCCGCGCCCGTTCAGCATCGGGTTCGAGATCGGGTTCGAGATCTCGGGCACCATCCAGTTGGTGATGAAGACGTTCCAGCCGCCCTCGGCCGGGGCCGACTGGCTGGCGCGGCGCGTCACCAGCGTCTGCCAGTCCATCGGCTGCATGTCCACGTTGAAGCCTGCCTCGCGCAGGGCCTGCGAGACGACGACCGGCTGCGTGACCAGCGCGACCAGATCGGTCGGCGCCATGATGACGACGGGCGTGCCGTCATAGCCCGCCTCCTCCAAAAGCGCGCGCGCCGCGTCCTGCCCGCCGCCGTCGGTCAGCGTCTCGGACCCGCCGGTGCTTTCCAGCGGCGTGCCGCAGCCAAGAACCGCGCCGCAGACCTGATAATATTCGGGGTTGCCGACCATCGCCGCCAGAACGGGTTCCTGCGTGATCGCCTTCAGCGCGGCCTGCCGGATCAGCTGGTTGTCAAAGGGCGGGTGCAGGAAGTTCATCCGCACCATCGTCTGCATCCCCGTCGGCTCGCGCTTTTCGACGACGACGTCCGGGTCACCTTCCAGCAGGGGGATCAGATCGACCTGCATCGCCTCGATATAGTCGATCTCGCCGCTTGAGAGCGCGTTCACCGCCGTCTGCACGTCGGGCATGTTGACCCATTCGACGCGGTCCACGTTCACGACCTTGCCGCCCGCCATCCAGTCGGCGGGTTCCTCACGGGGGACGTAATCCTCGAACTTTTCGTAGACGACCTTGAGGCCGGGCTGGAACTCGGCTTCCACGAAGCGGAACGGCCCCGAGCCGACATATTCGGTGATCGCCTCGTCGGCGGGCGTCTCGGCCACGCGGGCGGGCATGATGAAGGGCGGGATCGCGGATTGCTTGGACAAGACGTCCAGCATCGGCACGAAGGGCTCGGTCAGGGTCCAGGTGATCGTGCGGTCGTCCGTGGCCTCGAGGCTGGCGGTGCGGTCCATGATGACCTGGCCCCCCGCATCGCGCTGCGCCCACCGGTTCAGGGACGCGACCGCATCCGCCGCCGTTACCGGCGCGCCATCGTGAAAGACCAGCCCCTCGCGCAGGGTGAAGGTCCAGGTCAGCCCGTCATCCGAGGTGGTCCAGTCGGCCATTTGCGGCTGCGGCTGGAATTCGCTGTCCTGCGCGACCAGCACGTCATAGATCATGTAGGCGTGGTTGCGGCTGATATGGGCCGTGGTGATGATCGGGTCCAGCACGCGAAGGCCCGAATGCATCACGGCGGTGATCGTGGTTTCGGCAAAGGCCGTGCCGGCCAGCATGGTCGAGGCCAGAAGGCCTGCAGTCAGTCGGTTGAACATGATGTCCTCTCTGTAGGGCGATGGTGCTGGCCGGTCTTGGCGCCGGGTTGCGCGGTTGCGGAAAAAGGCTGGCCGCCGGGCTCAAGCCGCAGGCCGGGGGCAAGGTGGCGGAAGGGCAGCGATGCCGGGCTGACCGTCATCGGGCCGGGTGCGGCGCAGGTCAGGATGCGCGCGGCGATGGGCGCGAAATCGGCCCGGAAATGGTTCGAGCTTTTCACCACGAGGATTTTTTGCGCCTCGGGCTCGACCCCCAGAAAGCGGAACATCTGACGGTCGGCCATCTGCGCCTTTTCCGAGGTGGCAGCGATCCGCACGCCCCCGATCCGCAACAGCGCCGAGGGGCCAAGCCGCAGATGCACGCCGCCGAAATAGGGGCCGGTCGCGTGACAATGCCCGTCCGACAGGGCCTCGACGACGAAGCGCCCCTGAAAGGGTGCGTCGCCCGGCACGCCCGAACGCCCGCCAAGGGCCAGCGACACCTGCGCGCCAAGCCCCGCCGCATGGGCCGCTGCCGCCGCGTCGGGATCGACGATCAGGCCGATCGCCGCGTCCTGTGCATCCGCCGCGACCAGCGCGCGCAACAGCCCGGTCGTGTCGGAATTGCCGCCCGCGCCGGGATTGTCCTGCGTATCGACAAGGATCACCGGACCCTGCGGGGCCAGCATCGCCTCGGCCACGGCCTCGTCCGGGCTGTGGACCTGTCCGGCAAAGGCACGCTCGGCCCCGGCCAGCGCGGCGGCGATCCGGTCCGCGATATGGTCGGCCTGCGCCTGATCGTCGGCATGAACCAGGACCGAGGGGCGGCAATCCATGAAATCCGCAGCCGGAAAGCCCATGAACAGCGAGGCGCAGGCCCCTTCCGCGTCGGCCGCCGCAACCAGATCGTAAAGCGCCTCTGCGGGCTGTTCCGATGTCGCCTGCCAGGCGATGGGGATCAGGTAATCGCCCTGCCGAAAGGCGGTGCGCCGCGGCCTGCCGTCCAGCAGGCGCTGCAATTCCTGGGCGGCGCGGCGACCCGTATCGGCCATGTCCACATGCGGATAGGTGCGAAAGCCCACCATCACGTCGGCATGGGCGACCATGCGCGGGGTGATGTTGCCATGCAGATCAAGCGCGGCGACGACCGGCACTTCGGGGCCGACCACCGCGCGGACGCGCGCCAGCAGCGCGCCCTCGCCGTCGGGTTCGTTCTCGGCCACCATCGCGCCGTGCAGATCCAGCAGCACGCCCTCGACCGGACCCAGATCGCGCAAGGCCGCGACCAGTTCGTCGGTGATAGAGTCGAAACATTCCTCCGTCACCGGCGCCGAGGGCACCGCCCCCGCCCAGATCAGCGGCAGAAGCGTCCAGCCCGCCTGCCCTGCATGGTCGATCATGCCCGCGACCGGCAGGTTCACGCCACGAGCGCGCTCGATGATCTGCGCACCCCGGCTCAGCGGCAGATAGCCGCCGCCCTGTTCAAAGGCCGCCATGTCGGCAGGACTGGGCGCGAACGAATTGCTTTCGTGCACGAAACCGGCAAGGGCGATGCGCGGGGTCTGGGCAGGATAGGACATCTGTATTGCTATCCGATACGGCTGCATTGCATAATGAGATTAGAAGCCCGGTTTTCCACCTGTCAACGCCCGAGACACGCCAATGACCGAAAACGATCATTCTGACCCGTCCAAAGGCGCGGACGGCATGTTCAACCAATCCCTTGCCCGCGGGCTGAGCGTTCTTGAATCCTTTCGCGATGCCGACCGTCCCCTGTCGCTGGCGCAGATCGCCGCGAGGACCGGCCTGACGCGTAGCGCGGCGCAAAGGCTGGTCCACACCTTCCGCAAACTGGGCTATCTGACGCTGTCCGATGATGGCCGGGGGTTCCTGCTGAATCTGCCGATCCTGGACCTGACGCATGATTACCTGCGGATGAACCCGGTTCTGCGCCGCGCCAGCCCGGTCCTGCTGGAATTGCGGCGTCAGGTGCAGGAACGGGTGGACCTGTCGCTGTTCGACGGGACGCGGATGGTCTATGCCACCCGCCTGCAAAGCAAGCGCGAGGCGTTCTTTGCCACGCTGGTCGGCCATAGCGTGCCCTCGACCGGGTCCTCGGGCGGCTGGGCGGCAATGGCCCTGTTGCCGGATGCCGAGATCGACGAGATCCTTGCCCGCGCGCCGCTGCGCGCCCTGACGCCGCGCAGCCTGACCGACCCCGACGCGATCCGCGCCCAGATCGCCACGGCCCGGCGCGACGGTCACGCGCTGGCGCTGGAACAGGTGCTGATGGGCGAGGTCGCCATCGCCATGGCGATCCCCGATGCCCAGGGGCGCCCGGTCGGCGCGGTCCATATCGCCGGATCGCTGGCCGAATGGCAGCCCGAGGATTTCCGCCGCCGCATGGCCCCGCCCCTGGCCGAGGCGATACGGGGCATCCGCGCGGCCTGACCGCGATCAGTCCGCCAGACCGATGCGGCGCCGGATGTCGGGGTCGCGCAGCGAGATCTCGTCGCCCAGCCAGGGATCGGCTTCGGGGCCGCACATCCAGACCAGTGCGCGGGCGGGCCATTCCGGCGGGATATGCACGGACCAGTCCAGCTGGCTGATCGGGCTGACCCCGCTGTCGCGGATCGCGCGCTGCATGTCGGTCGCGACCGTGCCGGGCGACAGGCTGATCGCGCGGATGCCGTCGCCCCGCGCCTCCAGGTCCAGTGACCGGGTCAGCATCAGCGCCCCCGCCTTGCTGGAGCAATAGGCGCTCCAGCCCTCTTGCGGGCGATGGGCCGCGCCCGAGCCGACGGTCAGCACCGTGCCGCCCCCGGCCGCGCGCATCAGCGGCAGCACCGCCCGGATGCCGTGAAAGACGCCCTTGATGTTGACGTCGATGCATTCGCCCCAGGCGTCGGCATCGGCCTGATCCAGAAGGCTCATCGGCCCGATCAGCCCCGCATTGTTGACCAGCACATCCAACCGCCCGGCCCGGTCGTGCAGGGCCGCGACAGCCCGCTTCATGTCACGGGCCACAGCCACGTCGCCCGCCAGAGGCAGGCCACCGATCTCATCGGCCAGCGCCTCGACCGCATCGGCGCTGCGGGCCATCACGCCGACCAGCGCGCCCGCCGCGGCAAAGGCCCGCGCTGCCGCCGCCCCGATGCCGCGCGAGGCCCCGGTCACCAGAACCGCCTTGCCCGCCAGATCGACCATATCGCGCCCTCATGCTTGTCCGCGTCCTGTTGTGCGGGCGCGGACAAGCGCGCGTCAAGAGGCCGGGCGCGGGGTCAGACCATCGTTCGTCCGGTTGGGATCATCACCCCTGACGCAGACCGTTCAAGGCGACGGGTTCCGCTTCCGCACATTCGGCCGGACCTTCTCGTCCAGCGCCAGAAGCAGCAAGATGGCCAGAACCGGACTGCCGAACAGGCTGATCAGAGCCCAGTGGCCGGGATTGCGCCCCCGGGCATTGGCCATCCGCATCGGAATGCCGAACCACAGGAACAGAATGCCCCAGAGGGCGGCCAAAGCCATAAACGCTTGGGCTATCTCGATCATGATCTGCCACCCTCCCCGTGGCCAGAGGACAATGCCTGCCCACTTCGTGCCACGCGGCGCTGATCCCGGATCTGTAAGTCCTAGCATAAAAGTGCCATTCGGTTTCGAGATTATCCAGCAAATACTGGGTTTCTATTCGTCAAACGGCGGACAATTCTGCCATTTTGCACAGATAAAGTTGCCATCGAAAGTTCAAAAAAATGTCCGCTGAAAGCGGCCAAAACGAGGGTGGTGTCGATGCTTCGGCGTATCACATTTGCGGGCCCCGGACCTTTCCCATATCGATTCGCAGCGCGTTGAAGCCCCTGTCGCCTTCGGCGCGGCCAATGTCCTTCATCCCGCCTGCGAAAATCCGTTTCAGGAGATCGCGCATCGGGACGCGAGTGCGCTTGGTGCACTGCGCGAGAGTCACCCACCTCTCAGGCAAATGTGACATCTCCGACGCCAAATGGTGCAGCCGTTCCAAGACGAGATCGACCTCCTGGCTGTCAAACCCACACTTGTCCCGCTTGTTTTCGCCTTGGCTGCGGAACAACGGCGTGAGATGACCCAGGTCGATCAGGCAGCTGACGATCGGCCGCGTCGCATTCATCCTCGCAGGTAGCTTCACGAAGGGCACAGACCGGTTGAACGCCGCTGCTGCATCCTGCCCCTGCTTGGCATCGACAAGAAGGATGGAATTGGACTTCCCGGCATCGTCCTGCGCAACGAGGCGACGCTCGACGAGGATCTTGCGCAGCGTCTGGCGATGGACGCCGGTTTCCAGCGCAAGCGACTGGACTGAGTATTTGTGGCGCCGCGGGATGGGTGCGCCCAGCAGTTCCCGCCCGACGCACACGTCCATGTTCCGCAGGATGTAGTTCCGCAGGAGTTGCTTGATCGGACCGTGATCGGAACGATCACCCGGCTCCAGCAGCCAGCGGTAGAGTTGGCCGAAGACCGTGGCGTAGTTCTGTCCGCCTTGGCCTCGGTCCATTGCCAAGACATGCAAGGTGTCGAAGGCGGAGTGCAGGCCTGCTTTTCCTGCGGATGTCCATTGCCACCCTGAGCGACCGGCCAGGTCCCAGCCGTCTCTATCGATCGAGCTGAGGTTGATGCTCGTTCCGAACGCCATCACGATGCCGAGCATCTGGGTGGCCTTGACCGCCTGTTCCAGCGTCTGGCCGTCCAGCCATTCGGGGCCCTTCCGGCCGCCGAGACGATTCATAACATAGCTCTGCAGGGGCGACGGTTCGCGGTGCAGCCCGGTCCGTGCGAGATCGAGAAGTGCCTCGGCCCGCTCCGGGACATGCACGAGGAGCTTGTGGCGCATGTTGTCCCGGTGGTCGCGGGCCCGATGGATGAGAGCGAGGCCATGCGTAGGACAGGTGGTGACAACCCGCAGGCTCCAAGCCAACCGATCCCGCCGCGCGATACCGGGATTGCCGGCATGACGATCATCATCGAGGAGACAGAGGGGACAGAAGCGCGTCTCCTCACGCACCATCATCGAGGCAGGAATGCGTTCGCCCCGGAGGACGAAGTTCTGGCTTCCTGTAGAGGAGGCGGTATTGCGCCATACCGTTTCCACATTCTGTCCCGCGGCATGGCACAGCCGAACAATCACCGCGCGGCGGCCATGGAGTAGATCAGAGTGCGCAATCCCCTCGTCGGACAGGAACGTCCTCAGGCTGGGACACCCGTGCAGCACTGACAGGCGGGCAGCCCAGGACGCCGGCGTTTCGTCATCGTGGAACGGCAGGCAAGGGAAGAGCTGAGCCATGATCAGTTCCTCCGCCCGCGCCGCCTGGCAGGAGGCTCATCATCATTCCGGTCAGGATCGATCGCGCGCCAGTCGTCGGCCAGGAAGACATTCCTTCCCGGCTGACAGCCTTCCAGCATCGCCCATGCCTGCGCAAAGTGATCGTTGGACAGGCAGTCAGCGCCGCTGCCCAGAGCCGCTTCGATGGCGTTGAGGGTGGTCTCGATGCTGCGGCCGAACCGGAAGCGCGACGCGTGGAAGAGCCTCGCCACCAAATCCTCGGACAAGTCGGTATCCAACCAGGCCTCCGCGCAGTAGGACCCGATCAGGTCGTCGAAATCCTCGCGATCGGTCGCAGCGCAGACGGGGCGCAGCTGCATCGTCGAGAAGCGGCGCTGGACCTGCGGATCGCTGCGGATGATGTCGTGCAGCCGCTCGGTGCCGGAGAGGATCACGATGACTGCCTCGTCACCCTGCATCAGCGACTTCAACGCGCGCAGGATCATGGCACTGTCCTTGCAGAAAAGATCATGAGCCTCGTCGATCCACAGCACGGAGATTCCCAGCATCTTGAGGCGTGTCCTGATCTGGTCCCAGATGCTCCAGGCCTCCCGACGATCCGATACCGACGGGTAGCCGCTGCGTCGCAGGATCTCGAAGCCCAAACTCTTGAACGTGGCAGGGCTGGGAACGCTGACCCCCATCCAGGCTGGTCCATGGGCGCCTTCCTGAAGGGCCGGGTGCTTGGCAAGCGCGTGGGCCACGGTCGTGGACTTTCCGCCGCCGGGGCCGTCCACAACGAGGATCCCGCGTGTCTCGGCGGTGGTCGAGAACCTGACGGCCTCCGACGTCAGGTTGCCGGAGGCATCGCGGCGCAGGAGACGATCGAGATGGGACCGAAACTCGTCATCCCGGGGGGCCTTTGCATGGAGCGCGCGCAGTTCCTCCATGATGCGCGCGTTCCGCTCGTAGTCGATCCCGCTCACTTGTCGAACCTCGACGCGCCATCTTTCCTCGTGCCGCGCCTTGGGGTGGTCGACGATCCGGTGGCGGCGGGTGTGTCTTCACGTTCCCGGACGACCGAACGGCCAATCCCACCCGTGCGCGCTGCCTTCTGCGGCGTGGGACCGGCCTGGAAGCCGATCATCAGCTTCTGTTCCTCCCGGCGCACACGCTCTTCGGACCACTCATCGACAAGCAGACCTTTCGCCGCCTGAGCATCCTCGGAGCGTTCCCGGATATCGCGCAGCGCGGCAAGCACAACCTTCTCGTCATAGCGCTTCCGCTCAGGATCGGCAGCCCGAACGTCGCGAACTGCAGACGCCCAGAGCTGCGCGCTTAGACCGTGCGCTGCGTCCATGACCGCGGGAACGGTCATCCACTCCTTGTCGAGCCGGACCTCGATCTCCCCGATGTCACTCGGCAGCCAACGCACCTCCACGTCGCGTTCGCGCCTGTGCAGCATGTGAACCGCAAGATTATCCGAATGATACCGCACGCCCAGCACCGTGATGCCCGTCTTGTCCAGCTTCCGCATGAACTTCTCGCCAAAGATCCGGCGGGAGGTGCGGGTGTCCGGAGGAGGCGTGACGCCCCATTTAGCGGTGAGCCGCTCCCAACATTGCAGCGGCGTCTCGCCGCCAAGACCGGAGTGCGGGGTGTTGTGGTAGACGTCCACAACCCATCGCACGAGCACAAACGCGAGGTCGTTTTCGTTGAGGCATGCACGGTCTGCCGGATTGGCGTCTCCCTTTTCAGCGATGCTCGAGAAGGTGCGCCCCGGTAACTCCGGCAACAGGCCTGTTCCTGTGGTCCTGAAAAAGCGCTCGATGATGCCGCGAAGCTCCGGAAGGCCGGCAACGCTGCGGAGGGCAGAAATGCTGAGATCGCAACAAGCAGTTTGGAACTCTTGCTG
>NZ_JBQTCG010000015.1:0-41654 GCF_052379855.1 Paracoccus sp. NSM | reverse complement strand
CTCCCCCTGCAGCAGGCCGATCTGCCGATAGCCGAGACCTCTGGCGTAGCGACGCGATCTTCTGCATGGCCTTGCGAATCCCCGAATTGGCGGACGGCCGCTCACGACGCGCCGTTTTCGGATCGACGCCGACCAAAACGCAGACCCGGCATTGCGAGGCGACCTGATCCCGTATCGCCTTGAACAGCGCGGCTTTCGCAAGAAACCTGTCCGACCGGTCAAAATTTAATTGAACAGCCGTTTGGTATAGGCTTCTGTGTCTGCAGTGGCTGCGCCCGACGCGGCCTTTCAGAACATTCAGGGAGACAAGCCATGAAAAAGGTGACCACACGCCTCGGCATCGCGCTGCTGTCCACGTCGATCCTTGCCGGCGCCGCCTCGGCCGAGACGATCCGTTGGGCGCGTGCCTCGGACGCGCTGACGCTGGACCCGCATTCGCAGAACCAGGGCGTCACGCACAACTTCGCCCACCACATCTACGAAACGCTGGTGGACCGCGATGTCGAGGGCAACCTGCAGCCTCGGCTGGCGACCGAATGGACGCTCAAGGAAGACGACCCGACCGTCTGGATCTTCAAGCTGCGCGAGGGCGTGACCTTCCATGACGGCGCGGCCTTCACCGCCGATGACGTGGTCTTCTCGCTGGACCGCGCCCGGTCCGAGACCTCGAACATGCGCCAGCTGCATGTCGAGGTGGCCGAGGTGCGCGCCGTGGACGACCTGACCGTCGAGGTGCAGATGACCGGCCCCTCGCCGCTTTATCCCAACAACCTCACCAACACCTTCATCATGGACCGCGAATGGTCCGAGGCCAATGACGTGGTCGAGGTGCAGGACTACGCCGCGGGCGAGGACAATTTCGCCGTCCGCAACACCAACGGCACCGGCCCCTATATCCTGCAATCGCGCGAGGTGGATGTCCGTTCGGTCCTGACCCTGAACGAGAACCACTGGGCCGAGGAAACCCCGGCCGTGACCGAGATCATCTATCTGCCCATCGCCGACAACGCGACCCGCATCGCGGCGCTGCTGTCGGGCGAGGTGGATCTGGTGCAGGACGTGCCGGTGCAGGACATCGACCGCCTGCAGAACACCCAGGGCATCAAGATCGAGACCGGCCCGGAAAACCGGGTGATCTATTTCGGCTACCGCTTCGGCGAGGAACCGCTGGCCTCGTCGAACGTCACCGACGCCAACCCCTTCAACGACCCGCGCGTGCGCGAGGCGATGGAGCTTGCGATCGACCGCGACGCGATCGCGCAGGTCGTGATGCGCGGTCAGGCGATCCCGACGGGCGTTGCGAACCCGCCCTTTGTCGCCGGCTGGACCGAGGAACTGAACGCCTATCCGGCGGTCGATCTGGAACGCGCGCAGGAGCTGATGACCGAGGCGGGCTATGAAAACGGCTTCACCGTCACGCTGGACACGCCCAACAACCGCTATGTCAACGACGAGGCGATCAGCCAGGCCGTCGTCGCCATGCTGGGCCGCATCGGCATCAATGTGACGCTGGCCTCGCGCCCGGTCGCGCAGCATTCGCCGCTGGTGACGTCGAACACGACCGACTTCTACCTGCTGGGCTGGGGCGTTCCGACCTTTGATTCCGCCTATGTGTTCAACGATCTGGTCCACACCAAGGATGGCAGCTACGGCGCCTATAACGGCGGGCTCTATTCGAACCCCGAGCTGGACGAAAAGATCAGGTCGCTCGGCACCGAGACCGACATGGAGGTCCGCGACGCCACCGTCGCCGAGATCTGGCAGGTCGTGAAAGAGGACCGCGTGCTGCTGCCGATCCACAACCAGGTGCTGGCCTATGCGATGCGGGACGGGCTGACCCTGCCGGTTCACCCGGAAAACCAGCCGCTGCTGACCAGCCTGACCATCTCCGAGTGATCTGACGACCTGACGGACCGCCGCGTTCGGGAATCTCCCGAGCGCGGCGTTTCCCTATTTCGAGAGGATATGGCCATGCTGGCCTTCATCATCCGCAGGCTGGCGCAATCGGTGCTGGTCATGCTGTTCGTGGCGCTGATCGCCTTCATCGTCTTTCGCTATGTCGGCGATCCCATCGCCAGCATGGTCGGCGTCGAGACGCGGCTGGAGGATCAAGAGATCATGCGCGACCGGCTGGGCCTCAACGACCCGGTCATCTGGCAATTCCTGCGCTTCATCGGCAACGCGCTGCAGGGCGAATTCGGGATCTCGTATCGTCTGCAACAGCCGGTGACGGAACTGATCCTGTCGCGCCTGCCCGCAACGCTGGAACTGGCCTTCGCCTCGGCCACCATCGCGATGGTCTTCGGCCTGACGCTCGGCGTCTTCACCGCGCTGAAGCCGAAAAGCTTCCTGACCGGTTTCATCATGGCCGTCTCGCTGATCGGGGTGTCGCTGCCGACCTTCCTGATCGGGATCGGCCTCATCTACATCTTCGCGGTCGAGCTGGGCTGGTTCCCCTCGTTCGGGCGGGGCGACACGGTGCAGATCGGCGCTTGGCGCACCGGGCTTCTGACGGAAAGCGGCCTCCGCTCGCTGGTGCTGCCCGCGATCACGCTGTCGCTGTTCCAGCTGACGCTGATCATGCGCCTTGTGCGCGCCGAGATGCTGGAGGTGCTGCGGACCGAATACATCCGCTTTGCCCGCGCGCGCGGGCTGTCGCAGCGGGCGATCCATTTCGGCCATGCGCTGAAGAACACGCTGGTCCCGGTCATCACCATCACCGGCCTTCAGCTGGGCTCGGTCATCGCCTTCGCCATCGTGACCGAGACAGTCTTTCAGTGGCCCGGCGTCGGATCGCTGTTCATCGTGTCGGTGCAGGTGGTCGATGTGCCGGTGATGGCCGCTTACCTCATGTTCATCGCGCTGGTCTTCGTGCTGATCAACCTGATCGTCGATATTCTTTATTACGTCGTCGACCCGCGCCTGCGCGTCGATGCCGGAAACGGGAAGTAACCCATGACACACCCAACCCAAGGCAAGGCCGCGCCCATCGTGCCGCCCAAGCCCCAAGGCAGGCTGAAAGCCGCGCTGGACAGCGACATCTTCTATTCCTGGCGCCGTTCGCCCGTGACGGTGGTGGCGACCATCGTCGCGTTGTCGCTGATTCTGATAGCGGTGCTTGCACCCTGGATCGCGCCGCACAATCCGTTCAATCCGGCCAGCCTGAACCTGATGGACGGCTTCACCCCGCCGATGACGGAAAACCAGTTCACCGGAAACAGCTACCTGCTGGGCACCGACAATCAGGGCCGGGACGTGCTGTCCTCGATCATGTATGGCAGCCGCATCAGCCTGTTCGTGGGCGCGATGGCGACGGCCTTTGCGATCACGCTTGGCGTCACGCTTGGGCTGGTGGCGGGCTATAATGGCGGGATGATCGACGGCATCATCATGCGCATCGCCGATATCCAGCTGTCCTTTCCCGGCATCCTGATCGCGCTGCTGATCTTCGGCATTGCGCGCGGCCTGATCCCCGCGAACCAGCAAGAGAGCATGGCGATCTGGGTCCTGATCATCGCCATCGGCCTGTCGAACTGGGCGCAGTTCGCCCGCACCGTGCGCGGCGCCACGATGGTCGAACGGCAAAAGGACTACGTCTCGGCCGCGCGGATCATGGGGGTGCATCCCTTCCTGATCCTGCTGCGCCACGTCCTGCCCAACGTCCTTGGCCCCGTGCTGGTCATCGGCACCATCGGCCTCGCGCTCGCGATCATCGAAGAAGCGACGTTGTCCTTCCTCGGCGTGGGCGTTCCGCCGACCCAGCCCTCGCTTGGCACGCTGATCCGCATCGGGCAGCAGTTCCTGTTCTCGGGCGAGTGGTGGATCCTTCTGTTCCCGGCGCTGACGCTGATCCTGCTGGCGCTTTCGGTGAACCTCCTGGGCGACTGGCTGCGCGACGCGCTGAACCCCAAGCTGCGGTGAGGCCATGACAAAACCCGTTCTTTCCGTCCGAGGCCTCACGGTCGAGTTTCCCACAAGGCGCGGCCTTCTGACCGCTGTCGAGGACATCACCTTTGACATCATGCCCGGCGAGGTGCTGGGCATGGTCGGCGAAAGCGGTGCCGGCAAGTCGATGACCGGCGCCGCCATCATCGGCCTGATCGACCCGCCCGGCCGCATCGCCCGCGGCGAGATCTGGCTGGGCGACAAACGCATCGACAATCTTGCGCCCGACGAGATGCGCAAGATCCGGGGCCGCCGGATCGGCATGATCTTCCAGGACCCGCTGACCTCGCTCAATCCGCTCTACCGCATCTCGCGCCAGTTGATCGAGACGATCCGCACGCACCTGCCGCTGTCCGAGGCTGACGCCCGCAAGCGCGCCGTGAAGCTGCTGGACGATGTGGGCATCCCGGATGCGGCACGGCGGATCGACGATTACCCGCACCAGTTCTCGGGCGGGATGCGGCAGCGCGTGGTGATCGCGCTGGCGCTCTGCGCAGACCCCGAGGTGGTGATCGCGGACGAGCCGACAACCGCGCTGGATGTGTCTGTGCAGGCCCAGATCATCGACGTGATGAAGGAAATCTGCGCCGAGCGCGGCGCCGCGATCATGCTGGTCACGCATGACATGGGGGTGATTGCCGAAACCGCCGACCGCGTGGCGGTGATGTATGCCGGGCGCCTGGCCGAGCTTGGCCCCGTGGCAAGCGTCATCAAGGACGCCAAGCACCCCTATTCGCAGGGGCTGATGGGCGCGATCCCGAAGCTGGGCGAGAACCTTGACCGGCTGGTGCATATCCCCGGCTCGATGCCGCGCCTGAACGCGATCCCGCAGGGCTGCGCCTTCAACCCGCGCTGTCCCAAGGTCTTCGACAAGTGCCGCACCCACCGGCCCGACGCGTCCGAGATCGAACCCGGCCGCCGCGCCGCCTGCTGGCTTTACCCGGAGGTCACCGAAGCATGAGCGACACCCTTCTGGACGTCCGCAACCTGTCGCGGCGCTTCGACGTCTCGGCCCCCTGGCTGAACCGCAAGATCGAGGGCAAGGACAAGGTCTATGTCAACGCGGTCAAGGATGTCAGCTTCACCGTCGCCAAGGGCAAGACCTTTGCGCTGGTGGGCGAAAGCGGTTCGGGCAAATCCACCATCGCCCGCCTGATCGTCGGCCTGCTGGAGCCGACCGAGGGCGAGATCGTCTTTGACGGCACCTCGCTGGCCCGCGGTCTGCGGGGCGCCGAGGCGCGCCGCCTGCGCCGCCGGTTCCAGATGATCTTTCAGGACCCGCTGGCCAGCCTGAACCCGCGCTGGCGGGTGACGGACATCATCGCCGAACCCCTGCGCGTGTTCGAGCGCGGCATGAACGACCGGGCGCGGCGGATGCGGGTGGGGGAACTGCTGACCCTCGTCGGCCTCTCGCCCGAGGACGGGCTGAAGTTCCCGCACCAGTTTTCCGGCGGGCAGCGCCAGCGCATCGCCATCGCGCGGGCGCTGGCCGCCAAGCCCGAATTCATCGTCTGCGACGAGCCGACGAGCGCGCTGGACGTGTCGGTGCAGGCGCAGATCCTGAACCTGATGAAGGACCTGCAGGACGAATTCGGGCTGACCTATGTGTTCATCTCGCACAACCTTCAGGTCGTGCGGCACATGGCGGACGAAATCGGCGTTCTCTACCTTGGTCGTCTGGCCGAGGTGGGCGAGGCCGAGGCGCTGTTCGCGACCCCCCAGCACCCCTATACGCGGATGCTGCTGGACGCGGTGCCCGATATCGAGATGACCGGCCGCCGCCGTAAAAAAGTCGAGGGCGAGATCCCCTCGCCCATCGACCCGCCGCCGGGCTGTCCCTTTCACCCGCGCTGCCCCTTTGCCAATGACCGCTGCCGGACCGAGATCCCGGGCCTGACGCGGCGCGGGGTGCAGGCCGCCGCCTGCCACGCGGTCGAGGAAGGGCGCATCTGAATCAGGACCGGGCGGCCCGCGCCGCCCGGTCCGGACCAAAGGCCCGCGCTTGCCGCGATGCGCCCCGGCCGCTAGGCTTGATGCAAGACCACAGGGACGGCGCACCAATGTCACCTCAGACCGAAACGCTTGATACGACGGGGCTTCTCTGCCCTCTGCCCGTGCTGAAGGCGCGCAAGCGTCTCAAGGCCATGGCGCCGGGCAGCCTGCTGCGGCTGGTCGCGACCGACCCGGCGGCGGTGATCGACGTGCCGCATTTCTGCGCCGAGGCCGGGCACGAGCTTGTCACCACCGAAGAAACCGAAGGCGGACAGGCCCGCATCTTCGTGATCCGCTGCGGTCCGGGCCGCGCGCCCGACGCCTAGGCCTGCACGGCGCGCAGGGCGGAATGCCATGCCGTGATCGCCTGCAATTCGGCGGGCAGTTCCGACGCCATGTCCCCGGCGAAATCCAGAAACGCGGCGCGTTGGATCGCCGATACCGTGGTCAGGACCGGGATGCCGTCCGCCAGCGCCTTGCCGATCAGGTCGCGAAAGCCGCGCCCCTCGGCCTCGGACTTGCCGAACTTGTTGACGATCAGCAGATCGGGCGCGGCGCGCGCCATGCCGGCCTCGACAAGGGCCACGGCCTCGGCCAGCCCTTGCGGGTCCAGCCGGCAGCCCGTCGCATCGCGGCCCAGATCCTGCGAGATCGCGACGACACGGTCCGAGCCCAGAACCGCCAGCATCATCCGGCAGGGCCGATCCGGCGCGACCTCTTGGTTCTGCTGCAAGGCGCCCGCGACACGCAGGCCATCCGCCCCCAATCGCGTGGCGGCATCGCCCAGCAGCGCGTCCAGACCGCCCTGCCCGTCATTCACCAGAAATCCAAGCATCCGCCCCTCCGCTTTCCCCTTGGGCAGCATCGCCCCATGATCGGGGCGCTGGCAAGGGCTCACCGCGCCGCAGGGGTGAAGCCCAGACCGATCAGCGCCTCGGCACTGGCGGCCAGAGCCTCTTCGAAGGCGGCGATGGCGCCCGGGTCGCGCGGGTCGGACCACAGCGCAAAGTCGTAATGTTCTTCGGCCAGGGGGGCAAAGCCCAGATCCAGCGCCTCGGCCACCGGGGCGATGGCGATTCCCCAATCGGCCCGGCCCTGCGCCACAGCCGCCGCCACCGCATTATGCGAAGCGGGCTGGTTCCAGTAGCCGCCGGGCCTTGCGCCGCCGAGCAGGCGATCCGTCAACACCCGCGTGCCGGACCCCTGGTTGCGGTTCACCATCAGCGCGTCAGGGTCGGCAAGAAACGCGGCCAGGATGGCGTCGGGCGATCCCTTGGCCCTCGGGTCGCCCTTGCGGTGCACGATCCCCTGCATCCGCCGCCAACCGGGCAAAAGCCGCATCCCCTGATCCAGGAAAGGCGCGTTATAGATGCCGGTCGCGGGGTCCAGAAGATGGATCGGCGCGATGTCGCAAGCCCGCCGCCGCAGGGCCGCAAGCCCGCCATGCGATCCGGTCGCCAGAAGGCGCGGCACGATCCCCTGCCCGGACAGCGCGCCCACTACCGCATCAAGCCCGGTGCAATGGCTGCCGATGATCGCCAGAGCGGGCGCGGTGATGCCGGGGGTGAACAGCGTCACACGCGCCTCGGTGCCCTCGGGCAAGTGGTCGGCCAAGGCGGGGATGGTCACGAAGCCGTCGGCCTCGGCAAAGGCCGTGACCGCGCCAGACCCTTTCGAGACCGGATGCGCGACCAGCCCCTCCGGACCATGCGTCAGGGCGACCATCGCGAACTCGGTGCGCCCGAAATCCGACGCCAGCCGCAGCGGCAGATGCGCCGTGACCTGCGCCGCATTCTCGCGCGGCAGGCCTGCCATCGCGCGCAAGGCCGGGGCGACCAGTTCGTGAAAGGTGAACATGGCCGAGGTCGGAAACCCCGGCAGCACCACGACCGGCTTGCCGCCGCAGACCGCAAGGCAGAGCGGCTTGCCCGGCTTCAGCGCGACGCCATGCGCGACGATGCCCGGATCGCCCAAGCCCTCGATCACCTTGACCGTCAGATCGCCCGCCCCCTTGGAGGTGCCCCCGGACAGGATCAGCCCGTCATGCGCGTCATGGGCCGCGCGCACGGCAGCCTCCAGCGCCCCGGCCTCGTCCGGCAGGGCGCCCAGATGCACCGCGTCGCAGCCGCTTTCGCGCAGGGCCGCCACGATGACAGGGCCGTTGGAATCGTAGATCGCCGCCGGGCGCAGAAGCTGGCCGGGCTGCACCAGTTCGTCCCCGGTCGAAAGGACCGCGATGCGCGGGCGCCGCCAGACCTCGGCCGCGCCTATGCCGACCGCCGCCAGCATCGCCACCTCGCGCGAGCCGATGACCGCCCCGCGCCGCAGCACCACCTGTCCCCGCGCGATGTCGGACCCGGCAAAGGCGATGTTCGATCCCGGCGCCAACGCGCGCGCGACCATGATCCCGTCCGGGGCGGGCTCGGTATGTTCAATCATCACCACCGCATCGGCTCCGCGCGGGATCGGGCCGCCCGTCGCGATGGGTGTCGCCGTGCCGGGCGCGACGACCAGCGCGGGCTGGATGCCGCAGGCGATGGTTTCGGGGTTAAGCGTCAGGCGCAGCGGTTCGGCGGCCGAGACTTCGGCCAGATCGGCGGCGCGCAGCGCAAAGCCGTCCACGGTGGACCGGTCAAAGGGCGGCGCATCGACCCCCGCCGTCACGTCGCGCGCCAGAACGCGGCCCGCCAGATCGGTCAGGGAAACGGTCTCGGACCGCAGGGGGGCCGGGCGCAGGGCGTCCCAAAAGGCCGTCTCGGCCTCATCTCGCGACAGGATGCGCAGGAACTGGGTCTGATCGGCGGTCATGCGAAATCCTGTTCAGGGTCAAGCGGATAAGCGGGGATCGTGGCCCCGGCGGGATAGCCCTCGATCTCGGGCGGGATCAACGCATAGGCACGCGCCTGCGACAGGGCCGACAGCGTGACCAGCCCCGCGGCAAAAGGGTGCCAGCCTTCGGGATCGGGGCGCAGAAGGACCAGCTCGGTCTGCCCGATGGCCGAGGCGATCTTGCGCGTCAGCACCACGGGGCGCTGCGGCAGCGCACTACCCGACAGCGCCGCCAGTGCGGGCTGGGCAAGCGCCAGCAGGACCGCCAGCGCCGAGTCAAAGCGCGGCGGCAGATCGATGACCAGCCCCGCATCGTCGCGCGCGATCCAGCCGGCCTCGCCCGGTGCCAGCGCCAGACGCGGCCTGTGAGACGCGGCGACCCGCAACAGCAGATCGGGCTGCGCGGCCACGACCAGCGCGCCCTGCGCCCGCGCCCAATGGGCAGCGAAACCGGCCAGATCGGGGCAATCCAACGCCAGCTGAACGCGTGGACGCCGCAGCAGGGCCTGATCCAGCCCCGCGAGCCGCGCGACAAGCAGGATGCGCGCGGTCAGCCTTTCGCCCGCGCGGGCGATCGGATCGCCGCACCGCCCGTCATGGCCTGCGCGGCGGATGCCCTCGCCCGGCTGAACCTCGCGCAGGGCCGCGGGGCCGGGGCCGATGGCGTCGGGCGGCAGGACCGCGTTCTGGCCGGGCGCCAGCGCATCGCCCGGACGCAGAAGTGCCCCGGCGATGGGCAGGGGCATCTGCGGGCTGGCGCCCATCAGATCCGAGGCGACCACGCCCACCCCCTCGCGCAGGGCGACCGCGCGGGCGGGCAGGTCGGTGGGAAAGAACAAGTCTTCGGCCAAGACAGCACCCGGGGCCAAAGCCACCCGCTCAGGCGCAACGGGGGGCAGCCCGGCCAGAGCCTGCTGCAAGGGGCTGGAAACGGGCACAAGTTGCGTCATGTCCAAGACCTAGCCTTGGTCAGGCGCCTTGACCAGTGCCCGCCTTGCGCTCACTCGTCGCGGGCGCTTGGAAAGAACAGCTGCTCGCCGCCGATGGTGAAGCCCGCGATGGCCGCCTGTCCCGCATCCGAGATGATCCAGTCGATGAAGGCCTGCCCCTGTTCGGCCTTGATATGCGGATGTTTCTCGGGGTTCACAAGGATGATGCCATAGGGGTTGAACAGCGCCGGGTCGCCCTGATGGACGATCTCGAGCGGGCCGCGATTGTCAAAGCTGAGCCAGGTGCCGCGATCGGTCAGCGCATAGGCCGGCACCTGCGAGGCCGTGTTCAGCGTCGCCCCCATCCCCGAGCCGGTGGACAGATACCATTCGCCCGCAGGCTCGATCCCCGCAGCGGACCACAGGGCCTTTTCCGCGACATGGGTGCCGCTGTCATCCCCGCGCGAGGCGAAGGACGCGCCCGCCCCGGCAATGGCCGCCATCGCGGCGGCGGCGTCGGGGGCTTCGCGCAGGCGGGCGGGGTCGTCACCGGGGCCGACGATGACGAAATCGTTGTACATCACGTCGAAACGCTCGACCCCGTAGCCCTCGGCCACGAAGGCCTGTTCCTGGGCGCGGGCATGGACGAAGACCACATCGGCATCGCCCCGGCGCCCGGTTTCCAGCGCCTGCCCGGTCCCCTGCGAAACGACGCGCACCTCGATCCCGGTCTCGGCCTGAAAGATCGGCAGGATATGCCCGAACAGGCCCGAATTCTCGGTCGAGGTGGTCGAGGCGACGGTGATGAAATCCTGCGCGGCGGCAGGCAGCGCGGCCAGAAGCCCCAAGGCAGACACGGCCGACAGGATGAAACGGCGGGTATGGGTCATGGTTCGCTTTCTCCCCTTTGCGATTACCAGATCAGATCGCCCGCGAGAAATGCGCGGGCCTCGGGGGTTTCGGGCCCCGCGAAGAAGTCGGCGGCCGGGCGATGTTCGATCAGGCGGCCGCGATGCAGGAAGGCCACGTCCTGCCCGAGGCGGCGAGCCTGCCCCAGATTATGTGTGGTCATGACGATGGTGATCCCGGCATCCGAGAATTGCGCCACCATCTCTTCGATGATGCGGGTGGCCGAGGGGTCCAGCGCCGAGGACGGCTCGTCCAGAAACAGCACCTGCGGGCGCATCGCCCATGCGCGGGCCAGCGCAAGGCGCTGCTGTTCGCCCCCCGACAAAAGCCGCGCGGGGCGATCCGCCATCGCGGACAGGCCGAAACGGTCCAGCGTCAGGGAAACGGCCTCGTGCCGGGCCGCGCGCGTCAGGCCCCGCAGCGCCAGCGGGTAATCCAGATTGGCCGCCACGGATCGGCGCAGCAGGACGGGGCGTTGAAAGACCATGGCCTGCGCTTCGGGCCGCGCCTCGCCGCTGGCCCAGAGGCGGCGGCCCGCACTGGGGTCGATCAACCCGTGGCAGAGCCGCAGGAACAGGCTTTTGCCCGCGCCGTTCGCGCCCATCACGATCAGGCGCCGTCCGGCCTCGATCCGCAGCGTGATGCCCGACAGCAATGCCACACCGCCCGGCGCATAGGTCACGTCCTCAAGCGACAGGGGCAGGATCGACGCGCTCATCCCAGCCGCCCCCGCGCCCATTGCCCGGCCCCCCAGGCCAGCGCGTTCAGCGTCAGCGTCAGCGTCAGCAGGATGATCCCAAGCGCGACCGCCAGCCCCAGATTGCCGCGGCTGGTCTCAAGCGTGATCGCGGTCGTCATGGTCCGGGTATGCCCCGCGATGTTGCCGCCGACGATCAGCACGGCGCCCACCTCGGCGCTGGCGCGACCGAACCCGGCCAGCACCCCGGTCAGCAGCGACACGCGCCCGTCCCAAAGCAGCGTCGGCACAGCCCGCGCCCGCCCCGCCCCGAGCGACAGAAGCTGTTCGCGGTATTCGGCCCACAGATCTTCGACCACGGACCGGGTCAGAGAGATGACGATGGGCAGGATCAGCAGCGTCTGCGCGATGACCATCGCCGTCGGCGTGAAGAGCAGCGCCAGAGGTCCAAGCGGCCCCGACCGCGAGAGGGTCAGATAGACGACCAGCCCCGCCACGACCGGCGGCAGTCCCATCAGCGCGTTGAAGGCCACGATCACCGCGCCGCGCCCCGGAAACCGTGCCAGCGCCAGCACCGCCCCAAGGGGCAGGCCGATCACGCAGGCAATCGCCACCGCGCTCAGCGTGACGCGCAGCGACAGGCCGATGATCTGCATCAGCGCGTCATCGCCGCTGGCGATCAAAGTCAAGGCAGTTGCGAAAGGCCCGTCCACAGAGATTCCTTGCATGGATCTGTGGAAAAGAGCAGAAAATCAGCAGCAACTCAAACGCGGAAGTTTTGCAGGAGTTTGCATCATAATGCACGAGAGTCACCCGGTTCGCGCCGCTTCCGAAGGCCCTGCATCGCCGTTGATGACGACGGCAGAGGTCGCCGATTACCTGCGCGTCAAAGAACGCACGATCTACGAGATGGTCGCGCGGCAGACGATTCCGTTCAGCCGCGTCACCGGTAAGCTGCTGTTCCCCCGCCGTCTGGTCGATGCCTGGCTTGAGGCGCAGACCGAACTGCCCGCGGCAGGGATTGCCGCCGCGCCACCGATCTATGCGGGCTCGAACGATCCGTTGCTCGAATGGGCGCTCAGGCAATCGGGCAGCGGGCTGGCGGTGCTGGCGCGCGGGTCCGTCCGGGGGCTTGAAGACCTGGCGGCGGGGCGCGCGGTTCTGGCGGGGTTCCACCTGATCGACCCCGATACGGGCGAATGGAACATCGCTGCCGCCCGTGCCCATCTGCCCGGCACGTCGCATGTCCTGATCCATTGGGCGCGGCGGGTGCAGGGGCTGATCGTCGGGGCCGGGAATCCACTAGGCATCACCGGGCTGAAGGACGCGGCAGCGCGCGGATTGCGCGTTGCGACGCGCGCCGGGGGCGCCGGATCGACGCGGCTGTTCGAGATGCTGCTATCGCGCGAAGGGCTGACCATGGCCGACCTGACCATCGCGGACCGCCCGACCGAGACGCACGCCGATCTGGCCGCGCTGATCGAGACGGGCGAGGCCGATCTGGGCCTTGGCCTTCAGGCCGTGGCCGGGCGCTTGGGTTTTCTGCCGCTGGTCACGGATGAAGGCTTCGATCTGGCGATGACCCGGCGCGACTATTTCGAGCCGCCCGTCCAGAGGCTGCTGGCCTTTGCGCGCTCGGACGGTTTTGCCCGCCGGGCCGAACATCTGGGCGGCTACGACCTGACCGATCTGGGCAAGGTGCTGTGGAACGGCTAAGGCTGCTTAGCCCGCCGCGCCCTGCATTACCCCGAACAAGGCATAGGGCAGGAAGCGCACCGGATCGCCGGGGCCGATCTCGCAGGCCTCGTCGGGCAGTTCCACGAAGCCCGTCCCCCATGACAGCCCCGAAATCCGGCCCGAGCCTTCGGACTGGAACACCTCGGCGCGGCCCTCGGCGTCCAGCCGCGCGCGCAGGAATTCGCGGCGGCCTGCCTTTTTCCGCTTGGAGAAGCTGGCAGGCACGGTGAAGGCCTGCGGCGCCGTCCAGCCCGCACCCGACAGCAGCGACAGCGCAGGGCGCGCAAAGACCAGCGCGCAGGTATAGGCCGCGACCGGGTTGCCCGGCAGGCCAAAGACCGGCACGCCCTGCCACAGGGCCAGCGCCAGCGGGCGGCCCGGCTTGATCGCGATGCGCCAACTGGTCAGCGTGCCCTGATCGCGCAGCAACCGCGAGACGTGGTCCTCGTCCCCCGCCGAGGCACCGCCCGAGGTCAGGATCACATCGGCCCGCGCAGCGCCCTCGTCCAGCCGGGCGGCGATCTGGGCCGGATCATCGGGGGCAAGGCCCAGATCGACCGGCTCGAAGCCCCAGCCTTCGGCCAGGGCCAGCAGCATCGGGCGGTTCGCGTCATAGATCTGGTGCGGCAAGGCGGCGCGCGACGGGTCGGACAGCAATTCGTCACCCGTGGACAGGACCGCGACCCGCAGGCGCCGATGCACCTGCACCCGCGCGACGCCAAGCGCGGTCAGCAGGGCGACATCGGCCGGGCCAATGCGGCGTCCCTTGGGCAGGGCCTCGGCGCCCTCGGCCAGATCCTCGCCGGCCTTGCGCGTGTTCGCGCCACGCTTGACCGGCCCGTCAAAGGCCAATGTGGTGCCGTCGGTCGCGCAGTCCTCCTGCATCACGACGGTATCGACGCCGGGGGGCAGGATCGCGCCGGTCAGGATCCGCAGCGCCTGACCCATCTGCAGCGTGCCGTCAAAGGGCTGCCCCGCCGCCGCGCGCCCCTGCGCCAAGGGCAGATTCTGCACGCCCTCGCCCGTCGCCGCATGGGCAAAGCCGTAGCCATCCACCGCCGCATTGGCCATGGGTGGGTTCGACCGCATCGCGATCGCGGGGGCGGCCAGCACGCGCCCCACGGCCTGCGCGGTGGGCAGTTCCTCGGTGGCGGTCACGGCATGCAGCGCCGCGCGCAGCCGCGCCAGAGCCTCGTCCACCGGCAGCCAATCCACCCCCTGCGGCATCGCAAAGGCATCGTTGCGCAGACGGGGCGGGGTCAGGCTCATAGGTTCACCTCGGATCGGATGAAGGCGGCGATGGCGGGAATGTCGTCCAGATCGAAAAGCGGCAGCGCGATCTGGGGCGCGCTGTCCGAGGCGACGGCCCGGATCGTCGGGTTCTCGGGCGCCAGCAAAGCGCGGCCCGTGGCGGCGCGATGGGCTTCGATCTTGGGATGGGGGGCGCGCTTGTAGCCCTCGACCAGGACAAGATCGCAGGGCGCCAGATGCGCCAGCAGATCGGCCAGAGGCGGTTCGGCCGCGCCGCGCAGCTCCGTCATCACGGCCCAACGGGCGGGCGAGGCGACGATGACCTGGCCCGCGCCCGCCTGCCGATGGCGAAAGCTGTCGCGGCCGGGATGGTCGATCTCGGTGTCGTGGTGGGCGTGCTTGACGGTCGAGACGCGCAGGCCCTGAGCCGTGAAATGCGCAACCAGCCGTTCGGTCAGCGTGGTCTTGCCGGTATTCTTCCAGCCGGTGATGCCGTAAACCCTCATGCCTGCGGGGCCAGCGCGTTGGCCCGGGCGATATCCTCGGGCGTGTTGACGTTGAAGAACGGATCGAAGGGCAGGCTGTCGAACGCGGCCAGACCCGCGCCATGCCCGTCGGTCCACAGGACGATCTTGCGCAGGCCCCCCGTCAGCGCGGCGCGCAGGTCATCGCGCAGCGCGACAGGCCAGAGACCAAAGGTCGGGTGACGGCGCAGCTTGCCCGTCTGGTCCGGGCTGCCCGCGAGGCAGAGGCCAGACGGACCCGCATGGGCCACCAGACGCGCCGCCAGATCGCGCGGGAAAAAGGGCGTGTCGGCGGCGGCGGTCACGATGGCATCGGCGCCCTGCCCGGCCGCCCAGTCCAGCCCCGCCAACACCCCCGCCAAGGGGCCGGGATGGTCCGGCAGGCTGTCGGGCAGGACCGGCAGGCCGAATTCCGACAGGCGCGCGGGATCGCCATTGGCGTTGATCGCCATCGCGCCCACCTGAGGCGTCAGCCGGTCGATCACATGGTCGATCAGTCGCTTCCCGCCCACCTGCAGCAGGCCCTTGTCGCCGCCGCCCATCCGCGTGGCGCGCCCGCCCGCCAGAACGATGCCCGCGATCATTCCTCGGCCCCCTTGCGGCGATGCCTACGATCCTCGTCGGGGATATGCGCGAGATCGGCGTCGCGGATCAGCCGCCCCTCGCCCGACAGGCAGACAAAGCGCTGCCCGCGCATCCGGCCGATCAGCGTCAGGCCCAATTGCTGCGCGATCTCGACGCCCCATGCGGTGAACCCCGAGCGCGAGGCCAGAACCGGTATCCCCATCATCGCCGTCTTGATCACCATCTCGGATGTCAGCCGGCCCGTCGTGTAAAGGATCTTGTCCGCCGCAGGCACGTCATGGCGCAGCATGAAGCCCGCCACCTTGTCCACCGCATTGTGGCGGCCGACATCCTCCATATAGACCAGCACGCGATCCTGCTGGCAAAGGACCGTGCCATGGATCGCACCGGCGCTGAGATAAAGCGAGGGCAGCGTGTTGATGCTGCGCGCCAAGGCGTAAAGCCAACTGGTACGGATTTCGGCCTGGGGCAGGGTCACGCCCTCCAGCCCCTCCATCATGTCGCCGAAGACGGTGCCCACCGCGCAGCCGCTGGTGCGGGTCTTCTTCTTCAGCTTTTCCTCGTAATTGCTTTGGGTCGCGGTGCGGACGACGACGGTCTCGACATCCTCGTCGTAATCGACGCCGGTCACCACGTCATCGTCGCGCAGCATCCCCTGATTGCGCAGGAAGCCAAGCGCCAGATATTCCGGGTAATCGCCGATCGTCATGGCGGTGACGATCTCCTGGCTGTTCAAGTAGATCGTCAGCGGGCGTTCCTCGACCACGGCGATCTCGATCTCGGCCCCGGTCTGATCAAGCCCGCGCACGGCACGCGTCAGGCGCGGCAGGGTCGGGTCGGGCAACAGGGGATAGGTCGGTGTCATGGTTCTTCCCGCATGATGGGGGTCAGGTATAGCCTGCCGGGCGCGCGATGCCAGCCCCTGTGACAGGGGGCGTCATGTGGCCTCAGGGGGCGAACTGCGCCAGATACTCGGCCAAGGCCGCGCGGTCGCCGGGATCGGCAATGCGCTGATCGGGCATCCGCGAGCCGGGCGTATAGGCTTCGGGGCCTTGCTCGAACAGGGCCGACAGGGTGTCGGGCGTCCAGATGATCGCCATGTCGCGCAAAGCGGGCGAGAAGGCAAAGCCATCGACGGTGGCGATCTGGCGACCGAACAGGCCGTGCAGGCTGGGCCCCGCGCGGGAATGATCGCCCGGCGCAAGCGAGTGGCAGATCGCGCAGGCCCGCCAGACCTCGGCGCCGCGGCTGCCGTCCTGCCCTGCGCCCGCATCGGCAAGCGGCGTGGTGCCCAGGGGCCGGCCATCCGCCAGTGAAAAGCGCCGGACCACGCCCTGCGCCCCGGCGGCGAACAGCTCATCCTCGTCGAAAGCCAGCGCCCAGACCGGGCCGACCCCGCCCGGCACCTCGGCCCGGCTGGTCAGAAAGGGCAGATCCAGAAGCCAGACCGAGCCGTCGACCGCCGCAGCCGCCACCGTGCCCGGCGCCGAGGCCACCGCAACCAGCGGGCGGTCGGTCAGGAAACGCTCTGGCAGCATCGCGCCCTCTGCCGACATGAGCTGCAGGTTGCCATCGGCGAAGGGCACGGCCAGCACGTCTCCGGCGCGGGCAAGGCCGTTGGGCAGGCCCGGCAGCCCCGTGCGTGCCAAGAGCCGGTCACCCGCGCCCCATCGGGCAAAGCGCAGATCCGCGCCGACCGAAACCAGCGCGCCGTCCGCCATGAAGGCCAGCCCCGCGACCCGCCCGTCATGTGCGTCAAAGGTGGTCAGGGCGCCATCGGCAAGGTCGATCCGGCCGATGCGGCCATCGCCGAAACCCGCTGCAAGGGCGCCGTCGGCGTAAGCCAGGACCGTGACCGGCGCGACCCCGGACGGGGTGGCCCAGACCGGGGCGTCCTGCCCCGCGCGCCAGAGCGCGACACGTCCGTCCTGTCCGGCGCTGGCGAAACCGCCCGGCACCAGCGCCACGGCGCTGACATTGCCGCTGTGGAAATGCTCGATCCGCGCGGCGGTGCCGTCATCGGCGTTCCACAGGATCACGCGGCCATCGAACCCGCCCGACACGACCCCATCCGCGCCTGCATCAAGTGCGCTGACCGGACCGCCATGCCCGCTGAGATCCTGCGCGGCGACAGGCAGCGCCAGCAGCGCGAAAGCCAGCGCGGCAAGGCGCATCGGCTCAGTTGCTCAGCAAGTTCGAGCCGGGCTTGTCCACCCGCGCACCCTCGGTCGTAAAGGCGGAGTAGGCGGGGTTCTGGAAGTTGGCATCCAGCACATAGCTGGCGCCATAGGCGGCGATCACGGCAAAGACGACGGCGGCTGCAAAGGCTTTCATCGGTTTCTCCTCATGGGTTGGGGCCAAGGGCCCGGCGTTCAGGGCTGAGCCCGGTCAGGATCGACCGGGCAATCTGCTGGTAGATCGCGCCCAGCACCCCGTCGGGGTCGCGGGCGGTGATGGGCTGGCCCGCATCGGATGCGGCGCGCAGTTCCATCGTCAGGGGGACGGCGCCCAGGAACGGCACGCCCAGACGGGTCGCTTCGGCCCGCGCGCCGCCATCGCCAAAGATCGCATGCTGGCTGCCGCAATCGGGGCAGATGAAATGTGCCATGTTCTCGACGATGCCCAGGATCGGCACATCGACCTTGCGGAACATGGCGATGCCGCGCCGGGCGTCGATCAGCGACAGGTCCTGCGGCGTGGACACGATCACCGCGCCCGACAGCCGCGTCCCCTGCGCCAGCGCAAGCTGCGCATCGCCGGTGCCGGGGGGCATGTCCACCAGCAGCACATCCAGCGCGCCCCATTCCACATCGGCCATCAGCTGCGTGATCGCCGACATGACCATCGGCCCGCGCCAGACCATCGCGGTTTCCGAATCCACCAGCACGCCCATCGACATGGCGCGCAGGCCATAGGCCTGCATGGGCCGCAGCTTGCGTCCCTCGGCCTGCGGCTTGCCGTGCAGGCCCAGCAGCGTGGGCAGGCTGGGGCCGTGGATGTCGGCGTCGAGGATGCCGACCTTCAACCCCTGCGCCGCCATGCCGAGCGCCAGATTCACCGTCGTCGTGGACTTGCCCACGCCGCCCTTGCCCGAAGCCACGGCGATCACATGGCGCACCTGCGCCAGAGGGTCGGCCTTGGACTGCGGTTGCGGGTTCGGAGCGTCCAACCGAGGCGGAGCGGGCGTCTCGGCGGTCAGCACGACAAAGGCACTGGTGATGCCCGGCACGCCGCGCAACCGCGCCTCGGCGGCATCGCGCAGGGCAGCCAGCGAGGGCGCCTCGGCCGGGGTGGTCTGAATAGACAGGTTCACGCGATTTCCGACGATCCCCATGCCGACGATACGCCCCGATGCCAGCAGATCCGAGCCATCGGGCAATGACAGACCCGACAATGCGTCGCGCAGCATATCGTCGGTGAGGTCGGCCATATCGGTTTCCTGGGATGGGGACGCACCCCGCCCGGCAGGCGGAGTGCGTCAGGATTGTCTCAAGGCATCATTCGGCGGGATGGGCCTTGGCATGACCTGCCGCGCTGCCCGTTTCGCCCTTGATCTCTTCGACCCACAGCGAATGGTGCTCGCGCGCCCAGTTCTCATCGACCTCACCCGAGCCCATGGCGTCGAAGGCGCCCTCCATCCCGACCGAGCCGATGTAGATATGCGCGATGATGACCGCGGTCAGGCCGGCAGCGGTCAGGGCATGGATCGTCTGATAGAACTGCCAGTCTGCGGCCGTCCCGGCCTGCGCGGGGAACAGCATCATGAAGCCGGTGAAGGACAAGGCCGCACCGCCCAGGATAACCGCCCAGAAGATGACCTTCTGCCCGGCATTGAACTTCTTGGCCGGGGGATGGACGCCCTTCTTCAGAAGCCCGCCGCCCTGTTTGATCCATTGCCAGTCCACGCTGTTCGGAATGTTGTGCGCGATCCACAGGATCAGGACGAGTGCCAGCGCGACCATGAAGGGCCAGGCCAGGTAGTTATGGGCGATCTTGCCCCAGGCGGTCAGGGTGCCAAAGGCGCCGTCGCCGATCAGCGGCAGGATCAGGGTGCGCCCGACCACGATATTGATCCCGGTCAGAGCCAGGATGATGAAGGTGCTGGCCAGGGTCCAATGCGCGAACCGCTCGACCGTGTTGAAGCGCAGGATGGTGCGCCCCGACAGCCCGGAATCGACCCGGATCCTGCCCCGGAACATGTAGAACAGCGCCAGCAGGACGATGATCGCCACGATCGGCCCGACGACCAGAAGATGCAGCGTCTCGGCCTGAAGGGCGGCCCAGGACTTGTTGTCCGGTTTGATCAGATAGCCTGCGGCAGCATCCGGAATGGTGATCCGGCCCGCCACGGGGGCGGTGCCGAGGCTTTCGAACAGCTGGTCCTCGGTCACCGAACTGGCGGTCGGGTTGACCTGCGCCATGGCCGGCCCGGACAGGCCGATGGCCAGAAACAGCACAGCGAAAAAGCGGGTGAGAAGATTGCTCATCGGTTTTCTCCTCAGACCGACACGGTTTCGCCGTAAGCCGTGCGCCAACCCCAGGCGCCCGAGCCGTAGCCGCGCGTCACGACGCGCTCGCGGTAGATCTCGGCGATGATGTCGCCGTCGCCCGCCAGAAGCGCCTTGGTCGAGCACATCTCGGCGCAAAGCGGCAGCTTGCCCTCGGCCAGACGGTTCGCGCCGTATTTGACGTATTCCGCCTGGCTGTGATCCGCCTCGGGGCCGCCCGAGCAATAGGTGCACTTGTCCATCTTGCCGCGCGTGCCGAAATTGGCGGTCTGCGGGTATTGGGGTGCGCCGAAGGGGCAGGCAAAGCTGCAATAGCCGCAGCCGATGCAGGTGTCCTTGTTGTGCAGGACGACGCCGTCGGCAGTGGTGTAGAAGCAGTTCACCGGGCAGACCGAGGCGCAGGGCGCGTCGGTGCAATGCATGCACGCCATCGAGACCGAACGCTCGCCCGGCAGGCCGTCATTGATCGTGACGACCCGGCGGCGGTTGATGCCCCAGGGCACCTCGTGTTCGTTCTTGCAGGCGGTGACGCAGGCGTTGCACTCGATGCAGCGGTCAGCGTCGCAGAGGAATTTCATTCGTGCCATGTTTCACATCCTCCCTTATGCAGCCGCGATCTGGCAAAGCGTGACCTTGCCCTCGTGCATGCCGGTCACAGGGTCATAACCATAGGTGGTGATGACGTTGACCGATTCCCCCAGCACGATCGGGTCTGTGCCCTGCGGGTAGTTGCCCCGCTGATCGACGCCCTGGAACCAGCCGGCGAAGTGGAAGGGCATGAAGGCCACGCCCTTGCCCACCCGTTCGGTGACCATCGCCTTGACACGGGCCTTGGACCCGCCCTCGGCGCCCGTCACCCAGACCCAGCCGCCATCGACGATGCCGCGCGCGGCCGCATCCTCGGTGTTGATCTCGACGAACATGTCCTGCTGCAATTCCGCAAGCCACGGGTTCGAGCGCGTCTCTTCGCCGCCGCCCTCGTATTCGACCAGACGGCCCGAGGTCAGGATCAGCGGGAAGCTGTCATGGACGTTGTTGGCCAGGTTCGCCTCTTGCACGGTCTTGCCGATGTTCGGCATCCGCTGCTGGCGACCGTTGTCGCGGGTCGGGTATTCGGCGACCAGATCGGGGCGCGGCGAATAAAGCGGCTCGCGGTGGACCGGGATCGGGTCGGGCAGGTTCCACGCCACCGCGCGGGCCTTGCCATTGCCGAAGGGCACGCAGCCATGTTCCAGCGCGACACGCTGGATGCCGCCCGACAGGTCAGTGGACCAGGACACGCCGCCCGGATTGTCGCCGCCGATCCGCATGATCGTCGCACGCTCCTGGGCAGTCAGGTCGCCATCCCAGCCCAGCTGCTCGAGCAGGGCAAAGGTGAATTCGGGATAGCCGTCCTGGATCTCGGACCCGCGCGGCCAGCTGCCCTCGGCCAGAAGGGTCTGGCCCTCGTGCTCGAGCCCGAAGCGCGGACGGAAGGCGCCGCCGCCCTCCATCGGGTGCAGGTTGGTGTTATAGAGGATATGCGTCCCCGGGTGGCGCAGCTCGGGCGTCCCCCAGCAGGGCCAGGGCAGGCCGTAGTAATCGCCGCGGATTTCCTCGGGGGCATCCGGCAGGGCGCGCAGGGTGATCAGGTCGAACTTGTCCTGATTGGCCATATGCGCCTTGAGGCGTTCGGGCGATTGCCCCGTATAGCCGGTGGACCAGCCGCCACGGTTGATCTCGCGCAGGATGGATTCCGGAGTGGGCTCCATCCCGAACTTGCCCTGCACCATCTCGAAGTTCTTGAACATGTCGTCGGCGAAGCCCAGGCGCTGCGACAGGGCGTAGATGACGGCATAATCATTGTCGGATTCGAAGATCGGATCGACGACCTTCTCACCCCATTGCACCGACCGGTTCGAGGCCGTGCGCGAGCCCGAGCATTCGAACTGCGTGCAGATCGGCAGCAGATAGGTGTTGTCGGTGCGCGAGTGCAGGGCCGCGAAGGTGGTCGGATGCGGGTCGGCCACGACCAGCAGGTCCAGCGCATCCATGCCGCGCTGCGCGTCCTGCATCCGCGGAACGGTGTTGCCGCCATGACCGAAGACGATCATCGCCTTGATGTTGTCCTGCTGGTCGATCTCGTCCGTGTCGATCGTCACGGCGTCGAACCAGCGGGTCGAGGTGATGCCCGGCACCTCCATGTTCTGTTCCGGCGTGCGCGCATCGCGGCCAGCCTTGGCGGGCACCGCGTCGAAGCGGCTGACGAAATACTCGTAAGGCACGTCCCAGACGCGTGCCCAGTGTTTCCACGCACCGGCGCCAAGACCGTAATAGCAAGGCAGGTTGCCCACATCCAAACCGAAATCGGTCGCGCCCTGCACGTTGCAATGGCCGCGGAAGATGTTGGCGCCGTTCCCTTCGCCGCCGACATTGCCGGTCGCCAGAAGCAGGATGTTGTAGGCGCGGACGTTCGCCGTGCCGACGGTGTGCTGCGTGCCGCCCATGCACCAGATGAACGTCGAGGGGCGCTCCTTGGCGAATTGTTCAGCCACGCGCTTCAGCGTGTCGCCATCGACACCCGTGATCCGCTCGACCACTTCGGGCGGATAGGCGCGGACGGCCTCGCGGACCTGATCCATCCCCCAGACGCGTTGGGCGATGTATTCCCGGTCCTCCCAGCCGTTCTCGAAGATGTGCCACAGCATCCCGTGGATCACCGCGATGTCGGTGCCGGGACGGAAGCGCACATATTCGGTCGCATGGGCCGCCGTGCGGGTGAAGCGCGGGTCGAAGACGACGACATTGGCGCGCTGCGTTTCCTTGCCTTCAAGGATGTGCTGCAACGAGACGGGATGCGCCTCGGCCGCGTTCGAGCCCATGAAGACGACGGTTTTGGCGTTGCGGATGTCGTTGTAGCTGTTCGTCTGGGCGCCGTAGCCCCAGGTGTTGGCCACGCCCGCCACCGTGGTCGAGTGACAGATGCGCGCCTGATGGTCCACGTTGTTCGTGCCCCAGAAGGCCGCGAACTTGCGGAACAGATAGGCGCCCTCGTTCGAGAACTTCGCAGAACCCAGCAGATAGACCGAATCCGCGCCCGAACGGCCCCTGATCTCGGTCATCTTCTCCGAAATTTCGTCCAGCGCCTGATCCCAGCTGATGCGCTGCCATTCGCCGCCGACCTTCTTCATCGGATACTTGATCCGGCGGTCGCCATGCACCAGCTCGCGCACCGAGGCGCCCTTGGCGCAATGCGTGCCGCGGTTGATCGGGCTGCTGTAGGCCGGTTCCTGGCCGACCCAGACGCCGTTCTGAACCTCGGCCTTGACCGTGCAGCCGACCGAACAATGGGTGCACATGTTGGTCTTGATCTCGATAGGCTGCGACAGGTCGGTGAAGCCCGCGGCCTCGACCCGGCGGGTCATGCCCGCGCCAAGCGTGCCAAGCGCCGCAAGTCCGCCCACCGACAGGCCCGAGGCCCGCAGGAAGCTGCGGCGGTCAAGGGGCTTCGCGGCGACCGATGCCGCCATCTGCGACAGACGGCCCGTGGCCGCCGTTTCACGGTTTCTGCGTTTCGTCAGCATCAGTTGGCCCCCCGGGGATAGTAGCGGTTGGTGCGGTAATAGGTCTCGACATGAGCGGTCTTCTGATAGCGCGCGCGCGTTCGCTCATCGCCGGTTTCCGCGAAGGCCGGCATCGCCGATCCCGCACCCAGGGCCGTCGCGGCAGCCCCTGTGGCCGCGACCCCAAAAAAGGCACGACGGTTCAACGAGGATCCCGTGCCCTTACCCTTTTCCTTGGTCATTTCTTCTCCCTCCCTGGCGCGGGGTCAGGTTGCCCTGCCCGAAGCATCATCCAAACATCACGCGGCCAACGAAAAGGCGCGTGCTTCAATATCGACAAGCAGGCGGCCCAATTCGGCCACCGAACGATAGAACCGGGCACTGGGCGCCACGGCGAGATCGTCGAAGAACTGCCCGGCCCAGGGCGCGACATGACGGGCGAAGAAAGCCGCCTGTTCGTCGGGCCCGACCGCGATCTGGCCATGCGCCATGTCGGCCATCACCTCGAACAGCAGGGCGATGTGGTCCTCGGGCTCGAACCGACCCTCGGCCCGCGCGACGCCAAGCCGGGCAAGATCGGCGCGGACCTCGGCCAGCGGGCGTTCGTTCAGGAACCCGGTCTGGTAAAAGCTTCCATAGGGCAGCAATTCACCGCGTCCGACGCCCACGAAGACGGCAAAGAACTCGCGTTCGACCTGGGCGGCATCGGTGCGCCCCGCCGCGGCGGCCAGCGCGTTCACGGCCTGCCCGAACGCCGTCGCATCGCCGGACAGGCCGGCAATTCCGATCAGCAGGTCTTGCGAAGGCGCAGCAGAAAGAAGTGTCGCCAGAAAGCGATACTGATCGCCACGGGCGCGGTCCGTTCCCTCGATAGCTGGCCCCGTCGCGGGCTGGCTGTCTGTCATGTCTGTGCATTTCCCCAATCGCTGCAATGATATGCAACGAGATGCAAAAGTTACCGGATTGCCGCAATTCTGTCCACACAATCCGGCACGCCTGCCCCTTGCGACGAATGGTCTCGGCCGGGGCGGCCGTCAACGCCGCGGCGAAGGTGTCGCTGCGTCAGGTCGGCAATGCGCCGCCATGCCTGCGCGGGGGCTGCGGGGCGGGCGCGTCATCGTCGGAAAACGCGGGCGGGGCAGAGGCGTCCTGCCGGGACGGGGCTCGATCTTCGGGCGCTGCTGCGACCTTGGGGGAGGCCTCGGCAATAGTGGTCTCGTCTGCAGGTTCGGTCTCGGGCAAGGCCTCGGCCTGCGGCTTCGGAGGATCAAGCAGATCGCGCAGCATCTGCGCCGCGCGTTCCGGCGCGGGGGCGCAACCATCGCCCGGAACACCGCCCGGCGTGTTCCAGTCCCAAGCATAATCGACCGCCGGATCGCGGTAATCGCGAATCGCCGGCGTCAGCATCCAGACCCGCCTGAGCGCCGCGTTCTTCAGCGCGGCGGGCACGCCGGCCCGCAGAAAGGCGCGGATATCGCTGCCCTCGGTCAGGTCCTCGATACGCGGCAGGGCGGCCAGTTCCTCGTCGGACAGGGTTTCGGGTTCGACGGGTGCGGCTTCGGGCTGGGCTTCGGGCTGCGGTTCAGGCTGGGGCTCGGGTGCGGCCCTGGCCTTGCGCTTGCGGCGCGACCAGCGCGACAGAAAGCCGTCATCCTCGTCGGTCACAGGTCCGGCCCCTTGCCCTTGCGCGCCTGCCACGAATCCTCGGGGTGCAGCACGCGCGGCGCGCGCGTGATCAATGCGTTGGGATCGTTCGGCAGACGCCTGCGCTTCTTGAAGGGCATCTCGACGTGATGGGTCGCCACAAAGTCCTCGATCATCGCCTGAACGGCCTGCGGCATCGGCACCGCCGCCACGATCAGGTCCAGATCCGAGGCAAGCCCCTCGCCCTCGTAGGGATCGGCGGTCAGGCAGACAAGCTGCGTCCGGGCGGGATCGGCGCCGCGCAGCGCGACCCAGATCGAGGGCCGCCCGGATTGCAGATTGTCGCGGTGATGCCCGGTATCGCCCGACCACAGGATCAGATCGCGCCCGCCCAGATACCAGGTCTCGACGCCATCCTCGGTCATCAGCAGCGTGTTCGCAGGCGTCTCGGGTTCGGGCATCAAAAGGGCGGTCGGCCGCAATTCACCCGCGCCCCATCGCGTGACCGGGGGGCGGCGGATGGCCAGAACGCCGAAGCGCAGGACTTCCTGTGGCATGGGCTTTCCCCTCAATGCAGCGCAGGCTCTGCCAGCGGCAGGCCCGACAGCAGGTTTTGCGGCTTCATCCGCAGCGTGTTGTCGGCGGGCAGGCCCAGGATCAGCCAGACCGGCTGGCCCGCCAGATCGGCGCGCACCGGAACATGCGGACCGAAATCCAGCCGGAACAGCCCCACCAGCGTCGCAGGCAGTGCGCGTTCATGCCAGAGCGCATCACCGATCGCGGTCCCCGCCGGGTCAAGGCCCACATACCAGCGCAGCTCCACATCCTGGG
Source organism: Paracoccus sp. NSM (assembly GCF_052379855.1). Classification (NCBI taxonomy): domain Bacteria; kingdom Pseudomonadati; phylum Pseudomonadota; class Alphaproteobacteria; order Rhodobacterales; family Paracoccaceae; genus Paracoccus; species Paracoccus sp. NSM. The sequence goes on along the minus strand of NZ_JBQTCG010000015.1, from coordinate 15,731 downwards.
CCGAGGTCTGAGCCGTCACGGTCACCTCGATCCCCATCATATGCGTGATGAAGGCCTCAAGCGCCTGCGCCATGCCCGCCCGCGCCAGTGGGTCGCCGCCGAAATTCAGCACCGTCGTATGCGCGTCGGAACGCGACCAATAGGTCCATTCATTGCCACCGCCCAGCACGTCCAGCCCGTCGACACCGCCCGAGAACATCGTGGTCAGCGGCGCGGCGTGCATGTCCTGCGCGAATTGCGTCACCAGTTCGTCATCGGCCAGCAGCAGCGTCCCGTCCTTGACGTGCGCGCGTTGCGGCCGAAAGAAGCACTCGGCCGCGCGCAGGACCTGCGGGTCCTCGCAGCCGTCCAGCGCGTTGCGCAGGATCAGCTGCACCAGTTGCGACAGGAACACGACCGGCAGGCGCACACCCTGTTCCATGATGGCGGCATACCCGGCCTCGATCGTGCCCGCGCGCAGCAGGTGATCGCGCAGAGTCAGGAAAAAGCGCCAGTTCTCTTGCGCGTCACGGTCGGCCAAGGCGGCCAGCTCGGGTTCGGGCACCTGCGCGCGGGGCGTTTGCATCAGCCGCGCATGCAGCGCGCGTTCCGCCGCGCAGGCCTCGGGCGGGGGCAGCAATTCGGGGCGCGCCAGCCATGCCAACAGCAGTTCGTCGGTGACCACCATGCGCCCTGCCGCGTCCAGCCGCGTCAGATGATGCCCCGAGGCAACCCAGAATTCCGGCATCAGCGCTGCCCTTTCAGATCGAAAATGTCCACGTGATCCTCGACTTCCTCGAAGAACTGGAAGGCGCGGTCATGGCCCTGAAGGTGACTGGCCGAAAAGGCGGTCTCGTCGCGGGGCCTCAGCGTGCGGAACTGTTCGCGGATGTCAGTGCCGTCATGGCGGCGATGCAGCGCGATCAGCCGGTTCAGGTCATGGCCGCGGCACAATGCCTCGGCCAGGGCGACCTCTTCCTCGGCAGCGGGGCGGGCGGCCTCGACCGAGGGGGCGCCCAGATGCGTGACCAATTGCCGCGCCAGTGTCTCGACCATCGCCGCGCGCTCGGCCGCGCTGGCCTCCTGCACCGCGACAAGGGTGGAATGGCCGAAGCTGTCCACCCCCAGAAAGCCCGAGCGGAAGGCGATGGCCTCCTTTCGGGACAGGTCGTCAGGATCGCGCCCCCAAAAGAGGAACGTGCCCGGCACCGCCCATTCGCCGGGCTCTGCCGCTCGGGCGAAGACGACCGTATCAGAGGGGTCCAGCCGGATCGTGCGCGGCAGCCGGGTCACAGGCGCGGCCCCGTCTCGTCGCGCCAATCCTGCGCGGCCAGTGCCTCGGCCAGCGCGGCGAAGCGACGGCCACCGCCCGAGGGCGTCATCTCGAACAGGCGGTCGCCCTCGATCCGCCGGACGCCGCGCAGAAGCGGCGGGTCCACGCGCATCAGGTAGCGGTTCGTCACGGCATCAAAGCCGTCATGTTTCCAGCGATCGAAGTAGAGCATCATGTAAGACGCGAAGGTCGAAACGATCAGCTCTGCCGGATCGAAGGCTTCCTCTTTAAGGGACGTGCTGTCCGGATGGCGGCCGGGTTCGGCAAGGTGGTCGCGATCCGCAATCAACTCGGCGCCAAAGACCATCCAGTCGGGCACCTGATCCTCGGCGCAGCCGGGGGCCACGGCAAGGCGCCCTCCCCCCAGACGCGCGGCGTCATAGATCACCCGGTCCGGCCATTCCAGCCGGACGGGGCGTTCGGGCGGGCAATGGGCGCCAAGCGCATCGGCCAAAGCGGTCATGCCCAGAAGAAAGGCGCGCCGGGCTTCGGCCAGTGGCTGTTCGGGTTCCAGAACGACGGCAAAGGCCAGCAGGCCCGGCGATTCATGCATGACCAACAGGCCCGCGCCATGGTCGGGCGCCAGTCGTGCAGCCTCGGCCAGGACGTCGCGCGCATCGCTGCGGTGCAGCGCGAAAGCGGGCGGCAGATCGACCCGCGCGGGCGCGATGGTTTGTGACATTTTCTTCCTCCCCCGCTACCCTTTACAGGCAGTTCGGACTACATCTGCACAGATAGTCCAGCCAAAGCCCATCGAAAAGGCCCAGCCCGACATGACCGACGCGCGAATGATCTGCACCTGCGAGGGAACGATGACCCTCGCGCCCGAAACGCTCGGCGCCGAGGGCAGGCCCGCGACCCAGCTTTGCCGCGCCCAGCTGGACCATTTCCGCGCGGCCCTTGGCGACTTCGCCCAGATCACGGTGGCCTGCACGCAGGAGGCGCCGCTGTTCTCCGAAGTCGCGCAGGACATGGGTTACGATGGCACCCTGCGCTTCGCCAATATCCGCGAGACGGCGGGCTGGTCGGACGAAGGCGCGAAGTCCGCGCCCAAGATGGCTGCCCTGCTGGCGATGGCCGAAATCGAGGCCAGCCAGTTCGAGGTCGTGACGCTGGAAAGCAACGGCGTCGCGCTGATCCTGGGCCGGGACGACGTCGCGCTGAAGGCCGCGCGCGAGCTGGCCGAGCATCTGGACATCACCGTCCTGCTTCTGCCGGGTTCCGATGTGGCCCCGCCGCGCCAGACGACATGGCCGGTCCTGCAAGGCCGGATCGGCACCGCGCGCGGCCATTTGGGCGCGTTCGAGCTGAACGTGAACGCCTTTGCCGCCCCCGCGCCGTCGTCGCGCGCAAGGCTGGATTTCGGCCCCGGCCGCAACGGCGCGGTCTCGCGCGCGGATCTGGTGATCGACCTGACCGGCAATCCGGCGCTGTTCCACGAGACCCGCCCCGGCTATCTGCGCGCCGATCCGCGCGACCCCGGCGCGGTGGCGCGGCTGGTCTCTGAGGCCGCGCAGATGGTCGGCACGTTCGACAAGCCTAAATTCATCGACTTCACGCCCGGCCTCTGCGCCCATTCGCGCAACACGTTGACGGGCTGCACGCGCTGCCTTGACCTCTGCCCGACCGGCGCGATCACGCCCGCGGGCGACACGGTGATGATCGACCCCGCGATCTGCGCGGGCTGCGGACAATGCGCGGCGGCCTGCCCCACGGGTGCCGCCGCCTATGCGCTGCCGGTCGTCGCCAATATCGCGCAGCGCCTGCGCCGGGGCCTTCAGGCCTGGTTCGCGGCGGGCGCCCAGACGGCGCCCGTGATCCTCTTTCACGACGAAGACCACGGCGCGCCCCTGATCGACGCGATGGCGCGGTTCGGGCGCGGCCTGCCCGCCCATGTCATCCCGGTCCCCGTGAACGAGCCCAGTCAGGTCGGCCCCGAGATCATGGCGGCGGCGCTTGCCTGGGGCGCGGGCGGCGTCCGGGTTCTGGCCAAGGACCGGCCCGCCCATCCGTTGGACGGGCTGGCCGCGACGCTGGACCTGATCGGCGCGGTCTGCTCGGCCTCGGGCCTTGCCGCCGATGACTGCGCGCTGATCCAGACCGACGATCCCGACGCGCTGGAGGCCGCCCTCTGGCATCCCGCCCCTGCCGCCAGGCCCGAGCGTTCCAGCTTCCTGCCGCCCGAGGACAAGCGCGGTCTGCTGACGCTGGCCATGGCGGAACTGAACCGCACCGCGCCCACCCCCGCAAGCCGCATCGCCCTGCCCGCGGGCGCGCCATTCGGCACCGTGCATCTGGATACGGATGCCTGCACGCTCTGCCTGTCCTGCGTGGGCGCCTGCCCCGCCAGCGCGCTTGGCGACATGCCCGACAAGCCCAGCCTGCGCTTTTCCGAAAGCGCCTGCGTGCAATGCGGCATCTGCGAAGCGACCTGCCCCGAACAGGCCATCACGATCGAGGCCCGCATCGACTTTGCCGCCTGGTCCGAGCCGCGCCGCGTCCTCAAGGAAGAGGAACCCTTCTGCTGCACCTCCTGCGGCAAGGCGTTCGGCACCGGGTCCAGCATCCGCCGCGTGATGGAGAAGCTGCAGAGCCACTGGATGTTCAGCGGCCCCGAAGGCGAAAGCCGGCGCAGCCTGCTGACGATGTGTGACGATTGCCGCACGCGCGAGGTCGTGATGGCCGGGTTCGACCCTCATGAAGGCGGCCAGAGCAGGCGCGTCTGACGAGCGCGAGGCCTGATTGCCCGGAGACGGCGCTTTGGGCGCGTCACCGGGCGATAGCGGCAGAACCGGGGCCTCTGCGTTCAGGACCGGCGCGCAGGCAGGTCGCGGGGGGCATGGGCAACCGCTCGACCCGCCGGACATTGCTGATCGGGTATTGCGCGACAGATCACGCAGGATCTTCTGTTTCCGACGTCAGCCGCCGCACCGCATAATCGGCGGCATCGTCAAAGGGCTTCAACACGACGCTGGCTCCCTGCCGCAGCAGATCGTCCACGTCTGCCAGCTTCTGAACCGACAGGAAGACCCGGCCCCGGTAATTCGCATCCCTCAGCCCATGAAGCAGCGCAAGCTGCGGGTCGGCCTCGGTCAGGGCACCCCGTTCGCGCGGAACGGCCGAGACGACGGCGCGGACATTGACCAGATCCAGATGGGCCACGAATTCCGGATCCGTCGCATCGCCATAGACCGCGTCCATCCCCATGCGCCGCCAGGCGGCCAGCGCGTCCGGGTCGAAATCGACGCCCAGAATGCGGTGCCCCCGTTCTTGCAGCTTGGCGCCGATGCGGCACCCGTAGCGGCCCAGCCCGAAGATGACGTAATCATGGCCGCGCGTCTCGGCGGGGCCTTCGGTATCCTCGGCCTCGCGATGGGCGTGGCGGCGCTCGAAGAGGCCCAGATAGGGCTCGCACCAGGCAAAGAGCTTGTGCGACCAGGTGATCATGTAGACCGACAGGGCGATCGTCACCAACCCGACCAGCGTTACTAGGCCCATCGCCTGGTGCGTAACATGGCCTAGCGTGATCCCCATCGCCATGAAGATCAGCGAGAATTCCGAGATCTGGGCAACCGTCAGCCCGGCCAGAAAGCCCGTGCGCCTGCGGTAGCCCATGTAACCCATGATCGCCAGGACGATCAGCGGGTTGCCGATCAGCACGAACAGCGACAGCACGATGGCCGGCCCGATCTGATCGCCAAGCGTCGATAGTTGCAGCGACGCGCCCAGATTGATGAAGAAGAACAGCAGCAGGAAGTCGCGCAAGGCAGCCAGCCGGGACCCGATGGAATCGCGGAACTCGGTCGAGGCCAGCGACACCCCCGCCAGCAGCCCGCCCAGTTCCTTGCCGAAGCCAAGCGCATCGCCAAGCGCGGCAAGGCTGGCCGCCCAGCCCACCGCGAAGATGACCATCAATTCGGGCGAGCGCGCGATCTGGCGCAGCAGGGGGTCCGCCAGATGCCGGATGAACAGCACCACAACGCCCACCATCGCCAGCCCGCCCAGAAACACCTGCAGGACCTGCCAGAGACCGCCGCTCTGCTCTCCGCTGCCCACGCCGATGGCCGACAGCGTGACCATGGCCAGCACCACGAAGATGTCCTGCACGATCAGGAAGCCAAGCGCGATCTTGCCATGCAGGGCGCCGATCTCCTGCTTGTCCGACAGCAGCTTGACGATGATAATGGTGGACGAGAACGTCAGTGCCACCGCGATATAAAGCGAGGTGACATGATCCAGCCCCATGGAAAGGCAGATCAGATAGCCGAAAAGGGCCGTGAACGTGACCTGCCCCAACCCGGTGGCCACCGCGACCCGCCCGAGGTTCCGCACGAGGCCGATATCCAGCTTCAGCCCCACCAGAAACAGCAGCACGGCGATCGAGATCTGGCTGAGCGTCTCGATGAAATCGACCGACGAGACCAGCCCAAACGCATCCGGCCCCGCCAGCACCCCCACCGCGATGAAAGCCACCACAAGCGGCTGGCGCAGCATCAATCCGACAAAGCCGACCCCCGCCGCCATCAGCACCAGCAGCGCGATTTCGTAAAAGACAGAGGCAAAGTCGGCATTCACGGGCATTTCTCCGGTCAGTGGTCCCGAGGGTCGAAGACGCAAGACAAGGCGCGCCCGCCCGCATGAGGTGTCGTCCTGGTCGGGGTGACCCTATCGTAGCAAGAGGAAATCGCCTTGCGATAGATCAACCGGGATCGCGACGCGACGATCAGCCTAGCGCGATGCTGGATACCGGTTCATGCCGCAGCCTTGGTCGCGCTGTTCTGCCGGGGCTGCAACAGCATCCGCCCGAAGTTGACGGCAAAACCGGCAAAGGCCAGGGCCCACAGGCTGGCGGATGCCAGAAGCAGCGGCATCGGCTGCTCGGCACCGCCTGCCGCCACACGAGCGACCGCGGACCCGGCCATGGCAAGGAAGATCGCCACCGTAACGCCGTCAGCCTTCAGCGCGCGGCCTGTGTGTCCCAGCGTTGCGCGGGTCATGACGGCCAGTGTCATCAACCCTATCGCTCCGGCGACCCAGACATGGCGCGAGGCGCCGGCTTCCATGAAGCCCCAGATGGCGGCGGCCTCTGCGGCGAAGCCGAGGCCCAGCGCCAGATAGGCAAGGTGCAAGACCCACAGCAGCGGCTCTCGGCGCACCTGCCAGCCGCGCCAGCGCGACAGGCGCCACATCTGCGCAACCGCCACCGCCGCCATGAGCCACGGCAAGCCTTCCGCAGCGGGGTTCGTGACAAAACCTGCCAATGCAAGCGCCGTCAGTGCCAGGACCAGCGCGTCACCCCGGCCGAACGCCACCGGCAGAGATGTCGCGCCCCGCGCGGCAAGCCAGTTCCGGGTGAACGCGGGAATGATGCGCCCCCCGATAAGGGCGATCAGCATCAGGATCGTGGCAAGCCCCAGTCGCACGCCCAGTCCGTCATAGGCGTAGCCAAGCCTGCTTGCCTCGGCGTGAAAGACCGCATTCGCGATGACGAAAGCGCTGATCAAGCCCACCACCGGCAGGTTGCGCCCAAACCCGACGGTCCTGTGACAAGGCTCGGTGATGACAGGCAGAATTGACCGCGCCGCGAGCCTGCGTTGATATGCATCAAGCGGCTGTCCGTGATCCACCACCACCACGTCGACGAAGCGCTCGCTGCAGCCACTGAAAGCTCGAACGAGCTTGGCAGCTTAATCTGGACGAGCGACCTTGACGCCGCGCGCGCCCTAGCGTTGCTCTTGGAATGCGGCTCGGTCTGGATCAACGCGCATGGCGTGATCCGACCTGACGTGCCCTTTGGCGGAGTCAAGCAATCGGGCCTCGGCGTGCAATTCGGCCAGGCGTCATGACCAGTAGGCGATGGCGGACGCCCGGTCTGGGGTCAACCCCGCCGCCCGGGCGCTGCTGCGCAAACGGCGTGCGGCCTCTTGTGAGCCCGCGAACCACAGCCCGTCAAAAGCGTCGCGCAGCTCCTCTTTCAGCGCGGCGATCAGGTCGGCCTCGGTCGCGCCTTGGCTGCGGAACAGCCAGTGCGTGCGGAGGGCCGGATGCGGCGCGTCCTGCCGATCCTCGGGGCTGCCGGCCAGCAGGACCGCGCGGCCCTGTGCGCCCGCAGGGGCGGTTTCCATGGCGCGCAGGATGGCCGGTATCGCGGTCTCGTCGCCGCCTGCCAACAGCGTCCGGCCTGCGACCCATGGCGGACCGGCCTTGCCGGAGGGGCCGAAAAGACCGACCTCGTCGCAAAGGGGGATCGTGGCCGCCCAGCCATCGGTCGGGCCGCCGGGATGGCGGAAAATGTCGAAGCTCAGCAAGCCCGAGGCAACATCGAGGTGGCGCGTGGTGAAGAACCGGTCCAGCAGCGCATCTGCGCCGGACGGCCAGTCGATGCTGCCGCGTTCGTTCATGCGCGGCCAGACCGGCGCGCGTCCGGGGATCGCGCCGCGCAGCAGGCGGAAATGCCAATGCGCGCCCGCATGGCGCGACGCGGCACCGGCCGGCAGGCGCAGCACCATGCGCCACCATGAAACGCCAAGCGGGTCGCAGGCCTCGACCCGCGCCAGCGTCAGGGCGTCGGGCAAGGCGCCGGGCTGGCCCCGACCCGACCAGATCAGCGGCGCCATGCCGGGATCGAACTCGGCCATATGCGCGTCCAGATGCCCCCGGATCTCGGGCAGCCAGGCGGGATCGTCGCAATCAACCTCGAGGCAGCAATGCGGTCCGTGACAGGCCAGCGCGATGCGGACACCCTCGGCTCGGGCGACGAGGCTGGCCGGGTCGGGCTGCTCGACCTTGATCTCATGGGCGAGGAACTCGGCGCGCCAAAAGGCGATCAGCGCCTCGGAGCGGGCATGGCGGAACAGGGCATGGCTGCGGCTCGTCATCGGCGTCTCCTTGGTGCGGGGATCATGGCCTGGACCCGGCGAGCCGCAGGCTGGCCGCGAAGGCCGGCACGCCGATCAGCACGAGGCACAGCCCAAGCGGCAGAGGCAGGACCGGCATGGCCAGCCGCGCCGCCAGATCGGCCAGCGCGACCAGCAGCGCCCCGACCAACCCCGACAGGACCAGCCGCGCCGTCCCCGATGCGGGCGACAGATACGTCGCCAGATGCGGCGCCATCACGCCCAGAAACAGCAGAGGCCCGGCCGCCGCCGTGCTGGCCCCGGTCAGCGCCACCACCGCCAGCAGGATCGCCACCCGGCGCATGCCCAGAGGCTCGCCCAGAGCGCGCGCCAGATCTTCGCCCAGATCATAGGCCCGGAGGCTGGGCCCGGCCAGGATCAGCAGCGGCACAGTCAGAAACGCCCAGGGCAGATAGCCCAGGATCAGCGGCCAAGACGCGCGGTCCAGCGCCCCCATCGACCAGGCTGCCAGCCGATAGGACAGGTCGGGTGGCGCATGGACCAGCAGCAGCGCCGAAACCGAGGCCAGAACCGTCTGCACCGCGATCCCCATCAGCAGGATCGACAAACCCGCCGCCCGGCCGGGCCCGACCAGCGCCAGGATCGTCACCCCGGTCAGCAGCGCGCCCCCCGTCGCCGCAAGGGATTGCTGCGCCAGCGTCGCGGCCGGGACCAACGCGGCCAGCAGCATCGTCGCCACCACTGCGCCCTGCGAGAGACCCAGCAGGCCCGGCTCGGCCAGCGGATTGCGCGCCAGCGTCTGCAGGATGGCGCCCGCGACCGCGACAATGAAGCCTGTCACCAGCGCCAGCACGACACGCGGAGCGCGCAGGTCCAGAATGTCCAGCGCCGCTGGATCGGCGTCCCGGCCCAGCAACGCGGCCAGCAGATCGGTCGCCTGCACCCCCGTCCTCGCATGGATCAGAGAGACCAGCGCGACGGCCAGACAGGCGATAGCCAGCGACACGCCCGCAATCAGGTTCCCGACCCTTGGCGCCACCGGCCCCAGGTGCAGCCGCGTCCTGCCATCGACGGGTCGGATGAGACGCGCGCGCATCACCGGCCCTCGGGGGTGGCGGCGGGGGCCAGATAGACCCGGCGGACCAGCCAGATGAAGAACAGCCCGCCCAGCAGGTTCATCACGACGCCCGTATGGATCTGCTGCGGGGCCAGCGCCGTGCGCGCCGCAAGATCCGCCAGGATCAGCGCGCCCGCGCCCGCCAGCGCATTGGCGGGCAGCGCCCGGCGCAGGGTCGCGCCGACCAGCGGGCGCAGCATATGCGGCACGACCAGGCCGACAAAGGCGACCGGCCCGCAGATCGCCACCGCAGCCGAGGCCGCCAGCGTCACCAGCGCCGTGGCGATGAACCAGACGCGCTGCGCCTCGATCCCTGCGGCGGCGGCGGCCTCGCGGCCAAGCGACAGCAGCGTCAGCGCCCGGCTCATCGGCCAGAGCGCGGCAAGTGCCAGCAGTGCCAACGGCGCCATCAGCGGCAGGCGGTCGGCATGGACAAAGCTGACATTGCCGGTCACCCAGCCCAAGGCCGCCTGCCGCAGCGCCGGGTCCGACAGCAGCACCGCCTGCGCCATCGCGCCGTAAAGCATCGAGACCAGCGCCCCCGACAGGATCAACGACAAGCCGCGCGGGTCCTTGCCGCCCGCCGCCAACCGCGACAGGGCCAGCGTCGAAGCGATTCCGAAGATCCCTCCGAGAAAGGCGATCGGCCCCTGCCACGGAACCGGCGCACCGAGCGCGAAGCCGAACAGCACCGTAAAGAGCGACGCCCCCGAGGAAATGCCGATCAGCGAAGGTTCGGCCAGCGGGTTTCGCATGAGTGCCTGAAGGACCACCCCGGACCCCGCGAGCACCGCACCCACAAGGCCCGCCATCGCAACCTGCGGCAAGCGCTGGTGGCGGACCACGAAATGCTCGTAGCGGGTCGGGTCAAATGCGGTGACGGCCTGCCACAGATCCGCGGGCGCGATCCGGGTCGCGCCCTGGCTCAGCGCCAGCACCCCGATCAGCGCCAGCCCGCAGCCATACGCAATCGCGCCGCGCATCAAGCGCCGCCCTGCAACGACGCGTCGGACGTCGGCATCGGCAGAGCGGGCAGAAAGGCCAACCGCCCATCGCGGTCCAATCGCTCGACCCGCAGGCCGAAAACCTCGGCGATGCGCGGCTCGGTCAGGATCTGCCCTGGCGAGCCTTCGGCAGCCAGCCGCCCGTCCTGCATCAACGCCACCTGGTCGGCGAAACCCGCCGCAAGGTTCAGGTCGTGCAGCACCACCACGACCGTCCGTCCGCGACGGATCATCAGATCGCGGACCAGCGCCATGATCTCGTATTGGTAGCGGATGTCGAGATGGTTCACCGGCTCGTCCAGCAGCAGGATCTCGGCGTCCTGCGCTAGGACCATGGCGATGAAGGCGCGCTGGCGCTGGCCGCCCGACAGGCGGTTGACCTGCGCAAGCCCCATCCCCTCAAGCCCCACCTCGGACAGGATGCGCGCAGCCTCGTCCCCCGTCAGGACAGGATGGCCCGAGAGGGTTCCAGCGCGCGAATGGCAGCCCAGATCCAGCAACTCGCCCACGGTCAGGTAATCGGGACATCGGCTGTCCTGAGGCAGCCAGGCGACGCGGCGCGCCATGTCGCGGCGCGGGATCGAGGCGACGGGCCGTCCGTCCAGCAGCGCCTGCCCCTGCCATGCGGGCTGAAACCCCATCAGCGCGCGCAGCAGCGTGGATTTGCCGCAGCCATTCGGCCCCAGCAGGGCGGTCAGGCAACCGGGCCGCACGCTCAGCGTGACATCGCTGATCCGGGGGCCAGTGCGACGGTCATAGCCGGTCGTCAGGTTGCGGCATTCCAGCGTCAAGCGGTCATTCCCTTGCAGGCAGGTCCAGCGCGTAATGCCGGGCCACCGCCTCCAGCGCCTCGTGGGCCGAGGCGAAGGTCATCGTCATCACCCTGTCGCCATCGACGAAAAGCGGCGCGCGCCCCCCCATCAGCAGATGCCAGCCCGGCGCCGCGCGGTCCAGCGCTGCGCGGGCCTCGTCGTCGCTGCCGATGCCGAAGCCCTTGACCACGATCAGAAGATCCGCGTCGATCCGCGGCAGCGCCTCGGCCGAGAGGGGCATCGAGAAACCGTTCGCCGAGATGTCGTGCAACCATTCGGGCTGGCGAAAGCCCAGATCCTCGACCGCCTCGATGATGCCGCCCGGCCCGGTCAGCGCGATCAGCCCGTCATTGAGGAACAGCACAGCATAGACCCGGTCACCGTCAGGGCGGGCGGGCGGCGGCAGCATCGCGCGCAGCCGGGCGGCGCGGCCCTCATATTCGGCCTCGAGCGTGGCAAGACGGGCCTGGAGGCCAAGATCCCGCGCCAGGCGTCGCGTGCCGTCGAGGCCCCGGCTGTCGGCCGAATGGCTGCGATGCAGGAAGACGGGCGCGATCCGCTGCAGCAGGGGCAGCAGGGCTGCGTCGCCCTCGGTCCCGATGATGAGGTCGGGCGACAGAAGGCGGATCGCCTCGATGTCGTAGCTGCCGCCATGCCATACGGGGGTGATCCCGGCCTCGGACCCGGTCACGCCGAAAAGGGGCTGAAGCCCCATCACCTCGCGCGTGCCGTCAGGCCTCGTCACCTGCCAGAGCGAGCCGACCGGCGGCAAGCCCAGCTCGTAAAGCGGCAGGGCCAGCAGGTTGTCGTAAAGCGTCACGATTCGTTCGGGCGCGGCGGGGATCGCCACGCCGCGACCGGTCCCGTCGTTCACGTCGCGCAGGACCGGCGCGGCCGAAGCCGGGCCCGCCGCAATCAGGCAGGCCAGCAAGAGCCCCGCGACGCGACTGTCAGAACGCATAGGTCAGGGTCGCCCCGATGCGGCGCGGCTCAAGCACCGATCCGGCGCCGTCACGGCTGTCGCGGGCGACATATTGCAGCTCGTCCAGCGCATTGGCCACATACGCCCGCATGCTGAGATTGTCGCGCGCATAGCTGACGCCCAGATCGAGGTTCCAGTAATCGCCCGATTCCTGTCCCTCGGTCTGGCTGAAATTCGGGAAATAGCCCGAGACACGCACCGCGTTCGCGTCCAGCGTCAGGCCCGGCCGGGGCGACCAGTCGGCGCCGATGGTCAGCGTCGTGCGCGGGTCGTTGCCGAAGCGGTTGCCGTCGATGGCCTGGCCCGGCGCATCGACCCGCGTGCGCAAGAGCCCCAGCCCCCCACGCAGGCGCAGGTCATCGGTCATATAGGCCGCCACCTCGAATTCACCGCCCCAGCTGGTGCCGTCGAGATTGGCGATGGAATAGTCCAGCGGATTGCCCGGCGCGCTGACATAGGCGTGGTAACCGTCATAGCGGTTGTGAAACAGCGTCGTGGCCAGCGCGACCGAGCCATCGCGAAGCTCGCCGCGATAACCGGCCTCGACGGTGGTGACATATTCGGGGTCAAAGACGAACGGCACCCCGGTGAAGAAGTTCACCCCCGCGCCGCCGCCGTTATAGCCGCGCCGGATCGTGGCGAAGACGCGCTGATCCTCGGCCACGGCGTAGCCTATGCCCAGCTTGGGCAGAAACACGGTCTCGGTCTCGTCGAAATCCACCGCCGAGACATTGCCAAAGGAATTGTTCGACGTGGTGAAGGCGTTGCTTTCGTGATGCAGCCGGGCGCCGCCCAGCAGTTCGACCCGGTCCGACAGCGCATAGGACAGGTCCATGAAGGCGGCCGTGGATCGGCGCGTCTGGCGCGTGTCCAGATCGACGAACAGGCCGAAATCGACCGATTTGCGCTGCTGGTGATGGCTGAGACCCGCGACGCCCGTCAGCGGGCCGTTCGCGCCGAATTCCCAGGTCAGTTCCTGCAGCAGGTTGCGCGTGCCGAAGTCGTCGAACGAGACGAAATTCTCGGTCGATTCCGGCGACATCGCGAAATCCTCGCGCTGGATGCTGGTCAACGACCGCAGCGTGCCGGAATTCCCCTCTTGCGAGACATCCAGCGACAGGCCCCAGGCCTTGGTGTCCAGCAGGCGCTGCGTGCCGACCGCGATCCGGTCCGAGGGCGGACGCCCCGTCAATCCAGTCCCCGAGATGAAGGAATCAAAGCCGGTGTCGCGGCCTTCCTGATATTCGGCCGACAGGATTGCAGTCAGGCCGGGCATCTGCGCGGGCTGCCACAGCAGCTTGGTGCGCCCCGACACGCGGTCATAGGCGCTGAGGATGCCGGTCGGATCATCGGCGAAGTCGACGGGAATGGCGCCATCCTCGGCCTCGAGCACGAGGCGGGCGGCCAGTTCGTCGGGGGCAAGGACACGATTGACCATCAGCCCGCCGCGCCAGTTCGTCCCCGCGACCCCGTCATACTGCGCGCCAAGCGTGACCTGCCCCTCGTCCAGAAAGACCGGGTCCTTGGTGCGCACGACGAAGGCCCCGGCGATCGAGTTGGTGCCCCGCAACGTTGTCTGCGGGCCGCGCAGGACCTCGACCTGTTCGACGTCGAACAGCGACTGGAAGCCGTTGTTCACGTAAGAGCTGATCCGCGGCACCCCGTCCACGATCAGGCTGGCGCGCGGCGCGGTGCCATAAAGGTCGTTGCCCCGAAGCCCGAACGGGCCGTCGGAATCCACGCCCCGGATCGGCGGCAGGCGGTCGGCAGGCGCGGGCAGCACGTTCGGCGCCGACTGCACGGCCTCATAGACGGTGGTGGCGTTGGCGCGCTCGATGGCGGCCTCGTCAAGGACATGAACGCTGCTTTCCGTCTCGAGCGGGGTCTTGGCCAGCCGCTCGCCGCGCAAGATGATCTCGTCGAGGACCATCACGTCGCCGCCCTGTGCCAGCGCTTCCGATCCGGGCCAGCCCGCGATCAGCGCCGTCATGGCCGTGGTCGCGACAAGCCGCGCCGCCTTGCCGAAGGGTCTCATGGTCTGCACTTTCCTTGTCAGGGGCCGCGTGCCTTCGGAACGTGGGTAGCGGGTCCGGTTATCAGCCGCGAATGCCGTCCGCCGATCTGCCGCGTCCGATTGCGGTCGCGCTGCACAGGCGGGACAGGTATCGTATGGCATACGAATCATATTCCTGAGCGATTTAGTAATACACACGAAAAAGGAACGCACGTGGAAATTTCGACCAAACGCGGGCCGGGGCGGATCGGCCGGGCGGGGCGTCTGTCGCGTGACCGGGTGCTGGAGGCGGGGCTTTCGATCCTGCGCGAGGCGGGCATGGATGGCCTGACCATGCGCGCGCTGTCCGACCGGCTGGGCTCGGGGCTGATGACGCTTTATCACCATGTGCGCGACCGCGACGACCTGCTGGACGGCTTGATCGACCGCGTCGCCGCCGAGATCCCGCATCCGTCTCCACGCCCATGCCCGGTGGACGAGATCGTATCGATCCTCTGCGCGCTCTATGATGCGATGCGGGCCGATCCGTGGCTGGTGCGCTGCCTGATCGACGGGCATCCGGGCAGCCCAACCGTCTGGCCCCTGATCGAACGCGTGGCCCTTGCGATCGAGACACTTGGCCTGGAGGGTGCCGAGGCCGGGCATGTCTATCACGCACTGATCCACTACACTTATGGCGAGGTGCTGGTGATGGAGGCCCGGTCCCGGCGCGGCCTGCCCTTCGCCATGGAGGATGCCGAACAGGCGCTGCGCTACCCGGCCATCGCGCGCACGCTGGCCTCGCCCGACCTGTATCCCTGCCGGGCCGACCCCTATCCGCAGAACCTGCGCCGGATGGTGACCAGCATCCGCGACGCCGCTGAGGCAGGCCCGACGCCTCGACCCGGCCCCGTCGCATAGGGTCAGACGACATCCATGTGGCGCTTGACGCAGGGCAAGTCCTACGATCGCCCAACAGTAAAGCCTTAAACGGAAGCTACAGATCCTTGGATCACGAGCATCTTGGCGAAGCATCATCTGCAGCCATATTGACGGTAACTGGCTGACCGTCCCCATTGCCCCACAAAGCAGACTTTGCCTGCGCGATCTCGCTGCGCCAAGCACGAACGTCCGGTCCGGGGATGCTGCAAGGCGGCGCCAGACCGGGGCTGTCGGGCCGCTTTGGGCCGAGTGCGCGGGTCAGAGGTCGCCGCGCGCCGTTCGCGGCACCAAGGCCGGCGGATAGACGCGAGGAGCCTTTTGCGGTCGATCGCGCCTTGCTGTAATCCTTCTGCATGAGCACATGGCGTCCTGCATCTAGAATACGGCTTAAGGCGTTGGGCCTCCACTGGCGCGACGGTCGTCTGCTTGCGGCTGAAGTTCTCGATGACGCCGGGCGCGTGAAGGGCGTGCGACCTCTCGGTGGAACAGTCGAGTTTGGCGAAACGGTAGAGGTTGCTGTCGTTCGAGAGTTTCAAGAGGAACTAGGGATCACGGTGAAAGCTGTTTCACCTCCCACGTTCATGGAGAACATTTTCGTTCATGAAAGCAGTCTCGGGCACGAGATTGTTGCGATCTTCGACGTGTCTTTTCCGCCCAACATTTTTGTCGCAGAAGATCGCATCCAATTCACCGAAGACAGTGGGGCGGTAAT
>NZ_JBQTCG010000014.1:0-50245 GCF_052379855.1 Paracoccus sp. NSM | reverse complement strand
TTGCCAGATGCGCCAAGGATGAGAATCTTGATCATGTGGACGTCTCCGGTCGCGCGCTTGTCAGGTAGAAGCGCCAGTGAAAGCCGGGGTATGGTATGATCATGGACGCATGTCCAGAAATGTTCTGGACTGGTGTCCAAGAATATTTGCCCGTAAGGTCGTGGCTTGAAAAAACGAGGGCGCCGATGCCAAATCTTTCCCGCGACCTGCGTAGGACCCAGATCATCAACGCGGCGGTAGAGCTTACGATGACCGAGGGGTTGAACGCGGCCACCGTGCGCCGTGTCGCCTCTGCAATCAGCGTGTCGCCCGGACAGATTCACCACCATTTCACGTCTGCCGATGCCTTGCGGGCCGAAGCGTTCCGCGTGTTCGGTCAGCGGCTGGCCCAGACCTTCGAACGTGACGCGTCTGATCAACCGGCGATGGAGAGGGCACTGACGCTTCTGGACTGCAAGCGCAGCAACCCCGAGATCGATGTCGATCGGCTTTGGAAAGAGGCGATGTTCGCCTCGCGCGAGGCGGATCTGGTGCGCGAGGCGGTTCGCGACGTGCTGGTCGCGTGGCAGGACATGCTGGCGGATGCTCTGTCCGCCATTCTTGCAGAGCGTGGCCTTCAAACGGACCGTGAACTTCATGCTTCCGCGCGGAGACTGATCGCGATGGCGATCGGGTCGGACCTGATCGCCGACTTCCATCTCCGCGATCCCGGCGATCTGCAAGAGTTGCAGGACTGCATCGAGCAAGAGGTGGCGAAAATCGCCCGGACCTGATCCTCAAGGCTTCGGCGGCAGCCGCGACAGCAGGTCCGTGAGGATCTCTGACATCGCGGCGGCCGTGTCCGCCTGAGAGATCCGGCTCTCAAGGCACGCACGTCCCAACTCTTCCAGGGCGCCGAAAATGCCAATCAGTCGCGTCCGGGCTGGGCAGCTTGCCGCCAGCGCCCGCCTCAATCTTGAACTCGCGGCTGAACTTCCGTCTCGTCATATCCACTCTCCAGTTCCATGGTCACGATCTTATCTGCGTGTCCACGAAACCGGCAGCAGGCCAGAACGGTGTCCTTGGGGGCCCCTCTGATCAGGCGGGCAGCAGGGTACTTGCCGCGCAGTATGATCCCGACCTTAACGGAGCTTGACCGAAAGCACTTCTCATCGGCAATCTTCGCTCGGGAACCGCAATCGAGGCAGCGTCATGGCACCCGGAAACGCAGCAAAACCCTCAAGGGGCAGGCGCCGCCTGCTGGCCGCGTTCGGTGCCTTCGGCGCACTGGCGCTGCGCGGTGCGCATGCCACCCAGGATCGCGGGCGCGTTCTGGTGCTGGGCGCGGGTCTTGCAGGGTTGGCCGCCGCGCGGCTTCTGCAACGGGCCGGCCATGCCGTGACGGTGCTGGAAGCGCGCGACCGGGTCGGCGGGCGGATCCACACCTCGCGGCTCTGGCCGGATCTGCCGATGGATCTGGGGGCAAGCTGGATTCACGGAAAGCGCGGCAACCCCATGACAGAGATTGCAAAGGAAACGGGCTCACGGCTGGTGAGCACACGTTATGATAGCGCGATATTGTTGGGGCCGGATGGTGACGAGATCGACCCCGATCTGGCCCCGGCGCGTCGTGTCCTGCGTAACGCTCTGGCTGCGGCCGAGGATCGGTCGCGCGATATCTCGGTTCTCGACGCGGTCCAGTCGCATCGCGGATGGCAGCGTGCCGATGGCGAAACGCGGCGGCTGGTCATGTATCTGCTGAACAGCACGCTGGAACAGGAATATGGCAGCCCCGCCCGCCTGCTCTCGGCCTGGTATGGCGAGGAGGGGCGGGAATTCGACGGGGGCGACGCGATCCTTCCGGAAGGGTTCGACCAGATCACGACACATCTGGCACAGGGGTTGGCTATCCGCCTCAATGCGCAAGTGTCTGAAATCGCGCCCCGATCGGTGCGCCTTTTGGGCGGCGAACAGATCGAGGCCGACCGGATCATCTGCGCTCTGCCCCTTGGTGTGCTGAAATCGGGTGGACTGCGCTTTGCCGAGTCACTGGCCCCTGAACGGCAGCGCGCGATCGACAGCCTGGGGGTCGGTTTGCTGAACAAGTGCTGGCTGCGCTTCGACCGGGTGCGCTGGCCCTCGGATGTGGACTGGATCGGCTGGCTGGGGCCGAAGCCCGGATTTTGGGCAGAGTGGGTGTCGCTGGCACACGGCCTTGGTGCGCCGGTTCTTCTGGGCTTCAACGCCGCCGATCCCGCGACAGAGATAGAGGATTTGAACGACGCCGACACCATCGCCCTTGCGCATGAGGCCCTGCGGGCGATGTTCGGCAGCGCCTTTCGCGCCCCGCTGGCGGGGCAGGTCACGCGGTGGGGGCGCGATCCGCAGGCATTGGGCAGCTACAGCTTCAATGCGGTCGGGACTCGCCCTGCGACGCGCCGGGCGCTGGCAGGCGCGGATTGGGACGGGCGGCTCTGGTTCGCCGGAGAGGCGGCCTCGGCCGATCATTTCGGCACCGCGCATGGGGCGGTGCTGTCGGGTGAGGCTGTCGCGCGCGCGATGATTGCCCGCTGATCAGACAGGGAAAGGCCCCGAAGCGCCCTGATCGCAAGTCCAAACCGCCGCCCGACTTTGTAGAGATGGCCGCGCTCAACCGAACCGGCGAGCGGCGGTATACGCGGTCTTGGCTTCAGCCTTGAACTCGGCCTGAAGGGGCCTCTGCCACTGACTTCTGTGTAAAGAAAACTACGCCGTGCCTGCCCCGTCCTGGTCCTGAATTGCGGGCCGGCCTTCTGACACAGCGTCTGCACCAAGCGCTATCGCGATCACACGGGGCGCCTCGTCCCTCAATTTCCTCGAACTGGCTCTGGTTTGACCGGCGGTGGCGTCTTTTCAGGATGCCATGCCCTCGAACCGCACGCTCAGCGGCATAATACAACTTTTCTGTTGACGTGTCGTCACCGTGTCGGCAACCTGCATGTGCGGGATGAAAAGAACGAAGGGAACGCGTCGCTGCGATTTGCCTTCACCCGCGCCAACGGGAGAGAACGATGAACAAGATTGTAAGAAAGACGCTTGGTCGGGCCGCTGTTGCCGTGCTGATGCTGACTGGCGCGGCGTCGGCTCAGGACGGGCAAGGCTACTGGCAGCAGGTGCAAAGCGCCGGCAAGCTGCGCTGCGGTGCTGCGGTGGCTCCGCCCTATGTCATGCGCGATCCGGCCACGGGCGCCTATTCGGGGTTCTTTGCCGACCTCTGCCGCGAATTCGCGGAGACGCTGGAGGTCGAGGCCGAGTTCGTGGACACGACCTGGGACAACATCGTCGCGGGCCTGCAGGCGGGGCGATGGGACATGTCCCTTGCGCTGAACCGGACCCCGGTCCGTGCGATGGCCGTCCAGTTTTCGATTCCGGCGATGGAATACCAGATCTCGCTTGTCTACAACGCGGAGAACCCCAAGATCCCCGCGAACCCGGTTTCCGTCGCCGATCTGGACGTTGCGGGCGTGACGCTTGCCGTGATGTCCGGCACGGCCCAGGACAAGGCGATCTCGGCCGCCGTGCAGAACGCGACGATCCTGCGCCTGCCGACGGCCGACGAAACGCGCCTGGCGTTGCAGTCCCGGCGGGCCGATGTCGTGGTGGACGCTTCGGACACGAACCTGCTGTTCACGCAAGCCAACCCGGACTGGACGGCGACGCTGAACCCCGAACCCGCGCTGGCCAAGCAGGGCGTGGCGTTCGGCTTGCCCATCGGTCTTCGTGCCTCGGATGTCGCGGTCGTGGACATCTTCCTCGAGGAGCGGGTCGCGACCGGCGCCGTCGATGCCCTGATCGCCAAGGCCGCCGACGAGGTTCTCGCCGCGGGCGGACAATAAACCCAAGCTCAGCCGGGCTGCCGCCATGGCAGCCCGTTCCCGCGATTGCAACGGAGGTGAAGGATGACTTCGTCTGCGAACGGCGCCCCCTTGGTCGAGATCAGGGACCTGCACAAGGGTTATGGCCCGAACATCCAGGTCCTGAAGGGGCTGAACATCCAGATGATGCCGGGCGACCGCGTGGTCGTGATCGGCCCGTCAGGCGGCGGCAAGTCCACGCTTTTGCGCGTGGTCATGGGTCTTGAGCGGATCCAGGGCGGCGAGGTCCGATTTGCCGGCAAGCCCTATATCCGCGCCAACGGCCGGAAAACCGTCATCGACACGGACCTCCGGAAGCGGATCGGGATGGTCTTTCAGCACTATACGCTGTTTCCCCATCTCTCGATCATGGAGAATCTGATCCTCGCGCCGCGCAAGGTCAACGGCGAAGGCCGGGCCTCGGCGCGTGAACGGGGCCAGAAGATCCTCGAACGCTTTGGCCTGGGGGAAAAGGCCGATGCCTATCCCAGCCAGCTTTCCGGCGGCCAGAAGCAGCGGGTGGCCATCGCGCGCGCGCTGATGCTGGACCCCCAGTTGATGCTGTTTGACGAGGTGACCTCGGCGCTGGACCCGGAACTGGTGGCCGAGGTCGAGCAGGTCATCCTGAACCTTGCCGCCCAGGGGATGCCGATGATGATGGTGACCCACGACATGTGGTTCGCCAAGAATGTCGCAAGCCGCGTGATCTTCTGCGCAGGCGGCGTGGTGGTCGAGGACGGCCCCCCCGAGCAGGTGCTGGGCAATCCGCGCGAAGAGCGGACGCGCGAGTTCATCAACCGCGTTTTCCACATCAAGGCGTGAGGGCGATGGAGTATCAACTCGACATCGGGGCCGTCACCCGGAACATGGGGCCGCTGATAGACGGGCTGTGGGTCACGCTGCAACTGACGCTGGCGGCCAATGCGATCGGCATCGTCGCCGGCTTCGGGCTTGCGCTTCTGACGACATCGCGGCTTGCCATCCTGCGCTGGCCGTCGATGCTGTTCGTCGAGTTCTTCCGCTGCACCCCGGCCATCGTGCAGATCGTCTGGTTCTTCTACTGCGTGCCGATGATCTTTGGCGTATTCTGGGGGCCGATCTTCATGGGCATCATCGCGCTTGGCCTGAACCTGACGGCCTTCAACGCCGAAGCCTATCGCGCGTCGATCCAGGCAGTGCCCAAGGAACACCTTGATGCCGGCATCGCGCTTGGGCTTTCGCCGACGCAGCGCGTGTTGAACATCGTCCTGCCACAGGCGTTGCGCAATTCGGTCCCGGTGCTTCTGACCAACGGGATCGGCATCTTTCAGCAGTCGGCGCTGGTGGCGATCGTGGGCGTGGCCGACCTGATGTATCAGGGCAAGACGCTGGCCACCGCCACATACCGACCGATCGAGACATTCACGGTCGTCGCGCTGATCTACCTCGCCATCTCGTATCCGGTCGGCCAGTTCGTGAACTGGCTCGAGCGCCGGCAACGCCATACCTGAGAGGGTCCGACATGGGAATGACGCTGGATTTCTCGATCCTTGCCCGTTTCACCGATGCCTTTGCCCTGGGGCTCTGGACGACGATCAGGCTGACGCTTCTGTGCATCGTGCTGGGCACTTGCCTGGGGTTCGTGATCGGGCTGGTGCGCAGCAGCGGCAACGCCGTCATCCGGGGCTTGCTGGGGCTTTATGTCGAGATCTTCCGCGGCACGCCGGTGCTGATCCAGCTGTTCTGGGTCTTCTTCTGCCTGCCGCTGATTCTCGGGGTCGAATTGTCGAACTTTGCATCGGCCACGATCGCCCTGACGCTCTATATGGGGGCGATCACCTCCGAGACGTTCCGTGCATCGCTGCGCTCTGTCGGCAGCGAGCAGATGGATGCCTGCATCGCGCTTGGATTGCCGCGCCGTGCGCAGATCATGAACGTCATCATGCCGCAGGCGGTGCTGCGCGCGGCCCCGACCCTGCTTTCAAACGCCATCTCGCTGTTCAAGGAAAGCGCGCTGGTTTCGGCGGTGGGCATGGCTGACCTGATGTTCATCGGACAGAACATCTCGAACAACACCGCCCGCCCTGTCGAGGTGCTGACAGCCGTTGCCGCCATCTACTTCGTCATCGCCTTCCCGCTGACGCGGGTCGTCACCCTCCTCGAGCAGAAGCTGCTCAGGAAATTCTCTGCCTGAATGTAAGGACACAACATGAAACTTTCTGGCGTCATGCCCGCCCTGGTCACGCCCTTCGACGCAAACGGCAAGATCGATTTTCAAGCCTTCAAGACCCATCTGACCAATCTGCGTGATGCTGGCGTCACGGGTTGGGTTCCCTGCGGGTCGTCCGGCGAATACAATCTCATGACCGACGAGGAACGCGACCAGGTCCTGAAATTCGTCAAGGACTTCGCCCGACCCGGCGAGATCCTGATCGCCGGGACCAACGCGCCATCGACCGCCGGCGTCATCGCGAACACCCTGCGCGCCAAGGAAATGGGCTACGACGCCGTTCTGCTGGCCACGCCCTTCTATACCAAGCCGACGCAGGCCGAGCTTGTCCAGCACTTCAGGACCGTGCTCGACGCGACCGACATGCCCATCGTCCTTTACAGCTATCCCGACAAGGATGGCGTCGAACTGGGCTGGGAGGTTCTGGATGCGCTTGCCGACGATCCGCGCATCATCGGCATCAAGGAAAGCTCGGGCTCGCTACAGCGCGCCATCGGCATCGCCACGCGCTACAAGAACCGGATTCAGCTGGTCTCGGGCTCGGACGACATCGCGCTCGACTTCATGCTCTGGGGCGCCGAGAGCTGGATCTGCGGACCCGCCAACTGCATGGCCAAAGCCGTGTGCGATCTGGACCGGACCTTCAAGTCGGGCGACCTGAAGAAGGCCAAGGACCAGATGGCGACGCTGTATACGGCCATGAACATCCTGGAATCCGGCAAGTTCGTGCAAAAGCTGAAATACGGCTGCGAGATCCAGGGCACGCCGGTCGGCGAATGCCGCTCGCCCCTCGGGCCGCTGACGGACGAGGAAAAGGCCGATTTCCGCAAGGCGATGGAACCGATCCTCGCCTGGTGAACAGCATGGCCGGGCGGATCGTCCGTCCGGCCCTTGGATCCATCAAGGAAAGACTTGGCATGACCATCGTCGTCGTTGGCGCAGGCATCATCGGAACGACCATCGCCTATGCCCTGCAAAAGCGCGGGCAGCGGGTGATCCTGCTGGACAAGGGGGATGTCGGGCGCGGGGCCTCGTTCGGGAACATGGCCTCGATCGCCGTCACCGAATTCATGCCGGCCTCGCGCCCGTCGGTCTGGCGGCAGATCCCCGGCTGGATGCTCGACCCGGAAGGTCCGGTCTGCGTGCGCCCTGCCTACATGCCGAAACTCATCCCGTGGTTCGCCCGCTTCGTTGCCGCCTCACGCCCCGGCAAGCTGCGCGCGCTCGAGGCGCAGGGTGCGGCCCTGTGCAAGCGTGTCTATGACGACCTTCTGCCGCTGCTGCGCGAAACCGGCCTTGAGCAAGAGCTGACCGACGAAGGGTGCCTGTCGCTTTACAAGGATGAGGCCGAGTTTCGCGCCGACCGCGAACATATCGAAATCCTCGAACGTTTCGACTTTCCGCATCAGCGCCTCACCGGGAACGAAGCACGCGAGCTGGAACCCGCCCTCTCCGACAGCATCGGCCTTGCGGTCATCTTCCCGCAGAACAGGTCCTTGCGCGACCCTCACCGACTGGTCGTCAAACTGGCCGAGGCGTTTCAGGCCATGGGCGGCAGGATCGAACGGGGCGATGTCTCGGGGTTCGAGCGGGGCGAGCGCATCACCGGCATTCGGCTGGCTGACGGCCGCAGCCTTGGCGCGAACGTGGTCGTCCTTTGCGCGGGCGCGCATACGGGTCGGCTGTCGAAGCTGCTGTCCGAGCCCATGCCGCTGGAAACCGAGCGTGGCTATCACACGCAGATCATGCAGCCGGGCATCTCGATGCGCCATTCGATCATCTGGCCCGCGCGCGCCTTCATGGTGACCCCGACGGCGGGCGGTATCCGCGTGGGCGGCACGGTAGAGATGGCGGGCCTTGACGCGCCGCCTGACTACCGCCGGGCAAAGATCACCGTGAAGCGCGCCTCCGAGGCGCTGCCGAAGTTGCGCTGCGCCGATGCGACAGAGTGGATGGGCCATCGCCCTGCGCTTCCCGACACGGTGCCGGTCATGTCGGCTTCGGCCAGGGTTCCGGGGGTCTACTATGCCACGGGTCACGGCCATCTGGGCGTGACCTATGCCGCGACCACGGCGCGGCTGATGGCCGACCTGATCACTGGCGCTACGCCCCCGGTCGATATGCGACCCTATCGCATCAACCGTTTCTGACGAAGGAGAAACCATGACCAAGAGGGTCTGCCCGATCACCGGCGGAGGGCGGGGCAACGGCACGGCAGTTGCGCGCGAGATGGCCAGCAGACGCTATCGGCTGGCCTTGATGTCACCGTCCGAAAACTGAGAGGCATTCATGAAACACCAAATGTTCATCGACGGCGCATATCGTGACGCGGCTTCGGGCGAGGTTTTTGACGTGATCGACCCGTCGACCCGCCAGGTCTTTGCGCAGGTCGCGCGTGGCGCCGCCGAGGATATCGACCGAGCCGTTCAGGCCGCGCGGCGTGCCTTCGACACCGGCCCCTGGCCGCGCATGTCGGGCGCCGCACGGGCCGATGTCCTTCGCCGGATGGGCGACATCATTGCCGAACGCCGGGACGAACTGGCCCGGATCGAGGTTCAGGATAACGGCAAGCCGCTGCCCGAGGCGAACTGGGATATCGACGATACCGCGGGCGTGTTCCATTTCTACGCCGATCTGGCCGCGCGGCTGGACACTTCGTCCGAGCAGGACATCCCCCTTGGGATGCAGGGCTTTGCATCAAAGGCGGTGAAAGAGCCGGTGGGCGTGGCGGGGGCGATCATCCCCTGGAATTTCCCGATGCTGATGGCGTCGTGGAAAGTGGCCCCTGCGCTGGCCGCGGGCTGCACCGTCGTCCTCAAGCCGTCCGAACTGACCCCCCTGACGGCGCTGGAACTGGGCGGGATCGCGAACGAGGCGGGCCTGCCCGCTGGCGTTCTGAACATCGTTCCGGGCTTCGGACCCGAGGCAGGCCAGCCCCTGACCGAACATCCCGGCGTGGACAAGCTGGCCTTCACGGGCTCGGTTCCGACCGGCGCCCGGATCATGGCGACGGCGGCGCGCGACATCAAGGCGATCAGCCTTGAGTTGGGCGGCAAGTCGCCTCTGGTCGTCTTCGCGGACACGCCCCTCGATGAGGCGGTGGAATGGATCATGTTCGGCATCTTCTGGAACCAGGGCGAGGTCTGCTCGGCCACCTCGCGCGTGTTGATCGAAGAGACGATCTACGAGCCGCTTCTGGCCCGGCTGGCCGAAGAGGCGCAGAAGATCCGCATCGGCCACGGTTTGCAGGAAGGCGTGCTGCTGGGACCGCTTGTCAGCCAGTCCCAGCACGAGAAGGTTCTTGATGCCATCGCCCGGGGCAAGACCGAAGCCCGGTTGGTCAGCGGCGGCGGCGTTCCCCAGGGGCTGGAGAACGGCTGCTATGTCGAGCCGACCATCTTTGCCGACATGGCCGAGGATGCCTGGATCTGGCGCGAAGAGATCTTCGGCCCCGTGGTCTGCGTCAAGCCGTTCCGCACCGAGGACGAGGCCGTCCGGATGGCCAATGATTCCCGGTTCGGGCTGGGCGCGGCGGTGATGTCCGCCGATCTCGACCGGGCCGAGCGCGTTGCCCGCGCCTTCCGCGCAGGGATCGTCTGGATCAACTGCTCGCAGCCCACCTTCACCGAGGCGCCATGGGGCGGCTACAAGCAATCCGGCATCGGGCGAGAGCTGGGCGAATGGGGGCTGAACAACTACCTCGAGACCAAGCAGATCACGAGCTATGACCGCGCAAAGCCCTGGGGATGGTATCTGAAATGAACTTCGAGCGTTCGCTGGACATTCTTCTTGTCCATTGCCAGGGCGAAAGCGGCAATGTGCTGATGAGCGGGGCGCCCGAGATCCCGGGCGCCACGATCCTCGACAAGATGAACCACCTCAACGACACCGACAACAGCCTTCGCCTGTTCGTCACGCGAGAGCCGCGCGCCCAGGTCGTCCACACGACGAACCTTCTGCTTGAACCGACCCGCCCCGATGCGGATGCGGCCTTCATCGTGCTTCAGCCGGACATGGCGCACCCGATGTCGGGGTCGAACTGCATCTGCGTCGTCACCGCGCTTCTGGAAACGGGTCGGGTCCCGATGGTCGAACCTGAAACGCTGGTGCGACTGGACACAGCGGCAGGCCTGATCACCGCCCGCGCCCATTGCGAGAACGGGCGCTGCCTGTCGGTCAGCCTGGACAACGTGCCCGCCTTCGTCTGGCAGCTGGACCAGCCTATCCTGACGCCGAAATGGGGCATCATCACGGGCGACATCGCCTTTGGCGGGGTTTTCTATGCGCAGATCGACGTGGGTCAGATCGGCCTGAAGATCCGCCCGGACCATGCCCGCGCGCTGGCCGAGGCGGGAACCGAGATCAAGGCGCTGCTTGCGGATCAGGTTCAGGTCCGGCACCCCGAGTTGCCCAGCCTCGACACGATCGCCTATGTGATGTTTCGCGACTACCAGCCCGACGGCTCGGTCGTGACTTGCACCACCTTGAAGCCCGGCCGCGTGGATCGTTCGCCCTGCGGCACCGGATCGTCGGCCAATCTTGCGATCCTGCACGCAAGGGGCCAGGCCCGCACGGGCGATGTCCGCACATCGCGCAGCATCATCGGCGGCACCTTCACCGCCGAGCTTCTGGGCGAGACCACGGTCGGCGGGCGTCCAGCCGTTCTGCCGCGCATCACCGGGCAGGGCTATGTCTTCGGGCGCCAGCAGTTGCGGCTGGATGATCGTGACCCCTTCGCCGCGGGTTTTGCCATGTCGGACACCTGGGGTCCGCAGGTGGGTGAGCTGTGAGACCCGCGCTGAAATAGCCGGAAAGGTCGCGGCGTTTGTCGCCTTCCTTGCCTCCTGGGCCGCGTTCAAGCGGCTCGGTGGTCGAAATGACGGGCGCGCGAGCCGTCGCCTGATATCGGGAGAAACCATCGTGAATCTTCAGCACAATGATCTGTCTCATGTGGTCGCCGCGGATCGGGCGCATGTCTGGCACCACCTGAGCCAGCACAAGCAATACGAGACCGCGGACCCGCGCGTGTTCGTCGAAGGCAGGGGAATGCGCCTTTGGGACACCAATGGTCGTGAATATCTTGATGCCGTCTCGGGTGGCGTCTGGACGGTCAATGTGGGCTATGGCCGCGAGAGCATCGCCGACGCCGTCCGCGACCAGCTGGTCAGGCTGAACTACTACGCCGGCGCGGCAGGAAACGTGCCGGCAGCGCAGTTCGCCAAGCGGTTGATCCAGAAGATGCCGGGGATGAGCCGGGTCTATTACTCGAACTCCGGCTCCGAGGCCAACGAGAAAGCCTACAAGATGGTCCGCCAGATCGCGGCTCGGCGCCATGGCGGGCGAAAGTGGAAGATCCTCTACCGCGACCGCGACTATCATGGCACCACCATCGGCACGCTTGCGACCTCGGGGCAGGATCAGCGGGCAGCGCAGTATGGGCCTTACCCCGACGGGTTTGTTCGGGTGCCGCATTGCCTGGAGTACCGGGCGCAATGGGACGTGGAAAACTACGGCCAGCGCGCGGCGGACGCCATCGAAGAGGTGATCCTGCGCGAGGGGCCCGACACCGTGGGCGCCATCGTGCTGGAGCCGATCACGGCCGGGGGCGGCGTCATCGTGCCACCCGAAGGCTACTGGCCGCGGGTTCAGGAGATCTGCCGCAAGTATGACATCCTCTTGCATATCGACGAAGTCGTCTGCGGTCTGGGCCGCACGGGCCGCTGGTTCGGCTACCAGCACTATGGCATCCAGCCTGACATCGTGACCATGGCGAAGGGCCTGGCGTCGGGTTACGCGGCGATCAGCTGCACAGTGACAACCGAAGCCGTCTTCGAGATGTTCAAGGACGACGCCAGCGACCCGATGGGCTACTTCCGGGACATCTCGACGTTTGGCGGCTGCACCGCAGGTCCGGTCGCCGCGCTCGAAAACATGCGCATCATCGAGGACGAGGGCCTGCTGGAAAACACGGTCGCCATGGGGGAACGCGTCCTCGGGAACCTGAGAGCGCTTCAGGAGCGGCATGCGGTGATCGGGGATGTCCGCGGCAAAGGCCTGTTCTGCGGGGCCGAGCTGGTGGCGGACCGCGCGACGAAGGAGCCGCTGGACGAGAGGTGCGTGCAGGCCGTGGTGGCCGACTGTCTGGCGCAAGGCGTCATTATCGGCGCGACCAACCGCAGCCTGCCCGGTTTCAACAATACGCTGTGCCTTTCGCCCGCCCTGATCGCGACAGCCCCTGACATCGACCGGATCACCGATGCCATTGATCGGGCGCTCACCAGGGTGATGGCGTGACGTCCCGAGCGGCGCGGGGCACCGCGCCGCTCTTTGCTCCGGGCGGGCGGGTCTAGGCCGTCCGGCGCATCGCGGTCAGGTTGACCCCGGTGGCGTAATTTTCCTTCATGAAGTCGAAGAAATTGTCGCGGAACTGGCGCGTATGGGCATGTGCCAGCGCGTCCGCGCGTTCGATGTCCTTCAGGCGGATCGCCTCGAGCATGTCATTATGTTCGTCGGTCAGCAGATAACCGTCGGTCGTGCGCTCGATGAACTCGAAGTGAAGGTGCAGCATCCGCCGCCCCTGCTTCAGCAACCGTTCGTAGAAGGATGCGATGTAGAGGTTCTTCCCGGCATGGGCGATGGCCATGTGGAACTGCATGTTCGCATGGGACATCTTCAGCCAGTCGCCCTGGTGCACCGCGGCTTCGAAGTCCTTCTGCCGCGCGGCGATCGCGGCGAGGTCCTGATCGCTGCGAAGTTCAGCCGCAAGGCGGTTGTTGAGCCGCTGCGCGACATCCAGAGCCTCGACATATTTCGGAAAGCTCAGCACATCGATCGGCGCCACGATGGTCGATCGGTTCTGAAGCGTCACCACAAGGTCCTCGCCGGCCAGCCATATCAACGCCTCGCGCACCGGCGAGCGCGACATGCCAAACCGTTCCGCAATGCTCGTCTCGTCCAGAAGCTGCCCGGGCTGCAGTTTCAGGCTGAGGATCTCGTCGTGAAGAGTATCGTAGATATGCCGCCAACCCGTTCCCTTGGCGCGTTTTGTCTGAGCGTCGTCTTCCATCTCTAGATGTGTCCTCTTGCCACGGGCCGCGACGTAAAGCACGCGCTTGGACATGTATAGCGGCATGCCGGTTTGTTGTCGACACGCGGCCGTCAGGCTTTGCCCTTGCGGTCGGAACTCAGCTGGCGATCCGCAGGCTCATGAACAGGCCTTGCAGGCTGGCGACCAGATCGCGCCGGTTTGCCCCGGGATTGCAGGCGGCGCGTCCGGCGATGCCGTCGATGAGCGCGTGGATGAGGTAGCTCATGCTGGTCGCGTCATGGCTTTCGGGAAGTAGTCCCGCGGCGATATCGCGCCTGAGTGCGGCCTCGAGAGCCGCGCCCAGCCGTTCGTCGGCGGCGCGGAAGGCCTCGGCGACCAACGGATTGCGAAGGGCCTCGGCCGTGAACTCGATCCTGAGCCGCGCCAGCAGGTCGTCGGTCTGCCAGGTGATGATGGTCTCGGCCCAACGTGTCAGCGTGTCGATCAGATCCGCTTCGCCCTCGATGGCATCGGCAAGCTGCCCCAGATCCTGCGCGTCCAGCTGCGCGAGGGCCAGGATGATGTCGTCCTTGCTGGCGAAATAACGGTAGAGGGCGCCGGGACTGATCGCGGCCGCCTCGCAGATGTCCTTCATCGTCGTCTGATGCACGCCCTTTGTCGCGAACAGCTGCATGGCGGCGTCCAGCACGGTCTCTTGACGGGCTTTTCTGCGTTCCGGGTCAGGCGGGCGACCGGCCATGAGCACTCCTTAAGCTGCGATGTCCTCACGGAATAATTGTTGACGACGGCGCTTGCAATAATTATGCGAACGAGCATTCGCTAAATGTGAGACCCCTCATGCGTAACTTGCTTTTCGTCCCGATGGCGCTGTTTCTGGCCGGTGCCGCGCAGTCGGAGGAGGCGGCCCCGACCTCGCCGCGCCCACCATTGACCGTCGCGGCGGTCAGCGCTGAACATGGGGCGGTCACACAATGGCTGTTCGCCGAAGGGGTCGCGCAAGCGGCGCGCAAGGAGTTCCTGCAGTTCCGCCAGGCCGGCAGGGTCATCGAGATCCCGCAGGACGATGATGGACGCGAACTGCGGGCGGGAAGCCGGGTCACCGCAGGCACGGTCCTGGCGCGACTACCGCGCCACGGGACACTATCGCCTTGAGGCGTAACTTGCCGCGTAAGCGGATGCCCTAATGCTGGCGAACGGCGAGGGGCGCGCTGCCTCTGCCCTATACTTAGGCGCAGTCTTGTGCCGGGCCCAGTCTGCGCGAGTGGGCGGTGCATCCCAGACAACGGTTGGCAGGCCCAGAAGACTGCTTTGAACGGCTTTAAAAGCCCGGGATCAGATGGAACTGTATCTGCTGGGAATATCTCTGACCTGTCATGCAAGAATTCGTGTCACGCTAGACAAACCGCTATTCGGCGGCGATGGGGGTCGCGCGGGCCAGAAGCGCGCGCAGTTCGGGGCGGCAGGACCCGCAATTCGTGCCGGCCCCAAGCGCCGCGCCGATGGCCTCGACGCTCTGCAGCCCGTCTCGGGCAATGGCGCGGGTGATCGTGTTCACGCCGATCTCGAAACAGGCGCAGAGGATCGCGCCGCGATCGGGTGCCGCTACGCCCGGATGACCTGCGAGGATCGCGGGATCGGGGCGGGTCAGGCTGTCCCCCAGATGCGCGCGCGACAGCCGCACGGGCTGGTCCGAGACGAACAGCGCCGCGACCAGCCCCTGATCGTCGGACAGCGCCGCGCGGTAAAGGCCACGCCCCAGGTCGGACAGCGTCATGTCGGGCGCCGCACCGAACCAGTCGCGGAATTGCGCGGTCCAGTCGGCAGGGGTGGTCGCGCCCGCCATCTCGAACTGGCGGCCGCCGGGGATGGTCGCGCCTGCCCAGTAATCGCAGCCCGGCGCCATGTCGCGGCGTGTGACGCAATAGCCGAACCACGCGGCCCTGAAGGGACGCACCGCGACCTGCATCGCCTTGCTGGCCGGCTGGCCCGAGACAAGGTCGGTCCGCGCCGCGACCAATGCATCGATCCGCCCGGCCGAGGCGGTTTCCCCGGTCCAGTGGATCGGCGCAAAGGGATGGCCCGGCGCGACCGAGGTCGAGGGCAGGACCCGCAGGATCGCGCGGCCCAGATCGGATGTGACCTCGGCCAGTCCGGCCGGGGTCAGGTCCAGCTGCGCCATGTCCTCGGGGTGGATCTCCAGATAGGGTTCGGCCAGATGGCGCGAGAGGCGCGGCGAAAGGCCCGTCCGTGTCATCGTGTGCCATTGGTCGCGGGTGCGGCCGGTGTTCAGCGTCAGCTTGCCTGGGATGCGCGCGGGCATCGCGGCGGCGACCGGCACCATTCGGGCGCGCCCGTCCGGGGTGTGGAACCGCCCCGTGCCGAAAAAGCGTCCCCCCCGTTGCGCCGGGCCTTGCGGCCAGTGCGTGGGGGCCAGCGTCTCGTAGTCGCGCACCCCCAGATCCGAGATGTCGAAATCGCTGCCCAGCCCGCCCGCAACGCCCGACAAGGCGGCGTGTTCGGCAAAGATCTGCGCGGGGCTGGTCCAGTCAAAGCCCTGAAAGCCCATCCTGCGGGCCACCTGAGCGATCTGCCACCAATCGGGCCGCGCCTGCCCCGGTGCGGGCAAGGCGGCGCGCTGGCGGCTGATCATGCGTTCGGAATTCGTGACGGTCCCGTCCTTTTCGCCCCAGCCCGTCGCGGGCAGCAGCACATGGGCCAGCCGCGCCGTATCGGTATCGGCTCGGATGTCGCTGACCGCGACGAAGTCGCAGCCCGCGATGGCGCGGGCGACGCCGTCGGCATCCGGCATGGTCGCGGCGGGGTTCGTGTGCAGGATCCACAGCGCCTTGATGCGGCCCTGTTCGACGGCGCGAAACATGTCCACGGCCTTGAGGCCGGGGTGCTCGGCCATGCGCGGGGCGTTCCAGAAGCTCTGGACGGCGGCGCGATGGGCATGATTTTCCAGGTCGAGGTGACAGGCCAGCATGTTGGCAAGGCCGCCGACCTCGCGCCCGCCCATCGCATTGGGCTGGCCGGTGACGCTGAACGGCCCCATGCCGGGGCGGCCTATGCGGCCTGTCGCAAGGTGGCAGTTGAGGATGGCGTTCACCTTGTCCGTGCCGGTGTCGGATTGGTTGATCCCCTGCGAATAGACCGTGACGGTGCGTTCCGTCCGCGCCCAGAGGTCCAGGAAGGCGGCAAGATCGGCGGCGGGCAGCCCGGTGTCGCAGGCGCGGCTGGCACGCGCCGCTGTCAGCGCGGCGTCCAGACCCGCGACATGCGGCAGGAAATCCGCGCTCATCGCCCCTTGGTCGAACAGGTGGCACAGAAGCAGGTTGAAGAGATGCCCGTCCGCGCCCGGCGCCAGCGCCAGATGCAGGTCGGCGCCCTCGCAGGTCGCGGTGCGGCGGGGGTCTATGACCACGATCCGCATCTGGGGCCGCGCCGCGCGGGCGGCCATCAGGCGTTGGTGCAGGACCGGATGGCACCAGGCGAGGTTCGACCCCGTCAGCACGACCAGATCGGCCTGCTCCAGATCCTCGTAGAGGCCGGGCACGGTGTCGCTGCCGAAGGCCCGCCTGTGCCCCGCCACGGACGAGGCCATGCACAGGCGTGAATTCGTGTCGATATTGGCGCTGCCGACGAAGCCCTTCATCAGTTTGTTGGCGACATAGTAATCCTCGGTCAGCAACTGTCCCGAGACATACATCGCCACCGAATCCGGGCCGTGATCGCGGATCGCGGCGGAAAAGCGCGCAGCGATCAGGTCAAGCGCGCTGTCCCATGTCGCATCATCGCCGTCGATGCGGGGGCTCAGCAGGCGGCCTGCCAGCCCAACCGTCTCGCCCAGGGCCGAGCCCTTGACGCAGAGCCGCCCCCGGTTCGCCGGATGGTCGGGGTCGCCCTTGACCGACAGCCCCCCTTTCCCGTCGGCTGTCGCCAGAACCCCGCAGCCGACGCCGCAATAGGGGCAGGTCGTCCGCACCTTCATGCCGCGCGCCGGATCAGACGGATGTCCAGCAGGATGCGGCCTTCCTGCACCCGCACGGGATAGGTGGCGACCGTGCCCTTGTCGGCGCCCTGGGCAAGGCCTGTCTGCATGTCGAAGACCCAGTTGTGCAGGGGACAGGTCACCTGCGTGCCATGCACGATGCCCTCGGACAGGGGGCCGCCCTTGTGCGGGCAGCGGTCGTCCAGCGCAAAGACCCGGTCGTCGGCGGTGCGGAAGATGGCCACGCAGCCATGCGGCGTGCGGACCACCCGCGCGCCTTGCGGCGGAATGTCCGAGAGGGCGGCGATGTCGATCATGGTCATTGGCTGGCCCCTCTCATTCAGCGGCGCGAAGTGTCAGGTCGGCGACGGGGGACCATTCCGCCGGGCGGGCGGCGTGATCGGCCCAGGGATCGGTCTGATAGATGGATTGCGACAGCGCAAAGCGCGCGACCAGCGCGGCGCGGGTCGCCGGGTCGGCCACCTGCTCGCGGCACCAGTCAAGGCCCACCTTGTCCACCCATTTGTAGATCCGGTGCAGATAGCGGGCGTTCTCGCGGTAAAGTTGCACGAAGGCGGCGATGACGTCGCAGACCTCGTCCTCGGTCGGCACGGTCAGCAGGGGGACCGTCTCGCGCACGTCCATTCCGGCTGCACCCGCGACGCTGATCTGGAAACCGCTGTCCACGCAGACGATGCCGATGTCCTTGCAGGTCGCCTCGGCGCAGTTGCGGGGGCAGCCCGAGACGCCCAGCTTGACCTTGGCCGGGGTCCACGACCCCCAGAGCAGCTTTTCCAGCCGGATGCCAAGCCCGGTGCTGTCTTGCGTGCCGAAGCGGCAGAATTGCTGGCCAACGCAGGTTTTGACAGTGCGCAGGCCCTTGGCATAGGCGTGGCCTGACACCATGCCCGCCGCGTTCAGGTCGGACCAGATCGCGGGCAGATCCTCTTTCCGTACACCCAGCAGGTCGATGCGCTGGCCGCCCGTCACCTTGACCATCGGCACGTTGTAGCGATCGGCGGCGTCCGCGATGGCGCGCAGCTCGGCGGGGGTGGTGACGCCGCCCCACATGCGGGGGACCACGGAATAGGTGCCGTCCTTCTGGATATTTGCGTGGTTCCTTTCATTGACGAAGCGGCTTTGGCGGTCGTCGCGATAATCCAACGGCCAGTCGGCCAGCAGATAGTAGTTCAGCGCCGGGCGGCAGGAGGCGCAGCCGCCGGTGCTGCGCCAGCCCAGTTCCTGCATGACCGCCGGGATGGACTTGAGGCCCATCGACTTGATCAGACGGCGCACGTCCTCATGCGTGTGGTCGGTGCATTTGCACATGGGCGGGTTGGCATTGGCGGCAAAGCCGTCGCCGAGGGTCAGGGCCATGACCTGTTCCACCAGCCCGGTGCAGGTCCCGCAGGAGGCGCTGGCCTTGGTAAGGCCGCGCACTGCGTCCAGCGTGTTCGCGCCGCCCTCGATGGCGCGGGTGATCTGTCCCTTGCAGACGCCGTTGCAGCCGCAGATCTCCGCCTCAGGCGGCAAGGCTGCAACGGCTGCCAGAGGGTCCGCTTGGGCGCCTCCGGCGAAGGCGGGGCCGAAGATGAGGGTGTCGCGATCCGCCGTAACGTCGGCCCCGCTGCGGATCTTGTCGAAGAACCACGCCCCGTCGGCGGTGTCGCCATACATGACCGCGCCGATCAGGCGCTCGCCTTCCAGGATCAGGCGCTTGTAGATGCCCCGGCCGGGGTCGCGAAAGACGATGTCCTCGCGGCCCGGCGCATCCGCGAAATCGCCCGCGCTGAACAGGTTGCAGCCGGTGACCTTCAGCTTGGTCGCGGTCTGGACGGGCCTGAAGGCGGCGGGCGCGCCGGCCAGCGTCGCGGCCAGCACGCGGGCCTGGTCGTAGAGCGGCGCGACGAGGCCGAAGAGCTGGCCGTCATGCTCGACGCATTCGCCAAGCGCGTAGATGGCGGGGTCGCTGGTCTGAAGCTGGTCGTTCACGGTGATGCCGCGGGCGACCTCCAGCCCCGCGTCGTTCGCCAGCCGCGTCTCGGGGCGGATGCCGACGGCCATGCAGACCAGATCGGCGGGGTAGACGGTGCCGTCCTCCAGCAGGACGGCCTCGACGCGGTCCTCGCCGAGGATTGCCTTGGTCGCGCCCTTGCAGTGGATGCGGATGCCGCGCTTTTCCAGGTCCTTTTGCAGCAGGTAGCCGGCGGCGGGGTCCAGCTGACGCTCCATCAGGTGGCCCATCAGGTGGATCACCGTCACCTCGGCCCCCCGCGCGGCCATGCCTGCGGCAGCCTCAAGCCCCAGAAGCCCGCCGCCGATGACGACCGCACGCGCGCCGGGGCGCGAGGCGGCGATCATCGCGCTGGTGTCCTCGAGGTCGCGGTAGCTGACGACGCCGGGCAGCTTGTGGCCCGGAACCGGGATGATGAACGGGGCCGAGCCGGTGGCGATGACCAGCGCGTCGTAATCGACCGGCCCGTTCCGGCCGTGAACGACCTGCGCCTGCCGGTCGATGGCGGTCACGCTTTCGCCGAAACGGCAGGTGACGCCATGAGCGCGATACCAGCTCTCGTCATGGGTGACGATCTGCTCATAGGTCTTTTCGCCCGACAGGACCGGCGACAGCATCAGGCGGTTGTAGTTTCCGCGCGGCTCGGCGTTGAACAGGGTGACATCGAAAGCGCCGGGGGCGGCCTCGAACAGATGCTCCAGCATCCGGCCCGAGGCCATGCCCGCGCCAATGACGACAAGGTTCTTTGTCATGGGCTTACTCCGCCGCTTCCACGAAGCGATGACGTTCGTAGAGGAAGCGCAGCACGGCCTCGCGTGCGCGCACATAGTCGGGGTGGCTGGCCAGCCGGATGCGGTCGCGGGGGCGGTCCAGCGGCACTTCGAGCACCTCGCCCACGGTGGCGGCGGGACCGTTGGTCAGCATCACGATGCGGTCGGCCAGCAGGACGGCCTCATCAACATCGTGGGTGATCATGATCATCGTGTTGCCAAGGCGGGCGTGGATCTCCATCACGGCGTCCTGAAGATGGGCGCGGGTCAGGGCGTCCAGCGCGCCGAAGGGTTCGTCCAGCAGCAGGATCTTGGGCTCCATCGCCAAGGCGCGGGCGATGCCGACGCGCTGCTTCATGCCGCCCGAGATTTCGCCGGGGCGCTTGTCGGCGGCATGGCTCATCTGCACGAGGTCCAGGTTCTGCATGATCCAGTCATGGCGCTCGGCCTTGGACTTCGAGGAACCAAAGACCTTCTGCACGCCCATCTTCACGTTGTCATAGACGCTGAGCCAGGGCAGCAGCGAGTGGTTCTGGAACACCACGGCGCGGTCGGGGCCGGGGGCGTTCACCTCTCGTCCCTCGAGGATGATGCCGCCGGTCGTGACCTCGGTCAGGCCCGCGATCATGTTCAGCAGCGTGGATTTCCCGCAGCCCGAATGACCGATCACGGACACGAATTCGCCCTTGGCGATGTCCAGCCGCACGTCCTGCAGCACGACGTTCTCGCGTCCGCCCGAGGCCGGGAATGATTTCGCGACGCGGTCGATTTTAAGATAGCTCATGGCGTTTCCCCTCAGACCGTGGTGCCGCGGCTGACCTTGGCGCCGATGAACGCGACCAGGCGGTCCAGCGCAAAGCCGGTGGCGCCGATGTAGAGCAGCGCGACGAAGATGTCGGTCAGCATGGAGCTGTTCCACGCGTCCCAGATGAAGAAGCCGATGCCCACGCCGCCGGTCAGCATCTCGGCCGCGACGATGGCCAGCCAGGCCAGCCCGACGCCGATCCGCAGGCCCGAAAAGATGTAGGGGGCGGCGGCGGGGACCATGATCTTCCAGAAGAACTCGATCTGGTTCAGGCGCAGGACGGCGGCGACGTTGCGGTAATCCTGCGGGATGGCGCGGACCCCTGCGGCGGTGTTGATGATGATCGGCCAGATCGCGGTGATGAAGATCACGAAGATGGCCGAGGGGCGGCTGTCCATGAAGGCCGCCAGGCTGATCGGCAGCCAGGCCAGCGGCGGCACGGTCCGCAGCACCTGGAACAGCGGATCGACCCCGCGCATCAGCCAGGCCGATTGCCCGATCACCGCGCCGACCAGCACCCCCACGCCTGCGGCAAGGCCAAAGCCGATCGCCACGCGCTCCAGCGAGGTCAGGACGCGCCAGCCAAGGCCCATGTCCTGACTGCCCGCGACATAGAACGGATCAAGGATCAGGTCGCCCGATTGCCGCCAGATTTCCAGCGGCGAGGGCAGCGACGCGCCGCCCCCCGACAGAAGCAGCTGCCACAGACCCAGCAGCGCCAGCGTGACCAGGAGCGGCGGCAGCGCGTTGGACATCGCCGCCCGCGCCATCCGCGCCGCGCGCGCGGCAAAGGGCGAGGGGGCGCGGCGCGGGATCGACAGGACCTTGCCCTTGGGCCGTGCGGCGGGCTTCGGGGGCAGTTTCAATGCGGTGACGGTCATTTCGGTTCCCTTACGCCATGGCCTTGATGGAATGGGCGGCCAGATAGGCCTCGGTGTCGGCGGGATCGAAGCTGACGCCGTCGAAGAAGGTCTCGATCCCGCGGCTGTCGCCCTTGTCCGAGACATCGAGGCCAAGCGCCGCCGCTGCTTCGATCCACAGGTCCGAGCGGTTCGTGCGGTCGATCAGCGCCGCCGTGTCCAGATCGCCCGGCAGATAGCCCCACCGCTTGTTTTCGGTGATGAACCAGCTGTCCAGCGACTTCCACGGAAAGGACGTGCTGCCATTCTCGCCCCAGAAGCGCATGGCCAGATCGGTGCGGTTTTCCTGACGGCCATTGCCGTAATTGATCTCGCCCTTGATGCGGGCGGCGATGTCGGCGACGGGCACGTTGTACCATTGGCGGCGCGACAGGATCTGCGCCATCTCGTCCTTGTTGGCGTCATCCTCGCACCACATCTGGGCCTCCATCATCGCCATCAGGATGGCGCGGGTGGCGTTGGGGTTGGCGTCCACCCAGTCGGCCCGCATCCCCAGCACCTTTTCGGGGTGGTTCAGCCAAAGCTCCCCGGTGGTGCAGGCGGTGAAGCCGATGGCCTGGTTCACCAGTTGTTCGTTCCACGGCTCGCCTACGCAGAAGGCTTCCATGTTGCCGACCTTCATGTTGGCGACCATCTGCGGCGGCGGCACGACGATCAGGTCGCAATCCTTGGTCGGGTCGATGCCCGCTGCGGCCAGCCAGTAGCGCATCCACAGGTCATGCGTGCCGCCTGGGAAGGTCATCGCCACGGGGATTTCCTGCTCTGCGGCGCGGCGGGCGGCCCAGATCTCTTTCAGGGGGCCTGCGTCCAGACCCACGCCGCTATCGGCATAGGCCTGCGTGACCGAGATGCCCTGGCATTGTTCGTTCAGGCTCAGCAGGTTGTACATCGGCAGCGGTTGGTTGTTCTGCATCACGCTGCCCGTGGAATAGAGATGCACCTTGGGCCGCAGGATATGGCCGCCATCAATGCCGCCGCCCGCGCTGCCCAGGGCCATGTTATCGCGCGTGGCACCCCAGCTGGCCTGTTTCTCGATCTTCATGCCGGTCAGGCCGTGCTTTTCGTAAAAGCCCTTTTCCAGCGCGATGATCAGGGGCGCGCTGTCGGTCAGCGCAATATAGCCAAGTGTGGCGCCCGCGACCTCGGGGGTGGGGGTCGATGCCCAGGCACCACCCGGCAGGGCAAGGCGCGCGGCGGCGGCGGTGGCCGCGACCGAGGCGGCGGATTTCAGGAAGGAACGGCGGTTCGGCGCGAAGCGGGTCATCTGGCTGTCCTTTGGCGCGGCCCGGATGGGGGCTGGGATGACGGGAACGGCAGAAGGCCACCAGAGGCGCCCCTTCTCGGGGTCAGCGACAGGTGGCGACATTGCCGGGTCTGAATGGGGAACCGCATCCTTGCGGTGTGGAAAGCCGGGGCGCCGTTGCCTCGGGCTTTCATTCAATCTGCCGGGCGGGGTGCCGGGCGGTCAAGGTTAAGGTGCCCGATTTTCGCCGCGTCGCAGCAAATGCCGCGCGCAAGGGCGCGATGCCCGCATTTTCAGCGCGACAGGAACGCGGGATCGAAGGTCTGGCCATCGAAGAACGCATCCGGTCCCAGAATCATCTGCCCCTTTTCGCTGGCCACCGGGGTCGGGTGACGCATCGCGCCCTCGACCCGGGCCGAGGCGCCGGGCATGTCCGCCCCCGCCGCGCGCAGGTGCTGGCGGTAAAGGTCGGTGCGGAAACAGGCGGGTGCCTCGCGCATGGCGCGGTCGGGGTCCAGCCCGTGGGCCAGAGCGATCTCGCGTGCCATCATCGCGGCGATGCTGCGCCACGGGAAATTCGCGCCCCCCTCGTGAAAGCGGATGAAATCGGGATAGGTCCGTACCTCGCCCTGGGGGGTGACGTGCAGGCGGCCCAGAAGGCCCCGTTCGGTCAGTTCGGGGGCAAGGTTCAGGTAGTCGGGCCGCGACACGATCTCGGCCGCCGTGCCGCGATGGCCGGCATCGTCCAGCCAGCGGCAGGCCCGCCAGACGGCACGCATCAGGGCGCCCGTCGCCTCGGGGCGGGCTTGGGCGAAGTCGCGCGTGACGACCAGCCCCTTTTCGGGCGGCGCGCCCCAGATCGCCCGCCCGGCCAGCAGCAGCGACCCCGCCGCCGTCTCGACGCCATAAGAGGCCCAGGGTTCGCCCACGCAATAGGCGTCAACCTCGCCCGAGGCCAACGCGGCGGCCATCATCGGGGGCGGCACGGTATGGACCGACAGCCCCGGCGCCAGCGCCGATCCCGCCAGCCAGTGCCGCACCAGATGCGACTGGGTCGAGAAGGTGAAAGGCACGCCCACTCGCAGCGATGGCCCGGCCACCGCCTCCAGTGCCTGCCGCGCCGCGACCGGATCGGCAAAGCCGAAATCATGCCCGATGTCGCGCAGCCTTTCCGCCAGCGCGGCGCTGACCGCGACCGCCTGGCCCCCCTGCGAGATGAACATCAGCAGATCAAAGCGCGGATAATCCGGCCCCAGCCCAAGCGTCTGCGCGACGGGCATCGGCACCAGCATATGCGCCGCGTCCACCGCGCCCGTTCCCAGCATGTCGCGGCTCTGCGCCCAGCCCTGAAGGCGGATCAGGTCCAGCGCCAGACCTTCCTCGGCGGCAAAGCCCAGCTCGTGCGCGATGATCAGGGGTGCCGCGTCGGTCAGCGGCACATAGCCCAGCCTCAGGGGGGTCGCGCTCATGTCAGAAGCCCCGCCGCCATGACCAGTTGCTGCGCGATATCAGCCACGCGGCGGCCCTGGTCCATCGCGGTCTTGCGCAACAGCGCATAGGCCTGTTCCTCGTCGATGCCGCGCGCCTTCATCAGGATCGCCTTGGCGCGGTCGATGATCTTGCGTTCCTCCAGCGCGGCGCGGGTGGCGGCCAGTTCGGTCCGCATCTTCTGGAACATGTGGAACCGCGCGATGGCGGCATCCAGGATGGGCTTGATCCGGTCGGGTTGCAGCCCGTCCACCACATAGGCCGAGACGCCCGCCTCGATCGCGGCGCGGGTCAGCTGCTCGTCCGAGCGGTCCACGAACATCGCCACCGGCCGGTCCATCGGTCCCGAGGCGAAGGCCAGTTCCTCCAGCACGTCGCGCGAGGGGTTGGCGATATCGATCAGCACGATGTCAGGCTTGAGTTCGGTGATCCGCCGCGCCAGCCCGGTTTCTTCCGAGATGACGGCGATCTGATGCCCTTCGGCGCCCCCAAGACCATCGACGATCCGCAGGGCGCGTTCCCGGTCGCGTTCGACCACGATGATGGAGAGCTTCGGCATGCCTTCCGTCTAAGCGGATGAGCGGCGCGACGGCAGAACGATCGGCCTCTCCGGCGGCCGGAAGCGCGGCTTCGGGGCCTCGCTGCCCGTGGACGCGGCAAGGGGCGCCGGGGTGCCGGTTTTTCGGGCAATTCACGGTGCGCTCGGGCGGTCACGATTCGTGCCTTGATGCGGGCCGAGGGTGGATGCGGCGATTTGGCCCGCCGTCCCGGATTTTGCCCGAGGCGCTCTGGAAAGCCCGGAAAATTCAGGCTAGACGGGCTGCCCGGCGGGTCGCGCCCGCACGTTGCCATCCGCGAAATCACCCGGCCCACCACACCAGATATTGACACCGGGTTAACGCTGCAGTCTATATGATGTGGCATCGCATCCACGGCTCGCGCTACGGTAGAAACGGTTCAGCCCGTCGAAATCCCCGTTTCCACGGGGTTTTCGCCCCGGTCAGCGCAGGGTCACGAGGGTCGCGATTGCACGACATCACAAGGACCGGGCGACGGGTCCGGGGGCTGCAAGCCCCTCCCGCGCCTCTGACAGGAAAGCGAGCAGGGCATGACCATCATCGTTTACAGCAAACCCGCCTGCGTGCAGTGCACCGCCACCACCCGCGCACTGGATGCCCGTGGGCTGGATTACGACGTGATCGACCTGACCCAGGACGACGAGGCCATGGCCCGCGTGACCGAGCTTGGCTATCGGCAGGCCCCCGTCGTCATCGCCGGGGAATCGCATTGGGCGGGCTTCCGCCCCGACATGATCAGCGCGCTGGCCTGATCGCCGCGATGGCGGGGTTGGTCTATTTATCGTCTGGCTCGGGGAACACCGCGCGGTTCGTGCAGGCGCTTGGCCTGCCCGCCGACCGCATCCCGATCCGCGAGGGGCAGCCCATGCCCGCGCCCACGGCGCCCTATGTGCTGATCTGCCCGACCTATGCCGATGGCGAGGGTCGGGGCGCGGTCCCCAAGCAGGTGATCCGCTTTCTGAACGACCCCGCCCGCCGCGCCCTGATCCGGGGTGTCATCGGGGCGGGCAACCGCAATTTCGGGTCGACCTATGCCCTGTCGGCCCGGATCATCGCAGAAAAATGCCGCGTCCCGGTGCTGGCCACGTTCGAACTGGCCGGGACC
This sequence comes from Paracoccus sp. NSM, assembly GCF_052379855.1. Taxonomy (NCBI): domain Bacteria; kingdom Pseudomonadati; phylum Pseudomonadota; class Alphaproteobacteria; order Rhodobacterales; family Paracoccaceae; genus Paracoccus; species Paracoccus sp. NSM. The sequence goes on along the minus strand of NZ_JBQTCG010000014.1, from coordinate 24,202 downwards.
CAAACCGATATTGCCCGCATCCGTGACGGGCTGACCCTGTTCTGGAGAGAGCCATGCTTGACGCCGTGAAGCCCGACCTCGACTACCACGCGCTGAACGCGATGCTGAACCTCTATGACGGGGACGGCAAGATCCGCTTTGATGCGGACCGCATGGCCGCGCGGCAGTATTTCCTGCAGCACGTGAACCAGAACACGGTCTTCTTCCACTCGCTGGACGAGAAGCTCGATTACCTTGTGGACGAGGGCTATTACGAGGCCGAGGTGCTGGCGCAATACCCGCGCGAGTTCCTGCACGCGATCTGGGCCGCCGCCTTCAAGCGCAAGTTCCGCTTTCCGACCTTCCTTGGCGCGTTCAAGTATTACACCAGCTACACGCTGAAGACCCGCGATGGTCAGCGTTACCTCGAACGCTACGAGGATCGCGTGGTGATGGTCGCGCTGACGCTGGCGCGCGGCGATCAGGCGCTGGCGATGCGCTTCATGGAAGAGATGCTGTCGGGCCGTTTCCAGCCCGCCACGCCGACCTTCCTGAACGCGGGCAAGAAATCGCGCGGCGAGCTGATTTCCTGTTTCCTCCTGCGGATCGAGGACAACATGGAATCCATCGGCCGCGCCATCAACTCGTCGCTGCAATTGTCCAAGCGCGGCGGCGGCGTGGCGCTGATGCTGACCAACATCCGCGAGGCCGGCGCGCCGATCAAGGGGATCGAGAACCAGTCCTCGGGCGTCATTCCGGTGATGAAACTGCTCGAGGACAGCTTCAGCTACGCCAACCAGCTGGGCGCGCGGCAGGGCGCGGGGGCGGTCTATCTCAACGCCCACCACCCCGACATCCTGCGCTTTCTGGACACCAAGCGCGAGAACGCGGACGAGAAGATCCGCATCAAGACGCTGTCGCTTGGCGTGGTGATCCCCGACGTCACCTTTGAACTGGCCAAGAAGAACGAGGATATGTACCTGTTCTCGCCCCATGACGTGCAGAAGGTCTATGGCGTGCCCTTCTCGGAAATCTCGGTCAGCGAGAAGTATCACGAGATGGTCGAGGACAAGCGCATCAAGAAGAAGAAGATCAACGCCCGCGCCTTCTTCCAGACGCTGGCCGAGATCCAGTTCGAGAGCGGCTATCCCTACATCATGTTCGAAGACACCGTGAACCGCGCGAACCCCATCGCGGGCCGGATCACCATGTCGAACCTGTGTTCGGAAATCCTGCAAGTGGCCGAGGCCTCCGAGTTCAACGAGGATCTGGGCTATGCCAAGATGGGCACGGACATTTCGTGCAACCTCGGTTCGCTGAACATCGCGCAGACGATGGACGGTCCCGATTTCGGCGAGACGGTCGAGACCGCGATCCGCGCCCTGACCGCTGTCAGCGAGATGTCCGCAATTGACGCGGTGCCGTCGATCCGGCGCGGCAATGACGAGGCCCATGCCGTCGGTCTGGGCCAGATGAACCTGCACGGGTTCCTGGCGCGCGAACGCATCCATTACGACAGCCCCGAGGCGGTCGAGTTCACCAGCGTCTATTTCGCGGCGATCACCTATCACGCGATCCGCGCCTCGAACGCGCTGGCGCGCGAGAAGGGGACGACCTTCAAGGATTTCGACAAGTCGCGCTATGCCGACGGCACGTTCTTCGACAAATACGTGACCCGCGACTGGCTGCCCGAGCGGGCCGAAGTCGCGCGGCTGTTCGAGGGTATCACCCTGCCGACGCGCGAGGATTGGGCCGCGCTGCGCGAGGCGGTGATGAAGAACGGGCTTTACAACCGCAACCTTCAGGCCGTGCCGCCGACGGGTTCGATCAGCTATATCAACAACTCGACCAGCTCGATCCATCCGATCGTGTCGAAGATCGAGATCCGGAAAGAGGGCAAGATCGGCCGCGTCTATTACCCCGCGCCCTTCATGTCGAACGAGAACCTGGAATATTACCGCGACGCCTACGAGATCGGGCCGGACGCGATCATCGACGTCTATGCGGCGGCGACCGAGCATGTGGACCAGGGCCTGTCGCTGACGCTGTTCTTCCCGGCCGAGGCCACGACGCGCGACATCAACCGCGCGCAGATCAAGGCGTGGAAATCGGGGATCAAGACGATCTACTACATCCGCCTGCGCCAGGCCGCGCTGGAGGGGACCGAGGTTCAGGGCTGCGTCAGCTGCTCTTTGTGATTGGCCGAGGACCGGGGGCCAGCCCCCGGACCCCCGGGATATTTGGATGAAGAAGAAGGGTTTGTGCGATGCGTGACATGGTGACGGGCGCGGCCCGCGCGATCAACTGGAACCGGCTGGAGGACGAGAAGGACCTGGAGGTCTGGAACCGCCTGACGGTGAATTTCTGGCTGCCCGAGAAGGTGCCGCTGTCGAATGACGTGCAAAGCTGGGCGACGCTGCGCCCGGCCGAGCGTGAGCTGACGATCCGGGTCTTTACCGGGCTGACCATGCTGGACACGATCCAGAGCAGCCTGGGCGCGCCTGCGCTGATGGGCGATGCGATCACCCCGCATGAGGAGGCGGTCTTGTCCAACATCGCCTTTATGGAGGCGGTGCATGCGCGGTCCTATTCGTCGATCTTCTCGACGCTGTGTTCGACGCCCGAGGTGGATGACGCCTTCCGCTGGTCCGAGGAGAACCCGCATCTGCAGCAGAAGGCGCGGCTGATCCTGGAGGAGTATCAGGCGGGCGCCGATCCGCTGAAGCGCAAGATCGCCAGCGTGTTCCTGGAAAGCTTCATGTTCTATTCGGGCTTCTACCTGCCGATGTACTGGTCGAGCCGGGCGAAGCTGACGAACACGGCCGACCTGATCCGTCTGATCATCCGCGACGAGGCCGTGCATGGCTATTATGTCGGCTACAAGTTCCAGCGGGGTCTGGAGCGCGTGACCGAGGCCGAGCGGGCGGCGCTGAAGGATTTCGCGTTCTCGCTGATGTTCGACCTCTACGAGGTCGAGAGCCGCTATACCGAGCAGCTTTATGACGGGATCGGCCTGACCGAGGACGTGAAGGCTTTCCTGCATTACAACGCCAACAAGGCGCTGCAGAACCTTGGCTACGAGGCGCTGTTCCCGCCTGCCGCCTGCGAGGTGAACCCCGCGATCATGGCCGCCCTGTCGCCGGACAGCGAGAACCATGACTTCTTCTCGGGTTCGGGGTCGTCCTATGTGATCGGAAAGACCGTCGCCACCCAGGACGAGGACTGGGATTTCTGAGACGGAACGGGGCGCCTGCGGGCGCCCCTTTTCATGCGGCCAGACCGCCCTGCGGTGGATCGACTGCAAAGCCCAGCCGGGCCACCGTGCCGCCCTGAGGATGGCGGTTCAGCGACAATTCGCCGTTCAGTGCCGTTGCGAATTGCCGCGCCACGATGAGGCCCAGGCTGTCCGAGCGTTCCAGCGCGAAGCCCTCGGGCAGGCCCGGGCCGCGGTCGCGGATTTCCAGCGTGGCGGCGGTTCGGCCCTGGCCCGCCGGGCCGTTCACCTTGAGGCGCGCCGTGACGTGGTTCACGCGGCCCTCGGCCGCCGCGTGTTCGATCGCGTTCATCACCAGTTCGCTGGCGATGAGACCCAAGGGCACGGCGCTGTCATGGGGCAGGGGCAGGCTGTCGGCGCTGAAATCCAGCTGCACGTCGCCCGCGCCCGCGACCTCGACCACATCGGCCAAGACGTCGCGCAGGTAGTCGGCGGCGTCCAGATCCTGCATATCGGGCGCGTGCAGGCGCCGTTGCAGCAGCGAGATCGACCGGATGCGCGATTGCGCCGCCATCAGGGCGTGCCGCGCCGTTTCGTCGGTGATCTGCTGGCTTTGCAGCCTCAGGAGCGCCGCCACCGTCGAGAGGTTGTTCGAGATCCGGTGCTGAAGCTCCGAGAACATCAGGCTGCGGGCCTGTGCCAGATGGCTGGCCCGCGCCTCGGCCCGTATGCGCTGCCACAGCGCGCGGCGCGCGGCGGTGATGAAGATGACCTCGGTCCCGATGATCAGCGCGTAGAAGCCGAGGGCCAGGATCGAGCCGGGATCGAGCGTCAGCCTGCCGACCGGCTCGATGAAAGAATGCAGCGCGATCACGCCGCAGACGACGCCCACCACCACGCCCGAACGCAGCGACGACAGGACCAGGGTCAGCATCACCGCCGGAAAGAAGGTCAGGAACGGAAAGCCGGGCGGCAGGATGTCGTTCAGCGCGTGGCGCAGCCCGGTCGAAACGGCGATGGCCGACAGCGCGAACGTGATCTCGTAGCGCGGACTGCGCCGCGCCATCAGGGCCGCACCAAGGGCCCGCATGAAACGCCCCGACCGTTCCGGTCTGGCACTGGTCACCATCTGGCCCGCCATTGCATCGCCCCCTTCGAGTCAGCGCAGGTATTTGGCCATTTACTCGTGGTTTGGTATCACGCCTGCGGGCGGCAAAGCAAAGGTTGATCTTTGTTTGTCTCGCTGCGTCAGAAGGCTGCGCGGGGCAGCCAGGTGCCGATCGCGGGGACCAGCCAGATCAGCGCGATGGCCAGCCCTTGCAGGGCGATGAAGGGGATGACGCCGCGATAGATCATGCCCGTCGTGATCGAGGCCGGGGCAGCGCCGCGCAAATAGAACAGCGAGAATCCGAAAGGCGGCGTCAGGAACGAGGTCTGCAGGTTCACCGCGATCAGCACCGCAAGCCAGATCGGGTCATGCCCCATCAGGATCAGCGGCGGGACCAGCAGCGGCAGCAGGATCACGGCGATCTCGACGAAGTCCAGAAAGAAGCCCAGCACGAAAATGAAGGCCATGGCGAAGATCAGGGCGCCGGTCGGGCCTCCGGGCAGGGATTGCAGGATTGCCGCGATGCGGTGTTCGCCGCCCAGACCCACGAAGACCAGCGAGAAGTAGCTGGCCATCAGGATCGTGGCGAAGATCATCGAGGTGACGGTCAGCGTCGAGGTCAGGACCGGCCCGAAGACCCCTGCCCGCATGAGCCGCCAACCGGCCACCGTGATCGCGGCCATCCCCCAGAGCGCCAGCCCCGCATAAAGCGCGGCGCGCAGATATTCGGCCATGCCCGCATCCGATCGCTGCACCCGGACCGGCCAGCCGCCTGCCAGCACCGCCAGCAGCGCCAGCGCCACGCCGCCCGAGACCAGCAGCCAGCGCGGCAAGCCGTGCCGCCCGCCCGCCAGCAGCAGCGCGCCGATGGCGCCCACCGCCGCGGCCTCGTTGGGCGAGGCGACGCCGCCCAGGATCGCGCCCAGAACGGCGACGATCAGCAGGACCGGCGGCAGGATCGCGGCCAGCACCGCGCCAAGGTGCGGGCGGGTGACGGCCTCGCGCATGGCGGGGGCGTCGTCAGGGCGCAGCCACGCCCGGATCAGGATATAGGCCACATACAGCGCGACCAGCAGCAGCCCCGGCATCAGCGCGGCCGCGAAGACCTGCCCGACCGAGACCGTCTGGATCGAGAACAGACCCTGCGCGTATTGCGCCTGCTGAAAGGCCGAGGACATCACATCCGCCAGGATGATCAGCAGCGTCGAGGGCGGGATGATCTGGCCAAGCGTGCCGGACGTCGCCACCATCCCCGCCGCCAGCGACGGGTTGTAGCCGTTCCGCAGCATCGCGGGCAGCGCGATCAGCCCCATCGCCACCACCGTCGCCCCCACGATCCCGGTCGAGGCCGCCAGCAGCGCCCCCACCAGCACGACCGAGACACCAAGGCCCCCGCGCAACGTGCCGAACAGGCGGCCCATCGTCTCAAGCAGGTCTTCGGCGATGCGGCTCCGTTCGAGGATCACACCCATCAGCACGAAAAGCGGAATGGCGGTCAGGACCGGGTTCGTCATGATCCCGAAGAACCGCTGTCCAAGCGCGCCCATCAGCGCGATGTTGAACTGCCCCGTCGCGGACCCCAGCAGCGCGAACCCTGTCGCCACGCCGGCAATGGCGAAGGCCACCGGATAGCCGGTCAGGATCACGGCGATCAGCGCGCCGAACATGATCAGGTCAAGGGGCAGGGTCATGCCTCGTCTCCGTTCAGGCGCAGCAGGTCGCGGAGCAGCGCCGACAGGCCCTGGATCAGCAGCAGCACGCAAAAGACCGGGATCAGCGTCTTCAGCAGGAACGAGGCCGGGATGCCGCCCACGCTGATCGGCCCTTCAAGGATCGCCCAGGACCGCCTGACTGTCGGCCATGACCAGTAAAGCAGGATCAGAAGCCCCGGCATCAGCAGCGTCAGATGCCCGATGACATCCACCACCGCCCGACCCCGCGCCGAGAGCTTCGCATAGAAGATGTCCACCCGCACATGCCCGCCCACCAGCAGCGTGTAGCCCGCGCCGATCATGAAGATCGCGGCATGCAGATAAAGCACGCCCTCGGTCAGGAAGATCGAGGAATAGCCAAAGACGTAGCGCAGCAGGACGATGGCGAATTGCAGCATCACCATGGCCAGCGCCAGCCAGCGCACCGACAGCCCGGCCGCGCGGTTGATCCAGTCCAGCATGTCGGCCAGTCGCAGCATCCTTGCCCCCGTTCGCGGTGATCGCGCAGGGCCGCGACGGCCCCGCGCCTTGTCTCATCAGCCCTCGTGGACGGCCGCGCGGGCGTTCAGTTGCCCGCCTTCCGCATAGGGCATGTAGCCCGCCATCAGGTCGCGGTATTCCAGATAGCTTTCGGTGATGCGCCGCACCAGTTCGTCGCTGTCCTCGCGCAGACCGGCCACGACCTCGTCCATCGCCCCAGCCATCGCCGTCACGACATCCTCGGGAAGCTGGCGCACGGTGACGCCATGGTCGCTGACCAGTTCGCGCAGGGCCATCGCGTGCTTGGTGTTGTATTCGGTCAGAACCGGGTTGTAGAGGCTTTCGCAGGCATAGGTGACGGCCTCTTTCAGATCGTCCTCCAGTTCGTTGAAGGCGTCCAGATTGACCGCGCATTCCTCGGCCGAGGACGGCTCGCCCACGCCGGGCCAATAGTAGTTCTTGGCGACCTGTTGCAGGCCAAGCGCGGAATCCGACCAGGGGCCGATGAACTCTCCTGCATCCAGTGCGCCCGATTGCAGCGCCTGGAACATCGCGGGTCCGGGCATCGCCTCGACCGCCATGCCGATGCGCGAACAGACCTCGGAGTTCAGGCCCGTCGTGCGATATTTCAGCCCGCGCAGATCGTCGAGGCTGTTGATCTCGTTGCGGAACCAGCCTGCCCATTGCGGACCCGAATTGCCGCAGAGGAAGGGTTTCAACCCGAAGCGGCCATACATCTCGTCGTAAAGCGCCTGCCCTCCGCCATGCAGCATCCAGCCATGCTGTTCGATCGCGGTCAGGCCGAAGGGCTGGCTGCCGAACAGCAGGATGCCGCGCGATTTCGACCCCCAATAGGCCGGGACCGCGTGATAAAGCTCGGCCGTGCCCTCGGCCACCGCGTCAAAGACGCCGGGGCCGGGGACGATCTCGCCCGCCGCGAACAGCTCGACCTGGATGCGGCCACCCGACAGGGCGGTGATGCGGTCGGCCAGCATCTGGGCGGCGATGCCGGGTCCGGGCAGGTTGCGCGGCCAGGCCGAGACCATCCGCCATTGTCGCACGCCCTGCGCCAGGGCCGGGGCGGCCAGCGCCGAGGCCGCGGCCCCGATGCCCGCCGTCGCAAGGAAAGAACGTCGCTTCATGATGTCACCTCTCTGTTGGGGGGAAGGGCGCCGTTCGGCGGCGCCTCGGTTCTTGTCAGTCCCTGAGGATCGCGGGCAGGTTCAGCCCGTGTTCGCGGGCGCAATCCAGCGCGATGTCGTAGCCCGCATCCGCATGGCGCATCACGCCCGTCGCCGGGTCGTTCCACAGCACGTTGGCGATGCGCCTGTCGGCATCCTCGCTGCCGTCGCAGCAGATGACCATGCCGGAATGCTGGGAAAAGCCCATGCCGACGCCGCCGCCGTGATGCAGGCTGACCCAGGTGGCACCTGACGCGCAATTCAGCAGCGCGTTCAGCAAGGGCCAGTCGCTGACCGCGTCGCTGCCGTCCTTCATCGCCTCGGTCTCGCGGTTGGGGCTGGCGACGCTGCCGCTGTCCAGGTGGTCGCGCCCGATCACAACCGGGGCCTTCAGCTCGCCATTCCTGACCATCTCGTTGATGGCCAGCCCCGCGCGGTGCCGGTCGCCCAGACCGATCCACATGATCCGCGCGGGCAGGCCCTGAAACGCGATCCGCTCGCGCGCCATGTCCAGCCAGTTGTGCAGATGCGCGTTGTCGGGGAACAGTTCCTTCATGCGCTGGTCGGTCTTGTAGATGTCCTCGGGGTCGCCGGACAGCGCGCACCAGCGGAACGGCCCGATCCCCTTGCAGAACAGGGGCCGGATATAGGCCGGCACGAAGCCCGGAAAGGCGAAGGCGTTTTCCAGCCCTTCCTCCAGCGCGACCTGGCGGATGTTGTTGCCGTAATCCAGCGTCGGCACGCCCGCATTCCAGAAGCCGACCATCGCCTCGACATGGGCCTTCATGCTGGCGCGGGCGGCCTGTTCGACGGCCTTCGGATCGGTTTCCTGTTTGGCGCGCCATTCGGCCACGCTCCAGCCCAGGGGCAGGTAGCCGTGCAGCGGATCATGCGCGCTGGTCTGGTCGGTCACGATGTCGGGGCGGCCATTCGGCATCGGCTCGCCCGCCTTCATGCGGCGCAGCAGTTCGGGGAAGACCTCGGCGGCGTTGCCGATCAGGGCCACGGATTTCGCCTCGCCCGCGCGGGTCCAGGTGTCGATCATCGCCAAAGCCTCGTCTAGGCTGTGGGCCTTGGCGTCGCAATAGCGGGTGCGGATGCGGAAATCGGCGCGCGTCTCGTCACATTCGACCGCAAGGCAGCAGGCCCCCGCCATCACCGCCGCCAGAGGCTGCGCGCCGCCCATCCCGCCAAGCCCCGCCGTCAGGATCCAGCGCCCGCGCAGATTGCCGTCGTAATGCTGGCGACCGGCCTCGGCAAAGGTCTCGTAGGTGCCCTGCACGATGCCCTGCGTGCCGATATAGATCCAGCTTCCCGCCGTCATCTGGCCGTACATGGCCAGCCCCTTGCGGTCGAGTTCGCTGAAATGCTCCCATGTCGCCCAATGGGGAACAAGGTTCGAGTTCGCGATCAGCACGCGCGGCGCGTCCTTGTGGGTGCGGAAGACGCCCACGGGCTTGCCTGACTGGACCAGCAGGGTCTGGTCATCCTCCAGCGCGCGCAGGCTGTCGCAGATGCGGTCGAAATCCTCCCATGTGCGGGCGGCGCGGCCGATGCCGCCATAGACGACCAGTTCATGCGGGTTCTCGGCCACGTCAGGATGCAGGTTGTTCATCAGCATCCGCAAGGGCGCCTCGGTCAGCCAGCTTTTGGCGCTGATCTCGGTGCCGGTGGCGGGGTAGATGTCGCGGGCATTGTGGCGCGGGTTGTGGGCGGTCATGTCAGGCTCTCAGCTTGGGGGCCAGATCGGCCAGGCGATGCAGGATGGCGGCCAGAACCGGGCGCAGGGCTTCGGCGCGGGCCGGGTCATAGGCAAAGGGCGGGGTCTCGGATGACAGATGCGTGGACTGCGCCAGCTCCATCTGGATTGCGTGCAGGCCCTCGGCGGGCCGGCCGTAATGGCGCGTGGTCCAGCCGCCCTTGAAGCGCGCATTGACCACGGTGGGGCGCCCGGTCGCGACAGCGACCTCCTGCGCGGCGGCCTCGATGGCCGGCGCGCAGGACGCCCCCTCGGCGGTCCCGATGTTGAAGTCGGGCAGCACGCCCTCGAACAGGAACGGGATGCGCGACCGGATCGAATGGCAATCATAAAGGATCGCCACCCCGTGCCGCGCGCGCACCCGCTCCAGTTCGGCGGCAAGCGCCGCGTGATAGGGCGCGTGAAAGGCCAGACGCCGCGCCTCGACATCCTCGGGCGGCTCGTCCCAGATCGGCTGGCCGTCGAAATCGGTCAGCGGCACAAGCCCGGTCGTGTTCTGCCCCGGATAGAGGCTCGCCCCGTCCGGGGGCCGGTTCGCGTCGATCACATAGCGGTGGAACTGGGCCTGAACCACGCTGGCACCGGGCAGCAGCCCGTCATAGAGGCGCGGCAGGTGCCAGTCGGTATCGGCCAGCACGCGGCCCCGGTCGTTCAGTCGCGCGGCGATGCCATCGGGCAGATAGGTGCCGGAATGGGGCAGGGCCAGAACGACCGGCAGGTCGCCTTGCGTCACGGTGACGGGGGTCATGGCGCCAGCCCCTCAAGCCCCGCCGCCGCGATCAGGCGGCCGTCCGTGACCATCCGCGCCATCGCCGCCAGATCGGGCGCCAGATAGCGGTCCTCGGCCACGGGCGGCACCTCGGCGCGGATCGCGGCCAGCACCGCCTGAAGCCGCGCCGAGGTCAGCAAGGGCGCGCGGAACCCGATGCCCTGCGCCGCCGCCATCGCCTCGACCCCCAGAATGACGTCCAGGTTGTCCGCCATCCGCCTCAGACGCCGCGCGCCATGGGCGGCCATGCTGACGTGATCCTCCTGATTGGCGCTGGTCGGCGTGCTGTCGGTCGAGCAGGGGTTCGCCAGATGCTTGTTCTCGCTCATCAGGGCGGCGGTCGTGACCTCAGCGATCATCAGCCCGCTGTTCAGCCCCGGATCAGGCGTCAGAAAGGGCGGCAGATCGTGCGACAGCGTCGGGTCCACCATCAGCGCGACGCGGCGCTGCGCGATGGCGCCGATCTCGGCCAAAGCCAGCGCGATCTGGTCCGCGGCAAAGCCCACGGGTTCGGCATGGAAATTTCCGCCCGACACGATCTGGCCGTCATCCAGCACCAGCGGGTTGTCGGTGACGGCGTTCGCCTCGATTTCCAGGGTCGAGGCGGCATGGCGCAGGATGTCCAGCGCCGCGCCCGCGACCTGCGGCTGGCAGCGGATGCAATAGGGGTCCTGCACCCGGCTGTCGCCCTGCCGGTGGCTTTCGCGGATCTGCGAGCCCTCCATCAGCGCGCGCATGGCCTGCGCCACCTCGATCTGGCCGCGATGGCCGCGCAGGGCGTGGATCTGCGGATGCAGCGGCGCGGTCGAGCCCATGATCGCGTCGGTGGACAGCGACGCCGTGACCAGCGAATTCAGCGCACAGCGCCATGCCCGGAACAGCCCGATCAACGCCAGAGCGGTCGAGAATTGCGTGCCGTTGATCAGCGCCAGCCCCTCCTTGGGGCCAAGCGTGACGGGGCTCAGCCCCGCCTGCGCCAGCGCCGCGCCGCCCGTCATCCGTTGGCCGTCAAGGACAGCCTCGCCCGCGCCGATCATCACGGCAGCCATATGCGCCAAGGGCGCCAGATCGCCAGAAGCCCCGACCGAGCCCTGCGCCGGCACTACGGGCGTTACGCCGCGTTCCAGCATCGCTTCGATCAGCGCGACGATCTGCCAGCGCACGCCCGAGGCGCCGCGGCCAAGGCTGAGCAGTTTCAGCGCCATCATCAGCCGGGTCGCGGGGATATCCAGCGCCTCGCCCACGCCGCAGCAATGCGACAGGATCAGGTTCCTTTGCAGCGTCGCCGTGTCGGCGGGCGCGATCTTGACCGAGGCCAGCTTGCCAAAGCCGGTGTTCACGCCATAGACCGCCTCACCGCCATTCGCGGCGCGTTCGACATGGGCGGCGGCGGCCTCGATGCCGGGGCGGGCGGCGGGGTCCAGCCGTGCGGCCAGCCCGTCGCGCCACAGCGATTCCAGCTGCGCCAGGGTGGCCGCACCGGGGGTCAGAGTGATGGTCATGTCTCACCTTGCAGGATGCCGCCGAAGATGCGGCGATGAAGAGGGTTGAAGCCGATGCGCCAGGCCAGCTCGGCCGGGTCGCGCGCATCCCAGACGGCCAGATCGGCCCGCATCCCGGGCGCGATCCGGCCCTGATCGGTCAGGCCAAGTGCGGTTGCGGCATGGCAGGTCACGCCCGCCAGCGCCTCGGCCGGGGTCAGGCGGAAAAGCGTGCAGCCCATGTTCATCGCCATCAGGATCGAGGTCATGGGAGAGGTGCCGGGGTTGCAGTCGGTGGCCAACGCCATCGGCACGCCATGGCGGCGAAAGGCATCGACGGGCGGCATCTGCGTCTCGCGCAGCGTGTAGAACGCGCCCGGCAGCAGGACAGCAACCGTGCCCGAGGCTGCCAGCGCGCGGGCGTCATCCTCGGTCGCGTATTCGACATGATCGGCTGACAGCCCGCCATAGCCCGCGACCAGCGCCGTGCCGCCCTGATGGGTCAGCTGTTCGGCATGCAGCTTGACCGGCAAGCCAAGCGCGCGCGCCGCGTCAAAGACGCGCGCCATCTGGGATGCGGAAAAGGCGATCCCCTCGCAGAACCCGTCCACCGCATCGACCAGCCCTTCGGCATGGGCGTGATGCAGCGCGGGAATGGCGACCTCGTCCAGATAGGCGTCGGGGCGGCCCTGATATTCGGGCGGGCAGGCATGGGCGGCAAGCCAGGTGGTGACAATCCGGACCGGCCGCAAGGATGCCAGCGCGCGCGCGGCGCGCAGCATCCGCAGCTCGGTATCGGGTTCCAGCCCATAGCCGGACTTGATCTCGACCGTGGTGACGCCTTCGGCCAGCAGCGCGTCCAGCCGGGGCAGGGCGCCCGCGATCAGCGAAGCCTCGTCGGCGGCGCGGGTCGCGCGCACGGTGGACAGGATGCCGCCCCCGGCTTGGGCGATCTGCTGGTAGCTGGCGCCCTCCAGCCGCATGGCGAATTCGCGCGCGCGGTCGCCCGCATGGACCAGATGCGTATGGCAATCGATCAGTCCCGGCGTGACCAGCCTGCCCCCCAGATCATGCGCGGGCAGGGCTGCGTGTTCGGCGGGCAGGTCCGCTGCCGGACCGGCCCAGAGGATGCGCCCATCCTGAACGGCGATCGCCCCGTCCTCGACCACACCGCCTGCTTGCGGCATCGCCAGACGGCCCTTGCGGAACAGCGCCTCTGCCATGCGGATCCCCGTTAATGCTGTCTTTAAAAAAATATGCGTGTGTATATTATGGCTGTCAACGCGGAATCACAGGGGTCGGAAGCTATGCAGGTGATCTGGGCAGAACAGGCGCTGTTGCCTGAGGGTTGGGCAGAGCATGTGCGGATCGAGATCGCCCCCGATGGCCGCATCGCTAGCGTCACGCCGCACGCGGCGCGCGAGGGGCAGGCCCGTGCGATCATCCTGCCCGCGCCTGCGAACCTGCACAGCCACGCCTTTCAGCGCGCCATGGCCGGCCTGACCGAGGCGCGCGGCCCGGCCGAGGGTGACAGTTTCTGGACCTGGCGGCAGTTGATGTTCCGCTTTCTGGACCGTCTGACGCCCGATCATGTCGAGGCCATCGCGGCCTTCGTGCAGATGCAGATGCTCGAGGCCGGCTACGCCTGCAACGTCGAATTCCACTATCTGCATCACCGGCCCGGCGGGCTGCCCTATGACGACCTGTCCGAGATGTCGTCGCGCATCGCCGCCGCCTCGGCACGGACCGGGATCGGGCTGACGCTGCTGCCGGTGCTTTATCAATATGGCGGCTGTGACGGGCGGCCCCTGGCGCCTGGGCAGATCCGCTTCGGCAATGATCCCGACCGTTTCGGGCGGCTGGTTCAGGGCGCCCGGGCGGCCTTGCGCGACCTGCCCGCCGATGCACGTCTGGGCATCGCGCCCCACAGCCTGCGCGCGGTCAGCCTCGAGGGTCTGGTCGCCGCCATCGCGCTGGCCCCCGGCCCGATCCACATGCATCTGGCCGAACAACAGGCCGAGGTCGATGAGGTCATCGCTGCCCACGGCGCCCGGCCCGTGCGCTGGCTTCTGGATCACGCGCCCGTCGATCAGGATTGGTGCCTGATCCACTGCACCCAGATGCTGCCCGACGAGACGCAGGCGCTGGCCGCCTCCGGCGCTGTGGCCGGGCTGTGCCCGATCACCGAAAGCTCGCTTGGCGACGGGATCTTCGACGGGCTGCGCTGGCAGGCGGCGGGCGGGCGCTTTGGCATCGGGTCCGACAGCAATATCCGCATCAGCCTGTCCGAGGAATTGCGGACGCTGGAATATTCGCAACGCCTGCGCGACCGGGGGCGGGCGATGCTGGCGCGTCCCGGCGCCTCGACCGGGCGGGTGCTGTTTCAGGGCGCGGCGCAAGGCGGTGCGCGGGCGGCGGGGCGCCAGGCGGGGGAATTGCGCGCGGGTTTCTGGGCCGACATGCTGGCGCTGGACGGCGCGGCGGTGGATCTGGCCGGGTTGCGGGGCGATACGCTGCTGGATGCGTGGATCTTTGCCGGAGACGACCGGATGGTGCTTGATGTCTGGTCCGCCGGGCGCCATCTGGTCAGCGGCGGCCGACACCGGGACCATGACGCGATCACGGCCGCCTATGCGCGCGTCATGCAACAGACGAGGGACATGCTCTGATGCCATCCGAGACGGTCACATGGCAGGCGATCCAGGCCGAGGTCATGGACCGCATCCGCCGCCGCATCTGGGCGCCGGGCGATCTGCTGCCCCATGACGACAAGCTGGCACTGGAATTCGGCTGCGCGCGGGCGACGGTCAGCCGCGCCCTGCGCGAGCTGGCCGACATGGGGCTTCTGGACCGGCGGCGCAAGGCCGGGACCCGGGTTGCGACCAGCCCGGTCCGCAAGGCCACGCTGGAAATTCCCGTCATCCGCTCCGAGATCGAGGCGCGCGGCGCCCGCTATGGCTATGCGCTGATCACGCGCGAGACCGCGTCCGCCCCCCTGCAGGCGCGCAGCGTCATGGGCCTGCCCGAAGGGGCGGAATTGCTGCATATCGTGGCGCTGCATCTGGCCGATGACGCGCCCTGGTGCCTTGAGGATCGCTGGATCGACCTGACGACCGTGCCTGCCATGGCAGAGGTCGATCTGGGCCGGATCAGCGCGAACCAGTGGCTGGTCGAGAATGTCTCCTATACGCTCGGGACGCTGGCGCTGACGGCGGCCCTTGCCGATCACGCCACCGCCGAGGCGCTGCGTTGCGCGCCCGGCGCGGCGGTCTTCGTGATCGAACGCGCCACTTTCCTGCACGATGCCCCGATTACCTGGGTCCGGCAGAGCCATCCGGGCAGCTTCCGACTGACGACCTCGCTTTAGCGCGCGGAATCGCGGTTGCCGGGCGGGGCGTTTCGGGCTTTTCTGCCCCGATCCCCAACCTGCCGGTCACAGGAAAGCGCATCGCCATGAACCCCAACCCGCCCGTCAGCGGCCTTGACATCGCCCCGTGGCGGGCGGCGCAGGCGGCCCTGGCGCCGCTTCTGGCCGAGGCGGCGCTGGCGGTCGGGCGGCTGGACGCGACGCTGGCCTCGCTTCCGCGCGAGACCGCGCAGGGCGCGCTTGGCAGGCTGGCGTTGATCGAGACCGAGACGATGCTCTGGACCGAGGGGCTGGTGCTGGGCCGCGACGAGATCGGGCGCGATCTGGCCGGCGCGCGGGCGGGCTCTGATCCGCAGGCGATGCGGCTGGCGCGCTGGACGATGCGGCGGCTGGCCGGGCAGGGGCGGCTTGGGGATCTGCCGGGGTTTCTGGGCCTCTATCGCGGAGGCGCAGCCGCGCCGGGCGCGACGCCCGCCTTGCCCGAGACGCGCCCCCGGGGCGCCGACTTCGACGACGCGGCAGCGGAATTCCTGTCGGTCATGGCGGAGCTTGCGGGTCTGCATCCGCTGACGCGGGGGCCTCTGGCGCTGATGGCGTGGCGGCTGGCGGGTCTGTCGCCGCCCGAACGCGTGGCCGAGGGCGCCGCCTGGTCGGCCCGCGACATGGCGCAAGGGTTCGAGACCCTGACCTTCCTGCCGCTCGGGCGGCATGGGCGGCGGGTCTGGACGGCCTATGGCGCGCCCGAGGACAGGCTGGCCGCGCATCTCGCCGGTCTGCGAGACGGTGCGACCGAGGCGCGATCCGAGGTGCTGCGGCTTTGCCGATGGGCCGATACCGCCCGCGCCGCGACAGCGACGATCAAGGGCGCGAACCCCGCCCGCGTGATCGAGGCGCTGGCGGCGCGCCCGCTGCTATCTGCCCCCGAGGCCGAGGCCATCACCGGCCTGTCGCGCATCACCGCCGAGCGGATGCTGAACCGCATGACCACCATGGGCCTGATCCGCGAGGTGACGGGGGGCCGCCGGTTCCGGCTGTGGACCGCCAGGCTTGAAGCCGCCTGATCCCTGCGTCAGACCAAAAGGACGATCAGCACCAGAACGACCGCGCCGATCGCCAGCCAGGCGCCGGTGGACAGGACCGGCTTGCGCGTGGGCGGGGCGGCATGGCCCGGCGGCGGCACGACGCCCGGCGCCCCGTCGCGCCCGGCGGTGCCGAATGCGGTCTGACGGTCCGGCGCCTCGTGGTCGGTGACTGGCGCCATGCCGGGCGCCATGCCGGGTGTCACCGTGTCGGGATGTTGTGGCATGTCCGGATCGGTGCCGGGATCGTCCGGGTGGCGCCTTGTTTCCATCTCGGCGCGAAGCATGTCGCCTTCGTCGGCGCGGGGCGGGATCGGGTGGTGGTTCTTGTCGGCCATGTCGTGGCTCCTGTCAGGGGGCGGGCCGGGCACAAAGCCCGACCCGTCCGGTCACATCTGTTCGGATTGCGCGCCGCTGCCGGGGCGCGCCTTGCCCAGATCGGGCTTTTCACCAAGCGCCTGCATGGGCTGCGAGGCGAAGCTGCCCTTGCCGTCGGGCGAGGTCCCCTCGGACCAGCGACCCGGCGCGGGGGCGCTGCCATCGGCCTGAAAGCCCAGATAGGCGTAGCTGAAGGACTGCGCCTCGTCCGCCTGGGGAAAGCTGTTGGGGATCGGAAAGACAGCCTCGGTCCCGCCCAGATCCTCCAGCGCAGCCATGAACTGGTTCTGGTGCATCGTGTCGCGGGCGATCAGATAGGACAGCATGTCCTTCATGCCGGGGTCGTCGGTCATTTCCCACAGACGAACGGCGAGGGTGCGGCCGGTGGATTCGGCGGCGATGTTGGCGACCATGTCGGCAGCGACATTGCCGCTGGCATAGATGTGCGACATGTCGAAGGGCACGCCGTCACTGTCCACGGGCATGGCCGACATCCCCGCCGATAGCAGGTTCTTGAGGTTCATCCCGCCCATCACCGCGCCGACGGCTGCATCCTGCGCGCCCTCTTCCTGCATGGTCAGGGGTGCGCCTTCCAGGTTCAGCGCGACGGCGGTGGCCAACATCTCGATATGGCCCAGCTCTTCGGCGGCGGTGTTCATCAGCAGGTCGCGGAACCGCGTGTCACCGCGCGCGCCGCAGGCCTGAAAGAAATACTGCATCGCGACGCGGATCTCGCCCTCGACGCCGCCGATGGCCTGTTGCAGGGCGCGGGCGAAAAGCGGGTTCGGCTTTTCGACGCGGACGGGATATTGCAGCTTGTTGTCGGTCAGAAACATCGGATTCTCCGGGTTGGGACCCGGCGCGTGGCCGGATGAGGGGCCGGAGAGGTGCGGCCCCTCCGGCAAGAGGCTCAGGCCTCGGCGGCGGCGTTCACAACCGTTTCGGCCAGCTTCGTCAGGATCTCGTCGGTGGCGCCTTCTTCCTGCAGGGTCTGGTCCAGCAGGCGTTCGGCATCCGACAGACCAAGCTGCGCGGCCCAGGATTTGAGCGTGCCGTAGCGGGCGATCTCGTAATGCTCGACCGCCTGCGCGGCGGCCAGCAGGCCCGCGTCAAGCGCGGGGCTGCCCTTGAACTCGTCCATGATCTCCTGCCCCTCGGCGATGATGCCTTCGATGGCATCGCAGGTCTTGCCGCGGGGCCTCTTGCCGATCGCCTCGAAGACCTCGGTCAGGCGCTCGTACTGGGCCTGCGTCTCCTGTTCGTGGGTCTCGAAGGCGGCCTTCAGGTCTGGGTTCTGCGCGGCCCGGGCCATCTTGCGCAGAGCGGTCGCGATCTTGCGCTCGGCGTAATAGATGTCCTTGAGGGTCTCGTGAAACAGCGTGTCGAGAGTTTGGTCGGCCATCTGGCTCCTCCTTGAGGTGAGGGCCGATGAACCGGCGCGGCGGCGCTTTGTTCCAGCGCGCCGCGCAGGGGCGTTGTCAGGTCGAGCCGCGCGCCACGAAAAGGCCGGGCAGGTGCACGTCGCTGGACAACCTGCCCTCCAGCACGTCAAGCAGGCGTTCCGTCATGGCGGTGATCGGCTGGCGATAGGTGGTCAGCCCGTAGGCGGGCGATCCGGCCAGCGGGATGTCGTCGAAGCCCGTGACCGCCACGTCCTGCGGGACGCGCAGCCCGAGGCGATAGCGCAGCGCGTCCATCGCGCCGATCGCGATGATGTCGTTCTCGCAGACCAGCACATCGGGGCGCGGCCCACCTTCGGCGAAGAGGGCGGTCACGCGGTCGATGGCGGCGCCGAAATCATAGGCGTCGGCATGGATTGACCGGACAGCGACGCCGGTCTTGTCCCGCCAGTATTCGGTGAATGTCGTCTTGCGGTGCAGCTTGGCCGATTGTGTATCGGGACCGGCCAGATAGACCGGGTGCCGATAGCCGCGCGACAGCAGGTGGTCTGCGATCTCTCGCATGGCGATCACGTCGTCGCAGGCGATGGTCAGCGTATCGGGGTTCTGGCTGTAGCGGGCGAAGATCACCAACTTCTTCACGCGCCGCGCGCCAAGCGCCGTGCCAAGGATGCGATCGTCGAAGCGCGTCCCGATCACCACCGCCGCATCGACCCGGCGCTGGCTGGCGGCCAGCAGTGCGGCCGAGGCATCCTCGCTGTCGGACATATGCACCAGCAGCGTCCCCCAGCCTCGCGTCCACAGGATGCGGGTCAGGCGTTCCAGCACGACCAGCTTGTGGGGATTGCTGAAGTCGTTGTTGATGATGGCGACAAGGTTCGACTTGTCCGAGGCCAGGGACGAGGCCAGCAGATCGGGCGCGTAGCCAAGCGCCTCGGCTGCGGCCAGCACCTTCTCGCGGCTTTTGCGGGAAATCGAGGCGTCCTTCTTGAAGGCTCGCGCGACCGTCCAGCGCGACACCCCCGCCGCCGCCGCCACATCATCGGCCGTCACCGCGCCATTGTCCTGCATGTCGTCCATGCGCCCAGACTACCCCAGCCGGGCCCCCGTCGAAAGGCGTTTGCACGCGCGTGCAGTTTTTTCTTGCACGCGCGTGCAAGGGGCGGCAGTCTGGCGCTAACGGATCACCGGAGGGGGTGATTCGACGGGAGGAAAGACGAATGCTGAACGTGGCGCTGCTGGGCGCTGGCCGTATCGGTCAGGTCCATGCCGAATCCATGACGGCGACGCGCGACAGCCGCGTCGTGGCCGTGGCCGATGTGAACCGCGAGGCGGCCGAGGCTCTGGCCGCGCGGATCGGCGCCGCCGCCCGCAGCGTCGATGAGATCATCGCCGACCCTGCCATCGACGCGGTGCTGATCGCCACCTCGACCGACACCCATTCCGACCTGATCACCCGCGCCACCCAGGCCGGCAAGGCGGTCCTGTGCGAAAAGCCCGTGGACCTGTCGCTTGAACGCGCCCTGACCACGCTGGCCGCCGCCGAGGCCACGGGCCGCCCGGTGATGATCGGCTTCAACCGCCGCTTCGATCCGAATTTCGCGGCGCTCAAGGCCGGGTTCGATCAGGGACGCATCGGCAAGGGCGAGCTGCTGTCGATCACCTCGTTCGATCCCGCGCCGCCTCCGGTGGAATATGTCCGGGTCTCGGGCGGGCTGTTCCGCGACATGATGATCCATGATTTCGACATGGCCTGCTGGCTGTTCGGCGGCCCGCCCGCGCGCCTGACGGCGCATGGCGCGGCGCTGGTCGATCCGGCGATCGGCGAGGCGGGCGATGTCGATACCGCCGCCGTCACGATGGTCTGGGGCGATGGCCGCATTGCCGTCATCAAGAATTCGCGCCGGGCTGCCTATGGCTATGACCAGCGGGTCGAGATTTTGGGCGAAAAGGGCCTGTTGTCGGCGCGCAACGTGCTGGAGAACACCGTCGAGGCGCTGACAGCCTACGGCGCCGTGGCCGCAAAGCCGCTGCATTTCTTCCTCGAACGCTACATGCGGGCCTATCAGATCGAATGGCAGGCCTTTCTTGATGCGGTGACGCAGGACCGGCCCATGCCGGTCACATTGCGCGAGGGGGTGGCCGCGCTGGCCTGCGCCGAGGCCG
Organism: Paracoccus sp. NSM; assembly: GCF_052379855.1. Taxonomy (NCBI): domain Bacteria; kingdom Pseudomonadati; phylum Pseudomonadota; class Alphaproteobacteria; order Rhodobacterales; family Paracoccaceae; genus Paracoccus; species Paracoccus sp. NSM. The sequence continues at coordinate 4,129 of NZ_JBQTCG010000014.1, read as the reverse complement.
CGACCCGGTCGCTGGCGACCGGCACGACGATTTCCCTGACGCCCGGCATGCTGGGCTGAAGGACCGGCCCGCCCCTTGGGGCGGGCCGCAAGATCCGCGCGCAACGCCGCGCAGGAGGGCTGCCCACGGGAGAGGGCGGCCGATGTGCAACCTGGGAGGAAACCACATGACCAAGCTGAAGACCGCCGTCGCCGCCGCTGCGCTGATGGCTTTTGCCGCGCCCGCCTTGGCGCAGAACATCATCGTCGTAGCGCATGGCCAGGCGAACGACCCCTTCTGGTCGGTCGTCAAGAACGGCGCTGCGCTGGCCGGCGAACACACCGGCGCCAGCGTCGATTTCCGCGCCCCCGAGGTCTTTGACATGGTGGCCATGAGCCAGTTGATCGACGCCGCCGTGAACCAGGCGCCCGATGGTCTGGTCGTCTCGATCCCCGACGCGGATGCGCTTGGGCCGTCGATCCGCCGTGCGGTCGAGGCGGGGATTCCCGTGATCTCGATGAATTCGGGCGCGGATGTGGCCGCCGAGATGGGCGTTCTGCTGCATGTCGGCCAGTCGGAATACGACGCGGGTGTGGCCGCAGGTCAGCGTCTGGCCGAGATCGGCGGCACCAAGGCGATCTGCGTCAACCACGAGGTCGGAAACGTCTCGCTGGATCAGCGCTGCGCGGGCTTTGCCGAGGGTTTCGGCCAGGCGGTGCAGGTGGTCCCGACCCAGAACGACCCGACCGAGGTGCAGTCGCGCGTCCGTGCAGCCCTGGAATCGGACCCCGAGGTTGACACGATCCTCGCCCTTGGCGCCAGCCTTGCGGGCGAGCCGACCGTCGCCGCCGTCGAGGCGCTTGGCCGCGACGACGTGCATATCGCCAGCTTCGATCTGTCGGCGGGCTTCCTTCAGGCGGTGGCCGACGGCAAGGCGACCTTTGCCATCGACCAGCAGCAATATCTGCAAGGCTACCTGCCCGTCGCCTTTCTGGCGCTGAATGCCAGCTACGGCCTGATGCCGGGCGGCGACGTGCCGTCGGGTCCGAACCTTGTGGGGCAGGACAGCGCCGCGCAGGTGATCGACCTGTCCGCGCAGGGCATCCGCTGATCCGGCGGGGCGGGCCACGCGCCCGCCCCCCTTACCAGACAGCAGGGGGAACAGACCCATGGCCGACAGCGCCAGCTTCTCCGCCGACGAGCGGATCAAGACCGAATCCATTGCCACGCGTCTCATGAAACGCCCCGAACTGGGCGCGATCGGCGGCGTGATCCTTGTCACCATCTTCTTCATGGTCACGGCCAGCCCAGCCATGTTTACGCTGGCCGGGATCATGAACTTCATGACGCCCGCCGCCCAGCTGGGCATCCTGGGGATCGCCGCCGCCATGCTGATGATCGGGGGCGAATTCGACCTGTCCATCGGTTCGATGGTGGCCTTCGCGGGGATGATCTTCGGCGTGCTTGTGGTCAATATGGACCTGCCGCTGATCCTGGCGATCCCGCTGACCTTCGTCTTTGCGGCGCTGGTGGGTGCGGCCAACGGGATGATCGTGCTGCGGACCGGCCTGCCCAGCTTCATCGTGACGCTGGCCTTCCTGTTCATCCTGCGCGGCGCCTCGCTGGTGGGGCTCAAGGTGTTCACGGGCGGCGCGACGCAGCTTCGCGGCGTGCGCGACGCGGTGGCGAATGACTGGCTGGCGCCCATCTTCTCGGGGCATGCCTTCGGCGGTCTGTTCCGCTGGATGGCCGATCAGGGCTGGATCGCCAAGCTGGCCTCGGGCAACCCTGCGGTGCCGGGCATTCCGGTCTCGATCCTGTGGTTCGTGGGCTTTGCGGCCTTGGCGACCTTCGTGCTGCTGCGCACGCCTGCGGGGAACTGGATTTTCGCCACCGGCGGCGACCGGGTCGCGGCCAGCAATTCCGGCGTGCCGGTGCGTCGGGTCAAGATCTCGCTCTTCATGCTGACCGCCTGCGCCGCCGCGCTGGTCGCCATCATCACCGTGATAGACACCGGATCGACCGATGCCCGGCGCGGCTTCATGAAGGAATTCGAGGCGATCATCGCCGCCGTCATCGGGGGCTGCCTGCTGACCGGGGGCTACGGCTCGGCCATCGGTGCCTTCTTTGGCGCGATCATCTTCGGCATGGTCACCATCGGGCTGACCTATACCGGCTTTGACCAGGACTGGTTCCAGGTCTTCCTGGGGGCGATGCTGCTGCTGGCCGTGGTCTTCAACAACGCCATCCGCAAGCGCGTGACGGGGGAACGCTGAGATGTCCGAACCGATCATCCGCATGGAGAACATCAAGAAGCATTTCGGCAACGTGATCGCCCTGAACGGCGTCACCTTCGATGTGCGGCCCGGCGAATGCCACTGCCTTCTGGGCGACAATGGCGCGGGGAAATCGACCTTCATCAAGACCATGTCGGGCGTCCACAAGCCGACCGAAGGCACGATCACCTTCGAGGGCCGCCCGATGGAGTTCAACAGCCCCCGCGATGCGATGGAGGCGGGCATCGCTACGGTCTTTCAGGACCTGGCCATGATCCCGCTGATGAGCGTCACGCGCAACTTCTTCATGGGGCGTGAGCCGACGAAAGGACGCTTTATCAAGCGCTTCGACATCGAGACCGCGAACCGCATCACGATGGAGAAGATGCGCCAGATGGGCATCAACCTGCGCGCCCCCGATCAGGCCGTCGGCACCCTGTCTGGCGGGGAACGCCAGACGGTCGCCATCGCGCGGGCCGTCCATTTCGGCGCCAAGGTGCTGATCCTTGATGAACCGACCAGCGCGCTTGGGGTGCGTCAGACCTCGAACGTGCTGGCCACCATCGCGCGGGTCCGGTCGCAGGGCGTGGGCGTGGTCTTCATCAGCCACAACGTGCGGCACGCGCTGGCCGTGGGCGACCGCTTCACGGTGCTGAACCGCGGCCAGACGCTCGGCACCGCCAACCGGGGCGAGATCGACGCGGCCGAATTGCAGGACCTGATGGCGGGCGGGCAAGAGTTGGCCAAGCTGGAAGGCAGCCTGGGGGGGACGATCTGATGTCCCTGGGGGTCGCCCTGATCGGCACCGGCTTCATGGGCAAGTGCCACGCCATGGCCTGGCGCAACGTGGCGACCGCCTTTGGCGGCACGCCGCCGCGGCTGGAGGTTCTCGCCGATGCCACCGTGCCGGGCGATCTGGCCCGCGCCTGGGGCTTTGCCCGCGCCACCGATGACTGGCAGGCGGCTGTGGCCGACCCGGGCGTCGATGTGGTCAGCATCACCACTCCCAACGGTCTGCACCGCCCCATGGCCGAGGCCGCCTTGCGCGCGGGCAAGCATGTCTGGCTGGAAAAGCCCATGGCGCTGACCCTGGCCGACGCGCAGGCCATGGCCGATCTGGCGGCGGCGCATTCCGGTCAGGTGACGCTGCTGGGCTACAACTACCTGCGCAGCCCGGCCTTTCAGGCGGCGCGTGCAATGGTGGCGGATGGGATGATCGGCACGCCGCTGGCCTTTCGCGGCGTCTATGACGAGGATTATTCGGCCGACCCGTCGCTGCCCTGGTCGTGGCGGATGACCCATCAGGGCGGCGGTCTGGGCGCGCTTGGCGATCTGGGCTGCCATCTGGTCAGCGTCATGGTTGCGCTGATGGGGCCGGTCGCGGAACTGACCGCGATGACGCAGATCGCCGTTCCCACGCGCCCGTCGCCCGACGGTCCCCGCGCGGTGGAAAACGAGGACAGTGCGCTCGCCCTGATCCGCTTTGCCAGCGGCGCGCAGGGGTCGTTTGCCACGTCGCGCGTGGCGCGGGGCCGCAAATGCCGCCTGCAATGGGAGATCCACGGCAGCGACGGCACGCTGGTCTTTGATCAGGAACACATGAACGAATTGTGGGTCCATCGCGCAGGGGATGCGGGCTTCACCCGCCACCTGACCGGGCCGGACCAGCCCGATTTCGCCGCCTTCTGCCCCGCGCCGGGGCACAATTTCGGCTTCAACGAACAGAAGGTCGTGGAATGCCGCGACCTGATCCGCGCGACCCAAGGCGGCACCCTCTGCGGCCCCGATTTCGCCGCCGGATTGCAGATCGAACGGATCATCCATGCCATGGCGGCCAGCGCCGGTCGCCCCGTTTCCCTGGAGGGCGCATGAAC
>NZ_JBQTCG010000013.1:0-86987 GCF_052379855.1 Paracoccus sp. NSM | reverse complement strand
CAGCAGCTCAGCGCTCAGCCGACGCGTTTCAGGGGCAGGGTGCTAACATAGGGCTCGGGCGCGGAGGATGAGCTGCCCTCTCCGAGGCGGAACTTCATCAGAATCTCGTCCATACGTGCAGCGTCGTTGTCCAGATCGCCGGTGATCATCGTCGCGCTTTGCGCCATGGCCGAATTCTGCTGCGTGACTTCGTTCAGGCGATCCACGCTTGAGGCGATCTGCGCCAGCCCCGCAGCCTGCTCCTCGGCAGCTTCGGCGATGTTCACGACGATCTCGCGGATGCTCGAGATGCCTTGCGCCATCTTTCCGATGGCCTGCCCCGTCTGATCCACCAGAGAGACACTTTCGCCCACATTGCTGGCGCTTTCGCCGATCAGGCGCTTGATTTCCTGCGCCGCTTCAGCGGAGCGCTGCGCCAGATCGCGAACCTCCAGCGCCACCACTGCGAAACCGCGACCACTTTCGCCGGCTCGGGCGGCCTCGATGCCGGCATTCAGAGCCAGCAGGTTCGTCTGAAACGCGATCTCGTCGATGGCGCCGATGATCCGCTCGATCTTGCCAGACGAGGATTCGAGGCTCTTCATAGCAAGAATCGTCTGCTGCATGACATGCGAAACATTGTCAGCGTTTTCCGTCACCAATCCCACAAGCTTGCGTGCCTCGCGGGTGCTTTCGGTCGTCTGCTGCACGGTCGAGGCAATCTGCGTCAGCGCCGCCGCACTCTGATCGATTGAGCGCGCCTGTTGTTCGGTCCTGCCCGTTAGGCTGTCCGAGGACTGTCGCAGTTCTTGCGAGCGGCCGCGCACGTTGCGGGACCGGTCGCGGATCTGCTGCATCGTCGATTGTAGCCGGTCCAGCGCGCCGTTGAAGTCGGTCGAGAGCTTGTCGAACAGGGGCGACATGCGCAGGACCGGTGCGCGCTGTTCCAGATCTCCGTCGGCGAGGGCATTGATCGCCCGGCCGATCGTGTCGAGAAAGGCGGTCTTGTCCGTGATGTCGCTACAGAACTTGGTGATCTTGACCAGATCGCCCTTTTCGTCGCGGATCGGGGTGTAGGACCCCTCGATCCAGACCTCGCGGCCGGACTTGTTCACGCGCCGGAACTCTGACTGGATGGCCTCGCCGGTGCGCAGACGGTCCCAGTGGTCCTTGTAGGCCTGCGATTGGGCCTCGACGGGATCGACGAAGATCGCGTGGTGTTTGCCCAGAATTTCGGGGAGGCTGTAGCCCATGACTTTCAGAAAGGTCTCGTTCGCGCCCAGAACGTTACCCTGCAGGTCAAAGTCGATCTTGCCCTGACGCAGGCCGATCGCTCTCATCTGCTCGACCATGTCATAATTGTCCAGACGGACGTCGGCGTCGGACCATTCAAGAACATAGCCGCGGATTCCCCATAGCGACCGGATCGGCGTGACATGCAGGTCGAAGGACTTGCAGCCCAGCCGGATCGTCTCGCGATGCCTGTCCCGTAGCGCGGCCAGCATCTTGCGCTGACGCGCGGGATCCTTGTGAAAGATGTCGATCTTGGTGCCGATCAGCTTGTCGACATTGAATTGCGGCACGTCTTTTCGCAACTCAGCCTCTGCCGCGCGCAGGAAAGCGCGAAGGGACGGGTTCACATAGGTGATCCGCAAGCGTTTATTGGCAACCATGACATTGGCCTGCAATACATCGACGGCTTGGCCGACGAGCCCACGACCGGGCATTCGAAGCGACAACATCCCACTATTCTCCACAACCGAGGGTCAGGGTCTCGGCGCCCAAGCTAACTGACGGTGTGTAAAGGACGGTTTAACGCGGCTTTGAAAAACCGAAGCATTGGACGCATTCTGCGGGCTCACGCGGGCCTCAGCGCCAGGCGGTAGCCGATCAGCCCTGCCACAGGGCCGGGAATCAGCAGCCAGACCGCCCCCGGTCCGAGGCTGTCGAACAACGCTGTCGCCGCCGAGATCGAGATCATCGTGATTCCGAAGCCCAGGGCGTTCTGGATCGCAAGCGCGCCGCCGACCATGTCCTTGGGGCAGGCCTGCGCGGAAAGCGCCGAGAATTGCGGCGAATCGGCCACGACCGAGGCGCCCCACAGCATCAGCACTCCGATAAGCCAGCCCTTGGGCAGCGTCTGCCAGCCCAGAACGAAGGCCAGGGCGCACCCGCCCGAGATCGTCAGTGCGCCCAAGGCGACGGCGGCACCGCCGATCCGGCGGGACAGCATGCCTCCGGCAAGGCATCCGATCGCGCCTGCGGCGATGATCGAGAATGACAGTCCCGACACCCCGAAGCGCGGGAAATGTGCGGCCAGCCCCGTCGCCGCGACCAGTAACGGCACGAGGGTCCAGAAGGCATAAAGCTCCCACATATGGCCGAAGTAGCCGAGGGCCGATGCCCGAAAGCGCGGTATCGTAAAAGCCGACAGCACCGAAGCACGCGTGGTCCGTGCAGGCGGCAGATGCGGCCCCGTGCCCAGCCGATGGATCAGCCAGGCCCCTGCGACCGCCAGGACGGATGCGCCCGTGATGATCCATTGCCATTGCAGCGCCTGACCCCCAAGCCGCAGGAAATGGGGCAGCGCGGTCCCGAGCGTCAGCATTGCAACCAGAAGTGCCAGCGCCTGGCCGGTGCGCGCGGGCTCCCAGCTGACGATCAGCTTCATCCCGATCGGATAGATGCCGGCAAGGCTGAGACCGACCAGAAAGCGCAACAGCGCCGCGGTTGCGATGTCATGCGCGATCCATGCGAAGGCTGCGTTGAAACACGCTCCGGTCAGGGCCGAGACCACGAAGATCGTGCTGGCGCGAAAGCGGTCGGCCAGTCCCAGCAGGGACAGCGCCAGGGTGCCCATGATGAACCCCGCCTGCACGGCGCTGGTCAGTGCTCCGATGTCTGCGGGCCCCGCGCCCCATGACTGCTTCAACCCGTCTGCGGCGGCGTTGGCGCTGAACCAGAGCGAGGTGCCGAAAAGCTGCGCGAGCGACACCACTGCAACCGGCCCGCCCCATCGAGGCACGCGTCTTGCGCGCTCAGCCATGGACGCTTGCTCGTGGGGCTGACACGGCCTTCTCCTCCGAACCCTGCTTGCTGCAAATGAGCAGATGGCGGGCCAAAGCGAAAGAGGCTCTGACCTGCGACCTTGGTGCCGCACCCGCCAGAGCGCCTCAGCCCATCAGGCGGTCCTGCAAGGCGGCGACCGGGGTGCAGGCCCTGACGTGCCTGCCTTCGAGGGTGGCGGTCAGCGATCCGGCCTTGAGGATCAGGCCAAGCGCTCGGGCGACACCATCGACCTCTTGCCTGATCCGGTCGGCGCGTTGCAGCGCGGTGATGTCGTGGCCCGACAAGGCCGGACCGGTGCCGGGGGCCTTGCGCAATGCCAGAAGTGCACCCCCCAGGGCTGTATCCAGATCGGCGATCGCGGCCGCTTGCCGGTCCATCTCGGCTACGCATGCGGCCAGCAGGTCACGCGCCGAAATCTCGGGCGGTGTAGCGATTGAGTCCCGCTCGGAACCGCCGTCATCATCCGCGAAGATCACAGTGAGCCCACCACTTTTTCGATGCAGACCTTCAGGCTGACCGTCGTGAAGGGCTTGCTGATGAAGTTGTTCATGCCCAAGGAATGCCCGCGCGTGATGATCTCAGAGCTTGCACGGCCGGTCATCAGGATGAACCCGATCCGCTGTGTCGAGCGGTTCATCCGCAAATTCTCAAGCAGTGTCAGACCGTCCATGCCGGGCATGTTGTAATCGGACAGCACCAGATGAACGGGGTTGCTGGCAAGCCGCCTCAGGGCCGCTTCGCCCGATTTTTCGTATTGTACGTTGCGGATGCCGATCTCGTCCAGCGCCTGTTCGACAAGGGCGCGGCTTACGGTCATGTCGTCGACCACCATCATCGTAAGCGAGTATTTCAGGGACATTTCGGGGCCTTTCCTTCGGCATTCCGGGAAGATGGGTCGGACAGGCCGAGGGCCGTCCTGCGGTATTGCGTCACGCCGGCGGGTGAAAAGAGACCGTCAAGCTGCCGGTCCATCCTTTCTGAATGGCCGATGAACAAGGTCCCGCCCTGAGGAAGCCTGCTGGCGAAGCGCGTCCAAAGCGTCAACCGTGTCTCGACGTCGAAATAGATCACCACGTTGCGGCAGAAGATGACGTCGAACTGGCCGTGGAAGGGCCAGGGTTCCAGCAGGTTCAGGACCTCGAAGCGGATCAGCGACCGCAGCGGCCCGGCAATCGAGACAAGGTTCCGCTCTGCTCCCTCCTGCAGGAAGCGCAGCAACTGGCCGGGGGGGCGTTCCCCCAGCAGGTCGCGTTCATAAAGGCCTGCGCGTGCGGTCTCGATGACGACCGGGTCGATATCGGTGGCCAGGATCCGCAGATCCAGCTGTGCGATGTCCGGCGCGATCGCCATGAGTGTCGCCGCAATGCTGTAGGGCTCTTGTCCGGTCGAGCAACCCGCCGACCAGAGACGCACCCGCCCCCCGGCGCGCGCGCGCGCGATCAGCTCGGGCGCAAGGGCGGCAAGTGCTTCGAAATGATGCGGCTCGCGGAAGAAGCTGGTCACATTCGTGGTTACTGCCGAGACAAGCGCCTGGCGTTCGGCGCCTCCGCTCCGTCCCTCCAGCAGGGCGACGTAATCGGAAAAGCTGGCAAGGCCGTGATGCCGCAGCCTGCGCGACAGGCGCGAGACCAGCATGCTTTTCTTCGCATGCGTGATCAGGATGCCCGTCTCGCGGTGGATCAGCGCCGTGACCCGGTCGAAATCGGCGTCCGACAGCGCGCCTTCGGCAGGGCTGCGGTCCCGGGCCACGTCCGGAACGGCCCCGGTCACGAGCCGGGTGTCGCCGGATCGGCCCGGTTGGGGCAGGTTGGTCATCAGGCGGCCTCGCTGCCCTTGGCTGGCAGCACGGTCCCCAGATCGAGGCGCCGCAGCATCCGCCCATCCTCGAGCGTGATCACATTGGTGATGAAGCCGCTGGTTCCCTCCGATGCGACGTCCGGAACAGGCTTCATCGAGGCCTCGTCGATGCCCATGATGTCCGAGACGACATCGGCCAGCAGCCCCACCGTATGGCTGCCGAGAGCCACGATGATCACCACATGCCGAGGCGTCGGGTCCGTTCGGCCAAGTCCCAGCCGGGCCGCCAGATCGACGACGGCGACAACTGCGCCGCGCAGATTGATCACGCCGGTGACGTGTCGGGGCGCATAGGGCAAAACCGTCGCGGGGGTCCAGCCGCGGATCTCGCGCACCACATCGATCTCGATGCAGTAATCCTGCTCGCCGATCCGGAAGCAGACGAAATCGCTTTGGTTGGCCGTGTTCTGAAGGATCATCTGCTGCATCACTTATCCATTCGCTGCGAGTGACAGGGCGGGGGCTTCGGTTGCGGCGCGGCGTACCAGTTCCTCGGGGTCCACGATCAGCGCGATGCGGCCATCGCCGAGGATCGTGGCGGCCGAGATGCCGGGGACGGTGCCGTAATTGTCCTCGAGGCTCTTGATGACGACCTGACGCTGATCGAAGATCCGGCCGGCGGCCAGGGCGGCGCGGCGTCCGCTGTCGCACTCGACCAGGATCAGCACACCGGGTTCCTCGTCCTGCGCGATCTCGAACCCGAAGCAGTCGGCAAGGTCGATGATCGGGATCATCTCGCCGCGATTGGCGATCAACCGGCCCGTGCGCCCCAGAGGATGGATCTGCAGGTTGCCCATTGCGAGCGTCTCGATGATGGAGGAGATCGGCAGGACCATAGTCTCGTGCCCGACGCCGATCAGCATGCCCTCCAGCACGGCCAAGGTCAGGGGCAGCGCGATCGTAAAGCTGGTCCCGAGGCCGGGGTTCGACTGGATCGAGACCCGGCCGCCCAAGGACTGGATCTCGCGGCGCACCACGTCAAGCCCGACACCGCGCCCCGACAGCGCGGACACTTCCTCTTTCGAGGAAAATCCGGGCAGGAACAGCAAGTTGTCGATCTCGGCCGGCGAAAGCTGCGCGCCCGGAGCGATCAGGCCCTTTTCCTCGGCGATCTCGCGGACGCGAGGGCGGTTGATCCCCGCTCCGTCATCGACAACCTCGATGATTACGCGACCCGAGCGATGGGCCGCCGACAGGGTGATCACACCCTCGGCGGGCTTGCCCGAGGCCAGCCTGGGCCCGGTCGCTTCGATGCCGTGATCGACCGAGTTGCGGATCATGTGGGTGAGGGGATCGACAAGCCGTTCGATCACGGTCTTGTCCACCTCGGTCATTTCACCCGTCATCACCAGCTTGACCTGTTTGCCGGTGGCGTCCGCAGCCTCGCGGGTGATCCGCTCCATCCGCTGGAACACTGATTTCAGGGGCTGCGCGCGGATTGACATCACGCTTTCCTGGATATTGGCGGCCAGCTGCTTGATGCCCTCGAGGGTGCCGGTAATGTCACTGTCGTCGCGTAAACCCGCCGAAGAGATCGCCTGAGACAGCATCGCCTCCATGATCACCAGCTCGCCGATCTGGTTGATGAGCCGGTCCACCCGGTCCAGGTTGACGCGGATCGTGGCCGGTGTGGCGTAGGTCGTGGCCTCGGCGGCGGGGCGGGCGGGGCGCAGATCGGGCTTCGGGTCAGGGACCAGCGTCAGCTGCGGACCCGGCGCGGGGCTTTCGACGGCCTCGGCTTGTGGCGCAAGGCGGGTGATATCGACATCGGCCAGATCGCCAACGAAGTCGAAGACCGATGCGATCTGTTCCTCATCTTCGGTGGCAATCTCGATGCGCCAACAGAGGCCCGGTCGCGCCAGATCGAGCGCCGCCAGAGGCGCAACTGCCGACAGGTCGGCCATGACCTCGGCCTGCCCCAGATCGGCAAGCGCCCTCAGAAGCGACAGCGGCTCGTGGCCCGCCGCATAGAGGCCCGCGGTTGGGGTCAACGTCACCGCAAAGCCCGCCGCGTCGGTGGCGGGGGGCGGTTCGGGCAGGTCAAGGGCCATGAAGTCCAGCTTGATCGGCTGGAAGCCGAAATCGGGCTCGTCGGCTTCGGCCGATCCGCCCTCGGCCAGGATGTCCAGCTCCAGTAGCAGTGGCGCCATCTGTGCAGGCTCGTCATGGCCGTCGCGGGCGGCGGCGACCAGGTCGGACAGCACATCCGAGGCGCGCAGAAGCGTATGCATCGCTGCGTTGTCGGGCAACAGGCTGCCGCCGCGCATCAGGTCCAGAACGGTCTCGAAAGCGTGGGCGAAATTGACCAGCGTCGTCAGGCTGAACGCGCCGGCGCCGCCCTTGATCGAATGCACCGCCCGGAAAACATCATGGACCGGGTCCAGATCCTGCCGCTCGGCGGCTTCAGGGATTTGGGCCAGTCCTTCGCCCATGCGGGAGAGAAGATCCTCGCATTCCTCGAAAAACGCCGGGCGCAACGTGTCGATGTCTGCCATGCTCAGATCCCCAGGACGCGGTTGATCGTGTCGATCAGGCGGGAATCGTCAAAGGGTTTGACGATCCATCCTGTTGCGCCTGCCCGTCTGGCGCGGTCTTTCAGCGCAGCGCCGCTTTCCGTCGTCAGGACGAGGATCGGGATGCTGGCATGGGTCGTGGTCGCCCGGATGGTCTCGATCACGCCGAACCCGTCCATGCGCGGCATGTTGATGTCGGTGATGACCAGATGCGGGTCGGCCTGGGTCAGGCACTCGATGCCCGCAACGCCGTCCACGGCCAGATGCAGCTCGAATCCGGTCGGCTCGAGGGCGGCTGCGACAAGGCTGCGCATGGTGGGGCTGTCGTCGATCGCAAGGATGCGAACCGTCATGCGACGCCCTCCGCGCCACGTCCCGCCGCGCCGATCCAAGGCGCGTCGGCCTGCAGGCCCAAGGCGTTGCAGGCTGCCTCGAACCTGGGCGAGCGCTGTGTGATCGCCAGCGGCTGGCCGTCGGCCTGCCACTGCAGCCCGGCCGCGATGATCACCTCAAGCGCGAGGGCGCCGATGACCTCGACCCCGGCCGCGTCGATCTGCAACGGCTGCCCGACCCTTTGGCCTAGCGCGGAAACCAGCGCGGGCGCGGCCGAGCTGTCCAGACGGTCCGGCAGGATGAAAGGCTCTGTCATGCACGATCCCCTTCGTCGTGGTGTTCGGACCGGCGTGCCGGGCATTCCCGGGCAGATTCTCGGCCTCGCATTTGACGCAAGGTTGACATGCACCGGTTAAGGGATGGTTGCCGCCCTCTCGAAAGACGCCAAAAATTTTCAGGAACCTGCTCGCGCCGGGAAACCCTTCGTTTACCGCATGATGCCAAACTGCCCCCGTGGAACAGCGGAGGCCGCGATGACGAATTGGGGCACAGATCAACAGGCACGCCAAAGGCAGGTCGTGCTGCTGGCCGATCCGAAGGCCGCGCGCCGAAGGCAGCTGCTTCGCGGGCCGTTGCGCCATGATGTGATCGAGGCGGCCTCGCTGACCGAGGCATTCCCTCTGGCTGAGGAACTGGCGCCCCGTATTCTGGCGCTTTCGGCGGATTTTCTGGTCGAGCCCGAGATCGAGGGCCTGATCCGCCTTGCCGTTCTGCTGGAGGCGACGGTCTTTCTTTATGCCGAGGAGGGCTCTGCGCCCGGCCCGTCGGCTTTTCGGCCGCGGCCGCGATGTGTGCCGCTGCGGCCTGCTGACGGGTTGGACGACCTGCTGCTGCGGCTTGCCGCTCCGTCGGCCCCCTGTGACGCGGCCAAGTGCGAATCGATCTTGCCCGAACTGGTCCTGATTGGCGCTTCGACCGGAGGCATCGCGGCGCTGGAGACGGTGCTCATGGCGTTTCCCGCTGATTGCCCGCCGACTCTTGTGGTTCAGCATATCCGCGAGGGGTTCGTCTCGGGGCTGGTGCAACGATTGAACCTGAGATGCCGCCCCCGTGTCGTCGAAGCGCTGGACGATCAGCCGCTGCGGCGGGGAACGATCTATTTCGCGGCCGATGCAGAACGCCATCTGACGGTGGCCGGCCGCGCAACGCCGCGCAGTGCGCTGCAGGCCCTGCCGCCCTGTCAAGGGCATCGCCCCGCTGTCGATCCGCTGTTCGAATCGGCGCTGCCTTTCGCCTCGCGGCTGTCGGCGGCGATCCTGACCGGCATGGGCTCGGACGGCGCGCGCGGGATGCAGGCGTTGCGCCACGCGGGCGCCCACACCATCGCCCAGGATCGTGCGACCAGCATCATATGGGGCATGCCCAGAGCCGCCGTCGAGGCAGGCGCGGCCGAGGCCGTGCTGCCCATCGAACAGATCGGCCCGGCGTTGTTGGCAGGGCGCTACCGCAACGGGTCTCTGCTTGCGGGGCGCGCCCGATGACGGCGCATGAGGGGCCGGTCATGCATGTCATCCAGGGCGAGCATCGCGTCTCGGATCGACCGGACATCATGCTGACGACCGTTCTGGGTTCCTGCGTCTCGGCCTGCTTGCACGACCCGAACCGGCGGATCGGCGGGATGAACCATTTTCTTCTGCCTGACGTGCCGGGCGCGCGCGATATCCGCCACGCCTCGGCTGCGATGGAGCAGCTTGTTAACAGTCTGCTCAAGATGGGCGGACGGCGCGAGGATATTGTCGCAAAGCTCTTTGGCGGGGCCCGCATGCTGCAAGGCCTGCCCGATATCGGCCAGCGCAACGCCGAGGCCGCGCTGGCCTTCCTCAGCGGCGAGGGAATCGCGGTCAGGGCCCATAGTCTGGGCGGCACGCAGGCCCGGCGCGTCCGCTTCTGGCCCGGATCAGGCCGGGCACAGCAGATGGTCCTCAGCGATCCGCATGACGTCCCGCTCACGCGACCCGCGCCCCTTCCCGCAGGCGGGTCGATCGATCTGTTTTGACCTCGGGCCGTAGCGTCCCGCCCTCTCAGGAGTAACCGAATGACCTTTCTTTCGCAGATGTCGCTCAAGGCGAGGCTGGTGACGATCCTTGTCGCCAGCATCACGGCCGTGGCCCTTTTGATCACGACCTTCGCCATCACGATCAAAGACAGCGAACTGCGCCAGCTCTCTGTCTCGCAGGTCGACATGGCGCTCGGCATCCTGGCGTCCGACCTGGCGCGCGCAGATCAAGGGTTCATCGCGGGCACTCCGGCAAGCGGCAATGTCACCGGGCTGGTGCTTGCAACCGAGGATATCCGGATCCCCACCCGGATTGTCGATCAGGTCTTCGAACTGCTTGCAACTCATGTCACCTATTTCGCGCTGGTCCCCGAAAATCAGCAATTCGTCAGGGTGATGACCAGCATCCGCGCCGCCGATGGCAGTCGCGCCGTCGGAACGGCGCTCGATCCGTCGGGCAGCGCCTACGCCGCCCTGATTGCCGGACGCAGCTTTGCCGGCGAGGCGACGATTCTTGGCGCCCCCTACATGACGCGCTATGAGCCCGTGTTGGACATGTCGGGCCGTGTGGTCGGCGCGGTCTTCGCGGGAAGGTCGTCCGAGGCGATCAATGCGCTGCTCTTCAAGTCGGTGCTGCTGCTGGCGCTGCCCACACTGATCCTGATCGCGCTTGCCCTGTTTGCCAGCCGCTTCCTGATACACCGGACGCTTCGCCCCGTCCGCGATCTGGCCGATATCGTGAAGCGCCTGGAACAGCGCGATTACGACGTGGTCATCGCCCCGGGTCAGGCCCGTGACGAGATCAGTGAGCTGAGCTCTGCCTGCATGGCCCTGCGCGACGATCTGCGCGAGGCCGCGCGCATGGCTGAATTGTCGAAGGTCCAGGAGGCTGAGCGCGAGGCGAAGCGGACCGAAATGGCGCGCGTCGTCTCGGATCTGCGGGCGGGTCTGTCGCGGCTGGCGGATGGCGATCTGATGTCCCAGATCCCCAGCACGCCTGACAACCCCTTTCCGGCGGATTACGAGCCCCTGCGCGTCAGCTTCAACACCGTGATCGACCGTTTCGATGAGGTGATCAACCAGGTCAGCGACATCGCCCGCAACGTTCGTGACAGTGCCGTCGAGATCGCCGATGCCAGCCGCGAATTGTCCAGCCGCGCCGAGACGCAGGCCGCCACGCTGGAGGAATCCGCCGCGGCCCTGACCGAGCTGACCCATTCTGTCGCCTCGACCGCAGATCGTGCGACGCAGGCGCAGGATGCCAGCTTCGACAACCGAAATGGTGCCGAACGCGGCGCCGAGATCGTGCGCGAGGCCGTCACCGCGATGAGCGGGATCGAAAAAGGTTCCGTGCAGATCACCCGCATCATCGGCGTCATCGAGGATATCGCCTTTCAGACGAACCTTCTGGCGCTGAATGCCGGGGTCGAGGCCGCGCGCGCAGGTGATGCGGGGCGGGGATTCGCGGTGGTCGCCTCCGAGGTACGCCTGCTCGCGCAGCGCGCCTCGGAATCGGCCCGCGAGATCAAGGGGCTGATCTCGGACAGCACCGAGCGTGTCGAGGAGGGTTCGAATCTGGTGCGGCGTACGGGCGACAGTCTGTCGGAAATCCTGGGCCGCGCCAGCGAGGCGGCCAGCCTTGTGGCCGACATCGCGCTGGCGGCGGCAGAGCAGGCGCGGGGTCTGGCGGAAGTGAATGCCGGGGTGAACCAGCTTGACCACGTCACCCAGCAGAACAGCGCCGTCGCCGAGGAAACCTCTGCCGCCGCAGCCACGCTGCAATCGCGGTCCGAGGAATTGATGCGGGCGCTGTCCGGTTTCCGAACCCGTCAGCGCAGCACGGCGCCCCGGATCGAGCAGCCAAAGATCGTCGCCGCGCCGCGCGACACCGCGGTCGAGGCGAATATCGTCGATTGGTCCGCTGCCGCCACCGCGGCGGTGAACGGGCCGCGCGCCACGCCTGTCAGGCAAGGCGCCTCCTGGGCCGAGTTCTGAAGGTGATGGCCTCTGCGCTGGGGTCAACCCTGGCGCTGCCCCGTGCGCGCTGCCGCGATGCGGGGCAATCCGCTCGAATCCGGGGCAAGGGGCTATCTCCGAAAGAATAGGTTGCGATCAATTTGGGTGAGTCCGCGTAGGAATCGCATAGTTGCGCGCGCTAAAGGCTGGGCGAGTTGTGCTTTGAAAGGCGGGCCCATGCATGTTCGTTCCGCGCAATCGGGCGCTACCAACGGCGCGACTGCGTTGCAGGACATCGCCGCCCGACTTGGTTTGTCAGACGGGCCGCGCCCGGACTTTCTGGCGCTGCATTTCGGGATCGGCCTTTCCGCAGAATTGCTGCACGATTTGGCCCATGACTTGATCGGGGGACAGGCTCTGCATGGCGGGTCGTCCTGTCTGGGTGTCATGGGGCGCGACGGGATCGAACTGGGCGGCGCGGGGCTTGGCGCGCTGGCGATCTGGGACCCGGCAGGCAGCTACGGAACGGCCTCGGCGGCTCTGGGCGCTGATGCGGGCGCGGCGGCGCGAGCGGCGGCCTTGCAGGCGCTGCAGCGGGCAGGGCGACCCGGCGAGATGCCCGAGATGGTCTGGCTGACCGTTGCGCCCGGCCGGGAGGAGCAGGTGATCGAGGGTCTGCGCCCCGTCGTCGGGCCGGAAACGATGATCGTCGGCGGCAGTTCGGCAGATAACGAGGTCTCCGGGGATTGGCGGCAATTCGGTCCGGACGGGGTGCATCGGGATGGCGTCGTCGTCTCGGTGCTGTTTCCCAGCCGTGCCATCGCTTCGGTCTATCAGAGCGGCTACACGCCCACGCCCTTCGGCGGTCTCGTCACAAGCGCCGAATCCCGCAAGCTGATCCAGATCGACGGGCGGCCCGCCGCCGAAGTGCTGCATGAATGGTCGGGCGGCGCGGTGCCGATGGCGGGAGGGTCGGCGCGCTCGATCCTGGCGGATTCGACGCTCTGGCCATTGGGCCGCGAGACGCGGCTTCTTGCCGGGGTGCCCTTTCATCTGTTGGCCCATCCGGCGACGGCGCATGTTGATGGCTCGGTCGATCTTTTCGCGGATGTCGCGGTGGGCGACCGGTTGTGGCAGATGCAGGGTTCGGCCAACAGTCTGGTCGCGCGCGCCGGGCGCGTCGCGGAGCAGGCGCGCGACATTCTGCGTGCACCGGTCGGCGGTGCGCTGATCGTCTATTGCGGCGGATGCATGCTGGCGGTCCGCGACCGGATGGACGAGGTGCGCGCGGGGATCGTCGCCGCGCTTGGCGATGTGCCGTGGATCGGGGTGTTCACTTTCGGCGAGCAGGGCAGGCCGGTGGCAGACCGCTCGCGGCACGGGAATCTGATGATCTCCTGCACGGTCCTGGCGGGACCGGATGATTGACCGGTTTCCGGGATCCGGCGCGGTGTCCGACCGCGCGACCGAAGCCGCCGGATCGCACCGTTTTTCTTGCGGCACAGCCCCGAACATGCGACCCATGGGGATACGGGAAATACTGCGCGGGGTGCGCGACGCCATGCGTCAGCGGGTCAGACCATGAGTGCGCCGGTTACGGGCGACAGCGCGTCGCGCGAGGCCTTTGAGCGCGAGCGCGAAGCGCGCCGCGAGGCCGAGGCATTGGCGGATGCCCGGCGACGCGAGTTGAGCGAATTGCGCCGCCGTCTGGTCGTCGAGACCGAGGCTGTGCGCAGCGCCCTTGCCGAGACCGAAACGATGCGCCAGCGCGAGGCGGGCGTTTTCCGGGAACGGGTCATCCTGTCCGAGGCGCTGCGCGCTCTGACCGGAAAGGCCGGCGCCGACGAGGCGCTGCAATCGCTGCTTGACGTGCTTCGTCACGAATTCGGCGTTCGCGCCTGCCTCTTCGTGCGCGCCGAGGACGAGGCGGTCACCGTCGCGGCCAGCGCTGGGCGAGCTTCGATCGGAGAGGTGCTGCCCCTGCCCGCGCAGATCATCGAACGCCCGCGCAGGCTTGCCCTGCCAATGCCGGGCGAGGGCTGGCCCGCGGGTCTTGGCGAGCCGGCCGAGGCGCTGCTGGCGCCGCTGACGCTGGAGGGCGAGGCGCCGGGCGCCCTGATGCTGGTCTGCGGACGGCATGACCGCTTCAGCGCGGCGGATCTGCGGTTGCTGGAACAGGTTGCCGGGCTTGCCGCGCAAGCGCTGAGGGCGCTGCGCGAGGCGCGCCGCAACGCCTTGCTGATCGCGATGGTCGAAGGCCGGCAGATGGACGCCCCGGACAGCGTTCTGGACGCCCCGCTCGAGGCCGTCCACACGGCCTTCAGCCGCCTGACCAAGATGCAGGGCGATGCGGTGGGCATCCTCGACGCGCTTTTGGGCGCCTCTCTGGGCGATACCGATCTGGCGATCCAGAACGCCCTGGCCTCGTTGGGGCGGCGGACCGGCAGTGACCGGGTCTATGTCTTCCTGTTGCAGGATGACGGGCTGGCGATCAATAACTCTCATGAATGGTGCGCGCCGGGGATCGAGCCGATGATCCATCTGCTGCAGGGCGTCCCGGCTGCGATGATCGACCATTGGCGCGCGGAATTCGATGCCGGGCGCGAGGTTCAGATCGCCGATGTCCTGACGATGCCGGACGACGCACCAGAGAAGGAAGCCCTGATGATGCAGGGCATCCGGTCGCTGCTGGCGGTTCCGATGATCAGCTATGGCCGCTTCAAGGGCTTTGTCGGTTTCGACGCGGTCCGCGAGCCGCGCAGCTTCCTGCCGGGCGAAGTCTATCTGATCCGCTCGGTCGCGAAGGTGATCGGCTCGGTCCTGGGACGCCGGCGCGCCGAGCAGGAGCTGAGCCGCGTCCATGCCGAGACCCTGTCGCAGCGCGCCCGGCTGCAGGCCGTGCTGTCGGCGATGCCCGATCTGGTCGTCGAACTGGACCCTGCGGGGCGCTTCAGGGCGTGGCATTCCGGCGCGGTCTCGGTGCCCGACCCGGTCTATGATTACTTCATCAACCGCACCCCCGAAGAGACGCTGCCACCGGATCTGGCGCTGGTCGCGCGCACCAAGCTGAACGAACTCGAGGCCGGGGCGGTCAGTGTCAGTCATACCTTCAAGCTGGCGCTGCTGGGCCCCGAGGAGCGCTGGTGGCAGATGACGGGCAGCGCGATGGGCGAAGAGGGCTTCATCTTTGCCCTGCGCGACATCACCGAGATCCGCGAACAGACCGCCGAGATCGAGCGTCTGTCCCAGATCGCGCGCCGCACCACGAACCTTGTCGTCGTGACCGACGCGGCCCGGCGCATCGAATGGGTCAACGCGGCCTTCGAGCGCACGACCGGTTGGACCCTGGCCGAAGTGCGCGGCAAGAGCCCCTCGAACTTTCTGCATTGCGACGAGACGGACCCCGATACCGTGCAACGGTTCCGTGCCGCGCTGGATGCGGGCCTTCCGGTGCAGGGCGAGATCCTCAACCGCTCGCGCAGCGGCGAGATGTATTGGCTTTCGATCGACATTCAGCCTGTCCATGACGCCTCGGGCACGCTGGAGGGCTTCATGGCGGTCGAGGTGGACATCACCGAACAGCGCCGGCAGGCCGACGCCCAACGCCAGGCGGCGGATGCGGCGGCGACGGCCCGCGCGATGCTGGAAACCGCGGTCGAGGCGCTGCAGGACGGCTTTGTCCTTTACGACGCGGACGAACGGCTGGTCATCTCGAACAGTCGCTATCGCCAGATCTATGCGCTGTCCGAGCCCGCCATCACCCCGGGCGCCACGCGGGAAAGCATCCTCAGGTACGGTCTGGCCCACGGCCAGTATCCCGAAGCCGAGGGCCGCGAGGAGGAATGGCTGGCCGAATTGCTGGACCGCGACCGCCCGCCCATGCGCGAATTCGAGCATCGCCTGCCCGATGGCACCTGGCAGCGGATCTATGAAAAGGCGACGCCCGATGGCGGCCGCGTCGGCCTGTGCGTCGACATCACGGCGCTGAAGCTGGCCGAGCAGCGCGCCATCGCGGATCGCGCCACCGCGATGGAGGCCAGTCGCGACGGCATTGCCATCACCGATGGCGAGGGCTTCTGCATCTACATGAACCGTGCCCATCGCGAGATGTTCGGCTATGAGCGCGAGGAAGAGGTCCTGGGGATGCACTGGTCCAGCCTGTATGGTCCCGATGAGGTCGCCTGGATGAACGCCAATGCCGTGCCGCATCTGCTGCGCGACGGCGGCTGGTCGGGCGAGATCATGGGCAGGGGCCGTGATGGCAGGCTTGTGGATCAGGACCTGTCGCTGACACTCAAGGATGACGGCGGCGTGCTGGCGATCGCGCGCGACATGACCTCGCGTCGCATGGAGAGGGCCGAGCGCGAGCGTCTGCAGAACGAGCTGCAGCTGGCGCAGCGCCGCGAAATGATCGGCCAGATGGCGGCTGGATTGGCGCATGACTTTAACAACCTGCTGGCAGTTATCGCGGGTGGCGCCTCGCTGATCCGCGAGACCGTGGCCGAGGATGACCCAGCCGCGATGGGCGCAGGGCGCATCCTGGCGGCCTCGGATCAGGCGGCGGGGCTGGTGCGGCGGCTTCTGGCGCTTGGCACGCGGCAGCCAGCGCGGGTCATGCTGGATCTGCGCGCACCCCTTGCCGAGGCGACGGAATTGCTGCGATCCAGTCTCAGGGCGCCGATGCGGCTGGCGCTGCACCTGCCCGTGACGCCGGTCGAGGCGCTGGCCGATCCGACCGACATCCTGCAGGTCGTGCTGAACCTTGCCATCAATGCCCGCGATGCGCTGGCCGACCATCACGGCTCGATCACGATCAGCCTGACCGCGCCGGATGATCTGCCAGCGCCACAGCCCTCGGACGGGGCGCTGATCGTGGGGCGTCTGGACCCCGCGCGGCGCTATGCCTGCCTGTCGGTGCAGGACACCGGGCCCGGCATGCCGCCCGACGTCGCGGCGCGGATCCTGGACCCCTATTTCAGCACCAAGGGCGACAAGGGCACCGGGCTGGGGCTGGCGATCGTGTCCTCGGTGATCGGCGACAATGGCGGTGCGATGCGGCTCTGGACAGCGCGGGGGCAGGGGACGCGTTTTGACGTCTACTGGCCGACCGAGGCCATCGACAGCGCCGGCCCGGCACCGTCGCGCGACGAGGATCTGACCGGGCGGCTGGACGGGCGCATGGTGCTGGTCGTTGATGACCAGCCCGAGGTTCTGGCCATCGTCAGCGCCTATCTCGAGGCCGCCGGCGCCGAGGTCGCTCCCACGACCGAACCCCGCGACATCCTCGACGCGCTGGCCTCGGACCCGGGGCACTGGGATCTGCTTGTCACGGATTACGACATGCCGGGCATGAACGGCGCCGATCTTGCGCGCGCCGCACGGATGGCGGCGCCGGGCCTGCCGGTGATCCTGGTCACCGCGCTTGCCGGTGAGGCCGGCCGTTCAGGGGCCGAGTTCTCGGCCGTGCTGTCCAAGCCCGTCGACCGTCGCGCGCTTGTTCGGCAGGCCGAACTGGCCTTGCTGGCCGCAGCCGATCGGAGGGGCTGAGATGATGCGTGTCCTGATCGCGGATGACCATGACCTGTTGCGCGACGTTTTCGCGGCATGGCTTGCCAAAGAGCAGATCGCCTGCAGCACCGCGCCCGATCTGACCAAGGCGCTGGCGATCGTGCGGAGCTCGGAACCCTTTGACCTGGTGCTGCTGGATTACCGGATGCCAGGCATGGAGGGGCTTGACGGCCTGACCCACATGCTGGCGCAGGCAAGGGGGGCGCATGTCGCGCTGATGTCGGGCAATCTGCCCGCCGATCTGGTTCATCAGGCCTTGACGATGGGCGCGGTGGGTTTCCTGCCCAAGACCCTGCCCATGAAGGCCTTTGTCGAGGCCGCGCGCATGATGGCCCAGGGCGCGCCGTTCCTGCCGCCCGAACTGGCGCCCGCCGCCCCTCCGCCACCCGGTGCCGCGCTGACCCACAGCCTGACCGCGCGCGAGGCGCAAATCCTCCGAAGGCTTGTGCAGGGCTTGACCGACGCGCAGATCGCCGCCGACCTGAGCATCGCAGAGCCGACCTTGCGACTGAACCTGCGCACGCTCTTTCGCAAGATCGGCGTTGAAACCCATGACGAGGCGCGGCAGGCCGGTCGCGATGCGGGCCTGATCTGAGCCGCTTCCCCGGTGTCAGGTCGATTGCCGCGCCAGGTCCTGTATCAGCACGGCCCGGATCGGGGTCTGGGTCGCGGACTGCGCGGCCTTCAGCAATCCCTCGCGCAGCGTTTCGAGGTTCCGGTCCAGCGTGTAATTCCCGTCGAACCCCCCGGTATTGGCGTGGATCATCAATTGCCGCAGCAGCGCGTCGCGCAGGCGGTGCTCCTGTTGTTCCAGTGCGGCGACCTCGGTTGCGTCGGTCTCGATCACCAGGGTCAGGATCATGATGGCCGACATGTCCCCCTGCCTCACCAGAGGGACGAAGAACTGCGTCGGAAAGGTGAACCAGCCGGGCTCGGCCACAGGTTCGGGGGCCTTGGCGACGGGCTCGGCCATCGGGTCGGGCTCGGGGCGGGGGCGCAGCATGTCGCCAGCAAAGGCGCCGCCCAGCATGGCCAGCAGGGGAACGATCAGCAATGCGATTTTCTTGATCATGGCGGGCCTCAATAGGGCAGCAGGATGTCGGCGATCTGCTGGCCGTAGCGCGGCTGCTGCACGTCGCTGATCTGGCCGCGCCCGCCATAGCTGATCCGGGCGCCCGCGATGCGGTCATAGGCGATCTCGTTGTTGCGGTCGATGTCGCCAGGGCGCACGAAGCCGCTGACGGTCAGTTCGCGCAGTTCATAGTTCACGCGCACCTCCTGGGTGCCGCTGATATGCAGGCTGCCATTGGGCAGGCGGTCGATCACCGTCGCCGCGACCCGCAGGGTCAGCTTGTCGCGCCGCGAGATGTTGCCGTTGCCGCGATAGCTGGACGAGGCCGATGCATCTGCCAGTTCGTCGAAGCTGGCGCCCTCGGGCAGCTTGTCGGCAAGGCGCTGCGGGATGCCCATCATCTGCGGGATGCTGGCGCTTTCGCGCGAGGCGCGGCTGCGACCCGAACTGTTGCTGATCTCGGCGCGGTCGTCGATCTCGATCACGACAGTCAGGATGTCGCCGCGGAGCGCGGCGCGCCGGTCGTTGATCAGCGAACTGGTCGAGCCCGACCAGAGCGAGGCCGCGGCCTCGGGCCGGCCCGAACCGATGGGCAGGTCCAGCGGCGGGTTGACCATGGCCATGAACTCGTCGGTCTCGCGCGGCGATGTCAGTTCGGGCGGCCGGCCCAGATGGTCCACCCTGGAACAGGCGGTCAGCGCCAGGGCGAGGCACAGGATCGTGGCGGGTTTCATCGAAAATTCCTCTGGTTAATGCGCGACGACGCTGCCATCGGGCATGACGCGTGCCGACAGCGTGCTGCGCGAGGCGAGGTTCATCACCCGGATCGTGTCGCCCGCGGCGCCCTCTGACAGGGCGCGGCCCTCGGCCTCGATCCGCAGGGTGCCGCGCATGAAGCTGACGCGCAGGATCTGGTTGCGGCTGACCAGCCGGGGGGATTGCAGCAGGCTGGCGTGAAGGGGGCGCCCCTCATGAATGGTGATGCGGGTCTGCATGCCGATCGCCTCGGACGGATTGGTGATGCCCGGGCGGTCGCTGTCCACCGCGCGCAGGTCGCCTGCGGTGATGATCGTGCCCGCGGGCAGGGTGCGCGAGGCCGCCAGCGTTCCCGTCAGCGCCATCCCGGGCCAGATGAGGGCCAGAGCCAGAAAAACCGCGCGCATCAGCGCACCTGCGAGGTCGCCGCCAGCATCTGGTCGGCGGCGGTGATGACCTTGGCGTTCAGCTCGTATCCGCGCTGCGCCTTGATCAGTTCGGTGATCTCGCGCACCGCATCGACCGAGCTTTCCTCCAGATAGCCCTGCCGCAGCGTTCCCAGCCCCTCTTGTCCCGGATTGACGACCTGCGGCGCCCCCGAGGCGGCGGTTTCGATGAACAGGTTGCCGCCGATCGCCTCGAGCCCCTTTTCGTTCGAGAAGCCTGCAAGGGTGAACTGACCCAGCATCTCGGGTTCGACCCGGTCGCCGAAATAGGCATAGACCTCGCCCGCCGCATTGATCGAGATCGACCGCGCATCGTCGGGAATGGTGATCTCGGGCACGACCGGATAGCCGTCCGACGTGACCACCATCCCCTCGGCCGAGCGTTTCAGCCCGCCGTCGCGCGTATAGCCTGACATGCCCGAAGGCAGCACGACCTCCAGGTAGCCGTCGCCGTCGATGGCGAGGTCCAGATCCCCTCCGGTCTGGATCAGCGAGCCCTGTTGCAGGCTGATGCTGACCGCCGTGGGCCGGACGCCCAGGCCCAGCTGCACGCCCGCCGGGATGACGGTGCCGTCCGAGGCCGTGACCGCGCCGGGACGGGCGGCCTGCTGATAGTGCAGATCCGCGAATTCCGCGCGGCGGGCGTTGTAGCCGGTGGTGGACATGTTGGCGAGGTTGTTCGAGATCACCTCGACGCGGGTCTGTTGCGCGCTCATGCCGGTGGCGGCGATTTGCAGGGCTTTCATGGCGGGTTCCTATCGGGTCATGGCGGAAAGGGCGTTGCGGATGCGCTGGTCCTCGCGTTCGAGGAAGCTCTGGCCCAGCTCGTAGGCGCGCTGCACCTCGATCATGCGGGTGATCTCGAAGACGGCATCGACGTTGCTGTCCTCAAGGAAACCCTGCCGGATGCCGGTGGTCTCAAGCGGCTCGGGCGCGCCGTCGATGCGGAACAATGTGCCCCCCTCGCGCGTGGGGGTCTGGCCCTCGGGCGGGGCAAAGACGCCGACGCGACCGAAAGGCACGCCATTGGCCGACAGCGTGCCGTCCTGTCCCACCGCAACCGCGCTGGCACCGCCGGGAATGATGATCGGTGCCTGTCCCTCGTCCAGCAGCCGGTGGCCGTCGGAATTCATCAGCTCGCCCTCGGCCGAAGGCGTGAAGGCGCCCGCCCGCGTCAGCCGCACACCGTCTGGCGTCTCGACCAGAAAGAAACCCTCGCCCTCGATGGCCAGATCGAAGCGGTTGCCGGTCTGGCTCAGCCCGCCCTGGTTCAGGTCCAGCAGCCGGCCCCGCGCATGGGCCATCGACAGGGTGTCGCCCCGACGGTCCAGCGCGGCAAGGTGTTCGGCAAAGATCACCCCCTCGCGGCGGAAACCGGGCGTGTTCGCGTTGGCGATGTTGTTTGCGATGACGCGCATCTCGGCCATCAGGCCCGATTGCCGGTTCAGGCTGGCATAGGTCGCGTTGTCCATCAGCTTGCCTCGATCAGGGGGATGACCTGGCCGATGTAGAAGTCGGACAGGGCAGTGGTCATGAAGCTCATGCCGACCCAGAAGACGACCAGCATCAGCGCCATCTTCGGCACGAAGGTCAGCGTCATTTCCTGCACCGAGGTCAGCGCCTGAAAGAGGCCGATCACCACCCCGCTGACCAGCGCCACGATCAACAGCGGCGCCGACATCCTGACCGCCACCAGCAGGGCCTGTCGCAGCACGTCGAACAGCATCATCTCGGTCATGGCGCGCCTCAGACCGGCATGCGCAGGATTTCCTGATAGGCCTCGACCACGCGGTCGCGGATCGAGACGACCGTGTCCATGGCCAGTTCGGCCTCGGCCAGGGTCTGCACCAGGGTATGGGTGTTCACCTGTCCCGTCATCGCGGCGGTCGAGACCTGGTCGACCTGACCCATATGGCGGGCGAATTCCTCGGCGGCCTCGCCCACGCGGCGCATGGCGTCGGGCGATTCCCCGCCCGGAGCTGTGGCATTGCGGGCGGCGGAATAGGCATTGGCGGCGTTCAGGCTGGTCAGCATGGCGGACCCTTTCATCGACGGAGGATTTCAAGAAGCGACGCGCCCATCTGGCGGGTCTGTTCGAACATGCGCAGATTGGCCTCGTAGCTGCGGCCAGCCTCGCGGCTGTCGGCCATCTCGATGATCAGATCGACATTCGAGCCGAGGTAATACCCGTCCTGATCGGCCATCGGATGGCTGGGGTCGTGGATGCGCGGCAGGGCCGTCTGGTCCAGCCGCATCCGCCCCGCCTGCACCTCGCCCGACGGGCGGCCGAAGCGCATTGCTTCTTCGAAGGTGACAAGTTTGCGGCGGTAGCCGGGCGTGTCGATATTGGCCATGTTCTCGGCCGTGTGGCGCAGCCTTTCGGATTGGGCGCGCATCCCCGAGGCCGAAAGGCCCAGGGCAGAGATCGGTTCGCTCATCGTCTTGTCCCCTATCGCCGGCCGATGCTGCTGCGCATCAGGTTCAGGGCCGAACGGTAGATCCCGATGGCCATGTCGTGCTGGCGCTTCAGCTCTGCCGCGCGCACCATCTCGGCCTCCAGCGAGACCGAGTTGCCGTTGGGCGAGGCCTGGCCTTCGACCGTGATCGGGCGGATCGCGCCATCGGCCCAGGCGGGGGGCGGCAGATGCCCGGCGCGGGTCGTCCGCATCGCGGGGGCGGTCCCGTCGCGATAGCTGTCGGCAAAGGCGGGCAGGTCGGCGGCCCGGTATCCGGGCGTGTCGGCATTGGCGATGTTGCGCGCCGTCACGATCTGGCGCTGCGCCACGTGATGACCCATCGCACGGGCCATCCGCATCATCTCGATTCTCTCAAACATGAGGCTTCTCCTCATTCACCATAAACCCGGTCTTAACCCCGATTCCTTTAGAAACCCTTTCAGGGGGAACGATTCTCCCGGCAGGCGAGGAACCGGAAATGGATAGAATTGAATCGATCACCCGCCAGATCGCCCGGATGCGGCTGGCGCGCTATTTCGGCCATGTCCAATCCATCCGCGCCGGGCTGATCCGGGTCGCTGGCCTGAACGACCGCGCCTCGGTCGGGGATCGGGTGCTGATCGCGCTGGACCCCGCCCCCGTGGGCGGAGAGATCGTGGGCCTCGGCCCCCGCCATGCCGAGATCCTGCCCGAAGGCGCCATCGACGGCCTGTCCGTCGGCGCCGAGGTCGAGCTGCTGTTCGCGCCCCGCATCGCGCCTGCTGACGACTGGATCGGCCGGATCGTCGATCCTCTGGGCCAGCCGCTGGACGGCCGCCCGCTGAGCCAGGGCGATACGCCGCGCCCTTTCCGCTGCGAGGCGCCCGCCGCCGTGGGGCGCAAGCGGCTGGGCGCGCGCCTTGCCACGGGGCTTGCGGTTTTCGACACGATTCTGCCGCTCGTGCGCGGGCAGCGGATCGGGCTTTTCGCGGGCTCGGGCGTGGGCAAGTCCACGCTGCTGTCGCAGATGGCGCGGGGCGTTCAGGCCGATGTCGTCGTCATCGCCATGATCGGGGAACGCGGGCGCGAATTGCGCGAATTCGTCGAACGCACGCTAGGCCCCGAGGGGATGGCGCGGGCGGTGATCGTCACGGCGACCTCGGACCGCTCGCCGCTGCTGCGGCGGCGCTGCGCCTGGGCGGCGATGGCGGTGGCCGAGCATTTCCGCGACCGGGGAAAACATGTCCTGCTGCTGGCCGATTCGATCACCCGTTTCGCCGAGGCCCATCGAGAGATCGCCTTGGCTGCGGGCGAGCCGCCCAGCTATCGCGGCTTTCCGCCCTCGGTCTCGAACCTGATCATGGGGCTGGCGGAACGCGCCGGACCCGGACCCGAGGGCGCGGGCGACATCACGGCGATCTTCAGCGTCCTCGTCGCCGGGTCCGATATGGAGGAGCCCGTGGCCGACATCCTGCGCGGCACGCTGGACGGGCATGTGGTCCTTGACCGCGCGATCGCGGAACGGGGGCGTTTTCCGGCGGTGGACGTCGTGCGGTCCGTCTCGCGCGCGCTGCCCGAGGCGGCGGATGCGGCCGAGAACCAGCTGATCGGCCGCGCCCGCGCCGCCCTTGGCGCCTATGCCGAATCAGAGCTGATGATCCGCGCGGGCCTTTACGCGCCCGGCTCGGATCCGAGGCTGGACGAGGCCGTCCGCCTGCAACCCGCGCTGGATGCCTTTGTCGCGCGCGCGACCCCGTCGGTCGCGGCCAGTTTCGCGGAACTGGGCGCCGCTTTGCGTCAGCCGGCGGGGGTGCCGTGAAACCGCCAGAGGGCCAAGGGCGTTGCGGATGTTGATGAATGTTAGACAAGGTCCGCGCGCCATTGCGCCCGGATTCCCGATTTGCAACTGTCCGCCAGCCATCGGAAAGGGGGTGAACAAATGGCGATTACGGAATATTTTATCCGGTATTTACAACGACGTGACCGCTTGTCCGACGCCGATCTCGCGTGTCTGCGCGCCATGCCGACCCGCCACCATCAGGCCGCCCCCGGAGAGGTCATCGTCGAGCCCGGCCCCAAGGCCAGTCAGAGCTGCATGATGCTGCGTGGCCTCAGCGCGCGGTCGCATCGGCTGAAAGGCCGCACCGAGCAGCAGGTCATCACCGCGCTGCATGTGCCCGGCGATTTCGTCGATCTGCACGGTTTCGTGCTGAACGGATTGTCCCACGCCGTCGTCGCCATCGGCCCGGTCGAGGTCGAATTCGTCGATCATGCCGAACTGATCGAGATCACCCGCAACTTTCCCCACCTGACCCGGCTTCTGTGGCGGGCCACGCTGATCGACGCTGCGATCCACCGGCAGTGGCTGGTCGCGGCGGCCTCGCTGCGCTCCAGCGCGCATCTGGCGCATCTGCTGTGCGAGATCTACACGCGGCTTAACGTGGTCGGCGCGGCGACGGGGTTGCAATTCTCGATGCCGCTTCTGCAGCGCGAACTGGCCGATCTGCTGGGCTATTCGCCGATCCACGTGAACCGCGCCGTGCGCGATCTGCGCGACCGGGGGCTGGTGCGTTGGGTCGGCGCCGACATCACCATCCTCGACTGGAACGGGCTGGCGACGCTGGCGCGCTTCGACCCCGATTATCTGGATCTGGGCCGCGAACCGACCTGAGTGTCAGGGCTGGTTGCCCTCGGGCAGGGGCATCACGAACCCCTCGGGCAGGGCCGCGCCAAGCGCCTCGCCAAGGGCGTCCTGCGGGGCCTCAGGCTGCATCGCTTCGGGGGCGGGCGTCGCAAGGGCATCCGCGGCGGGCTCGGGCAGGGCCAGATCCGGGACAGGCGGCTCGGTGCGGGTCACACCGGTCACATCCGCGATGGTCACGCCCGGATCGAGAAATTCGACCGTCGTGCCCCCGATCTGCACAAGCCGCGCCAGTTCCTCGGCATCCCAGTTCGTCAGCCGCACGCAGCCCATCGACTGGTTGCGGAACAGCTGCGATGGCGTGGGCGTGCCGTGGATGCCGTAGGTCGGCTTGGTCAGGCCAATCCAGACCGTGCCGACCGGACCGTTCGGCCCCGGCGGGATCACCAGCTTGCGGTCATTGTCGCCCTGCTGGAAATTCACCGCGGGATTGTAGGTGTAGTTCGGATTGATCGCGACCGTCGCGATATTGTGCGTGCCGACCGGCGAGGGCGTGGCGCTTGACCCGATCGTGGCCGGGTAATCCACCAGCATCACCCCCCGCGCATTATAGCCCGCGACGCGGCGGTTTTCCTTGTCGATGATGATGCGCGTGACCTCGCCACGGATCGGCGGATTCGGCGCCATGACCTGAATCGTGGCGCCGGGCACGAAGTCAATGCCGGGATTGAGCATCTGGATGAATCGCTCGTCCATGTGGAACCGCTCGGCCAGACGCTCGGCCACGCTGGTGTAGC
The DNA here is from genome assembly GCF_052379855.1 of Paracoccus sp. NSM. Taxonomy (NCBI): domain Bacteria; kingdom Pseudomonadati; phylum Pseudomonadota; class Alphaproteobacteria; order Rhodobacterales; family Paracoccaceae; genus Paracoccus; species Paracoccus sp. NSM. The sequence goes on along the minus strand of NZ_JBQTCG010000013.1, from coordinate 61,509 downwards.
CCATCGATTCCATCTGCGCCTTCTCGGCGAAATCGGTCGGGATCGCGGCGACCAGACCCTGCGCGTCGGCCTCGGTGATGGTGTAGTTCTGCGTGACGGGGCGCTCGGCAAAGGCCTGAAGCAGGTTCCAGACATGCGGGTCCATCACCCCGTCCATCGGCAGGCCGGCCCGGCGCTCGAAGGCCTTGATCGCGCTTTGGCTCATGCCGCCCTTGAAGCCGTCGATGACACCGGGCGAGGTGCCCGAGCGGTCCAGCAGCAGCTGCACCTTGGCCGTCAGGGCCGAGCGCCCCTCGGGCAAGGTGGCGCCGTCATATTGCGCGGCCTCGATCTCGGCGGCGGTGAAGCGGCGATCCTCTTGCGCGCGGGCGGGCGCTGCCGGGGCCAGAAGGCCCAGCATCAGGGTCACGATCAGGGCCGGGAACACGGGGCCGGTCATCCGCTTCATTGCACACTCCGAAAAAGGATCACGTGGACAATCCGTTATCCCGATGACTTGCGCCAGATACCGCCCCGGTCAACTTTCGGTCAATTCCCGATTGCCTTCGCCTGATCCCGGTGCCAGCTTGCCCGGAACCGAGGAGGAGGCCGTGAGAATGTTCCCGATCTGCGCCGCAGGGACGCGTGGCCGACAGCGCGCCACCGGGACGGGCGCGGTCGGCTGATGCCCGTGGCGATCGGACTTGCCGCGCTTGGGCTGATGCTGGTCCTGCTGGCGCTGCGCCTGCCCGCCGCGTTGGCCATCGCGGCCGTGGCGCTGCCCGCGCTGCTGCTTGCCGACTGGCTGGCCCCTGTGGATGCGGTCGGGACCTTTCTCGGCGGGCTGAGCGATCTGGCGGGCGATCCGGACCTTTTGCTGCTGCCTTTGGTCGTGGCGCTTGGCAATCTGGCCTTTTACAGCGGTGTGGCGACACGGCTTTACGACGCGGCGCTGGTCTGGCTGAGGCCGCTGCCGGGGGGGATGGCGATCGCCTCGGTCATCGGCTGCGGCGGGTTCTCGGCGATCTCGGGGTCGTCCTTGGCCTGCGCCTCGACGATGGGGCGGATCTGCGTTCCGGAAATGCTGCGCGAGGGCTATGACCCGCGCCTTGCCACGGCCTCGGTCGCGGTGGGGGGGACGCTTGGGGCGCTGATCCCGCCTTCGGTGCTGTTCATCCTGTTCGGCCTGCTCAGCGCCACGCCGGTCGCGCCCCTGTTCATGGCTGGGCTGCTGCCGGGCCTGCTGTCGCTGGCGGGGATGATCCTGGTGATCCTGTGGTGGGCCGCGACCGAGCCCGAGGCCGCCCCGCGCGGGCAGCCCGCCACGGTCAGCCGCTGGCAGGCGGCGCTGGCGGCCTGGCCCGCCCTGCTGATTTTCGCGGTGATCCTGGGCGGCATCCAGTCGGGCTGGCTCAGCGCCGTCGGCGCCGTGTCGCTGGCCATCGCGCTGACGCTGGCCTTCGGTCTGGCCGCCCGGCGCCTGCCGCCCGAGACGCTGCTGCAGGCCCTGCGCGAGACGCTGCGCCAGACCGCTGCGCTGGCGGTGATCCTTGTGGCGGCCAAGCTGCTGTTCGCGCTGGTGGCCCTGACAGGGCTGGCCGAGGCGCTGAGCCTGTGGGTCGATCGCGCGGGCCTGTCCTTCGTCGCGGTGATGCTGGCGGTGGTGGTGCTGCACATCGCGTTAGGGATGGTGCTGGACCCGGTGGCGATTCTGGTTCTGACCTTGCCCTTCATGGTGCCGCTGGTCGATCTTTACGGGATGGACCTGATCTGGTTCGGCGTCGTGCTGGTCAAGCTGATCGAGATCGGGCTGATCACGCCTCCGGTCGGGCTGAACGTCTTTGTCGTCTCGAATGTCGCGCGGGGGACGGGGGTGCGGCCGATCTTTGCGGGCGTTTCGCGCTTTCTGTTCGTCGATCTGCTGGTTCTGGCCGCGCTGGTCCTGTTCCCGGCCTTGTCGCTGATTCTGCCCGCGGCGATGGGCTAAGGGCGGCCGGCCCTTGCCTTGGCCGGGGCGATGGGCCACATCCGCCCCGACCCACAAGCCGGAGCCGCCATGACCCCGACCGACGACGACAGCGGCGCGCAGCGCCTGATCGGTTTCGCGCTGGACATCAGCGACGGGGCCCGGGCGCGCTGCATCCTGGATCTGGACGACCGCCACCTGAACCGCATGGGCATCCTGCATGGTGGGATCGCGGCCACGCTGCTGGACAGCGCGCTTGGCGTCACCGCCAGCCTGACGAACGACCCGTCGGGGCGCCATCCGGTCAGCACCGTCTCGCTGAACGTGAACTATCTGGCGCCGGGCCGTCCGGGCCGCGTGACCGCGACCGGGCGTCTGACCGGCGGCGGGCGTTCCACCCTGTTCGTCGAAGGCGATCTGCGCCATGAGGACGGCACGCTGATCGCCACCGCGACCGGCGTGTTCCGCAAGCTGAAGGCCCCGGCATGAATCCCTACACCAACGCGCATTGCGAAATCAGCGACCTCGGCGACCGGCTGGTGGTGGAAAACCGCAACGCCACACGCCGCAACGCCCTGACGCCCGAATTCCAGGAAGGGCTGCTGCACGCGCTGACTTTGGCCTCCGAACAGCCGCGCATCGGCGCGGTGATCCTGATGGGCGAGGGGGATTTCTTCTGCGCGGGCGGCGATCTGAACCATCTGCTGACCGCGCAGTCCATGGACGAGGGCGAACGCCGCACCCAGATCGACGCCCTGAACGACCTGATCCGCGCCGTGGTTCATTGCCCGCGCCCGGTCATCGCCGTGATCGAGGGCGGCGCGGCCGGGGCGGGCCTTTCGCTGGCGCTGGCCTGCGACATGGTGATCTCGGCCCGCGATGCGCGGTTCACGGCGGCCTATGTGAATGCCGGTCTGGTGCCGGACGGGGGGCTGACGGCGGCGCTGGCGGCGGGTCTGCCGCCGCAGATGGCCGCGCATATGGCGCTGACCGGCCTGCCGGTCGAGGCCGCGCGCCTGCACGCGCTTGGCCTTGTCACCGAACTGACCGAACCGGGCGAGGCGATCATGGCCGCGATGGCGCTGGCCGACCGGCTGGCGGCGGGTCCGGCGCAGGCGCAGGCGGCGATCAAGCGGCTGCTGACCGGCTGGCACCGCACCGCATTCGAGGCGCAGCTGGCCGCCGAACGCGACGCCATGGCCGAGGCGCTGGCCTCGCCCGAGGCGGCCGAGGGGATCAGCGCGTTCCTGGCCCGCCGCCCGCCCGGTTTCCGCGCCCTGCGCGATCCGGACGCGTCCTGACCGAAGGTCGCTATTCGGCCATCGCCAGACGGTAGCAGGGCGGATAGAATTGCCGCGCGAACGAGACCGGGATCTGGTTCAGCGAATTCGTGCGCTCGATCGTCAGGACCGGCGTTCCGGGCGGCACGCCAAGCGCTTCGGCCGCACCGGCACAGGCGGGCTCGGCCAGGATCGAGAATTGCGCCTGCGTCACCGGCACGCTGCGCGCCAGCCATTCGTGGGGCGGCTCGGTCTCGAACGTGGTCGCGTCAAAGGCCGGCAGCGCGTCGGCGTTCAGCCAGATCTGTTCGAAGCAATGCGGCGCATCATCGGCGCGATAGAGCGACGTGACCTGCACGACCCGCGTTCCCGCGATCAGGTGCAGCGCCTTGCGGGCCTCGGCCGGGACGGGCGCGGTGGTCAGATCCAGCAGCCGGTAGCCGAGCGTCTGGCCCAGGGCCTCGACCTCGTCGCGGATCGCGGGCAGTTCCAGTCGCGCCCTGCGCGAGGCGCGCGCCGTGACCCGCGTGCCGACCTTGCGGCGGCGTTGCAGGATGCCGCCATCGGCCAGTTCCCGCAGCGCCCGGTTCACGGTTGCCCGGGCGCAGCCCAGTTCGATCGCCAGCTCGTGTTCGGTGGGGATCAACATGCCGGGTGCCCATTCACCGGACCGGATGCGTTCCATCACATCGGCGCGGACGGATTGCCAGGTGTTCATCCGGGCGCCGCGTTTGCGGGGGGCGACTGCGGTGATGGTCAGCACCCCCTCGGGGGCGGTCGCGGTCATCTGAGCTTGAGCGTCTTCCATTCCTCCCTGTTAGCGTGACAATGAATTTCGCGCGACTATCCATAGGGATATGAAATTCTTCCCAATGGTTAGGTTTTGCATTTTGCGCAATTTCAGCTTTCGGCGGCATCGCGGGCGCAGTAATCCGGATCAGGCTGAATGGGGGGACGGTCGCAGCATGGGACAACAGATGACAGCCGCCGGGCCGAGCACCGGCAAGGGTCAGGGCACAGCTTGGGGCATCCTTGGCGCGATCAGCCTCTGCCACATGGCCAATGACGTGATGCAGTCGATGCTGGCGGCGATCTATCCGCTGCTTCAGGCCGAGTTCAGCCTGACCTATGCCCAGATCGGCGTGCTGACGCTGGCCTTTCAGGTGACGGCCTCGCTGCTGCAACCGCTGATCGGGGCGGCGACCGACCGCCATCCGCAGCCGCGCTCGTTGCCCTTCGGGATGGGATCGACGCTGATCGGGGTGCTGCTCTTGGCCTTCGCGCCGACCTACGGGATGCTGCTGGCGGGGGCGGCGCTGATCGGCATCGGCTCGGCGGTGTTCCACCCGGAAAGCTCGCGCGTGGCGCGGCTGGCCTCGGGCGGGCGCTACGGGACGGCGCAATCGGTGTTTCAGGTGGGCGGCAATGCCGGGACCGCGCTTGGCCCGCTGCTGGCGGCCTTCATCGTCGTGCCGCTTGGCCGTCCGGCGGCGGCGTGGTTCGCGGTGGCGGCGGCGCTGGGGGCGGCGGTTCTGTGGCATGTCGGCCAATGGGCCGAGACGCGGCGCCGCGCGGTGGCCGCCTGGCCCGATACGGCGCTGCGCCTGCCGCGCGTAACGGTCTTGCGCGCGATCACGGTTCTGGCGATCCTGACCTTCACCAAGAACATCTATTCGGCGGCGATGACGAGTTACTTCACCTTTTTCACCATCGAGAAATTCGGGCTGGGGCCGCAGGGGGCGCAGATCATGCTGTTCCTGTTCCTGGCCGGGATGGCCGTCGGGGTGCTGATGGGCGGCATGCTGGGCGACCGGGTCGGGCCGCTGACGGTGATCTGGGTCTCGATCCTGGGGGTGCTGCCTTTCACGCTGCTCTTGCCCCATGCCGGGCTTTACGCGACAGGCGCGCTGGCGGCGGTGATCGGGCTGATCTTCGCCTCGGCCTTTCCGGCCATCGTGGTCTTTGCGCAGGAACTGGTGCCGGGCCGCACCGGGATGATCGCGGGGCTGTTCTTCGGCTTTTCCTTCGGGATGGGCGGCATTTCGGCTGCCGCGCTCGGGGTTCTGGCCGATGCGCGCGGGATCGAGACCGTGTTTCGGCTGACCGCCTTCCTGCCGCTCTTGGGGTTGCTGACGGTGCTTTTGCCGCGCCATCCGCGGGCGGCGGGCTAGATGCCGGGCGCGCGGCTGTTCCATATCAGCCCCGAGGGCTGCGGCGAACAGGATCTGGCGCGCATCTTCGCGGCTAACGGCCACCCCGTCGCCTGTCACGAGGGCGGCGGTCTGGCCGCCGATATCCTCTATGCCCAAGGCCGGGATGCACCCTTGCTGCAACCCTTCGCCAAGGCGCGGTTTCTGGCGGGCCTCTGGCGCAACAACCCGCATTGGCGCCCGCCGCTTCAGGCATGGCGCAGCTTTGCCTTCCTGGCCGACCGCTTCCCTCAGGCACGCTTTCTGCTGACCCTGCGCCCCGAGGACGACCTGATCGCCGCCCGCATGGCCGCGGACGAGGGGCGCGTGCTGCGCGCCCATGCCCATCATCACGGGCTGGACGCCGATGGCATCGCCGCGCTGTGGCGCCGCGACTGGCGGGTGCATCTGGCAGCGGTCCGCGCGCATTTCGCAGGCAGCGACCGCCTGATCGAACTGGATCTGGACCGCGACAGCCCCGCCGATCTGGCGATCCGGCTGGCGGGGTTCATCGAATTGCCCGTCCTGCCGATCAGCCGCTGGTCCGACGCCGCGCCAGCCTCGGTCCCCCTGCCGCGCCCCGATCCCGCCCCCGCCTCTTGGCCCGAGGATGTGGCGCGCTTCTGTCTGCAAGGTCTGGCGCCCACGCCCGAGGGGGGGATGGAGGGCCTGTCGCCGCTGGCCTGCTACTGGGATGGTCGCGTCGGCGCGGATCTGGCCCCGGTGATCGACCGCGCGGGCGCGCCGCGTCAATTCGCGGTGTCCCAGCCCGATGGCGCCGGGCCGCTGGCGCTGGCCCGCGACGGGCGGCATTTCAAGCTGGTCCGGGCCGAGGGCGTGATCAACGACATCCTGCGCCTTGGCCGCCGCGATCCCGTCTGGATCGACATGGAGGACAGCCGCTGGATGGGCAGCCCCCAAGGCGATCCCGTCAGCGAACCCGTCCTGTGCCACAACCGCCGCGCGGGGGCGGTGAATGCGGTTCTCTGGCCCTTGCCCGACCAGCACACGATCGGCATGCCGGGCTTCGACGCCGCCAGCCCCGCCGACGACATCCCTTGGTCGCAGAAAGAGGACCGGCTGATCTGGCGCGGCATGATCTCGGGCTCGGAAATGCGCGAGGGCGTGAAGCCCGGCCCCGCCAGCCATGTCTGGCTGGCCCGCCTGGACGAGGCCCGGAACCCCGAGGCCCGCACGGCCGCGTGGGAGGGGCTCTGCCGCACCAACCGCATGGCCTTCATCCGCCGTTTCATCGACGACCCCGATTTCGACATCGGCATCGTCATGGCCCCCGCCTTTCGCCGCTTTGCGGATGACCCGCTGCTGGCGCCCTATTGCCGCCCGCGCATGGGGCCGCAGGGCTTCCGGCGCTTTCGCTATCAGCTCTGCATGACGGGTTATGACCACGGCTCGAACTTCATCTCGGGGCTGGATCAGAACGGCGTCCTGTTCGCCGAGGATGACGGCTGGCAGGTGTTTTACTCGGGCCGCTTCCAGCCATGGCAGCATTACATCCCCGTCGCCCGCTACCTGACCGACCTGCCCGAGAAACTGGACTGGGCGCGCGCCAACCCCGCCGAATGTCAGGCGATATCCGCCCGCGCCCGCGCCGAGGTGCGGCACCTGCGCGACCCCGACGCAAGGCGCGCGCTGATGCGGCTGATCCTCGACGGGCTGGCCGCCGCGCGCTAGACAGGCGCCATGAGCACGATCCGCATCGAACCCCTGACCGCCGCCGCCTTTGCCCCCTTTGGCGAGGTGCTGGCCCCGAAACCCGCCCCCGACCGCATGATCAATGCGGGCCGCTGCGAACGGCATCACGCGCTGGCCACCGTCGAACGCGCGGGCGGCGAGGCGATCATCTCGATCTTCCGCAGCGACCCGGTCAGCCTGCCCTATGATTGCGACCTGCTGGAGCGTCACCCGCTTGGCTCTCAGGCCTTCATGCCGATGGGGCCGGATGCGTGGCTTTCGGTCGTGGCCCCGGACGACGGGGGGCGCCCCGGCCCCTTGCGCGCCTTTCTGGTCCCGTCCGGCGTTGGCGTGAACCTGCGGGCGGGCACATGGCACGGTGTCCTGACGCCGCTGGACCGCCCCGCCGATTTCCTCGTGATCGACCGCGAGGGCGCGGGCGTGAACCTTGAGGAAGTCACCATCCCCCCCGTCCGGATCACCGCCTGATGCCCGACCTGTCCTTTGAGAACGCCGCCCGCGCCCGTGGTGCGCGCCTGATCGCCGGGGTGGACGAGGTCGGGCGCGGCCCCTTGGCCGGTCCCGTCACCGCCGCCGCCGTGATCCTGCCCGATGGCGTTCTGCCCCTAGGCCTTGATGACAGCAAGAAGCTGACCGCCGCCCGGCGCGAGGTGCTGGGCGAATGGATCATGGCCCATTGCGACTGGTCCGTCGCCCATGTGGACGTGGCCGAGATCGACGCCCTCAACATCTATCATGCCAGCCACGCCGCCATGTGCCGCGCCCTTGCCGGGCTGCGCCAGCGCCCCTGTATTGCGCTGATCGACGGCAACCGTCTGCCCGCCGGGCTGGATTGCCCCGGCGAGGCGATCGTCAAGGGCGACGGCCGCAGCCTGTCCATCGCCGCCGCCTCGATCCTGGCCAAGCTGATGCGCGACCGCATCATGGTGGATTTGGCGCAACAGCACCCCGGCTATGGCTGGGAGGCGAATGCCGGTTATCCCACGCCCGCGCATAAACAGGCGCTGCTAGATCTTGGTGTAACCCCACATCATAGGCGCTCTTTCGCACCCGTCCACAATATCTTGTGTAAAGCCTCATCAGTAAGTGACTGATTCAAAAAAGAAATTGACGCCGAATCGGCTCTGAATCATCCTTGGGGGCAGATCAGACCGGCAAAAAAGCCGGCGACCCCAGAGGCAGAGCATGACGAAAACCACCCAAAAACGCGCGGTCCCCGTGCGACCCTTGCCGCTGAACCAGATCCTGGGCGGCGACTGCATCGAGATCATGAACAGCCTGCCCGAGGGCAGCGTGGACCTGATCTTTGCCGACCCGCCCTATAACCTGCAGCTCAAGGGCGACCTGCACCGGCCCGACAACAGCCGCGTCGATGCGGTGGACGATCACTGGGACCAGTTCTCCAGCTTCGCCAGCTACGATGCCTTCACCCGCGACTGGCTGGCCGCCGCGCGCCGGCTGCTGAAACCGAACGGCGCGATCTGGGTGATCGGCAGCTATCACAACATCTTCCGCGTCGGCGCCGAGATCCAGAACCAGGGCTTCTGGATCATGAACGACGTGATCTGGCGCAAATCGAACCCGATGCCGAATTTCCGCGGCAAGCGCCTGACCAACGCGCATGAGACGCTGATCTGGGCCGCGAAATCGGAATCGTCGAAATACACCTTCAACTACGAGGCGCTGAAATCGCTGAACGAGGGCACGCAGATGCGCTCGGACTGGGTTCTGCCCATCTGCAATGGCGGCGAGCGGCTGAAGGACGCGGCGGGCGAAAAAGCCCATCCGACGCAAAAGCCCGAAAGCCTGCTGCACCGGGTCATCATCGGCACGACCAATCCCGGCGACGTGGTGCTGGACCCGTTCTTCGGCACCGGCACCACCGGCGCGGTCGCCAAGATGCTGGGCCGCGACTATATCGGGATCGAGCGCGAAGAGGCTTACCGCGAGGTCGCCGCCCGCCGCCTGTCGCGCGTCCGCCCGCTGGACGCCGAGGCCCTGGCCACGACCCGCGCCAAACGCGCCGAGCCGCGCATCCCCTTTGGTCAGGTGATCGAGCGCGGCATGCTGCGTCCGGGCGAGGAACTCTACTCCATCGGCAACCGCCACAAGGCCAAGGTCCGCGCCGATGGCTCGCTGATCGGCAATGACGTGAAGGGCTCGATCCATCAGGTCGGCGCGGCTTTGGAGGGCGCGCCCTCCTGCAACGGCTGGACCTACTGGCACTTCCGGCGCGAGGGGAAAATGATCCCGCTGGACATCCTGCGCCAGCAGATCCGCGCCGAACTGGAGGGCGACGCCCCCCGCCCGAACTGATCCTGCCTGCATTCGTTTCGCCAGTCCCGCGCCCCGAGGGCCGGGACCACCTCCCCGCCATGTCCGCATGGCGGGGCTTTTTGCGCCTGCAAGGGCCTCTGATATGCGAGGGGGACTGCCCGATCGCCGATCCCGCCTGAACGGCAAAGCGGCTTTCGGGGGGCACGATCCCGCCGTGCCCAGCCATCAGACGGCCCTTTCCGCTAGCCTTTCACCCCGGCCGAGATCATCACCGCTTCGGTCACGCGCTTCTGGAACACCAGATAGGCCAGCACGACAGGCGCCGCTGCAAGAAGCGCCAGCGCCATGATCCGGCCATAGGCGATGCCGAACGTGTCATAGACCTGCGTGATGCCGACGGGGATGGTCATCATGCTTTCGCTGCTGGCGATCAGGAACGGCCAGAAAAAGTTGTTCCAAGCGCTGATGAAGGTGATGATCGCCAGCGCGGCGGTGATGCCCCAGTTCAGCGGCAGGTACAGCTTGAACAGCAGCGTGAATTCTCCGCCGCCGTCCAGCAGGACCGCCTCGCGCATCTCGCGGGGGATGGCGTCGAAGAACTGCTTGTAGACGATGATCACGACCGGAACGACCAGCTGCGGCATGATGATCCCGCCCCAGCTGTTCACGAGGCCCAGATCGTTCATCAGGATGAACTGCGCGACATAAAGCGCCGGGATCGGCACCATGAAGCTGGCGACGATCAGCAGATAAAGCAGCTTGCGCCCCGGAAAGCGCAGTTGCGACAGCGCATAGGCGCACATCATCCCGGTGACGAGGACGGCGATCGTGATGATCAGCGACGTTCCGACCGAGTTCAGGTACCAGCGCGGCAGCTGCGAGGTCTGCAGGACCGAGATGTAAGAGGCCAGGTTCACCTCGTCCATCAGCACGCCCGCGTCGGACACGATCCGCGATTCCGTGCGCAGCGAGGTCGTCAGCGCCCAGTAGAGCGGAAAGATCCAGATGAACGCGGCGATCAGGACCAGCGTGACAAAGGCGATGTTGCGGGCGCGTCTGGCGGTCATCTGCGGCCTCGGATCTTGAGGATCTGGAATTGCAGGACAGAGAGGATCACGATGATCACGAAAAGCGTCATCGCCACGGCCGAGGCATAGCCTCCGTTGTTCATCTGGAAGGCCTCGCGATACATCTGCAGCAGGACGACATAGGATTGGTTGAACGGCCCGCCGCTGGATAACAGGTAGACCTGGTCGAAAAGTTTGAGTTGCAGGATCAGTTGCAGCGTCAGGACCAGCGTCGTGACGGGCCACAGAAGCGGCCAGGTGATCCGGCGAAAGCGCTGCCAAGGTGTTGCGCCGTCCAGCGCGGCGGCCTCGTAAAGGTCCTGCGGGATGTTGCGCAATCCGGCGATGAACAGAAGCACGTTGAAGCCGTTGGTCCACCAGACGGTCACGACCGCGATCATGGGCATGACCCAGTGCGGGTCGCGGAACACGGCGATCGGGCGGCCTGTCACGGCCGCGATCAGGGGCTGCAGGATGCCGAACTGGAAATCCAGCATCCACGCCCAGATCAGCGTCACGACCGATACGGGCAGGATATAGGGCAGAAAGAACAGCGTCAGCACCAGCGCCTGCAACCGCCCGCGAAGCCTGCCGACCGCCAGCGCGATCAGCAGCGCGATCACCGTGGTCGGGATGACCGTCAGCAACACGAAATAGAGGTTGTTCCACAGCGAGGTCCGAAACAGCCGGTCCGTCAGCAGTTTCGCGTAGTTGTCAAGGCCCACCCATTCACCTTGGCCGATCAGCGGCGCGTTGGTGAAGCTGAGCATCACGACCTTGATCGTCGGATACAGAAAGAACACCGCGAAGATGACCATGAACGGTGCGACGAGAATGATCGCCGAGCGTATTTCGCGCTGCCTGCGTCTGATGCGTGACATGGGGGCCTTTCACGTCAGAGGGCCGGGGACGCGGCGCCCCCGGCCCGGAATGTCAGTCCAGCAGCGATTGCAGTTCCTGCTTCATCTGCTCGCCCGCGTCCTGGGGCGCCATGAAGCCGTGCACCGCGGGGGCCACGATATTGTCGATCGCGTTGTAAAGCGGCGAGGCGACCCCGGCGATGGTCGAGCGGGGATCGAAGGCCGCGTTTTCGCGCAGCGAGGCATAGGTCGCGTTCGGCTGTAGCGCCTGGTATTCCTCGGACTCGACGGTCGGAAGATAGGCGGGGATATGGCCCGCATCGGCCCAGGCCAAAGAGTTTCGCTGCATCCAGCCGATCGCGGTCAGCGCCGCCTCGCGTTCCTCGGGCGTGATATTGGCATCGTTCGGGATGGCCAGCGCATGGCTGTCGGCCCATGTCGCGGGCTGGTCCAGAAGCGTCGGGACCTCGTTGGCGAACCATTCAAAGCCAAGCGTGCCGGCTTCGGCCGCGTCCTTGAAGGTCGGCACCTCCCACACGCCGTTGATGTGCAGAACGGCGCGGCCGCCCTGGAACAGCGCGACCGAGGCCGGATAGGCCGCCTGCTCGGGGATCAGGCCGGCGCTGCGCCACTCGGCCATGATCTCGATGGCGCGGACCGCCTTGTCCAGGTTGTCGCCGGCCAGCACCTCGCCATCGGTGATCAGCTCGCCGTCCTGCTGGCGCAGAAGGGTGTAGAACATCCGCCAGGTGCCGCCGCCGCCCTCGGTCTGAAAGCTCAGCGGGTCCGAGAACCCGTTTTCCTTGGCCCAGCTCAGCAGCGCGGTCATGTCCTCGACCGAATCGAGCCCGGTCAGCATCCCGTTCTCGTCCAGCCACTCGGTCCCTTCCAGCGCGGTGCGGTTGTAATAGGCGACGATGGCGTGAATGTCGAAGGGCACGGCCATCAGCTGCCCGTCATCGCTGGTCGCCGCCTCGGCGGCCGAGGCGATGAAATCGTCCTTCGACAGGCCCGCCACCTCAAGATCATCGTCGGTGATCGGCGACAGCGTGCCCTCCTGCATCGCCAGCGGCAGGCGCGACAGGTGATAGGTCATGATGTCGGGGCCTTGGCCGACGGCAACGGCGGTCCGCACCTTGGTGTAGAAGGGCAGCCCCCATTCCGACGTGGTCGCCGTGATGTTGATGTCGGGATGCTCTTCGTTGAAGCGGTCGATCAGCGCCTTCATCCTGACGCCGTCGCCGCCGGCAAGGAAATCCCACCATTCAAGCTGCACCTGCGCCATTGCGGGGCCGGAAAGGCCGATGGCCAGGGCGGTGCCGGCTGCCAGTTTTCTGATGATGCCCGTCATTTTGTTTCTCCTCCTCCAGAAGACAGAAATGGTGTGGATGATCAGCGCAGCCGTTCTCCGCTGCTGTCGAACAGGTAGATGCGCCCACGCTCGGGCGCGACATTCTGAACCGTCCCGCGCATCCCGTGCCGGATGCCGTCCTGCTGAAAGACGACCGCCGCGCCGCCTTCAAGCGCGCCATGCTGGTAGGAGACCCCGCCCAGTTCCTCGGCCACGTCCACCGCCACGCGCAGGCCCGGGCCGTCGGTCAGCGCCAGATGCTCGGGGCGGATGCCGATGGTGACGGTCGATCCGGTGGCGGGCCGGGCGGCGACGGCCACCGGCAGATCCAGATCGCCCTGATCCTTCAGGCGCAGGACGATCCCGGCTGCGTCATGCGCGACCACCGTCGCCTGAAAGAAGTTCATCGCCGGAGAACCGATGAAACCCGCGACGAAGCGGTTCGAGGGGTCCTCGTAGAGGTCCAGCGGATTGCCCGACTGCTGGACGTGCCCGCCCTGCAGCACAAAGATCTTGTCGGCCAGCGTCATCGCCTCGACCTGGTCATGCGTCACATAGATCATCGTCGCGCCAAGCGCCTTGTGCAGGCGCGCCAGTTCCAGCCGCATCTGCACGCGCAGCTCGGCATCCAGGTTCGACAGCGGCTCGTCGAACAGGAACACCTCGGGCGCGCGGACGATGGCGCGGCCGATGGCGACGCGCTGGCGCTGGCCGCCCGACAGCTGGCCGGGCTTCAGCTGCAACTGGTCGGTCAGCCGCAGGATGCGGGCCGCGTCCTCGACCTTTCGCTTCACCACGTCCTTTTTCTCGCGCGCGAGGCGCAGGCTGAAGGCCATGTTCTCGAACACCGTCAGATGCGGATAGAGCGCGTAGGACTGAAAGACCATCGCCACGCCGCGCCTCGACGGGTCCTCGTCCGTCACATCGCGCGCGCCGATCCGGATCGCCCCCGATGTGGTGTCCTCAAGCCCCGCGATCATCCGCAGCAGCGTGGACTTGCCGCAACCCGAGGGGCCGATGAACACGGCGAACTCTCCCTTGTCGATGCGGATATCCACGCCGCGGATCACCTCGACCGCGCCAAAGGCCTTCTTCACCGCCTCAAGCTGGACGCCCGTCGCGGTCATGGTCATGTCCTGCCCCGCGCTTGCCATGTCATTCCACAGCCAGACGGATCAGGTGATAGGACAAGGGCGGCAGCTCTGCCGTGATGGCGCCGTCCGAGACCGACAGCCTGTCGCCCTTGCGCGGCCTGATCCGGTCGGGATTGGCGCTGGTATTCGCCTCGCGCGCGCCGGTGCCGTCGCCGCCCAGCACCTGATGGTCGATCAGGGTCGCGTTCGGAAAGCCGTTCAGCGCCAGGTCCAGCTCCATCGGCTCGTCCGGGCTGCGGTTGATGGCAAAGATCGTCACCGTCCTGCCATCCGCCGCGCGCACCGCCGCGATGTCCAGATAGCTGACATCCTGCGCCGCATCCGCGTCATAGCGCGGACCGTCCACCGCCACATTCAGCGCCGTGCCGCGCCCATGGAGGCTGGCGAACTGGTAGGGGAAGTAGATCGAGGTCGCCCAGGCCTTGCCGCCCTTTTCCGCCCGGATCGGCGCAATGACATTCACCAGCTGCGCGATCGCCGCGATCTTGACCCGGTCCGAGCGGCGGATGAACTCGTTCAACAGCCCGCCGACCAGCAGCGCGTCCTCAAGGTTGTAATCCTCCTCCAGCAGCTCGGGCGCCTCGGGCCAGTCCCACTCGCGCCAGTTGCGGCTGTCCTGCTCGCGGTTGTGATACCAGACGTTCCATTCGTCGAAACAGATATAGACGTCGTTCTTGGCGCGCTTCTTGGCCTTGATGAAGTCGATCACCCCGCCGATGGCCTGGATGTAGCGCCCCGTCTCGTCGATCTTGGCAAAGTAGTTCAGCGTGTTGTGGCTGGAATTGCCGAAATACTTGTGCAGCGAGATGTAATCGACGTTCTCGTAGCACTCGTCCAGCACCTGCCGTTCCCATTCGGGATAGGTCGCCATCTGGTCGTTGGACGATCCGCAGACGATGGTCTCGATCCCCTTGCCAAAGGCCTTCACGGCCTTGGACGTCTCGTCCGCCAGGCGCCCGTATTCCTTGGCCTCCTTGTGGCCGATCTGCCAGGGGCCGTCCATCTCGTTGCCCAGGCACCACATCTGCACATTGTAGGGGTCGGCGACGCCATGCTGGCGGCGCAGATCGCTCCAATAGGTGCCCGAGGGGTGATTGCAATATTCGACGAAGTTGCGGGCCTCCTCGATGCTGCGGGTCCCGAGGTTGACGGCCAGCATCATCTCGATCCCGGCATCCTTGGCCCATCCGGCGAATTCGTTGATCCCGACCTGGTTCGTCTCGCGCGAGCGCCAGGCAAGGTCCAGCCGGACCGGGCGCTGATCCTTTGGCCCGATCCCGTCCTCCCAGTTATAGGCGGACACGAAGTTGCCGCCGGGGTAACGGATCGCCGGGATCTTCAGCGCCCGCACCAGTTCCAGCACGTCCTTGCGAAAGCCTTGCGCATTCGCGGTCGGGTGATCGGGTTCGTAGATGCCGGTATAGATCGCCCGGCCCATATGCTCGATGAACGCCGAATACAGGCGGTCGTCGATGCGGGCGATGGTGAAATCCCGATGGATTGTTGCGCGGCCCTTCACATGTCCCTCCCTCGGATCTGTCCAGGGGACGGTATGCGCGATGCCTCTTGCCAGGCAATTGAGTTAATCGGGGTCCGTGTTGTCAGTTTTGGTAACTGAAGGCAGGGTCAGGAACTCCTTGACCAAGGCCAGCATCTGCTCTGCTCCGGCTGAAAGACTGCGATCGCGCGGCCGAAGGACGTGATACGGCTCGATCGCGATCGGATGGCGCGTCTTCAGCAGCACCAGATCGGCCGAAAAGGGCGGCGCCAGCAGCAGGTCGGCGACCTCCTGCGTCACGGCGGCGACGACATCCGAATCCCGGATCAGCGCCATGATCGCGACGACCGATGCCGTCTCGATCAGGTTCAGGGGCAATTCCGCGCCCTCGTGGCGAAAGGCCATCTCGATGGCGCGGCGGATCGGGGCGCCCTGCTCCTGCATCGTCCAGGGATAGTCCGCGACCTCGGCCAGCAGCAGATGATCCCGGTGCGCCAGCTCATGTCCGCTATGGACCATCAGCAGCACGGCTTCATCCCGCGCGGGCGAGATGTCGAAATCGCCCGCGCTCACGCCCCGTTCGAGGCGACAGATGGCAAAGTCGTATTCGCCGCGCTCCAACCCCCACATCAGCCGCGACGATGACGAAACGTCCAGCGAGACTTTCAGCAGCGGCGCCTTGCGCTTGAGCTGAAGGATCGAAGGGATGACGGCTGCAAGCGCGGCGCCGGTCACGGCGCCGATGCGGACCAGTCCGGCGGTCCCGGCGTGATGCGCCACGAAGTCCTGCGCCAGCTGATCCAGGTCGTGGACGACCTTGCGCGCGTGCCGCCCCAGCACCTTGCCAAGCGGCGTGGGCTTCATCCCCTTGGCGTCCCGTTCGAACAGCGCGACGCCCAGCTTGCCTTCGATCTCGGACAGCATCCGCGAAGCCGCCGGCACCGTCATGCCGCAGGCATCCGCCGCCAGCTTGAGCTTGCCAAGCCGGTCGATGGCGGCGATCAGACGAAGCTGAATCGGGCGAAGCGACTTGATGTAGAGGTCCACGTCTCCAACTCCACAGCTGGCGTCATCGTCCGTCAGCGGTATACCGTGCGCCCCCGCACTTGTCCTGCATCATGCGACAGGGTGGTTCGGGGCCGGTGCGGCACCCCCTGCATTTCGCTGCCCAAGCCAAGCCGATAACGCACCCTGAACCCACCGCCCGCAAGCGGTGTACGTCCTGTGCACGCCCGGTGCATCCCCGCTGTATGCGTGGTGAGGCCGAAAACCCCAGCAAATGCTGGCCCGGCGCATCCGCGTGCCCCCCGCCCGCCACCGCGCAACGCACGCCGCCGCAACACCCCGTTGCGCGCCGGGCCGATCCGTTCGGCGCGGCCCGCGATGGGCGTTGTGGCGGCGAGTGTGCTCCGCTAACATTCGCGGATCATGACCCTTGCCCCGGCCCCCCGATGAACCCGATCCGCCCCCGCCGCCCCCTGACCCTTCGCGATGTGTCCGAGGCGTCGGGCGTCTCGGAAATGACCGTCAGCCGCGTCCTGCGGAACCGGGGCGATGTCTCGGCGGCCACGCGCGAAAAGGTGCTGACGGCGGCCAAGGCGCTTGGCTATGTCCCGAACAAGATCGCGGGCGGGCTGGCCAGCCAGCGCGTCAATCTGGTCGCGGTGGTCATCCCCTCGCTGTCGAACCTCGTCTTTCCCGACGTGCTGGGCGGGATCTCGGCGGAACTGGACGATACCGGGCTGCAGCCCGTGATCGGCGTCACCAACTACTCGCCCGCGCGAGAGGAGATGGTGCTGTATGATATGCTGTCCTGGCGCCCCTCGGGGGTGATCCTTGCGGGGCTGGAACACAGCAAGGCCTCGCGCGCGATGCTGGAAAATGCCGGGATTCCGGTCGTCGAAATCATGGATGTCGATGGCGAGGGGATCGACACGCTGGTCGGCATCTCGCATATCCGGGCGGGCCGCGAGATGGCGGCGCGCATCTTGGCTGCGGGCTATCGCCGCATCGGCTTTGTCGGCACCCACATGCCCGAGGATCACCGCGCCCGCAAACGCCTTGCCGGTTTCGAAGAGGGGCTGCTGGCCGCCGGCGTGCCGCTGGAGGCGCGCGAATATTATCAGGGCGGCTCGTCGCTGCTGAAGGGGCGCGAACTGACCGAACGCATCCTGACGCGCGCGCCGGATCTGGATTTTCTGTATTATTCCAACGACATGATTGGTGCGGGCGGGCTGCTTTACTGTCTGGACAAAGGCTATGACATTCCGGGCCGGATCGGGCTTGCGGGCTTCAACGGGGTCGATCTGCTGGACGGGCTGCCCGTCCGGCTGGCCACGACCGATGCCCGCCGGGTCGATGTGGGCCGCCGCGCGGCGCGGCTGGTCGCGGGCAAGGACCCCGCCCCCGAGGGCCGCGTGATCGCGCTGACGCCCACCTTCATGCCCGGCGATACGATCCGTGAGGGCTGAGGGCGCGGCCCTGTTCCGTGGCCATCTTGTCGCCGCGCGCGGGCGCGCCTAGATGGGGTCCATGCGCATCCCGATCCTGTCCCGCCTTCTGTCCAAGCCGCCGCGTATCGCGGTGATCCGCCTGTCCGGCACCATCGGCGGCGCGGGCCGTGGCGGAGGGCTGAACGACGCCGCCCTCGCCCCCGTGATCGAGCGCGCCTTTCGCCGCGGCAAGCCCGCGGCCGTGGCGCTGGCGATCAATTCGCCCGGCGGATCGCCGGTGCAATCCTCGCTGATCGCGGCGCGCATCCGGCGCCTTGCCGATGAGACCGAGATCCCGGTTCACGCCTTCGTCGAGGATGTAGCGGCCTCGGGCGGCTACTGGCTGGCCTGCGCGGCGGACCGGATCTGGGCGGATGACAGCTCGATCCTGGGCTCGATCGGGGTGATCTCGGCGGGCTTCGGCTTTCACGAGCTGATCGACAAATGGGGCATCGAGCGGCGCGTCCACACGGCCGGTCGGTCGAAATCGACGCTGGACCCGTTCCGCCCGCAAAGCCCCGAGGATGTCGCCCGCCTGCACGCGATCCTTGAGCCGATTCACCAGGCCTTCAAGGATCACGTCACCGCACGGCGCGGCGGGCGACTGGCCGAGGGGCGCGACCTCTTCACCGGCGAATTCTGGGCGGGCCGTCAATCGGTCGAGCTGGGGCTGGCCGACGGCATCGCCCATCTGGTGCCAAAGATGCGCGCGCTTTACGGCGACAAGGCCCGGTTCGAGGTGCACGGCCTGCGCCGCCCGCTGTTCCGCCGCCTTGGCCTGTCGGCCGAGACGCTGATCGACGCGGCCGAGGATCGTCTGGCCTTTCAACGTTTCGGCGCCCGCGGATGAGCATTCGCGTCGTTCTGATCTTCTTGCTGGTCATGGTGGTCATGGCCGTCCTGCGCGGCCCCGCCTTTCGCAGGGCCCTTGCGCGTTATCTGGGAATTCGTCGTGATCGTTGACATCCTGTTCGTGGTGGCGGGCCTTGCCCTGCTGGTGTTTGGTGGCGACATGCTGGTCAAGGGGGCGGTGAACCTGTCGCTGCGCCTTGGCATCACGCCGCTGGTGGTTGGTCTGACGGTGGTCGCCTTCGGCACCTCGGCGCCCGAGATGATCGTGTCGCTGTCCGCCGCATGGCGCGGGGCGACCGATCTGGCGCTTGGCAATGTGGTGGGGTCGAACATCGCCAATGTGCTGGTGATCCTTGGCGCGACGGCGATCTTTTCGCCCATCGTGACGCGCGGTCATGACCTGCGCGAAAGCTGGACGATGATGATGGCGGCCTCGGTCCTGCTGATCGGGCTGGCTTATTTCGGATCGCTCGGGCGGATCGACGGCATGGTGCTGCTGGCGGTGCTGGCGCTGATCATCTGGCGCCAGCTGTCCACCGCCCGCCCCGAGGACGTGGAGGAAATCGAGGGCGCGGCCCTTGGCGCCCGCTGGAAGCAGATCATCCTGTGGCTGGTCCTTGGCCTGGTGCTGCTGCCGGTCGGGGCCGACCTGCTGGTGCGCGGCGCCACCGACATCGCGCGCGCCTTTGGCGTGACCGAGGTCGTGATCGGCCTGACGCTGGTCGCCATCGGGACCTCGCTGCCGGAACTGGCGGCTTCGGTCGCGGCGGCCTTGCGGGGGCGGTCGGACATGGCGCTTGGCAATGTGGTCGGCTCGAACATCTTCAACATCCTGTCGATCCTGGGCGTCACCGCGCTGTTCGCGCCGCTGCCGATCCCCTCCGAACTGATGCGGTTCGACCTGTGGGTGATGCTGGCCAGCTCGGCCCTGCTGGCGCCGTTCCTGTTCCGCGCGCTGACCATCGGGCGTGTGACCGGGGCGCTGTTCCTTGCGGCCTATGCCGCCTATGCCTGGGTGCTGCTGTGAGCGTCGCGCTGATCACCGGGGGTGCGCGGCGGCTGGGCCGCGCCATGGCGCTGTATCTGGCCGAACGCGGCCATGACGTCGCGATCCACTATTCCGGATCGCGGGACGAGGCCGAGGCGACTGCCGCCGAGGCCCGCGCCCTGGGCGTCAGCGCCGCCTGCTTTCAGGCCGACCTTCTGGACCCCGAAGCCACCGCCGCCCTGTTGCCGCAGGTCGCGCAGGCGATGGGGCCGGTGACGGTGCTGATCAACAACGCCTCGATCTTCGAATATGACAATATCCGCAGCGCCACGATGGAAAGCTGGGACCGGCATTTCGGCTCGAACCTGCGGGCGCCGTTCCAGCTGTTGCAGGCGCTGGCCGCGCAGGCCCCGGCCCCCCTGACCGATGAGAACGCCGAGCCGCAGGCACAGGCGCTGGCCATCAACATGGTCGATCAGCGCGTCCTGAAGCCCACGCCGGAATTCATGACCTATTCGCTGGCCAAGGCCGGTCTGTGGTCGCTGACCCGCACGGCGGCGCAGGCGCTGGCCCCCGCGATCCGGGTCAACGCAATCGGCCCCGGCCCGACCATGCAGGGCGCAAGGCAAAGCGCCGCCCATTTCGCCCGCCAGCGCGCTGCGACCATCCTGAACCGGGGCGCGGACCCGCAGGGGATCACCCAGGCGCTAGGCTATTTCCTGGATGCGCGGGCCGTGACGGGGCAGCTGATCTGCGTCGATGGCGGACAGCATCTGGCCTGGCAGACGCCCGACGTTCTGGGCCCGGAATAGCGCGACCACCATATCTTGTCCCCCGCCGGGGTCCGGGCACCAAGACCCCCGAGGATGTCGCGGATTCTGCTGGATTTTCCGCGACATCGCCCGCGACAAAAATAAAAATCCAGTAAAATCAACGGCCTTGATTATTGCCTCAATAATAGGCATCTTCACGAAACCTTAACGATTGCTGGCCCGGGCGGCTCTGCCTCACAGGCCGCCCACAGAATTATCCACAGATTCCGTGGACAGGTTCGGCCTTGCGCCCACCCTTTGAAACTTGCAGCGACGCCCCAGAATCACTTTCTTTGAGCCATGACCCAGAAAACCGGCCACGCGCTGATTCAGGACTACCTTCGCACGCTGGACAGCAGCCCCGGCGTCTATCGGATGCTGGATGCCCAGCAGGCGGTGCTTTACGTCGGCAAGGCGCGCGATCTGCGGGCGCGGGTGTCGAATTATGCCCGGCCCTCGGGTCATTCGGCGCGCATCGCGCGAATGATCCGCGAAACCGCCAGCATGATGTTCCTGACCACCCGCACCGAGACCGAGGCGCTGCTGCTGGAGCAGAACCTGATCAAGCAGCTCAAGCCGCGCTACAACGTGCTTCTGCGCGACGACAAGAGCTTTCCGAACATCCTGGTGGCCAAGTCCCACCCCTTTGCCCAGATCAAGAAGCACCGCGGCGCCAAGTCGGAAAAGGGCGATTATTACGGCCCCTTCGCCAGTGCCGGCGCGGTCAACCGCACGCTGACCCAGTTGCAGCGCGTGTTCCTGCTGCGGAACTGCACCGACGCCACATTCGAAAGCCGGACCCGGCCCTGCCTTCTGTTCCAGATCAAGCGCTGCAGCGCCCCCTGCACGGGCAGGATCAGCCATGAGGATTACGCCTCGCTGGTCGAGGATGCCGAGCGTTTCCTGCAGGGCAAGACGACCTCGATCCAGGCTGATCTGGCGCGCGAGATGGCCGCCGCCGCCGAGGCGATGGAATATGAACGCGCCGCCGCGCTGCGCGACCGCATCAAGGCGCTGACCGCCGTGCAATCGGTGCAGGCGATCAACCCCAAGGGCGTGGCCGAGGCCGATATCGTCGCCCTGCACATGGAGGGCGGACAGGCCTGCGTTCAGGTCTTCTTCATCCGCGGCAATCAAAGCTGGGGGAACCGCGACTTCTATCCCCGCCTCGGCGGCGCCGAGAGCCCGGACGAGGTGATGCAGGCCTTCCTGATGCAGTTCTACGACGACAAGCCGCCGCCCCGGCAGGTGCTGCTGTCGCACCCGCCCGAGGATCCGGACCTGACCGCCGAGGTCCTGTCGGAACGCGCCCGCCGCAAGGTCGAGGTCGCCGTGCCCCTGCGCGGCGAGAAATCCGATCTGGTCACGAACGCCCTGCGCAACGCCCGCGAGAGCCTGGCGCGCCGCATGTCCGAAAGCGCGACGCAGCTGCGTCTGCTGGAGGGTCTGGCCGAGGCCTTCGACCTGCCCGCGCCCCCGCGCCGGATCGAGGTCTATGACAACAGCCACATCATGGGCACGAACGCGGTCGGCGGCATGATCGTGGCGGGCCCCGAGGGCTGGATGAAGAACCAGTATCGCAAGTTCAACATCAAGGGGACCGAGATCACGCCGGGCGACGATTTCGGCATGATGAAAGAGGTCCTGACGCGGCGCTTCCAGCGGCTGCTCAAGGACGACCCCGACCGCCAGACCGAGGCCTGGCCCGACCTGCTGCTGATCGACGGTGGCGCGGGGCAGGTTTCGGCGGTCCATGAGATCATGGCCGAGCTGGGCGTCGAGGACATTCCGATGATCGGCGTCGCCAAGGGCGAGGACCGCGACCACGGCAAGGAGGAGTTCCACCGCCACGGCGCGCGCCCCTTTGCGCTGCGGATGAATGACCCGGTGCTGTATTTCGTGCAGCGCCTGCGCGACGAGGCGCATCGTTGGGCCATCGGCACCCACCGCGCGCGGCGCGCCAAGGCGGCGATGGCGAACCCTCTGGACGAGATCGCGGGGATCGGGGCGGCGCGCAAGCGCGCGCTGCTGGCGCATTTCGGCAGCGCAAAGGCGGTCAGCCGGGCAGGGCTGCCGGATCTGCTGGCGGTCGAGGGGATCTCGGCCGCGATGGCGCAGAAGGTCCATGACCATTTCAATGCCCGCGACTGAACGCGCCCGGAGGAAAGCGCCGGGGGCCAGCCCCCGGACCCCCGGGATATTTGGATGAAGAAGAAGGGCTTTTCGCCACGGCCCCTTTCCAAGAGGCGCGGCAGGGACTAGCTTGCCGCCATGCGCTGGACATTGCCCAATATCCTGACCTTGATGCGGCTGTTGGCGGCGCCCGGCGTGCCGCTGATGTTCCTGTATTTTCATCGCCCCTGGGCGGATTGGGCGGCGCTGACGCTGTTTCTGCTGGCCGCCATCACCGATTGGTTCGACGGCTACCTGGCCCGCGCCTGGAATCAGGAGAGCCGGTTCGGCGCCGCGATGGACCCGATCGCCGACAAGGCGATGGTCGTGATCGCCCTGGTCGTGATCACCGGCTATTCGGGGATGAATCCCTGGCTGATCCTGCCGGTGACGGTGATCCTGTTCCGCGAGGTTTTTGTGTCCGGCCTGCGCGAGTATCTGGGCGACCGCTCGCGCAGCCTGAAGGTCACCAGTCTGGCCAAGTGGAAGACCACCTTTCAGATGGTGGCCATCGCGGTGCTGTTTCTGGGGACCGGGCTGACCTTTGTCGAGC
Source organism: Paracoccus sp. NSM (assembly GCF_052379855.1). Lineage (NCBI taxonomy): Bacteria > Pseudomonadati > Pseudomonadota > Alphaproteobacteria > Rhodobacterales > Paracoccaceae > Paracoccus > Paracoccus sp. NSM. The sequence goes on along the minus strand of NZ_JBQTCG010000013.1, from coordinate 38,306 downwards.
ATGGGCGCCCTCCGCGGGTGGGCGAGGCGGGGCTGGTCTGGTCGGGCAGCTGGGCTGCCCTGGCGACCCATGCCGGGCTGGCGCTGATCTGGCTGGCCGCGCTGCTGACGGCGATCACCGGCTGGGATTATTTTCGCAAGGCTCTGCCGCATCTGAAGGAGCAGCGTCATGACGGTTGATGTTCTCTATTTCGCCTGGGTGCGCGAGCGGGTCGGGGTGCCGCGTGAGCGGGTTGAGACAGGTGCTGCGACGATGCGCGATCTGTTGGCCGAGCTGGCCCTGCGCTCGCCCGGACATGCGGCGGCGCTGGAGGATCACGCGGCCCTGCGATGCGCGATTGATCAGAAGCTGGCGGGGCTGGACGCGCCGTTGGCGGGGGCGCGCGAGGTCGCGATCTTTCCGCCGATGACGGGTGGCTGATGGCGGCGCGGGTACAGGCGGAGCCGTTCGATCCGGCGCTGGTGGTGGCTGGTCTGGGCGATGGCGCGGGCGCGCAGGTCACATTCGTCGGCATCGTGCGCGATGACGGCGATCTGGCCGCGATGGAGATCGAGCATTATCCCGGCATGACCGAGGCTGCCCTGACCGATTACGGCCATGGAGCGGCCGAGCGGTTCGGCCTGACCGGCTGGCGCGTCGTGCACCGTTATGGCCGGCTGGCCGTGGGCGAGCCGATCATGATGGTCGCGACCGCCGCGCGGCATCGTCGGGCGGCCTTTGACGCGGCCGATTACCTGATGGACTGGCTGAAATCGCGCGCGCCTTTCTGGAAGCGCGAGATCCGGCGAGACGGATCGTCCGCCTGGGTCGCCGCCAGGGACGAGGACGAGACCTCGCTGGCGCGATGGTAGGCGTGCTTTCCCCGAGGCGGCCTTGATTCGCCCGGAGATTCTGCGCTGGCTTTCCGTCCATGGCGAAGTGCTTAGCTTTGCCGGCGTTGCCCTGGCCGGGCTTTGGCTCGCCTTGCGGGGCGGCTGGGTGCTGCTGGCTCTGGGCGGGATCGTCGCGCTGGCGGGGGCGGTGCTGCTGGTCGGCGCGTTACGGCGGCTGGTCTTTCGCCGGGTTGTCGCCGCGCAGGGCGTGGTCGAGGTGGTCGAGGGCGCGATCCGCTATTACGGGGCGCAATCCATCGGCGCCGAGCTGGCGCTGCGCGATCTGGCCGAGATCCGGCTGATCCGGGTCGAGGGCCATGCCTGCTGGCGTCTGCGCAGCCTTGGCGGCGAGGCGCTGCTGATCCCGGTCGAGGCGGCGGGTGCCGCGGCGCTGGCCGATGCCTTCACGGCGCTGCCGGGGCTGGATCTTGGTCATGTCTCGCAGGCGCTGCGGGCGGTGGCCGACGGGGATGCGACCATGCGCGCCGTTTGGCTGAGACGCGACCGAGGCGGCTTGACTTGACCCGGCGCGCTTGCCACCTGTGACCGACCGAGGGACCACGAAAGGCCAGACCCCCCATGTCAATTCCCCAGCAGGGCGGCGGCCCGATCGAGCATCGTGACCAGCTTGCCGCCTATATCGCCAGCGGCGAGAAGCCGAAGGCGGATTGGCGCATCGGGACCGAGCACGAGAAATTCGGCTATGACAGCGCCGGGTTGAAACCCTTGCCCTATGAGGGGCCGGTCTCGATTACGGCGATGCTGACGGGGCTGCGCGACCGTTTCGGCTGGTCGCCGGTGCTGGAGGCCGGCAACCTGATCGGGCTGGAGCGGAACGGCGCCAACATCAGTCTGGAACCCGGCGGGCAGCTGGAATTGTCCGGCGCACCTCTGGAGACGATCCACCAGACCTGCGACGAGGTGAACAGCCATCTGGCCGAGGTCGAGGCCGTGGCCCATGACATCGGTGCGGGCTTCATCGGGCTGGGCGCCGCGCCGATCTGGTCGCAGGACGAGATGCCGATGATGCCCAAGGGCCGCTATCGGTTGATGACCGATTACATGGGCCGTGTCGGCACGCTTGGCACGCAGATGATGTACCGGACCTGCACGGTTCAGGTGAACCTGGACTTCGCCAGCGAAGCCGACATGGTCCAGAAGCTGCGCGTGGCGCTGGCGTTGCAGCCGGTGGCGACGGCGCTGTTTGCGAACTCGCCCTTTCTGGACGGCAAGCCCAACGGGATGAAATCCTGGCGGGCGCATATCTGGCAGAACCTGGATGCGGCGCGCACGGGCATGCTGCCCTTCGTCTTCGAGGACGGGTTCGGCTACGAGGCTTGGGTGGACTACGTTCTCGATGTGCCGATGTATTTCGTCTATCGCGACGGCAAGTATATCGACGCGCTTGGCCAGAGCTTCCGCGATTTTCTGGATGGCCGCCTGCCCGCCCTGCCGGGCGAGGTGCCGACGCTGTCGGACTGGGCCGATCACATGACCACCGTCTTCCCCGAGGCGCGGGTGAAGAAATACATCGAGATGCGCGGCGCCGATGGCGGGCCGTGGCGGCGTCTTTGCGCGCTGCCTGCGCTGTGGGTCGGGCTGACCTATGATCAGGGCGCGCTGGATGCGGCCTGGGATCTGGTCAAGGGCTGGGATGCGGAAACGCGCGAGGGCTTGCGCGTCGCCGCGGGCCGGGACGGCTTGCAGGCCGAGGTCGGCGCCATCCGCATGCACGATCTGGCGCGCGAGGTTCTGGCCATCGCCGAGGCCGGGCTGAAGGCGCGGGCGCGTCCGGGGCAGGGCGGGCTGGTGCCAGACGAGACCCATTTCCTCAGCGCGCTGAAGGAGAGCGTGGATACCGGGCGCGTGCCGGCGGATGATCTGCTGGCGCATTATCATGGCGACTGGGCGGGCGACCTGAGCCGGATCTACGGCGAATACAGCTACTGACGGCGGATTGCGTCCCGCGACGGCGGGGGGACGCCGTCCCCCCGCACCCCCCTGCCCGCGCGACGGCCCAAGCGTGGCACAGCTGCCGCGCGCACGCGACTGTGAGCAGCGTCCGGCTTGATCCGGGGCGCGGGTGCTGGCACCTCGGGGAAAAGAACCAATGCCGGGGCAGAGCGATGCGGGGTGATGTGATGCGGTGGATCGGCTGGCTTGTGGCCGCTGTCTTCGGATTAGGCGTCATCGCCCTGATCGGGGCCGTCACCATGCTGGTCCGCGCGGCCGAGGGCGTCCCGCCTTTGCCGGTCTTTATGGGCCTGATGGGGCTGGTCGTGCTGATCCTGCTGGCCGGGGCCTGCCTTGCGCTGATCTCGATCGCGGTGTCGCTGCGGCAGGGGATTGCCTTGCCGGTCGCGGCGAAGGCGCTTGCGCCGCAGGCCAAGGTCGCGCAAGACGAGCCGGTCGAGGACGAGGCCGCGCCCGAAGCCCCCGCGCGGCCCGTCCGCACGGGCCGGGTGCTGGTCGCGACCCGCTAGCGTTTCCTGCCGGCGCCGATCCGGGGTTCGGACCCGTCCAGAAGGCGGGCGATGTTGGCCTTGTGCCGCACGAAGATCAGGATCGCCATGAAGGCTGCCGCCGCCGCGATGTCGGTGCGGCCCATCGCCCAGGCAAAGACTGGCGCCAGCGCGGCGGCCAGCAGCGCGCTGAGGCTGCTGATGCGGCTGATCGCGGCGGTGGCGGCCCATGTCGCGCAGGCGATGAGGCCAAGCGGCCAGTTCAGCGCGATCAGCGTGCCTAGGAAGGTCGCCACGCCCTTGCCGCCCTGAAAGCGCAGCCAGACCGGGTAGCAATGGCCCAGAAACGCCGCCGCCCCTGCGACCAGCGCGGCGCTTTCGCCGCCGAAATGGCGCGCCAGCAGAACCGCGATGGCGCCCTTGCCGGAATCCAGCAACAGGGTCGCAAGCGCGGCGGGCTTGTTCCCCGTCCGCAGCACGTTCGTCGCGCCGATATTGCCCGATCCGATCTGGCGCAGATCGCCCAGGCCCAAGGCGCGGGCGATGACCAGCCCGAAGGGAACCGAGCCGAGAAGATAGCCGAAGATTGCCCAGAGGATCATGCATGTTCTCCGAAAACGGGGTGTCCGGCGACCCAGCTTCCCAGCACGCGGCCCTGCATCCGCGCGCCGTCAAAGGGGGTGTTCTTCGACTTTGACAGCAGCGCGAAGCGGTCCAGCACGAAGGGCGCGTCGGGATCGAACAGGATCAGGTCGGCGGGCGCGCCATCCGTCAGGCGGCCCGCGGACAGGCCAAGCCTGCGGGCGGGGTTCAGCGCCATCGCCCGGAACAGTTGCGGCAGGCTCAGCCCGCCCTGATGGTAAAGCCGCAGCGCGGCGGGCAGCAGCGTCTGCAGGCCGACGGCGCCGGGGGCGGCGGCCTCGAAGGGCAGGCGTTTGGATTCCTCGTCCTGCGGCGTGTGGAAGCTGGCGATCACGTCGATCAGGCCGTCGGCCACGGCCTGCACCATCGCCTGCCGGTCATCCTCGGATCGCAGGGGTGGCGTGAAGCGAAAGAAGGTCCGGTAATCGCCCACGTCGAATTCGTTCAGCGTCAGGTGGTGGATCGAGATCCCTGCGGTCACGTCCAGCCCCGCCTCGCGCGCGCGCGAAAGCGCAGGCAGGCTGGCGGCGGTGGTGATCTGGTCGGCGTGGAATCGCCCGCGCGTCATGGCGACCAGCGCCAGATCGCGGTCGAGGCCCATCACCTCGGCCATGGGGGACACGGCGGGGATGCCGTAGAGCGAGGCGAACTTGCCCGAGGTCGCCGCCGCGCCATGCGACAGGCTGGGTTCCTGCGGATGGCCCATGATCAGCGCGTCCAGACCGCGCGCATAGGTCATGCAGCGGCCCAGCAGTTTCGCGTCGCGCACCACGCGCACGCCGTCGGTGAAGGCCACGGCGCCCAGATCGGTCAGAAAGCCGATCTCGGTCATCTCGCGCCCCTCGCGGGCCTTGGTCAGGGCGGCCATGTGGCGGATGTTCACCGGCGCGTCGCTGGCGCGGCGGGCGACGAATTCCAACGCCTCGGGGGTGTCGATCGGGGGCGTGGTGTCGGGGCGCGCGATGATCGTGGTCACGCCGCCAGCCGCTGCCGCCTGACCGGCGCTGCGGAAGCTTTCCTTGTGCCGTTCGCCCGGCTCGCCGATCTTGACGCCCCAGTCGATCAGGCCCGGCGCCAGCGCGCGGCCCCGGCAGTCGATCACGGTCGCGCCTTCGGGGGTGGCTTCCTCGGGGGCGCCGCGTCCGGCGATCAGGCCATCGGTCACGCGCAGGCTGCCGGGGGCGTCGGTCTGGGCCTCGGGGTCGATCAGGCGGGCATTGCGGAAGATCAGGTCCATCACGGCTCTCCTGCGGCGGCGCGGCCTCGGGCGGCGCGGAGGTTGCGGGCCAGCAGGTCCAGCGCCGCCATGCGGACGGCGACGCCCATCTCGACCTGATCCTGGATGACGCTGCGGTTGATGTCGTCGGCGATGGTGCCGTCGATCTCGACGCCCCGGTTCATCGGGCCGGGATGCATGACGATCGCATCCGGCGCGGCCAAGGCCAGCTTTTCGGCATCCAGCCCGAAGCGGTGGAAATACTCGCGTTCGGACGGGATGAAGCCGCCATCCATGCGCTCCTTCTGAAGGCGCAGCATCATCACGACATCGGCGCCCTTCAGCCCTTCGCGCATGTCCTCATACAGTTCGACCCCCATCTCGGAGACGCCCGAGGGCATCAGGGTCGCGGGGCCGATCAGGCGGATGCGGTTCTCCATCTTGCCCAGCAGGATCAGGTTCGACCGCGCCACCCGGCTATGGGCGATGTCGCCGCAGATCGCGATGGTCAGGCGGTGCAGCCGGCCCTTGGCGCGGCGGATCGTCAGCGCGTCCAGCAGCGCCTGCGTCGGATGTTCGTGCCGCCCGTCGCCGGCGTTGATGACGGCGCAATTCACCTTTTCCGCCAGCAGGTTCACGGCGCCGGAATGGGGATGGCGCACGACCAGCAGATCGGGCTGCATCGCGTTCAGCGTCAGCGCCGTGTCGATCAGCGTCTCGCCCTTCTTCACCGACGACTGCGCGACGGCCATGTTCATCACGTCCGCCCCAAGCCGCTTGCCCGCCAGTTCGAAACTGGCCTGTGTGCGGGTCGAGTTCTCGAAGAACATGTTGATCTGGGTCATGCCCGCCAGCGCATCGGCATGTTTCACGGTGCGGCGGTTCAGGGCGACGTAATCCTCGGCCAGATCGAGAAGGGTCGTGATCTCGTCGGGCTTGAGATGGTCGATGCCCAGCAGATGGCGGGCGCGAAAGCTCATGGCGGCCTCTTGCGTCAGGGGTCGCGCGATCTATCGCAGATGGGGTGCAGGGCGGCAAGCGGGGCATCGTGGCGCGGCTGCCAGCCAGCAGCGGGATTTTGCAGGACGTGCAAGGCGCCCCCTTGCCCGGTTCACGGGCGCAGGCTATGGGCGGATCATGTTGAAAAGCCGCTATCGCCCCCATGTCCTTGCGACCCTGTCGTTGGGTCTGCCTCTGATCGGCAGCCACCTTGCGCGCATGGCCATCGGGGTGGGCGATACGGTGATGATCGGCTGGTATGGGGTCGAGCCTCTGGCGGCGCTGGTCATCGCCACCTCGTTCTTTCACATCCTGTTCTTTCTGGGCATGGGCTTCGGCATCGGGGTGATGGGCGTCATCGCCGCCCATGTCGCCGCCGGCCGCGAGACCGAGGTGCGCCGCGGCGCCCGCATGGCGCTGTGGCTGTCGGTCGGCTTTGCCGGGATGGTCATGCCGCTGATGTGGTGGTCCGAACCGATCCTGCTGGCGCTTGGACAGACCCCCGTCGTCTCGGCCCTGTCGCAGGATTACCTGCGGATCGCGGGCTGGGGACTGGCCCTGATCCTGTGGCAAGTCACGCTGTCATCCTATCTGGCCGCGCTGGAGCGCACGCAGGTCGTCATGTGGGTGACGCTGGCGGGGCTGCCGCTGAACCTGTTTTTGAACTGGGTGCTGATCTTCGGCAATCTGGGCGCGCCCGAGCTTGGCGTGCGCGGTGCGGCCACCGCCAGCGTGGTGGTGCAGGCCAGCCAGCTTGTCCTGCTGATCGCCTATGCGCGCTGGCTACCCAAGGCGCGGCGCTATCACCTGTTCCAGCGCTTCTGGCGGCCCGACTGGCAGGCGATGGCGCAGGTGGCCCGGATCGGCTGGCCCATCGGGCTGACCATGGTGGCCGAGGGCGGGCTGTTCGTCGCCTCGAACATCATGATGGGCTGGATCGGCACGGCGGAACTGGCCGCGCACGGGATCGCGCTGCAGATCACCTCGATCACCTTCATGGCGCATATGGGCCTGTCGAACGCGGCGACGGTGCGCGTGGGGCAGGCGATGGGACGCGGCGACCGGGACTGGATGCGCGACGCGGCGCTGACCGTGATCGGCCTGTCGCTGATGTTCGCGGTCTTCGCCATCGCGATCTACCTGCTTTTCGCCGAGCCGCTGGTCAGGCTCTATCTCGACCCCGCCGATCCGCAGGCGGGCGCCATCGTGGCGCTTGGCGCGATGCTGCTGATGTATGCCGCGCTGTTCCAACTGACCGACGCCTTCCAGGTGATCGCGCTTGGCTTCCTGCGCGGCGTGCAGGACACGCAGGTGCCGATGTGGATCGCGGGCTTCAGCTACTGGGTCGTCGGCATGCCCGCCGCCTGGGCGCTGGCCTTTCCGCTTGGCCTTGGCCCGGCGGGGCTGTGGCTGGGCCTCTGCGTCGGGTTGACGGTCGCGGCGATCCTGCTGATGCGGCGCTTCTGGCGGGGCCATGCGCGGGGGGACTGGACCGCCGCCGCCGCCCCGGTCTAACCTGCCCCGCCAACAGGAGGTTCCATGCGCGCCGTCTTCGTCCAGTTCCGCTGCGAGCCCGGCAAGACCTATCAGGTCGCCGAAGCCATCTATGACCGCGAGGTGGTCTCCGAGCTTTTCTCGACCTCGGGCGATTACGACCTGATCGCCAAGGTCTACATCCCCGAGGATGAGGATGTCGGCCGCTTCCTCTCGGATCGGCTGTTCGACATCCCGCATATCAGCCGGACCCTGACCACGATGACCTTCCGCGCCTTCTGATGCGCTTCGCACCCCTGCCCGCGGGCCTGCCCGCCACCGTGCCCTTCGTCGGCCCCGAAACACTGGAGCGCCAGCGCGGCGCGCCCTTCGCCGCCCGTCTGGGCGCGAATGAAAGCGCCTTCGGCCCCAGCCCGCTGGCCGCCCGTGCCATGCGCGAGGCAGTGGGCCAGATCTGGAAATACGGCGATGCGACCAGCCATGACCTGACCCATGCGCTGGCCGCCCATCACCGGGTCGCGCCCGAGAACATCATGGTGGGCGAGGGGATCGACGGGCTTCTGGGCAATCTGGTCCGGCTGATGATCGCGCCGGGCAATGCGGTGGTGACCTCGGACGGGGCCTATCCCACCTTCAACTATCACGTCTCGGGCTTCGGAGGCGTTCTGCACAAGGTCCCCTATCGCGACGACGCCGAAGACCCCGAGGCCCTGCTGGACAGCGCCCATGCCACCGGCGCAAGGCTGATCTATCTGGCCAATCCCGACAATCCGATGGGCAGCTGGCACGACGGCGCCGTGATCGAGGCGATGCTGGACCGCCTGCCCCCCGATTGCCTGCTGGTGCTGGACCAGGCCTATGCCGAATTCGCCCCCGCCTCGGCCATCCCCGCCATCGCCGCGGACGATCCCCGGGTGATCCGGATGCGCACCTTCTCCAAGGGCTACGGGTTGGCCGGCGCGCGGATCGGCTATGCACTCGGCGCGCCAGACCTGATTGCGGGGTTCGACCGCATCCGCAACCATTTCGGCGTGAACCGGATCGCGCAGGCCGGGGCGCTGGCCGCGCTGGCCGATCAGGGCTGGCTCGCCCATGTCGTGGCCGAAGTCGCCGCCGCCCGCGACCGCATCGCGTCGATAGGCGCTGCCAACGGCCTGACCGCGCTGCCATCGGCCACCAATTTCGTGGCGCTGGACACGCATCGCGACGGCGCCCATGCCCGCGCCCTGATCGCCGCGCTGGCAACCGAAGGCGTCTTTGCCCGCATGCCCGGCGTAGCACCTCTCGACCGCTGCATCCGCATCAGCGCCGCGCCCCTGCACGAACTCGATGTGCTGGAACAGGTATTGCCCCGGGCGCTGGCCACGATCACTCGGGCCTGAGGGGCGCAGCCAGACCGCGCCCCATCTTCTTCTTCACTTAAATATCCCCGCCGGAGGCACCCGCCCGCAAGGCCGGGCGCATCCAGCGGCGCAGGCTCACATCGCCGCCAGCTGCGCCAAGGCCGCCTCAAGCCGCGCGATGTCATCCTCCAGCGCGGCCAGCTTCTCGCGCGTCTCGTCGATCACCTCGGCCTCGGCATTCTCGACGAATTTCGGGTTCGACAGACGCTTCTGCAAACCCTCGGCATCCTTGCCGGACTTCTGCACGGCCTTCTGCAACCGCGCCGTTTCGGCCGACACGTCGATCACGTCCCCGATGGGCAGCGCGAAACTTGCCCCCTGCACCGACACCGCGATCATCCCCTTGCCCGCCGCGCCGTCCACCGGCGCATTGACGCGCGCCAGCCGCTCGATCAGCGGACCGTTGGCGGCCAGAGCCGCGCGCGCGGCATCATCCGCCTCGGTCACGACCAGATCCAGCCGGGCCCCCGCCGGCACGCCCATCTGCGCGCGGGCCGAGCGCACGCCCTCGATCAGCGCGATCACCCAGTTCATCTGGCGATCCGCGTCGGCGTCGATCAGGTCCGCACCCAGTTCGGGCCAGTCGCCATGGACCAGCATCCGGTCGCGGTCGGCGGTCAGCGCCCACAACTCTTCGGTCACGAAGGGCATGATCGGATGCAGCATGGCAAAGCACTGATCCAGCACCCAGCCCATCGTGGCGCGCGTCTCGTCAGCATGATCGCCGTCAAACAGCGGCTTGGCGAATTCCACATACCAGTCGCAGACCTTGCCCCAGACAAAGGCGAAAAGCCCCGACGCCGCGTCGTTGAAGCGATACGAGGCCAGCGCCTCGTCCGTTGCCATCAGGATGCGCGCGGTTTCCCCGATGATCCAGCGGTTCACGGTATGCGCGGGCTGAGGCCGGGCACCGCCGCCCCGCACGCCGTTCATCTGGGCGAAACGGGTCGCGTTCCAGATCTTGGTGACGAAGTTGCGGTTCACCTCGACATGCTTCGGCCCAAGCTTGGGGTCGCGCCCCATCGCGGCCATGCTGGTCAGCGTGAAGCGCAGCGCATCCGCGCCATAGGCATCCACCAGTGTCAGCGGGTCGATCACGTTGCCCTTGGACTTGGACATCTTGGCGCCCTTTTCGTCGCGCACCAGCCCGTGGACATAGACGGTCCTGAACGGCACATCGCCCACGACCTCCAGCTGCATCATCATCATCCGGGCGACCCAGAAGAAGATGATGTCGAAGCCCGTGACCAGCACGTCGGTCGGGAAATACTTTTTCAGCTCCTCGGTCGGCTCGGGCCAGCCGAGCGTGCCGATGGGCCAGAGGCCAGACGAAAACCAGGTGTCCAGCACGTCAGGGTCACGCGTCAGAGCCTTGCCCGGCGCCATGGCCTGCGCCTCGGCCTCGGTGGCGGCGCAATACTGGTTGCCTTCTTCGTCGTACCAGACCGGGATCTGGTGGCCCCACCACAGCTGGCGGCTGATGGTCCAGGGCTCGATGTTCTCGAGCCAGCTGAAATAGACCTTCTTGTGCTGCTCGGGCAGGATTTCGGTGCGGCCCGATCGCACGGCCTCCAGTGCGGGTTCGACGATGCGCCTGGTGTCCACGAACCACTGGTCGGTCAGCATCGGCTCGATCACCACGCCCGAACGATCGCCGAAGGGCTGCATGATGGGTTTCGAATCGATGACCGGGCGGCGCTCCATGTGTTCGGCGCCGGTCTCGGGTTCGATCTCCTTGTGCAGATAAGTGACGGCCAGACCCTCGGACGTGACCTGCTCGATCACGCGCTTGCGGGCCTCCAGCCGGTCCAGGCCGCGCAGGTCCTCGGGGACGAGGTTCACGGCCGACACATCGCCCACATCCTCGCCCGCCGCCGCGCGGGTCGCGATGGCGGCGCTTTCGGCATAGGACAGGCCATCGGTGCGCATCTGCGCCTTGGTGTCCATCAGCGTATACAGCGGGATGCCGTTGCGCATCGCCACGCCGTAATCGTTGAAATCATGCGCGCCGGTGATCTTGACCGCGCCCGACCCGAAATCGGGGTCGGGGTATTCGTCGGCGATGATCGGGATCAGGCGGCGGTGTTCCTTGGGGCCGACGGGGATTTCGACCAGCTTGCCGATGATCGGAGCATAGCGCGCGTCCGAGGGATGCACGGCCACCGCGCCGTCGCCCAGCATCGTCTCGGGGCGGGTCGTGGCGATGCTGATATAGTCGCGAGTCTCGCGCAGGGTGACGTTTCCGTCCGCGTCGCGTTCGACATATTCATAGGTCTCGCCGCCGGCGAGCGGATACTTGAAATGCCACATATGGCCGGGAACCTCGCGGTTCTCGACCTCGAGATCGCTGATCGCGGTCTCGAAATGGGGGTCCCAGTTCACCAGCCGCTTGCCGCGATAGATGATGCCCTTGTTGTAGAGGTCCACGAAGACCCGGATCACCGCGTCGTGGAAATTGCCATCTTCGCCCGCAGGCGCACCGGGGGCACCCGACATGGTGAAGGCGTTGCGCGACCAGTCGCAGGACGCGCCCAGGCGCTTCAACTGGTTGATGATCGTACCGCCGGATTCCTGCTTCCACTTCCAGATCTCGTCCACGAAATCCTTGCGGTCCCAGTCGCGGCGCGGGGGCTTGCCCTCGGCGGCCAGCTTGCGTTCGACGACCATCTGGGTGGCGATGCCCGCATGGTCCTGGCCGGGCTGCCAAAGCGTGTCGAAGCCGCGCATCCGGTGCCAGCGGACCAGGATGTCCTGCAGCGTGTTGTTCAGCGCGTGGCCGATATGCAGGCTGCCGGTGACGTTGGGGGGCGGGATCATCACGGTGAAGGTCTCGGACCGCCGGGCATTGGCCCCGGCGGCGAAGGCGTTCGTCCGTTCCCATTCGGCGCTGATCCGGGCCTCGGCGGCCCCTGCCTCAAAGCTCTTGTCCATCGTCATCGCGAAATCCCCATCTGTCGCGGACGGGATTAGCGAAAGCGGCGGAAAAGGCCAAGCGCTGTCGCGCGGGGCCTAGCGTTCGTCCACCAGAGGCGAGAACCCGCCCCAGAACATCCGCATCCCGTCAAAGGGCATGTCGGTCATGCGGAAGGCTTCGGTGTCCTCCATGATCTTGACCCAGGCGGCATCGGCGGTCTCGCGGTCTGGCCATTCGATCCACGAGAACATCGGCACCTCGCCCTCGCGCGCGTTGGTGGCGCGGTAGAAGTCGGTCTGTTCGCCGCGCGGCACGTCCTCGCCCCAGCATTCGACCATGCGCAGCGCGCCGAGGCGCTTGAACATGGGCCAGCTGGCGGTGGCGTGGTCGGCATAGGCCTGCTTGTTTTCCGCAAGGACGGGCAGCACGAAGCCGGTGTAATAGGTCATGGTCGCCTCCTGTCGTGATGGGGGGATGGTCGGCCCCCATGACCGGGAAGGCAACCCGATAGATGTTAGCCGGTCGTCACGGCGCGCGGTCCAGCTTGGACGACAGGTGGATCAGGCTTTCCGACGAGCGCACCCCATCGATGGCGCCGATCCGGTCCAGCGTGTCGTCCAGTTCCGCCGTCGAGGCCGTGGCCAGTTGCAGCAGCAGATCGACCCGGCCGCTGGTCGTGTGAATGCGCTCGATCTGGGGCATGACCTTCAGCCGCGACAGGATGCCGGGCAGGCTGCGCGGCTCGATCCCCAAGAGCACGGTGGCGCGGATGCGGCCGGTGCGCGCGGCCTCGCCCAGACGCAGGGTGTAGCCCGCGATGGTGCCGTTGGCCTCCAGCCGTTCCAGCCGGGCCTGCAGGGTGGATCGCGCGACGCGCAGCTTGCGGGCCAGAACCGCCACGGACATGCGGGCATCGGTCGAGAGTTGCGCGATGATCGCGCGGTCAAGATCGTCCAAAAGGGGCAGCCTTCGTCAGAATGACATGAATCCCGGCATATTATCTGGTGGGACGCGCAAATCTATCCTTTTCATCGGTGAAATCGAAACCCATACGCGCCATTCTGGGTTTTCACCCGACCCTGCCACCCTTGCGCGCGAAAGGAACTGCCATGGGACAGCACAAGACCGTCTGGGACAATCCCGCCGACATCGTCCGGCGCCTTGCGCCCGAACATCCGCTGATGGTCTTTGCGCCGACGGTGCTGCAGGATCGCGCCCGCCAGTTTCTTGAGGGGTTTCCGGGCTTTGTGACCTACGCGGTCAAGTCGAACCCCGAAGAGGCCGTGATCCAGAACCTTGTCGCGGCGGGCATCCGTGGCTTTGACGTGGCCTCGCCCTTCGAGATCGACCTGATCGGCCGCCTCGCGCCGCGCGCCGCGCGTCATTACCACAATCCTGTCCGTTCGCGCGCCGAGATCGCGCAGGGCGTGGCGGCGGGCATCCGTGCCTGGTCGGTGGACAGCCTGTCGGAACTGGACAAGCTGTTCGAGCAGGTCCCCCTGACGGTCGAGGGCGAGGGCGTCGAGATCTCGCCCCGCTTCAAGCTGCCGGTTCTGGGGGCTGCCTATGATTTCGGCTCGAAGTTCGGCGCCTCGCCCGAACTGGCCGCCGAGATCCTGCGCCGCGTGGCGGAACGTGGCTACGTCGCCTCGTTGACCTTCCATCCGGGCACGCAATGCACCGACCCGATCGCGTGGGAAAGCTATATCCGCGTCGCCCGCGAGATCTGCGACATGGCCGGGCTGCGCGCCAAAAGGCTTAACGTGGGCGGGGGCTTCCCCTCGCACCGCGTCGTCGGGGTCGAGCCGGACCTTGACGCCATCTTCCGCGAAATCGGAGAGACCACGACCGAGATGTTCGGCACCGACGCGCCCGAACTGGTCTGCGAGCCGGGCCGCGGCCTGGTCGCGGATGCGTTCTCGCTGATCACGCGGGTCAAGGGCGTGCGCGACGGGGCGCATGTCTTCCTGAACGACGGCACCTATGGCGGGCTGGCCGAGCTGCCGATCATCGGCAATATCGACCGGATCGAGGTTCTCGACCCCCAAGGCCGACCGCGCCAGGGCGACCGGGGCGGCCGGGTGATCTTCGGACCGACCTGCGATTCGGTGGACCGCCTGCCGGGCGAGCTGAGCCTGCCCGAAGACGTGGCCGAGGGCGATTTCGTTATCTTCCACGGTGCGGGCGCCTATTCGACGGTGACGAATACGCGGTTCAACGGCTTCGGGCTGATGGGTCACGCGACCGTCATGCGTCTGGACTAGGACTTATGCCTTTGCGCTAAGGGTTCGGTTACGGTCCTGTGCTAGGCTTGGCGCATGACCGTGACCTTTCCGACGACCCATCTTGTGCTGATGGACGGCACCTTCGCCTCGCTGCTTGACGGGCAGCGCAGTTCGATCGGGCGCATCCACCGGCTGGTGACGGGGCAGCTGGGCCTGCCGCCCGCGCCGGGGCGTTTGCGCATCCATTACGGGATGGGCCAGCAATGGAATCGCTGGCGCACGCTGCCCGAACTGGCAGCGGGGCGCATCCTGGAGGCTCGCATCACCGAGGCTTATGGCTGGCTGGCCTCGGGCTGGCGTCCGGGGCACCCGATCTTCATGCTGGGCTATTCGCGGGGCGCCTTTGCGCTGCGAAGCCTTGCGGGGATGATCGACCGGGTCGGGCTTTTGCGCCCCGAACACGCGACCGAGCGCAATATCCGGCTGGCCTGGCACCTTTATCGCAATGGCGGCGCGGCCAAGGTGATGGCGGCGTTCCGGCGGCGCTGCCACGATGCCGCGCCGATCCGGATGCTGGGTTGCTTCGACACGGTGATGGCACTTGGCCTGCGCCTGCCGCTTCTGTGGATGCTGTCCGAGCCGCGTTTCCGCTTTCATGACGCGCATCTGGGCCAGGGGATCGAGCACGGCTTTCAGGCGCTGGCGCTGGACGAGACGCGGGCGGCCTTTGCGCCGCTGCTGTGGGATGACGATCATGCGGCGGGACGGATCGAGCAGGTCTGGTTCCGCGGCGCCCATCCCGATATCGGCGGCCAATTGTCAGGGTTCGAGCCCGCGCGCCCCTTGGCGAACATCCCGCTGGTCTGGATGCTGGAACGGGCGCAGGCGCTTGGATTGCCGTTGCCGCCCGATTGGCAGGCGCTGTTTCCGTTTGATGCCACCGCGCCCCCGATCGGGTCCTGGCGGCGGTGGGGCAAGCTGTTTCTGGCCCGCGCCCCGCGCATGGTCGGGCGCTATTCGACCGAAAGCCTGCACGCGACGGTTCCTGTCCCCTATCCTGGCCCCGCGCTGCTGACGGGCGATCTGTCGGAAGCCGCCGACCGGACGCATCGCATCCGCCGCCGCAGGGCCGCCCGCCCCGCCTGAGGCCGCTTCAGGCGACGGCTTCCAGCCCGCCCGCCGGGCGCACGCCAAGCGCGGCGCAGACATCGCGGGTCAGTTCCGGGCGGTTCAGCGTGTAGAAATGCAGCCGGTCCACGCCGCCCGCGATCAGCTTCTCGCACAGATCGACGCAAAGGCCGGTGGCCAGCGCGCGTTCAGCCTCGGGGCCGTCCAGCGCGGCCAGCTGGAACGCCTGTTCCGCCCAGTCGGGGACGGTCGTGTTGCAGGTCGCGGCGAAACGCTTGGTGCCGGCCCAGCTTTGCACCGGCAGGATGCCCGGGATGATCGGCGCTTCGATCCCCGCCGCCACGCAGCGGTCGCGGAAGCGGAAGAACGTGTCCGGCTCAAAGAAGAACTGCGTGATCGCGCTGCTGGCGCCCGCATCGATCTTGCGCTTGAGCCAGGCGATGTCGGCATCGGACCCGGTGCTGTCGGGATGCGGCTCGGGATAGGCGCCGACGCGGATCGTCATGTCGCCGCGCGCGGCGATGGCCTCGATCAGTTCGATCGAATGGGCGAAACCGTCGGGATGGGGGGTGAAGCGCTCGGCGCCCTTGGGCGCGTCGCCGCGCAGGGCGACGATCTCGCGGATGCCGGCATCGGCATAGGATTGCACGATCTCCAGCGTTTCGGCGCGGGTGGCCTCGACGCAGGTCAGATGCGCGGCGACCTCCAGCCCGAACTGGCGGTTGATCGTGGTCACGGCCTCATGGGTCAGCTTGCGGGTCGTACCGCCCGCGCCATAAGTGACCGAGACGAAATCGGGCGCCAGCGGCGCCAGCGCGCGGGCGGTTTCCCACAGCTTGAACGATGCCTCCAGCGTCTTGGGCGGGAAGAACTCGAAGCTGATTCTCGGCGCGGACATGACAGTTCCTTTCTGTTGGCACCTCTTGTGCCACGCGGCGCGGCGTGAGACAAATTCATAATCCTCAAGATCAACCTGAGTTCCGCTCATCATGCATCTCGAATTACGGCATCTGCGCACCGTCCATGCGATCCACGAACAGGGCGGTCTGGCCCGCGCGGCCGAGGTGCTGAACATCACGCAGAGCGCGCTGTCCCATCAGATCAAGGCGCTGGAGGAACAGGCCGGGGTCGAGTTGTTCGTCCGCCGCGCCAAGCCGATGCGGCTGTCGGCTGCGGGGATGCGCCTTCTGCGTCTGGCCGAGCAGGTCCTGCCGCTGGTCGCCGCCACCGAGGCCGAGTTCAAGGGCGTCGAGGCGGGCCGGATCGGGCGGCTGCACATCGCGATGGAGTGCCATGCCTGTTTCGACTGGCTTCTGCCGGTTCTGGACATCTTTCGCCGCGCCTGGCCGGATGTGGATGTCGATATCCGCCAGCGCCTCGCCTTCGGCGCGCTGCCCGCCCTTGTGCGCGAAGAGGTCGATCTGGTCATCTCTTCCGACCCCGAGGATCTGCCCGACGTGACCTTTCAGGCGCTGTTCGATTACGCGCCGACGCTGGTCGTGCCTGCCGGGCATCCGCTGGTCGCCAAGGGCTACGCTGACCCCGCCGATCTGGCGGCCGAGACGCTTATCACCTATCCGATGGACCGCGCGCGGCTGGACGTGTTCAGCCAGTTCTTGACCCCCGCGGGGATCGAGCCCGCCCGCCAGCGCACGGTCGAGCTGACCGCTGTGGCGCTGATGCTGGTCGCCTCGGGGCGCGGGGTGGCGGTGATGCCCGACTGGGTGCTGCGGCGCGAGGCGGCCAACCCGGAACTGGCGCTGCTGCCGCTTGGGCCGCAGGGCATCCGGCGCAGGCTTTACGCGGCGGTGCGGACCGGTGATCTGGCGCAGCCCTACATGGCGCATGTCCTGCGCCTGTCGCGGACCGAGCCTTTGCGGATGCTGCGCGGCGCCGCCAGCTAGGGCGGGACGCGCCGCTTGGCTTTCCGGCGCGCCTGCCCTATGACGCGCCCAACCCCTATTCCCGGAGCAAGTGATGGCAAGCGCCAATCTGAACGTCATGATCAAGGCCGCCCGCAAGGCCGGGCGCGCCCTCGTCAAGGATTTCCGCGAGGTCGAGAACCTGCAGGTCAGCGTCAAGGGCGCCGGCGATTTCGTCACCCGCGCCGACCGCGAGGCCGAGCGTCTGATCAAGGAAGAACTGCGCGGCGCCCGCCCCAGCTATGGCTGGCTGGGCGAAGAGACCGGCGCCGAGGATGGCGAGGACCCCACCCGCCGCTGGCTGGTCGATCCGCTGGACGGCACGACGAACTTCCTGCACGGCCTGCCGCATTGGGCCGTCAGCATCGCGCTGGAACACAAGGGCGAGATCGTCGCCGCCGTCATCTTCGATGCCGCCAAGGACGAATTGTTCGTGGCCGAAAAGGGCGGCGGGGCCTTCATGAACGACCAGCGGCTGCGCGTCTCGGGACGCACGCGGCTGGCCGATTCGGTCTTTGCGACGGGGATTCCCCATTCCGGAACCGGCCCCTTGCCCGCGATGATCCAGGATCTGGCGCAACTGATGCCCGCCGCCGCCGGTGTGCGCGGCTTCGGTTCGGCAGCGCTGAACCTGGCCTATGTCGCCTCGGGCCGGTTCGACGGTTACTGGGAACGCGGCACCAAGCCCTGGGACGTGGCTGCCGGCATCCTGATGGTGCGCGAGGCGGGCGGTTTCGTCCAAGGCATCCGCGAGGGTGACAATCCGCTGGAATCGGGCCGCATCATCGCCGCGAACCCGACCCTGCTTGAGCCTTTCGCCAAGATCATCCGAGCCCGCGACTAAGCCGCAACAGGCGCCGCCTTGCATGACGTGCAAGGCGGCGCGCGGCTTGACCTTGGGGCAGGCGGGGCGCAGACCGGGCGCGACCCCAAAGGCGCGCTTATGTCCGACGACCGATCCCACCCGCCCTATGCCGCATCGGCCGCCACGGCCTCGGCACCGCCTCCGATCCCTCCGGTGACACAGCCGCCGCGCGACCGCACCGGTCTGGCGATCATCCTGATGTGCGCGGTCAGCTTCATCTTCGCGCTTCAGGACCTGTTCTCGCGCATTCTGGGGGGCGAGTATCCGCCCGTCCTGATCGTGATGATCCGCTACTGGGTCTTTGCGGTCTTTGTGATCGCGCTGGTCGCGCGCCAGCCGGGCGGGCTGCGCCGGGCGATCCGCACCAAGCGCCCGCTGACCCAGATCGCGCGCGGCGTGATCCTGGCCTTCGAGGTGATGGTCATGGTCGAGGCCTTCGTGCGCCTGGGCCTGATCGAGACTCACGCCGTCTTTGCCGTCTATCCCTTGCTGGTCGCAGCGCTGAGCGGCCCGGTTCTGGGCGAGCGCGTCGGCTGGCGCCGTTGGAGCGCCATCGGCATCGGCTTTGCGGGGATCCTGGTGATCCTGAACCCCGGCGGCGGCGTCCTGACGATCGAGGCGCTGCTGCCCCTGATCGCCGCGCTGCTGTTCGCGCTGTATGGCCTGCTGACGCGGCATGTCTCGCGCGATGATCCGGCGATCGTCAGCTTCTTCTGGACGGGCATCGCGGGGGCGGTGGCGATCACGCTGGCCGGGATCTGGGAATGGCAATGGCTGGCGCCGATGGACTGGGTCTGGATGGGGCTGCTCTGTGTCTGCGGGATGACCTCGCATTACCTGATGATCCGCAGCTACGAGATGGCCGAGGCCTCGGTCCTGCAGCCCTTCGCCTATACGCAGCTTGTCTGGGTCAGCATCATCGGCGTGCTGGTCTTTGCCGAAAGCCTGCGCCCGAATGTCGTCGTCGGCACGGTGATCGTGGTCGCGGCGGGGATCTTCACTCTGCTTCGGCAGCGGCTGAGATCACGGCAGGCCAATCGGGCGGCAGCGGCGGGCCGATAAGCCGCGCCGGGTTCGGCACGGGCCGCGCCGACAGGGCCAGCGTCAGCCGCAGCGGCGGCGGCGGCATCATGCCCCCGCCCGACAGATCCCAACGCGGCACGATGGGCGCGGGGCGACCGTGGATGCGCGAACGATAGATCGGCAGCGCCTCGGCCACGCGCATGACGTAGTTGCGCGTCTCGTCAAAGGGGATCAGTTCGACCCACTCGACCGGGTCGGCATCCCTGCGGATATCGCCGAAATCGCCGATCCAGCGCGCCGGGCGGCCCGGACCGGCATTGTAGCCCGCCGCGATCAGCGCGACCGATGGGCCGAAGCGGTCCGCCAGATCCATGAGATATTGCGACCCGATCCGCGCATTATAGGCCGCGTCCCCGGACAGCCGCGCCGGATCATAGGGCAGGCCAAGCTGGCGGGCGACCTGTTCGGCGGTCGCCGGCATGACCTGCATCAGACCCTGCGCGCCGGCGGGGCTGGAGGCCGTGTGGTTGAATTCGGATTCCTGCCGCGCAATGGCCATGACCAGTTCGGGGGGTGGGCCCAGATCCTCGGTCTCTAGCCCGGTCAGGGGGAAATGCGCGACCGGCCAGATCACGCCCTGATTGGCCGATTGCTTGGCCAGCCGCAGCCCGTGCCAGGGATAGCCCGCCTCGTACATCAGGCGCGACATGCGGGCGATGTCCTCGGGCGCGGCGCTTTGCGCCAGATGCAGGAAGAAGCGCTGCGCCTCGGTGACGCGGCCGGTTCCCAAAAGCCACAGGCCCGCGCGATAGACCGCATTATCGGCCAGCGCCGCGCCGCGCCAATCGGGCAGGCTGTCATGGGCGGGGCCGGGGATGGCGTAGTCCGGGGGCAGGGTGACGCCCACGCGTTCGGCGGCAAGCTGGCCGTAATAGACGCCCGGCCATTCGGCGGCGCGGCGAAAGGCGGCCTCGGCCTCGGCCGGGTCGTCCAGCGCCTCATGTGCGCGGCCCTGCCAGTAATGCGCCCGCGCCAGGCTGATCGCGCTGCCGACCACGGTTTCCAGATGGCGGAAATGGTCCAGCGCTCGGGTCGGATCGCCGGTCTTCAGGGCCGCCCAGCCCGCCAGCCACTCCAGGTCGGCATAGTGGCGGTTGTCGGGCGTCAGGAAATGCGGCGCGGCCAGATCAAGCGCCCGCTGCCAGTCGCCGTTCCGCATCGCCAGCCGCGTGTAATCCACCCGCATCGAGGCCCATTGCGCCGGATCGCGCAGCGCCTCGGCGCTGGTCGAGGCCTCCAGCATCAGGGCCTGCGCGCCCTCGTGCATCCGCGCGCCGACGCGCCACAGATAACGGTCCATCGTCAGGCCGGGATCGGCCCGCGCCTCGTCGGACAGGGCCAGGATAAGCGTGTCCACCCCCTCGCGCCCGGCTTGCAGGGCGATGCGGGCGGCGGGCAGGGCGCGGTCCTCTTCGGGCAGGCTTTCCAGCAGGCGTTCGGCCTGTTCCCATTGGCGGCGGTCCAGCATCCGCGTGATCCGCGCGGGGATCAGGGGGGCCAGCGTATCGGGGTGGGCTGTCAGCAGCGCGGCCTCGTCGGCGGCATCCAGCGTGGTTTCGGTGAAAAAGCGCGCGCGCTCGGCCCGGGCCTCGGCGGGGGGCAGGGCGGCGATCAGCGCCTCGTGGGCGCGCAGACTGGCGGGCTGGCGGTCGGCGAACCAGATCGCGGCCTCGTCCGGGGTCAGCGGGCGTAGCTTGGCGTCGCCGCGCTGGCGGATCTGGTCAAGGCCGGGCCAGTCGGGATTGCGGGCGACGAAGTCCAGGAAATCGCTGAAATCGCCATGGCCCGCGCGCAGGGCCTGCCAGCCGATCAGCGCCTCGGCCAGCGGTCCCGCGCGTGCGGCGGCGGCGCGTGCCGTCGTCCAGTCGCGGGCATCGGCTGCGGCCAGCGCCAGCGCCATCGCGCCCGGTTCCTCGGCCCGCACGGGGGCGGCCAGCGGCAGGGTCGCCAGCATCGCGGCCAGCATCATGTCACGCAGAAGTCGCATCACCGCCCTGTGTCGCGGCCAAAGCCCGCCGATGCAATACACATCCTTGGCAAGTGCCGCGCCCCCCGCTAGTGAGAGCGGCGCAACCAAACCGATCTTCCACCAAGGAGCGTGTCATGTTCAAAGGGTCTATGCCAGCCCTCGTCACGCCGTTCACCCCGGACGGCGAGCTGGATCTGGACGCGCTGGTGAAGCTGGTCGAATGGCATCTCGACCAGGGCAGCCACGGCATCGTGCCGGTCGGCACCACCGGCGAAAGCCCGACCCTGACCCATGACGAACACCGCCTGGTCATCGAGGAAGTCGTGCGCGCCGTCGATGGCCGCATCCCGGTGATCGCGGGGGCGGGGTCGAACTCGACCCGCGAGGGGATCGGGCTGTTGCAGCACGCCGCCAGCGTCGGCGCCGATGCCGGGCTGGTCGTCACGCCCTATTACAACAAGCCGACGCAGGCCGGTCTGATCGCGCATTACACCGCCCTGACCGAAGCCTGCGACCTGCCGATCGTGATCTACAACATTCCCGGCCGTTCGGTCGTGGACATGACCCCCGAGACGATGGGCGTGCTGGCGCAGCTGCCCACGATCATCGGCGTCAAGGACGCGACCGGCAAGCTGGAGCGTGTGAGCCTGCAACGCATGACCTGCGGCCCGGATTTCGTGCAGCTGTCGGGCGAGGATGCGACCGCGCTTGGCTTCAACGCGCATGGCGGGGTGGGGTGCATCAGCGTGACCGCGAATGTCGCGCCGCGTCTCTGCGCCCTGTTCCAGGAGGCGACCTTGCGCGGCGATTACCGCACCGCGCTGGAATACCAGGACCGTCTGATGCCGCTGCATCACGCGATCTTCCTTGAACCGGGGCTGGTCGGGGCGAAATACGCGATGTCGCGGCTGGGCCTGTGCAATGAACGGGTGCGCCTGCCGCTGACGCCGCTCAGCGACGGGGTGCGCCGCCAGATTGATGCCGCGATGGAGCATGCGGGCCTGCTCTGATCATCTTTCGGGCAGGATATCGCGCATTTGTCGCATGGTCTTTTCAAACCCCTCGTCGAAGCTCATATTGAGCCCAAGGAGAGGAGTCGCCCATGCCGCTGCCGCATTTCCTTCTGCTGATCGCCATGGTCATCCTGGCCGCCGGGTTGACCCTCTGGGCGACCTTCGCCTCGGGCGTGCCGCTGGCGGTTCTGGCTCTGGTCGCGCTTGGCGCCGCGCTGGTCCTGCATCTGGGGCCGCGTGACCATCGCGACCCGCATGCCTGATCAGCTTTCCAGCTCGGCATCCCAGTAGAGGTAATCCATCCAGCTGTCATGCAGGTGGTTCGGCGGAAAGCGCCGCCCCACCGCGTGCATTTCCTCGGGCAGGGGCTGGCGCGGCTTGCGGCGCAGGCTCATGCCCGAATGGCGCAGGCTGCGATTGGCCTTTTTCAGGTTGCAGGGCGAACAGGCGGCCACCACGTTTTCCCAGCTGGTCACACCCCCGCGCGAGCGTGGCACGACATGGTCAAAGGTCAGGTCACCCTTGGCCCCGCAATACTGGCAGCAGAATTCGTCCCGCAGAAAAAGATTGAAGCGCGTGAATGCCACGCGCTTCTGGGGTCTGACATAATCCTTCAGAACGACGACCGAGGGGATCCGGAACACCTGCCTCTGACTTCGCACCACCTCGTCATATTCGGCGATGATGCTGACCCGGTCCAGAAAGACGGCCTTGATCGCCTCTTGCCAGGGCCACAGGGACAGCGGGTAGTAGCTCAGCGGGCGGTAATCGGCATTCAGGACCAGTGCCGGGTGATGACGCAGCGCGGCTGGCTCTCGCACGAACTGGGTGCGGAACTCTGTCTGATGATGGTCGTCCAGCATATCGCCCGTCCTGCCTGCCCCGCAGATCGGCCGGGGGCATCCCTCAGATCCATGGCTCGACTATATCTCGTGCAAGCCATCTGGCAAGCCTCTGCATCTATAGCCGCCCCTTGGACAGATAGCCGCATCAGGTAACAGCGCCATGACGCGCCCTGCCCGAAAATGCGGCAATCAGCGTTCCGGCAGGGCGGGCCCTGGCGATGGCAAGCCGGCTGTCAGGCGCCGAGGCGGTCGCGGATGAAGGCCAGGGCCACGGACAGCCCGTCGGGCGAGATGCCGTGACCGGTTCCCTTCATCACATGGCCATAGACCGTGAAGCCTGCGGCCATCAGCGCGTTTCCGGCCAGGCCCATATCCTCGAACGGGACCATCTGATCCTCGTCGCCGTGAACCAGCAGGACGGGCGGCTTGACAAGAGCCTCGGTCTCCAGCGTCTCGGGCGACAGAAGCCGCCCCGAGAAGCCGACGATCCCGGCTACTTCCTTGTCGCGGCGCGGCGCGACATGCAGCGCCATCATCGTGCCCTGGCTGAACCCGACCAGCACCAGACGGTTCGCGGGCAGCCCCTCATCCTTGAGCACGCTGTCGATATAGGCGTCCAGCATCCCCACCGAGCGCATCATCGAGGATCGCGCGTCCCCCTCGGACGAACCGTCGAGCCAGGGGATCGGAAACCACTGATAGCCCATCGGATTGTTCCGGCAGGGCTCGGGCGCGTTCGGCGCAAAGAAGGCCGTGCGCGGCAGATGCGGCGCCAGCGGATCGGCCAGACCCAGCAGGTCGTCGCCATCCGCACCATAGCCGTGCAGGAAGATCACCGCCGAATCCGCCTGTTGCGGACCCTTGCGGGCGGATGTCAGTCGGTCGGTCATGTCACTCCCTCGCGGCCTTTGGCCAGCCGGTAATAGGCCCAGAGCCCCCGCGCCGCAACCGCCCGCCAGGGCCGCCACGGTTCGGCCAGCACCCGTAGCGCGGTGGGGCCGGGCCGTTCGGGCAGGGTGTAAAGCAGCCGCGCCCCCTCTTGCAGGGCCAGATCGCCCGCCGCGAAGACATCGGCGCGGCCAAGCGCGAATTTCAGGTAGATCTCGGCGGTCCAGACGCCCACACCGGGCAGGGCGGTCAGCCGGGCAATGGCCTCGTCATCTGGCAGGGCGGACAGCCCGTCCCAATCCAGCCCGGCCTCGGCGATGGCGGCCAGATAGCGCGCCTTGGGGCGCGACAGGCCCGCCGCGCGCAGGTCGTCGGGCGTGGCGGCGCGGATCGCGGCCTCGGACATCAGCCCCGCCGTCTCCAGTCGCGCCCGGATCGAGGCCGCCGCCGCGACCGATATCTGCTGTCCGATGATCGCATCGGCCATCGCGGCGAAACCGGCCTCGCGGCGGCGCAGCGGCAGGGGATCGATCAGGGGCAGGGCCTTGGCCCAGACCGGACAGATGCGCGCCAGATGGGCGGCGCCTTCGGCCAGATCGGCCTCGGTCTGGATCAGCCGGATCACGCCCTAGCCATGGGCCTGGGCTTCCAGCTTCAGCCGCGTCTCCCACGCCATCGAGATATGCTGCCGCAGCGCCTTGTCCGCGGCCGCCCCGTCGCCCGAGGCGATCGCATCGACGATGCGGGCATGTTCGGACAGGGCCGCCGCGCTGCGTCCCTCGGCGGCCAGCGAGGTCTTTTCCATCAGCGCCATGCTGCGATGGACCAGATCAAGCTGCTGCACCAGATAGCGGTTATGCGAGGCCAGATGGATCTGTCGGTGAAAGCGCCGGTTCGACCGGGCCAGAGCCTCGGGGTCGTGCTGGTTCTGGCGGTCTTCCTCGACCATCTGGCTGAGGACGCGCACCTCTTCGGGGCTGGCATGGCGGGCGGCAAGGCGGGCGGCCAGCGCCTCAAGCTCGGCGCGCACGACGTAAAGCTCGGCCAGCTGGTTGTGATCCAGCGAGGCGATGATCAGGCTGCGCCCGTCGCGGACCAGCATGGCCTGCGTTTCCAGCCGTTGCAGCGCCTCGCGCACAGGCGTGCGGCTGACGCCGAAACGGTCGGCCAGCTCGGATTCGACCAGCCGGTCGCCGGGGCGATAGGTGCCGCTTTCGATCGCGGTCAGGATCAGGGAATAGGCGTCCTTCATCGCGCCACGATTGGCCGCGGCGGCGCGAATTGCAAGCGCGGCGGCGCGGCGTTATGTCGGGCAAATGGATTTTTCGCATGTTCGCGTCTGGATCTTCGATCTGGACAATACGCTCTACCCGCCCGAGGCCCAGCTTTTCGCCCAGATCGAGCGGCGGATGACGGCCTACATGATGCGCGTCCTTGGCGTGCCCGAGGGCGATGCCGACCGGCTGCGCGCGGAATACTGGCGGCTGCATGGCACGACGCTGGCGGGGCTGATGGCCGAACACCGGGTCGATCCGGGCCATTACCTCAGCGACGTGCACGACATCGACTTTTCGGTGCTGCGCCCGGATGCGGCTTTGGCCGATGCCATCGCGGCCCTGCCGGGGCGGCGGATCATCCACACCAATGGCGACGCGGCCTATGCCCGCCGCGTTCTGGCCGCGCGAGGGCTGGAAAGCGACCTGTTCGAGGCCGTCTATGGCATCGAGGAAACCAATTTCCGCCCCAAGCCGCGCCCCGAGGCCTTTCACAGCGTTCTGGACGCCGCCCGGATCAACCCGCGCGAGGCAGCCTTTTTCGAGGATGATCCCCGCAATCTGGCCGTGCCGCACGCGCTTGGGATGCGGACGGTTCTGGTCGGGCAGGGCTTCGACGGCCCCGAGCCGATCCTGCGGGGCACGCCCGCGCCCGCCCATGTCCAGCACCAGACCGACGATCTGGCCGCGTTCCTTGGTCGCATTGCAACCGGTCCTGCGACGGGCTAACTGGAACCGGAACGCGCGCAACTTGTTCGAGGATACCGAAGCAATGACTGCGCATGACAACACCGATCTTTCCAACCGCGCCGCTTTTGGCCTGATTCTGGCGGTTCTGGCCGTTCTGGGCGCGCTTGTCGCGGCCTGCATCGCGCTGTTCGGCGCTGCGGGGTTGGGGATTTTCGGGCTGGTGGCGACTTTCCTGGTCTTTGGCGTCATGCTGGCCTTCACCGCCGGGAATTGACGACAGGAGCCCACCTTGCCCGCACCAGTCTTCGAAGATGTCGATATCCTTGTGTCGGGCGGCGGCATTGCCGGGCTGATCGCTGCGGCGGCCTTCGGGGCCGAGGGTTTCTCGACCCTCTGCATAGACCCGGCCCCGCCGGTGACGAACGAGGCCGACGAGGGCGCCGATCTGCGGACCACCGCGATCCTGACGCCCTCGGTCACGCTGTTGCAGCGGATCGGGCTATGGGACCGGCTGGCGCCCCATGCCACGCCCCTGCAGGTGATGCGGATCGTCGATGCGGGCGGCGCCGAGCCCCGCGCACGGCTGACCCGCGACTTCGACGCGGCCGAGATCGGCGATCAGCCCTTTGGCTGGAACCTTCCGAACTGGCTGTTGCGCCGCGAGATTGTCGCGCGGCTGGAATCGCTGCAATGCGTGCGGTTTCAGTCGCGCATCGGCACGGCCTCGGTCCTGACCCGCGACGAGGGGGCGATCGTCACCCTGTCGGATGGCCGACGGCTGCGCGCGCGCCTGCTGATCGGGGCGGATGGCCGCGATTCGCCGGTGCGGCAGGCGCTTGGCATCGGCGCGCGGCGGCTGCGCTATGGCCAGAAGGCGCTGGCCTTCGCGGTGGCGCATGAATTCCCGCACAACAACGTCTCGACCGAGGTGCATCGCTCGGGCGGGCCGTTTACGCTGGTGCCGCTGCCCGACCGCGAGGGGCGCCCCTGCTCCGCCGTCGTCTGGATGGAGAACGGCCGCGAGACCGCCCGCCTGCGCGCCCTGCCGCCCGAGGCGTTCGAGGCCGAACTGAACGCGCGCTCGGCCGGGGTGCTGGGGCATCTGCGGCTGGCCACCCGGCTGACGGAATGGCCGATCATCAGCCAGATCGCCGACCGCTTCACCGCGCCGCGCACCGCGCTGATCGCCGAGGCCGCGCATGTCGTCCCGCCCATCGGCGCGCAGGGGCTGAACATGAGCCTTGCCGATCTGGCGCTGCTGGTAGAGCTGAACCGCAGCGATCCGGGCAATGCGGCGGCGCTCGCGCGCTATGAGCGCGCACGCCGCCCCGAGGCGATGGCCCGTCTGCTGGGCATCGACGCGCTGAACCGCGCGAGCCAGGCCAGCCTGCGCCCCTTGCGCGACCTGCGCGCGGCGGCACTGGGCGGGCTTTACGGCGTGGCGCCTGTCCGGCGGCTCATGATGCGCGCGGGTCTGGGGTTGCGCTGACCGAAAGCGGGCCTTTTGCGTCCCGCGAAGCCCCGGGGGGCTGCACCCCCCGGACCCCCCGCAGGGCGCGCGATGCCGCATTGTTGCATGGGCGACATAAAACATCGTGAATAGCCGCCTGAGGGCAATTTCCTTCCGCTGAAATGGATGCTAAACGCGACTGCCAGCAACAGGAGATGACCCATGCCCGCCTATCGTTCCCGCACCACCACCCATGGCCGCAACATGGCCGGCGCGCGTGGCTTGTGGCGCGCGACAGGCGTGAAGGACAGCGATTTCGGCAAGCCGATCATCGCCATCGTCAACAGCTTCACCCAGTTCGTGCCGGGCCATGTCCACCTGAAGGATCTGGGCCAGATGGTCGCCCGCGAGGTCGAGGCCGCAGGCGGTATCGCCAAGGAATTCAACACCATCGCCGTCGATGACGGGATCGCGATGGGCCATGATGGGATGCTCTATTCGCTGCCCTCGCGCGAGATCATCGCCGACAGCGTGGAATACATGGTCAACGCCCATTGCGCCGACGCGATGGTCTGCATCAGCAATTGCGACAAGATCACGCCGGGCATGCTGATGGCGGCGCTGCGTCTGAACATTCCGGTCGTCTTCGTCTCGGGCGGGCCGATGGAGGCGGGCAAGGTCGTGCTGAAGGACGGCACCGTCAAGGCGCTGGACCTGGTCGATGCGATGGTCGCTGCCGCCGATGATTCGGTCAGTGACGAGGACGTGTCCGCCATCGAGCAGGAAGCCTGCCCGACCTGCGGTTCCTGTTCGGGGATGTTCACGGCCAATTCGATGAACTGCCTGACCGAGGCGCTTGGCCTGTCGCTGCCGGGCAACGGCTCGACCCTGGCGACCCATGCCGACCGCAAGCAGCTGTTCCTGCGCGCCGGTCGTCTGATCGTCGATCTGGCGAAACGCTATTACGAGGGCGACGACGCCTCGGTCCTGCCGCGCAGCGTGGCCAGCTTCCGCGCCTTCGAGAACGCGATCACGCTGGACATCGCGATGGGCGGTTCGACCAATACCGTCCTGCACCTGCTGGCCGCTGCGCATGAGGCGGGCGTCGATTTCACCATGTCCGACATCGACCGCCTGTCGCGCAAGGTGCCTGTCCTGTGCAAGGTCGCGCCCGCCAAATCGGATGTCCACATGGAGGATGTCCACCGCGCGGGCGGCATCATGGCGATCCTGGGCGAGCTGGACCGCGCGGGCCTGCTGCATACCGACGTGCCTTGCGTCCATTCGCCCAGCATGGGCGAGGCGCTGGCGAAATGGGACATCAAGCGCAGCGACGATGCCGAGGTTCATCATTTCTTCAGCGCGGCACCGGGCGGCGTGCGGACGCAGACAGCATTCTCGCAGGATCGCCGCTATGAGAGCGTTGACCTCGACCGCGAGAAGGGCGTGATCCGCAGCGCCGAACACGCCTTCAGCAAGGATGGCGGCCTCGCGGTGCTGTATGGCAACCTGGCCGAGGATGGCTGTATCGTGAAGACGGCGGGGGTCGATGAATCGGTCCTGACCTTCGAGGGGCCGGCGCATATCTTCGAAAGCCAGGATGACAGCGTCAGCGCCATTCTGACCGGCAAGGTCAAGCCCGGCGAGGTCGTTCTGATCCGATACGAAGGCCCGCGCGGCGGTCCCGGTATGCAAGAGATGCTGTATCCGACCAGCTACCTGAAATCCAAGGGCCTGGGCGCCGCCTGCGCGCTGGTGACGGACGGCCGCTTCTCGGGCGGCTCGTCGGGCCTGTCGATCGGCCATGTCTCGCCCGAGGCGGCCGAAGGCGGCACGATCGGTCTGGTCGAGCAGGGCGACCTGATCCGCATCGACATTCCGAACCGCACCATCGAACTGGTCGTGGATGACGCCACGCTGGCCGCCCGCCGCGCCGCGCGCGAGGCCCTGGGCTGGAAGCCCGCCAAGCCGCGCAAGCGCAAGATCACCACGGCGCTGCGCGCCTATGCCTCGATGACGACCAGCGCCGCCAAGGGTGCGGTCCGCGTGGTGCCCGAATAAGTCGGGGATCATCCGCCCCGAAACGCAAAACGCCGCCCTTCGGGGCGGCGTTTCCGTTTGTCGCGCTGCGGTTCAGCGGGTGAATTTCTTGTATTTCACGCGCTTCGGTTCGACCGAATCCGGGCCGAGGCGACGGATCTTGTCTTCCTCGTAGGCCTGGAAGTTGCCCTCGAACCATTCGACATGGGCATCGCCTTCGAACGCCAGAATATGCGTGCAGAGACGGTCGAGGAAGAAGCGGTCGTGCGAGATGATGACCGCGCAGCCCGCGAAGTCTTCCAGCGCGGCCTCCAGCGCCTGCAGCGTTTCCACGTCAAGATCGTTGGTCGGTTCGTCCAGCAGCAGAACGTTTCCGCCCGACTTCAGCAGCTTGGCCATGTGGACGCGGTTGCGTTCCCCGCCCGAAAGCTGGCCGACCTTCTTCTGCTGGTCGCCGCCCTTGAAGTTGAAGGCCGAGCAATAGGCCCGGCTGTTCATCTGCGCGTCGCCCAGAACGATCTGCTCGGCGCCGCCGCTGATTTCCTCCCACACCGTGGCATTGGGGTCCAGCGCGTCGCGCGACTGGTCCACATAGGACAGTTGTACCGTGTCGCCGAAGGTGATCGTGCCGGCATCCGGCGTCTCGTTGCCGGTCAGCATGCGGAACAGCGTGGACTTGCCCGCGCCGTTCGGACCGATCACGCCGACGATGCCGCCGGGCGGCAGGCTGAAGGTCAGATCCTCGATCAGAAGCTTGTCGCCCATGGCCTTTTTCAGGCCCTCGACCTCGATCACCTTGTTGCCGAGACGCTCGCCGTTCGGGATGATGATCTGGGCGCGCGCCAGCTTTTCACGTTCGGACTGGCTGGCCATCTCGTTATAGGCGTTGATCCGGGCCTTGGACTTGGCCTGCCGGGCCTTGGCGCCGGCGCGGATCCATTCCAGTTCGCGTTCCAGAACCTTCTGCTTGGACTTGTCCTCGCGGGCTTCCTGCTCCAGCCGCTTGGCCTTCTGTTCCAGCCAGGCCGAGTAATTCCCCTCGTAGGGGATGCCACGGCCGCGATCCAGTTCGAGGATCCAGCTGGTGATGTCGTCGAGGAAATAGCGGTCGTGCGTCACCGTCAGGATCGTGCCCTGATATTCGATCAGGTGCTTTTGCAGCCAGGCGATGGTTTCCGCGTCGAGGTGGTTGGTCGGTTCGTCCAGAAGCAGCATGTCGGGCGCTTCCAGCAGCAGCTTGCACAGCGCGACGCGGCGGCGTTCACCGCCCGACAGGGTCGTCACGTCGGCATCGTCGGGCGGGCAGCGCAGGGCCTCCATCGCGACGTCGATCTGGCTGTCCAGATCCCAGAGGTTCTCGGCGTCGATCTGGTCCTGCAGGGCGGCCATCTCGTCGGCGGTCTCGTCCGAGTAGTTCATCGCCAGATCGTTGTAGCGATCCAGAATGGCCTTCTTCGCCGCGACGCCCAGCATCACGTTGCCGCGCACATCGAGGCTTTCGTCAAGCTGAGGCTCTTGCGGCAGATAGCCGACGGTCGCGCCTTTGGCGGCCCAGGCCTCGCCGGTGAAATCCTTGTCCCAGCCCGCCATCACGCGCAGCAGGGTCGATTTCCCCGCGCCGTTGACGCCCACGACGCCGATCTTGACGCCGGGCAGAAAGTTCAGGCGGATATTCTCGAACACCTTCTTGCCGCCGGGATAGGTCTTGGACACGCCGTCCATGTGGTAGACGAACTGATAGGACGCCATCGGGAACTCCTGTGAATTTGGCGTCTTTTAGGCGATTCCGGCGGCCGGGAAAAGGTCAGCGGAGATCGGCGGCGAAATCGTCGCCCAGGATCTGCCGGATCGCGCGGATCTGGGGGGCCATCCGTTCCTCCAGCGCTTCGACCGCCTCGGGCGGGGGCATGAGGCCCGGGGCGTTCGCAAAGACCTTCTGGTTCATGTTGGTGTAGAAACAGGGGCCGATGCCCAGATGGGCCTCGACCGCGTCCATGACGGCGCCGGGATTGCTGGCGATGCGGCCGAAGGGCAGGACCAGCATGTCGGGATAGCGCGCCAGCCAGCGCGGCAGATAGGTCGCGTAATCGCCCCGGTCGAACAGGACCGGATTGGCGATCTCGGCCATCCATTCGTTCAGCGTCGCGGGATTGCGTTTCTCGCGGCGCAGGTTCATGCGCAATTGCGACACGGCCCGATCGACGGGGTGGCGGATCAGGTAGATCACCTTGGCCCTCGGCAGGAATTGCGCCACCGCGTCCACGCCCTCTTCGGGGAGGGTCGAGTATTCGGGCGTGAAATCCATCGGGATCGCGTGTTCGGGCGCGGGCGCGAAGACACGCTTGTACCATTGGTTGTGGAACATCTTGCCGCTGGTGATCGCGGTCAGGTATTCGTCCAGCGCCGGTTCCAGATCGACCTTTCGCATCTGGTGGCGGTCGCGGATCTCCTGCGGCTTGTTGCGGTAATGCCAGCCGATCCAGCGCCGGTGTTCGGGAATGTGCAGGTGGTTGAAATACTGCACCTCCTTGAAGGGCGGGATCCAGACCTGCGGATGCTGGCCCAACATCTGCGCCAGCCAGCTGGTCCCGGCCTTTTGCGCGCCGATGCACAGCGCGCCGGGTTTTCTGGGCTTGCCCTCGGGGTCGAAGGCCGGGCTGATCGCCAGCACCGTCAGAAGCCGCGCCATCGTGGCGTCAGTCGCGTCGTCCCCAGAGGTCATATTCGCCTGCCTCGTCCACAATCACGGACAGCATATCGCCGGGTTTCAGGCCGTCAAACCCCTCATCGATAAAGAGGTTGCCATCGATTTCGGGGGCGTCGGCCTTGGTGCGGCAGGTGGCGCCGTCCTGATCGACCTCGTCCACGATGACCTGAAGGCGCTGGCCTACCTTGGCGGCCAGTTTCGCGGCGCTGATCGCCTGTGCCTTTTCCATGAAGCGGTCATAGCGGTCCTGCTTGACCTCGGGTGCGACATGGTCGGGCAGGTCATTGGCGCGGGCGCCCTTGACGTTTTCGTATTGGAAGGCGCCGACGCGGTCCAGCTGCGCCTCGTCCAGCCAGTCCAGCAGGGTCTGAAACTCGGCCTCGGTCTCGCCGGGGTAGCCGACGATGAAGGTCGAACGCAGCGTGATCTCGGGGCAGATCGCGCGCCAGGCGGCGATCTCGTCCAGCGTTTTCGCCGCAGCCGCCGGTCGGGCCATGCGCTTCAGAACGTCCGGGTGGGCGTGCTGGAACGGGATGTCCATGTAGGGCAGCACCAGCCCATCAGCCATCAGCGGGATCAGGTCGCGCACATGCGGATAGGGATAGACATAGTGCAACCGCACCCAGGCGCCCAGACTGCCCAGATCGCGGGCCAGATCGGTGATATGGGCGCGATGCCCCCGGTCGGTCGCGTGTTTCAGGTCAAGCCCATAGGCGCTGGTGTCCTGAGAGATCACCAGAAGCTCGCGCACCCCGGCCTGCACCAGCTTTTCAGCCTCGCGCAGGATCGCATGGGCCGGACGGCTGACCAGACGGCCGCGCATGTCGGGGATGATGCAGAACTTGCACTTGTGATTGCAGCCCTCGGAGATCTTCAGATAGCTGTAATGGCGCGGCGTCAGGCTGACGCCCGAGGCCGGCAGAAGGTCGATGAACGGATCGGGCCGGGGCGGGACCGCGCCATGAACTGCGTCCAGAACCTGTTCATATTGATGGGGCCCCGTCACCGCCAGCACCTTGGGATGCGCGCCGGTGATGTAGTCGGGCTCGGCCCCCAGGCAACCGGTCACGATGACGCGGCCGTTCTCGCGCAGCGCCTCGCCGATGGCATCGAGGCTTTCGGCCTTGGCGCTGTCGAGGAAACCGCAGGTGTTCACGATCACCGCATCCGCGCCTTGATAATCGGCGCTGATCGCGTAGCCCTCGGCCCGCAGGCGCGTCAGGATGCGTTCGCTGTCGACCAGCGCCTTGGGGCAGCCAAGGCTGACCATGCCGATAGTCGGCTGACCCTCGCGGCGGTCATCCGGGATGCGGGCGCGGGCTAGATCGGGGCGAAGATCGGGCGGGTTCTGCTGCATCCGCCGCAGATAAGCGATTCGCCCGCGCGGGAAAAGCCATATCGACGCTTTGAACTAGCGGCGGCGCCCCTTGCGCGCGCGTTGGAACAGCTTGAAGATCGCAAACAGCTTGATCAGGCGGAACATGGCATTTCTCCGTTGTGTCGGGGCTTAACGCAACGAGGCACGCAAGGGTCCCGACGTCGCCGGAACGTGATTTCACCCCCGGCGCGTCCGGCACCATGATCGCGCCATGACACGCATCCTCGCCCTTGTCCTGTCGCTTGGCGTTCTAACCGGCCCGGCCCTTGCCCAACCTTCGGGCATCCAGCGCAACGGACCCTATATCGACGTCTGGAACCACCGGGGCGGCAATGTCGTCCAGATGCTGCAAACGCGCGAGGATCTGGGCCGCAGCGGCCGCGAGGTGCGTATCCGCGGCTATTGCCGGTCGGCCTGCACGATGCTGATCACGCTGCCGAATGCCTGCCTGGGGCCGCATGCGCGCGTCGGCTTTCACGCGCCCCGGCTGCCCGGCACGCGGATCATTCCGCCGCATGTGGACCAGATCATGGGCAGCACCTATCGCAACGGCATCCGCGACCGCTGGTTCGGAGGCTGGAACCGGTCGATCAACATGCAGGTGATCTCGGCGCGCGATTATGTGCGGCTGGACCCGCAGACGCGGCTCTGCGACAGCCTCGCCACGCACCAGCAGCGCACGCGCGGCAACTAGTCGCGCAGCCGCCAGCCGGTCGCAAAGATCCAGCGGATGATCGCAAGGCAGATCACCACCATCAGCCCGACCGCCGCCAGCGACACGCCCACCGGCACATCGGCCAACCCGAAGAACGACCAGCGCACCCCCGAAATCAGGTAGAGGACCGGGTTCAGCTTGGCCACGGCTTCCCAGAACGGAGGCAGCATGCTGGCCGAGTAGAAGGCCCCGCCCAGAAAGACCAGCGGCATGATGACCATCATCGGCACGATCTGAAGCTGTTCGAAGGACTTGGCCCAAAGCCCGATGATGAAGCCCAGAAGGCTGAAGCCAAGCGCGGACAGGGTCAGGAAGGCCAGCATCCAGAACGGGTGCAGGATATGGACGCCGACAAAGGCAAAGCTGGTCAGCAGGATCACAAGCGCGATCAGCAGCGCCTTGGCGGCGGCGGCACCGACGAAGCCCATCGTGACCTCGACCCAGCCCACGGGCGAGACGAGGTATTCGTAGATCGTGCCGCTGAACTTCGGGAAGTAGATGCCGAAGCTGGCATTGCTGACCGATTGCTGAAGGACGGTCAGCATCATCAGGCCCGGCACGATGAAGGCGCCGTATTCGACCCCCTCGACCGACTGGATGCGCCCGCCGATGGCCGCGCCGAAGACCACGAAATACAGCACCGTGGACAGCACGGGCGAGGCCAGAGACTGCCAGATCGTGCGGAAGAAGCGCATCATCTCGTGGTGGAAGATCGCGCCCACCCCGCGCCAGTTGATGCCGGTCATGCCGCATCCTCCGAAACAAGCGAGAGGAACACGTCCTCGAGGCTGGATTGCCGGGTCGAGACGTCGCGCACGCTGATCCCCTCTGCCGCCAGATCCCCCAGAAGGCGGGCGATGCCGGTGCGGTCGGCGCGTGTGTCGTAGTCGAAGCCCAGCTGCCTGCCGTCATCCGACAGGGTCAGACCACGGCCCGCCAGATCGGCGGGAATGGCCGCAAGCGGCTGGTCCAGTTCGATCGTCAGCGTCTTGCGGCCGAACTCGCCGATCAGTTCGGCAGTCGGGCGGACCAGCAGCAGACGCCCCTTGGCGATGACGCCGATGCGGTCGGCCATCTGCTCGGCCTCTTCCAGGTAATGGGTGGTCAGAATGATCGTCACGCCCTCGCGGCGCAGATCGGCCACGACCTCCCACATCTCGCGGCGCAGCGCGACATCGACGCCCGCCGTCGGCTCGTCCAGGAACAGGACGCGCGGCTGATGGGCCAGTGCCTTGGCGATCAGGACGCGGCGCTTCATGCCGCCCGACAATTCGCGCGTGGCGGCATCGCGCTTGTCCCACAGCGACAGGGCCCGCAGGATGCGTTCGATATAGGCGTCGTCGGGCGGCATGCCGTAGAGGCCGCGCGTGAAGCGGACGCAGTTCATCACCTTCTCGAACGGCTCCAGCGCGATTTCCTGCGGGACCAGCCCGATCAGGCGGCGCGCGGCGCGCCAGTCGGTGCGGATGTCATGGCCGCCGACCCGGACCGTGCCGCCGGTCGGCACCACAAGCCCGCAGATGATCGAGATCATCGTGGTCTTGCCCGCGCCGTTCGGCCCCAAGAGGGCGATGATCTCGCCCTCGTCGATGGACATGCTGACATCGTCCAGCGCCTTGGTGCCGCTGCCATATTGTTTGGAAAGCCGGTCGATCTCGATGATGGCAGCCATGCCGCGCCCTTTCTGAAACCCGAGGGCACATCTATGTCGCCCGACCAAGCTTTACCAGTCGCGCCTAGTTGCGTGCCGCGATCAGCGAGGCTTCCAGCACGTCCAGCGCCTCGTCAAAGACAGGATCGGGGATGGTCAACGGCGCCAGAAAGCGGATCACATTGCCATGAACGCCGCAGGTCAGCAGGATCAGGCCGCGCGCCAGCGCCTCTTCGCGGACGCGGGAGGCGAAATCGGGGGCGGGGCTGTCGGTGCCGGGCAGGTTGAATTCGACCGCGTTCATGAAGCCGGGGCCGCGGATGTCCACGATTTCCGGCACGACGTCGCGGATGCCCGCCAGACGCTGCTTCAGCCGGTTGCCAAGGCGCGTGGCGCGTTCGCAGAGGCCCTCGTCCTCGATCACGTCCAGCACGGCATGGGCGGCCGCGACCGCCAGCGGATTGCCGGCATAGGTGCCGCCCAGCCCGCCGGGATGGGGCGCGTCCATCACCTCGGCCCGGCCGGTCACGGCGCTGATCGGCAGGCCGCCGCCCAGACCCTTGGCCATCGTGACCAGATCGGCCTCGACGTTGTGGTGCTGCATCGCGAACAGCTTGCCGGTGCGGGCAAAGCCGGTCTGCACCTCGTCCGCGATCAGCAGCATCCCATGCGCGTCGCAAAGGCCGCGCAATTCCGCCATGAAACTGGCGGGCGCCTCGTAAAAGCCGCCCTCGCCCTGAACCGGCTCGACGATGATCGCGGCGACGCGGGCGGGTTCCAGATCGGCCTTGAACAGCTGGTGCAGCGCCTTCATCGAATCCTCGGCCGAAACGCCGTGCAGCGGGTTCGGAAAGGGCAGGTGCCAGATATCGGGCATCATCGGCCCGAAGCCCGCTTTGTAGGGCTGGACCTTGCCGGTCAGCGCCATGCCCATGAAGGTGCGCCCGTGGAAACCGCCCGCGAAGCTGATGATGCCGGGGCGGCGGGTGTGGTAGCGGGCGATCTTGATCGCGTTCTCGACCGCCTCGGCGCCGGTCGTGGCAAAGATCGTCTTTTTCGGGAAATCCCCCGGCACCAGCGCGTTCAGCCGTTCCGCCAACGAGACGTAATTCTCGTAGGGCACGACCTGATGGCAGGTATGGGTGAAGCGGTCCAGCTGGGCGCGCACGGCCTCGACGATGCGGGGATGGCGGTGGCCGGTATTCACGACGGCGATGCCCGCGGCAAAGTCGATATAGCGGTTGCCGTCCTTGTCCCAGATCTCGGCGTTTTCGGCGCGCTCGGCATAGATCTGGGTGGTCATCCCCACCCCGCGAGAGATGGCGGCGTTCTTGCGGTCGGTCAGGCTGGACATGGCATGCTCCGTGGTTTGGGACGAATGTCTAGCGGGCGCGGGTGTTTTGCAACTGTTCTCGCGCCTTGCGGCATAGGCCAAGGCGGGGCATCCTGCGGGCGCGGTCCCCGTATCGAGGTTTGCCATGTCCCGCCTGTCCCTGCCGCTTCTGGTCGCCATCGCCGCCCTGCCTGCCTGCCGGATCTCTGATCCCGCGCCCTTCGCGCTGGAAGCGGGCCACAGCTTCGCCGTCACCGCCATCGACGGTCAGCCCGCCCCCGAAGGCGTAACGCTGGAAGTGGTCGAGCCCGGGCGTCTGGCCGGTCAGGCGCCGTGCAACCGCTGGTTCGCCAACTTCAATCAGGACGCCGCCACCCTGCGGATCGGCCCGGCGGGGGCCACGCGCATGGCCTGTCTGGATGATGAAAGGATGAGCGCGGAAAGCGGATTCTTCGCCGCGCTGGAGGCCGTCGATAGCATCGTCGCCGGGCCTGACGGAGAGGTTCTGCTGACCAAGGGCGGCAAGCCGCGCATCACGCTGATGCGGGCGCCCTAGGCGCGCCTCAGCGGTGTGTTTCGATCATTTCCAGAGGTGTTGGGTGACGGATAACTTGTCCATTCGAAATGCGGTAAGTATTTGAAATTATTAAATAAGGATCAATATGAGTGACGCCGTTTTGTCCATTTGTGGCAGAAGTTCTGTCCATTTTGACAAGCGTAGTTGACGGAAAGCACAAAAAAGGCACCGCCAATGGAGCGATGCTAATCCGTTTCTCGATTCCTTGGTCGCAGGCTATTGCGATGACAGCACGGGTATCGCCAACATTGCCACCATGGCCCAAAGCTGGATGGCGAAGTAGATTGATGAGACAAATATCCCAAATCCGAGTGCGACACTGAGCAGGACGCCAGATGTTCGTCCCTTATCAGTGACGCCGGGTGTGATACTGCCAAATATCCAGCTCGCGAGAGCTGCCACACCGATTGCGGTCATGCCGATGCCAAATACAAGCGCTTGGGTAGAACCGGTCGCATCGAAAGTGCGAAGACCAAGAACTCCGATGCCAAACCAACGCCAAATCTTCCAGAGCTCGTCGATGAATTTTCGGGCCGATTGCGCACCGATTT
>NZ_JBQTCG010000012.1:0-88295 GCF_052379855.1 Paracoccus sp. NSM | reverse complement strand
TAGTCGTCCCCCGCTCGGCTGATTGCGTCGGCCCATGCATAGCACCGCGCAATTTCAGTTCACAACCCTGCGAGATCGTGACGTCGGGCAAAAGCCCTGCCTTGGTCTCATGGCACAAGATTGCGCGCCCGCCGAAAGACCGGCCAGAAAGCAAGACGGCCCGGGCATCACCCGGGCCGTCCGCAAGGATTGTTCGATCCCGAGAAAACGGTCAGTTCGCCGGGGCAGGTGCGGTGGTTTCCGCCTCGGTTTCGGCTTCGGGCGCGGTCGGCGCCGGAACGACCGGGGTCGGTTCGACCGGCGCTGTCTCGGTGGGCGCTGTCTCGGTGGGCGCTGTCTCGGTGGGCGCGCTTTCCGCAGGAGCGGTCTCGACCGGCTCAACAGGCGCCGTCTCGGTGGGCGCGGTTTCGGCAGGAGCCGGCTCGACAGGCGCTGCCTCGGCGGGTGCGGTGTCGGCGGGCGCGGGCTCGACCGGTGCCGTTTCCACCGGAGCGGGAGTCACGGGCGCAGGCTCAGCCGGGGCGGGCTCTTCCACGACGACAGGTTCTTCGACGACAGGTTCTTCGGCGACAGGTTCTTCGGCGACAGGTTCTTCGGCAGCGGGTTCCTCGACGACCTCTTCGGTCGTGACGACCGTGGTCGTGTCGCCGTTCGTCACGACGCTGTCATCGGTCATGAAACGTTGGAGCACGAAATAGGCCAGAGCCAGCGCCAGCAGGACGCCGATGATCAGCGGCAGCGCCGAAGAGCGACGCTCGACCGGCTCGACATAGGTTTCGCGCGGCGCGGCGCCGGGCTGCGGGCGGTTCGGATCGTTCGGGTCATGGCTCATGTCGAAGCCTCCTCTGTCTGAATCTCGTTAAACCAATTGCAGGTGGTCACCCTCTGGTTGACAAGGCCAGCGCTGTCAATCGGTTAGTCGCCCGCCTTGCGGCATGCAGTCTAGGTGCGTAACAAGGTCAGGGCCGCGCAGGTTCCCGATGCCTGCGCGAAAATCGCCCCATGCGCAGGAAAGGGACGTTTCGATGACTGCACGCGCTGAAAGCCGCACGGTGACATTGCTGGCCGATTACCGCCCCTATCCGTTCCGCCTGACCGAGACGCGGCTTGACGTGACGCTGTCGCCCGACGCGACGCTGGTGCGCGCCGGGATCGACATGGCCGCCGCACCGGGCGCCGCGGGCGCCGATCTGGTGCTGGACGGGGGCAAGGGGCTTGATCTGCGTCACGTCGCGCTGAATGGCGCGCCGGTCGATCCGACCCATCTGCGCCGCGACGACGAAACCCTGACCATCGCCGGCGCGGCCCTGCCCGTCGGCCCCTTCACGCTGGAAACCGAGGTCCGGATCGATCCCGCCGCCAACACCTCGTGCGAGGGGCTTTATCTGTCGGGCGGGATCTTCTGCACCCAATGCGAGGCCGAGGGCTTCCGCCACATCACCTTTTATCCCGACCGGCCCGACGTGATGACGACCTTCCGCGTCACGATGCGCGGCGATCTGCCGGTGCTCTTGTCGAACGGCAACCCGATCCGGCAGGAACCGGGCCTTGCCGAATGGCACGACCCCTGGCCCAAGCCCAGCTATCTGTTCGCGCTGGTCGCAGGCGATCTGGTGGCGGTGCCGGGGCGCTTCACTACCCGGTCGGGGCGCGAGGTGGCGCTGAATGTCTGGGTGCGGCCGGGCGATCAGGACCGCGCGGGCTTTGCGCTGGAATCGCTGGTCAAGTCGATGGAATGGGACGAACAGGTCTATGGCCGCGAATACGATCTGGACGTGTTCAACATCGTCGCGGTCGATGACTTCAACATGGGGGCCATGGAAAACAAGGGGTTGAACATCTTCAACTCGAAACTTGTCCTGGCCTCGCCCGAGACGGCGACCGATACCGATTACGAACGGATCGAGGCCGTGATCGCGCATGAGTATTTTCACAACTGGACGGGCAACCGCATCACCTGCCGCGACTGGTTCCAGCTGTGCCTGAAAGAGGGGCTGACCGTCTATCGCGACCAGCAATTCACCAGCGACCTGCGTTCGGCCGCTGTGAAACGGATCGAGGATGTCCAGACCCTGCGCGCCCGCCAGTTCCGCGAGGATCAGGGGCCGCTGGCCCATCCCCCGCGCCCCGACCGTTATGAAGAGATCAACAATTTCTACACCGCGACGGTCTATGAAAAAGGCGCCGAGGTGATCGGCATGTTGCGCCTTCTGGTGGGTGACGAAGGCTATGCCCGCGCGCTGGATCTCTATTTCGACCGCCATGATGGGCAGGCCGCCACGATCGAGGATTGGCTGGCCGTGTTCCAGGATGCGACCGGCCGCGATCTGACCCAGTTCAAGCGCTGGTACACCGATGCCGGAACGCCGATCCTGACGATGCAGGAACACTGGCAGGACGGCACCCTGACGCTGGATTTCGCGCAAGAGACGCCGCCGACGCCGGGCCAGCCCGACAAGCCCGCCCGCGTCATTACCGTGGCCCTGGGCCTGATCGGCCCGGACGGCGCCGAGCTGGCGCCGGCCCGCGTTCTGGAAATGACCGAGGCCCGGCAGAGCTTCACCTTCGAGGGGCTGGCCGCGCGCCCCGTCGTCTCGGCCCTGCGCGGCTTTTCGGCGCCGGTGATCCTGCGGCGGCAGATGGATGATGCGACGCGCGCCTTCCTGCTGGCCCATGACAGCGACCCCTTCGCCCGATGGGAGGCCGGTCGCGAACTGGCGATGGCGGCGCTGCTGCGCGCGGCCTCCGGCGCGCCCGCCGAGGACGCCGCGCTGATCGAGGCGATGGGCCGCATGCTGGCCGACGAGGGCGCCGATCCGGCCTTGCGCGCGCTCTGCCTCCACCTGCCGGGCGAGGAGGAGGTCGCAGCGCGTCTGGCCTCGGACGGGATCACGCCCGATCCGGATGCGATCCATGCCGCGCGCGAGGATCTGGCCCGGCGTCTGGCGCAGGCGCATGAGGTGCTGTTGGCGGGGCTTTACGAGCGGATGGCGGTCGATGGCCCCTATCGCCCCGACGCGCCCGACGCGGCGCGCCGGTCGCTGCGGCTGGCGGTGCTGGGGCTGCTGTCGCGGATCGACGGTGGCGCGCGGGCACGGGCGTTGTTCGACGCGGCGGGCAACATGACCGAGCGGATGGGCGCGCTGTCGATCCTCGTGCGGCTTGGTCAGGCCGGGGCCGCATTGCGCGCGATGGAGGCCCAGTTCGCGGCGAACAGGTTGGTGATGGACAAGTGGTTCAGCGTTCAGGTCATGGCCGCTCCCCCCGCCGATGCAGCGCGCATCGCCCGCGATCTGGCCGCCCTGCCCGCCTTCGACTGGCGCAACCCGAACCGCTTTCGGGCACTTCTGGGCGGGCTGGCAGCGAACCATGCAGGGTTTCACGCCGCTGACGGGTCGGGCTATCGCTTCTATGCCGACTGGCTGATGCGGATGGACCCGGCCAATCCGCAGATCGCGGCCCGCATGTCCACGGCTTACGAGACCTGGCCGCGCTATGACGAGGGGCGCCGGGCGCAAGCGCTGGCGGCCCTCAAGGAGATCGCCGCGATGGAAGGCCTGAGCCGGAACAGCCGCGAGATGGTCGCGCGGATGATCGCGGCGGGGCGGCCGCAAGACGAGGGGTGATCGGGTTGCGTCCCGCGAGCGCCGGGGGCTCTGCCCCCGGACCCCCGGGATATTTGCGTGAAGAAGAAGGGGCTGGGGTCAGAGGGCCATGTCGTCGCGGTGGATCAGGGCGGCGCGGCCGGGATAGCCGAGGATCGCCTCGATGCTGGTGCTGCGCTGGCCCTTGATGCGGCGCGCCTCGGCGGCGGTATAGCGCGAGAGGCCGCAGCCAAGCGTTTCGCCCGCCGGGCCGGTGATGGCGACGGGTTCGCCGCGGCCGAATTCGCCGGCGACATCGGTGACACCCGCGGGCAGCAGCGATTTGCCATTGGCAAGCGCCGTGACGGCGCCTGCGTCGATGGTCAGCGTGCCGCGCGGTTTCATCGCCGCGATCCAGCGCTTGCGGGCCTGTTGGGGGTCGGTCTCGGGCAGGAACCAGCTGGTGCGGGCGCCCTGTGCCACCGCGCTGAGGGGGCGCATGACCGAGCCTTCGGCAATCGCCATCGCGCAGCCGCCCGCCACCGCCGTCCGCGCGGCCATCAGCTTGGTCTTCATGCCGCCCTTGGACAGGCCAGAGACCGGATCGCCGCCCATCGCCTCGATCTCGGGGGTGATCGCGGCGATCACCGGCAGGTGGCGTGCGGTCGGGTCGGTCTTGGGATTGGCGGTGTAGAGCCCGTCCACATCCGACAAGAGCAGCAACTGGTCGGCGCCGCAGGTCACCGCGATCTGGGCGGCTAGCCGGTCATTGTCGCCAAAGCGGATCTCGTCCGTGGCGACGGTGTCGTTCTCGTTCACGATCGGCACCACGCCAAGGCCCAGCAACGTCTGCATCGTCGCGCGGCTGTTCAGATAGCGGCGGCGGTCGGCGCTGTCCTCGAGCGTCAGCAGGACCTGCGCGGTGGTGACGCCGTGGGGGGCGAGCGCCTCCTCGTAGGCGCGGGCCAGGCGGATCTGGCCCACGGCGGCGGCGGCCTGCGCCTGTTCCAGCGGCAGCGCGCCGGGCGGCAGGCCCAGGACCCGGCGGCCAAGCGCGATCGAGCCGGATGAGACCAGCACCACATCGACGCCGCGTGCGCGCCATTCGGCCACGTCGTCGCAGAGGCCGCGCAGCCAATCGCCACGCAGGCCATCCGGCCCGACCAGCAGCG
This sequence comes from Paracoccus sp. NSM, assembly GCF_052379855.1. Lineage (NCBI taxonomy): Bacteria > Pseudomonadati > Pseudomonadota > Alphaproteobacteria > Rhodobacterales > Paracoccaceae > Paracoccus > Paracoccus sp. NSM. The sequence continues at coordinate 83,539 of NZ_JBQTCG010000012.1, read as the reverse complement.
CCGATCCGATCTTGACCACCAACCGCCGCGCGGCATCCAGCGCCGGTGCGCCCGTGGCAGCGGCGCTCACGGCTGCCAGGTCCCCTCGGGGCTGTCCTTGGCGGCGGGGGCGCGCGAGGGCTCGATCTCGCGCCACAGCGCGCGCAGCACCTCGGTCACGCCGTTCCGCGACACGCCCGACATCAGCAGCACCGGGTGGCCCAACTCGGCCTCGAGCGCGGCGCGACGCTCGGCGATCTGGTCCTCGTCCAGCGCGTCGATCTTGTTCAGCGCGGTGACGCGGGGCTTTTCCATCAGCACCGGCGAATAGGCCTGAAGCTCGGTCAGGATGGTGCGCGCATCCTCGGCCACCGTCTCGGATGTGCCGTCCACCAGATGCAGCAGCACGCGGCTGCGTTCGACATGGCCCAGGAACTGGTCGCCAAGGCCGCGCCCTTCGCTGGCGCCCTCGATCAGGCCGGGAATGTCGGCCATCACGAATTCATGCCCGTCCACCCCCACGACACCCAGATTGGGATGCAGCGTGGTAAAGGGGTAATCGGCGATCTTGGGGCGCGCGTTCGACACCGCCGCCAGAAAGGTCGATTTCCCGGCATTGGGCAGGCCCACAAGCCCGCTATCGGCAATCAGCTTCAGCCGCAGCCAGATCGTGCGTTCGATCCCCTCCTGGCCGGGATTGGCGTTGCGCGGGCTGCGGTTGGTCGAGGATTTGAAATGCAGGTTGCCCCAGCCGCCATTGCCGCCCTTGGCCAGCAGCACGCGCTGGCCGACCTCGGTCAGGTCGGCGATCACGGTCTCCTCGTCCTCGTCCAGGATCTCGGTGCCGACGGGCAGGCGCAGGACGACATCATCGCCCGACTTGCCGGTCATCTGGCTGCCCATGCCGTGTTGGCCGGACTTGGCGAAGAAATGCTGCTGATAGCGGAAATCGATCAGGGTGTTCAGACCCTCGACCGCCTCGGCCCAGACATCGCCGCCCCGGCCCCCGTCGCCGCCATCGGGGCCGCCATATTCGATGAACTTCTCGCGCCGGAAGGACACGCAGCCCGCGCCACCCCCGCCCGAGCGGATATAGACTTTGGCGAGGTCGAGAAATTTCATCGCAAGGCTCCTTTTGCGGTCAGGCGATACGCCCTTGGGGGGCGGCGCGCAAGGGTGGCGGGCTGGCAATACCGCGTCCGGCCCCTATGTAATGCCGGAAGGAGACGCCGATGTTCCAGTTCGACAACAGCTATGCCCGCCTGCCCCGCAGCTTCTATGCGGCGGTGATGCCCACGCCGGTCAGCCAGCCGCGGCTTCTGGCACTGAATCATGATCTGGCCGCGCGGCTGGGGCTGGATGCGGGGCGCCTTGAGACCCCGGACGGCGTGGCGGTGCTGGCGGGCAATGCCGTGCCGCGGGGCGCCGAGCCGCTGGCGCAGGCCTATGCGGGGCATCAGTTCGGGGGCTTCGTGCCGCAGCTGGGCGACGGGCGCGCGGTGCTGCTGGGAGAGATCACCGCCCCGGATGGGGCGCGCTTCGATATCCAGCTGAAGGGGGCGGGCCAGACGCCCTTTTCGCGGCGCGGCGACGGGCGGGCCTGGCTGGGGCCGGTCCTGCGCGAATATCTGGTCAGCGAATTCATGGCCGCGATGAGCGTGCCGACCACCCGCGCGCTGGCAGCCGTCGCCACCGGCGAGACCGTCTGGCGCGAGACCGCCCTGCCCGGCGCGGTCCTGACCCGCGTGGCCGCCAGCCATATCCGCGTCGGCACGTTCCAGTATTTCGCCGTGCGCGACGACCGGGCCTCGCTGAAGGCGCTGACCGACCACGTCATCGCGCGCCATTATCCGCAGGCCGACGGGCCGCTTGCGCTGCTGGATGCGGTCGTCGCGGCGCAGGCCGAGACAATCGCGGCCTGGATGGCGCTTGGCTTCATCCATGGGGTGATGAACACCGACAACATGGCGATTTCGGGCGAGACCATCGATTACGGCCCCTGCGCCTTCATGGATGCCTACCACCCGCAGACGGTCTTTTCCTCGATCGACCGGCAGGGCCGCTATGCCTGGGCGAACCAGCCGCAGATCGCGGTCTGGAACCTGGCGCAATTCGCCACCTGCCTGATCCCGCTGATGGGCGAGGAAGGCCCTGCGGTCGAGGCCGCGACCGAATCCGTCCACCGTTTCGCGCCCCTCTATCAGGCGGCCTGGCTCAGGCGCTTCGGCGACAAGCTGGGGATCGAGGGCGAACCGAACCGCCCCCTGATCGAGCGTCTCCTGACCCTGATGGCCGAGGGCCGCGCCGACTTCACGCGCGTCTTTGCCGGGCTAGCCTCGGGCGCTGCACGCGCCGAATTCAGCGATCCGCGCGGTTTCGACGAATGGGCGCGCGACTGGCGGGCCCTTTCGCCAGATACAGGCCGCATGGCCGGGGCCAATCCGGTCCGCATCCCGCGCAACCACCGCATTGAGCAGGCCATCGAGGCCGCGTTGGCAGGTGACATGGCCCCCTTCGAGCGGCTGTCGCAGGCGCTGGTCCGGCCCTGTGAGGCGCGGCCCGAATGGGACGACCTGTCCGACGCCCCCCTGCCGGCCGAGATCGTGCACCACACCTTCTGCGGGACCTGAGCGGCTTTTGACTTGTCACCGCCGCAAGGGCGGTGACACTGACCCCGACCAAGCGGGACCGAAACCGACACGATGCTGAAACTGGCCAGCTACAATCTGCACAAGTGCCGGGGTCTCACCGGCCCCCACGCGCCCGAACGCAACCTTGCCGTGATCCGCGCGCTGGACCCCGACATCATCGCCCTGCAAGAGGTCGATTTCCGCTATGGCGCCCGCCCCGAGGCTCTGCCGCGCAAGCTGATCCTCGCGGAAACCGGTCTTGTCCCTGCGCGCCTCAGCGGCACCAGCGATGCCAGCCTCGGCTGGCACGGCCAGACTATCCTGATGCGCCCCCATCTGGCCGAGATCGCCACCCTGCGCCGCCTGCCCTTGCCGGGGCTGGAGCCGCGCGGCGCGGTCGCGCTGCGCCTGCCCGGCCTGACCGTGATCGGGGTCCATCTGGGTCTGGCGCGGTCGTCGCGCCGGGCGCAACTGGCGCGGATCACTGCCCAGGCCTCGCGCATCGCCGAGGATCACATCGTCCTGATGGGCGATTTCAACGAATGGCGCGACGACAGGGGGCTGGAATCGCTGGCGGGATTCCGGCTGATCGCGCCGGGGCCGTCCTATCCCGCGCCCCTGCCCCAACTGCGGCTGGACCGCATGGCCATGTCGCGCAACCTTGATCTGCTGGAATCGGGCGTCTTCAATCAGGCGGGGGCGCGGGATGCCTCGGACCATCTGCCGATCTGGGCGCGCATCAAGCTGCCGTGATGATTGCGACCGCGACGCCACGTCGCTATGAAGGCGCCAACGCATCAACGGAGGCGCTTTCATGACTGCCATCATCGACATCTACGCCCGCGAGATCCTGGACAGCCGCGGCAACCCGACCGTCGAGGTCGACGTGACGCTGGAGGACGGCACGATGGGCCGCGCCGCGGTTCCCTCGGGGGCGTCGACCGGCGCGCATGAGGCGGTCGAGAAGCGCGATGGCGACAAGTCCCGCTATATGGGCAAGGGCGTTCTGGAAGCCGTGGCCGCCGTGAACGGCGAGTTGGCCGAGGCCCTGATCGGCGAGGACGCGACCGAACAGCGCGCCATCGACGCCATGATGATCGAACTGGACGGCACCCCCAACAAGGCCCGTCTTGGCGCCAATGCCATCCTGGGCGTGTCCATGGCGGTGGCCAAGGCGGCTGCGGATGCCACGAACCAGCCGCTCTATCGCTATGTCGGCGGCACCGCCGCGCGCATCCTGCCGGTGCCGATGATGAACATCATCAATGGCGGCGAACATGCCGACAACCCCATCGACATCCAAGAATTCATGATCATGCCGGTCGCGGCGGAGAATATCCGCGAAGCCGTCCGCATGGGCTCGGAAATCTTCCACACGCTGAAGAAAGAGCTTTCGGCGGCAGGCCTTTCGACGGGCATCGGCGACGAGGGCGGCTTTGCGCCGAACCTCAGCAGCACCCGCGACGCGCTGGACTTCATCCTCAAGGCCATCGAGAAGGCCGGCTATCGCCCGGGCGACGACATCATGCTGGCCCTCGACTGCGCGTCCACCGAGTATTTCAAGGGCGGCAAATACGAGATGAAGGGCGAAGGCAAATCGCTGTCGCCCGCCGAGAACGTCGATTACCTGGCAGCCCTCTGCGACGCCTACCCGATCCTGTCGATCGAGGATGGCTGCGCCGAGGATGACTGGGACGGCTGGAAGATGCTGACCGACCGTCTGGGCGACCGCGTGCAGCTGGTCGGCGACGACCTGTTCGTCACGAACCCGACCCGTCTGGCGCAGGGCATCGCCAAGGGCTGCGGCAACAGCCTTCTGGTCAAGGTCAACCAGATCGGCACCCTGTCGGAAACGCTGGACGCCGTCCGCATGGCCGACCGTGCGGGCTTTACCAGCGTCATGTCGCACCGCTCGGGCGAGACCGAGGACGCGACCATCGCCGATCTGGCGGTCGCCACGAATTGCGGTCAGATCAAGACCGGCTCGCTGGCGCGCTCGGACCGGCTGGCGAAATACAACCAGCTGATCCGCATCGAGGAAATGCTGGGCGCCACCGCCGAATATGCGGGCCGCTCGATCCTGCGCTGATCGCCGGATCACCCGATGACATCACGGCGCGGCCTTCGGGTCGCGCCGTTTTTCGTCAGGCCGGCCCCTGCCCCGGATCGGATTGCGCCAGTGCCGCGACCAGCCGCAGCCCCTCGGCCAGACGCTCGCGCGGCAGGCGGCAATTCAGCGCGATCCGCACGGCCTCGACCGGGGCTGCCTGCGGGCGGGGGATGGCGTGGAAATCGCTGGCCGGCCGCAGGATCACCCCGGCCTGCGCCGCCCGCGAGACGAAATCCTCGGCCCGCCATGGCGCGGGCAAGGGCAGCCACAGCATCGGCACGCCCGGCTGGCTGGCAGCGGCCAGAGGCGCCAGACAATCGCGCGCCAGTGCCAGACGGTCGGCGACCTCGATCTGGACGCCGGCGGCGATCGCCTCGGCATCCCCGGATTCCATCAGGCGCGTGACCAGCCCGGTGATCGGCTGCGACAGGCCCATATGGCTGTGCTGGGCAGCAACGCGGCCCGCAGCCCCCATCCCCTCGGGGCAGATCAGCATTCCGAAACGCAGACCGGCGGCGATGATCTTCGACAGGCTGCTGACATGCCAGACCCGTTCGGGCGCCAGCGCGCGCAGGCTGGGGGGCGCATCGGGGCGCGGCGTTGGCGCGTAGCATTCATCCTCGAGGATCTGCAGGTCGTGGCGACGCGCGACCTCGATGATGCTGTGGCGCCGTTCGGGGCCCATCCCCGCCAGCGTCGGGTTCTGCGCCGAGGGCGTCAGCGCCACGAGCCGGGCGCCGGTCTGACGGGCGGCGCGATCCAGCGCCTCGGGCAGCATGCCTTCGGCATCGCTGGCGACGGGAAAGACCTCGGCACGGCTCAGGCGCGCTGCGTGGCGCATTCCGGGATAGGTCAGCGCCTCGGCCATCACGCCCTGCGCCTGGTCGGCCAGCGTCAGCGCCATGACCAGCGTGATCGCGTGCTGCCCGCCATGGGTCAGGACCAGATCGCCCACCGCGACCGGCCCCAGATCGCGGTCCGACAGCCAGTTCAGCACCGCCTGTCGGCAGCGCTGGTCACGGCTGAGCGGCGTGTAATCCAGAATGTCGGCATCCAGATCGGAGCCGGTCTCGGCCATGTGGCGCCCGATGATCGCGGCCTGTCCGCAATCGGGCAGATGGGGGATGCGCAGATCGACCGGCCCGTCGGCGCGCACGGGGCTGTCGATGCTTTCATAGACCAGCGGCTGCAGCATCTTCTGCCGGGGGCGCGGCGCGGCGATGAAGCTGCCCCGCCCGACATGGCTTTCGATCACGCCCTCGGCGGCGGCGACCTGATAGGCACGCGCGACGGTGCCGGTGGTCACGCCCAGCTTCCAGGCCATGTCACGCATCGGCGGAAGCCGCGTGCCGGGCGGCAATGCCCCCGACCGCGCCGCCTCGCGCAGCGCATTGGCGAGGGCGCGGAATTTGGGTTCGGACCGGTCCGAAAGCTCGGGCTGCCAATCCTTGATCCTTGCATCCATCGCGACTCGGCCTTTCGGGCATTCTGCATCCGCGAAAGGGTCTAGCGCCCGCGCGGCGCGGCGACAATTGCACCCTTTGGCGGACGCGATGCCGCAGGCGGCGAAAGCGCCGAAAAAACGCGGATGCAGGGCATCCTTGACACTCGACAGGGCGCGCATCGCAGCTAAACTGCGCGGGGTGACGGGCAGGGAAACTGCCCCAGAGGAGGAAAAAACATGACCGAAAAGAAAGCACTGGACCGCCGGTCCTTCCTGACGCGTGCATCGGTGGGCGGCGCGGCCGCCGCGGCGACCGGCCTTCTGGCCGCGCCCGCCATCGCGCAGGAAGCGCCTCAGGTGACCTGGCGGCTGGCCTCGTCCTTCCCCAAGTCGCTGGACACGATCTATGGCGGCGCCGAGGAAATGGCGCAGCGCCTGTCCGAGGCAACAGATGGCCGCTTCAACATCCAGGTCTTCGCCGCCGGCGAGATCGTTCCGGGTCTGGACGCGATCAATGCGACCACCGACGGCACGGTCGAGTGCTGCCATTCGGTCGGCTACTACAACTGGGGCAAGGACCCTGCCTTTGCCTGCGGCGCCGACCTGCCCTTTACCTTCTCGGCGCGGTCGAAGGCGGCCTATAATTATCAGGGCGGCGGGATCGACACCTACAACAACTTCCTGCAGAAATACGATCTGGTCAGCTTCCCGGGCGGCAATACCGGGGCGCAGATGGGCGGCTGGTATCGCCGCGAGGTGAACACGCTGGCCGACATGCAGGGCCTCAAGCTGCGCATCGCGGGTCTGGCCGGTCGCGTGGTCGAAAAGCTCGGCGTGGTTCCGCAGCAGATCGCGGGCGGCGACATCTATCCCTCGCTGGAACGCGGCACGATCGACGCCGCCGAATGGGTCGGCCCCTATGACGACGAGAAGCTGGGCTTCCACAAGGTCGCGCCCTACTACTATTATCCCGGCTTCTGGGAGGGCGGCCCGACGGTCAGCTTCTTCATCAACAAGGGCCAGTGGGATTCGCTGCCCGACAATTACAAGTCGCTGTTCCGCACCTGCGCGCAGGCCGTGGACCAGAACATGCTGGCCAAGTACGACAAGCTGAACCCGACCGCGCTGAAGTCGCTGGTCGCCCAGGGCGCGCAGCTGCGGTCCTTCAGCGAGGAAATCCTGGTCGCCGCCTTCCAGGCCGCGAACGAGATCTATGCCGAGATCTCGGCCCAGAACGAGGATTTCAAGACCCAGTACGAGGCGCAGCTGGCCTTCCGCGACGACTGGTACCTGTATCAGCAGACGACCGAATACACGTTCGACACGTTCATGATGCTGCAACAGCGCGCGGGCGGTCTGGCCGTTCCGGGCTGATCGCATCCGGTCCTGAAAGCGAAACCGCCGCGGGTCATCCCCGCGGCGGTTTTTCGTTGGCTGCGCTCAGTTCCCCGAAAGGCCCGGCGGCGGACCTCCGAAGCCCAGGCCCATGCCGCCGCCCATCCCGCCCGACGGTGCGGCCGGGGCCGGGGCGTCGGGTGCGGGGCCCTCCGGGGCAGGCGTGGGCGTCGGCGTCGGCGCGGGGCTTCCGCCCAGACCGCTGCCCAGACCGCCACCAAGGCCGCCGCCCAGACCACCACCCAGACCACCGCCCAAGCCGCCACCCAGTCCCCCACCCAGACCGCCGCCGCCCATCGGGATCTCGATGCGGATATTCGTCGTATCGACGACCGGACCGCGGTAATGCATCACCATCTGCGGGAAGGCGATCACTGCCGCGATCATCAGAACCTGCAAGCCCACAAAGGGCGCCGCACCGCGATAGATGTCCATCGTGCTGACCGCCGTGATCATCCGCCCCGTGACCTTGTCGCGGTAATCGCGGCGAGGCGCGACCGATCGCAGATAGAACAGCGCAAAGCCCACCGGAGGCGTCAGGAACGAGGTCTGCATCGTCACCGCCAGGATCACCCCGAACCAGACCAGATCGATGCCAAGCGCATTCGCGGCCGGGATCAAGAGCGGCACGATCACGAAGGCCAGCTCGAAAAAGTCGAGGAAGAAGGCCAGGAAGAAGATGATCGCGCAGACCACGACCAGAAAGCCGATCTCGCCTCCGGGCAGGGCCGTCATCAGGTCGCGCACCCAGATATGCCCGTTGATCGAGTAATAGGTCAGCGAAAAGACCGTGGCCCCGATCAGGATGAACATGACAAAGGACGACAGCTTGACCGTCGCCAGCAACGCCTGATTGACGACGCCAAGCGATAACCGCCCCTTGAGGCCCGCCAGAACCAGCGCGCCGACCGCGCCCATGGCGCCGCCCTCGGTGGGCGTGGCGATGCCCAGGAAGATCGTGCCCAGCACCAGGAAAACCAGCGCCAGCGGCGGGATCATCACGATGATGACCTGCCGCGTCATGGGCGACAGCATGTTCACCCCGCTCACGCGGTCCAGCATCGCCAGAAACAGCAGCACGACCACCGTCAGCGCGGCGGCCCAGATGCCGCCATCACCGCCAAGCGCGCTGTCCAGCCAGCCCGCCGACAGCCAGTAGAACCCGATGGCAAAGACCAGTGCCCCGATCAGCGACCAGCCGCCCGAGCCAAGCGGGCGCGCCTCGGGCGGCAGGGCCGGCATGGCCGAGGGGCGCAGGAAGGACATGACCAGAACGTAAAGCAGGTAGATCCCCGTCAGGACCAGCGCCGGGACCATCGCGGCCTTGTACATGTCGCCCACCGACCGGCCCAACTGGTCGGCCAGAACGATCAGCACCAGCGAGGGCGGGATGATCTGCGCCAGCGTCCCCGAGGCCGTGATGACCCCCGACGCCACGCGCCGGTCATAGCCGTAGCGCAACATGATCGGCAGCGAGATCAGGCCCATCGAGATGACCGAGGCCGCCACCACGCCCGTCGTCGCCGCCAGCAGCGCGCCGACCAGCACCACCGCATAGGCCAGACCGCCCCGGATCGTGCCGAAAAGCTGGCCGATCGTGTCCAGCAGATCCTCGGCCATGCGCGAGCGTTCCAGAACGATGCCCATGAAGGTGAAGAACGGGATCGCCAGCAGCGTGTCGTTTCGCATCACGCCAAAGACCCGGTCGGACAGGGCCTGTAGCAGGTTCCAGCCCAGATTGACCTGATCGGAAAGCGGCGTCAGGAACACGCCGAAGAAGAAGAACAGCAGGCCATTGGCGGCCAGTGCAAATGCGATCGGATAGCCGAACAGCAGGAAGGCGACCATCGAGAAGAACATGATGGGCGCCAGATTGTGGGCGATGAAGTCGATCACTTGCGGCTCTCCGGGTCTTGGTCGATGCGGTCGTCCTGCATCCCTGCGGTCAGCAATTCAGCCTCGCGATGGGCGCTGTCCTGCACCGAGACGGGATCGGGAATCAGGCCGCGCATCACGGCAATCTTCTTGAACAGCTCGGAAAGACCCTGAAAATACAGAAGGATGAAGCCCGCCAGCAGCGCGGCTTTCGCGGGCCAGATGATCAGCCCGCCGGCGTTCATCGAGACCTCACCCGCATTCCACGACCGCATCAGCGAGGGCTGGACCAGCCAGATCATGATCCCCGTGAAGGGCAGCAGGAACAAAAGCGTGCCCAGCAGGTCGATCCAGTGCTGCACCCGGCGCGACCAGCGGCCATAGATGATGTCGATGCGGATATGCTCGTTCTCAAGCAGCGTCCATGCGGCGGCCAGCATGAAGGCGGTGCCGAACAGATACCATTGCAGCTCCAGCCAGGCGTTCGACGACATGCTGAAGACCTTGCGGACCACGGCATTCACCGCGCTGACAAGGATGGCGGCAAGGATCAGCCAGGCGACCGATTTGCCAATCACGGTTGTGACGCGATCGATCGCGCGGGATACGGCCAGCAGCCCGTACATCTGTATCCTCCCTCTGGCGCGGGCCGGTATGGCCGACCGGTTGATCCGGCTTATGCGCCCGCCTTCGGGGTAAGCCAGCAGCGGCCACCGGTCAAGTTCCTCGCAAGCGCTTCGGGGCGCTTAGCCAGCCAGCGCCAGCGCGACGAGGGCGGCCGTCTCGGCCAGGATCACGCCAGCGCCCAGAACATCGCCGGTCTGCCCGCCCAGGATGCGCCGCGCCCGCCGCGCGACCAGTGCGGCCGCGACCAGCGCCGCCGCCAGCGCCGCAAGCGCCGGGACAGGCGGCAGCAGCACCAGCGCCAGCAGCGCCGCAAGCGCCAGTGCGATGGTCACGCCCCGCGCCGGGGGGCGGCCCGCATCATGGCCCAGACCATCTGTGCGTGCGGGCGGCAAGGCGCGCATCAGCCCGACCGCAGCCGCGCGCCCGACGACGACCGAAGCGATCAGCGCCATCGGCCCCAAGGCCGCCAGCGCCGCCAGGCGCAGCCCGTAGACCGCCACCAGCGCCGAGGCTCCGTAAGCGCCGATCGTCGAATCCCGCATGATCCTCAGACTGTCCTCGCGGGTGCGCCCGCCACCGGCATCGGCGAAATCGGCCAGGGCGTCCTCGTGCAGCGCGCCGGTCAGCCAGACCAGCAGCGCCAGCGCCAGCGCGGCCGGCAGAAGGCCGGGGCCAAAGGCCCAAAGCGGCAGCGCGGCAATGGCGCCGATGATCGCGCCTGCCAGCGGAAAGGCCCAGACCGCCCGGCCAAGCGGCAGCACCTGCGGCGGCAGAAAGCGCCCAAGCGGCAGGCGGCTGAGAAAGACCAGCGCCAGGACCAGGTCCTGCGCCCTAGCCCGCAATTCCCGCCTCGGCGAATGTGGCCATGCCGTTGTGGCATTCCAGCGCCGCGCGCAGCACCATCAGCGCGACCGCCGCGCCCGAGCCCTCGCCCAGGCGCATGTCCAGCGACAAGACGGGCTGCATGGCAAGCGCGGCGATCAGGCGGCGATGGCCCGGCTCGGCACTTTCATGGCCGATGAGGCAATGATCCAGCGCCCCCTTGTCGTCGCGCGTCAGGACCGAGGCCGCCGCCGTGCAGATGAACCCGTCGAGGATCACCGGAACCCCCGCCTCTCGCGCCCGCAGGATCGCGCCGCAGATCGCCGCCTGTTCGCGCCCGCCAAAAGCGGCGAGGGTCTCGGCGGAGGTTGCGGGGGCGTGGCGCGCCAGCCCCTCGGCCACGGTCAGCGTCTTGCGGGACAGCACGTCGCCCGCGGCACCCGTGCCGGGACCGACCCAATCCTCGGCCCGACCGCCGAAGACCGCGCCCGCCAGAGCCGCCGAGACGGCGGAATTGCCGATCCCCATCTCGCCCAGGATCAGGATGTCTGCATCCGGATCGACGGCATCGGCGCCCGCCTGCATGGCCCGGGCGACCTCGGACGGGTCCATCGCGGGGCCTTGGGTGAAATCGGCGGTCGGGCGGTCCAGATCCAGCGCATGGACCGACAGATCGGCCCTCGCCGCGCGGCAAAGCTGGTTGATCGCCGCCCCGCCCGCGTTGAAATTCGCCACCATCGCCTGCGTCACCGCCACCGGAAACGGGGATATGCCGCGCGCCGCGATGCCGTGATTGCCCGCAAAGACCAGCGCCTGCGCCCGGTCGATGCGCGGACGCGCACGGCCCTGCCAGCCCGCCATGAAGACGGCCAGATCCTCCAACCGGCCAAGCGATCCGGGGGGCTTGGTCAGTTCGGCCTGCCGCGCGCGGGCGGCATCGGCCGAGGCTTCGTCAAACTGGCGCATCTGGATCATCCCTTCCCGGTTTCAGTCTAAGGCCCTGCCCGGCTGCGGCCAGCCAGACCTCATGGGCGGCGGCGGCGACGGCCTGATTCATCAGCCCGTGATCGTCACGGAATCGCCGCGTCAGCGGGTCCATCGGCACGAGGCCCTGGCCCAGCTCGTTCGTGACCAGCACAACAGGACAGGATTGCTGACGTAACGTCACGGCCAATGCGCCGAAATCCGCCTGACCCTGATGGTTCGCCAGCCACAGCGTCAGGCAATCGACAAGCCGCGCGCCCAGCCCGTCGCTGTCGGTCAGCGCGCGGCACAGGTCCAGCGGTTCCTCGATCGTGGTCCAGCCTTGGCCACGACGGCGTTGATGTCGCGCGATTCTTTCGGCCATCTCGCCATCGCGCGGCTCGGCGGTGGCGATGTAGATCAGCGGCTGGCGGTGCCGCGCCAGCAGGCGTTCGGCCAGATCCGACTTGCCCGAGCGCGCGCCCCCTGTGACCAGCGTGATATGTCCGTTCGTTTCCATGGGCGGCATCTGTTCCACAGCTTGCCCGGCCTGTGAAGCGGGAATGCGTCTTGCCGAAGCGGCGGACTTGCATAATGTGCACCCTATTCCGGTGCAAAAGACGCCGACACACAACTTGGAGGAGTTGGAGATGAAACGCTTCGTCCTGACAACCGCGCTGGCCGCCACCCTGGCCATGCCCGCCTTTGCCGTTCAGCCCGCCGAGGGCGAGACCCTGGCCGAGAACCAGACCTATACCTATTGGCTGCTGGACGCGATCAAGTCGCTGGACCCGGCCAAGAACACCGATGTCGAGGGCTCGGACGCGCTGCGCTCGCTGTTCGAGGGGCTGATGACCGAAGACGCGCAGGGCAACATGGTCCCCGGCATGGCCGAGGATCACGAGGTCAGCGAGGATGGGCTGACCTATACCTTCACGCTGCGCGAGGCGAACTGGTCCGATGGCACCCCCGTCACGGCCGAAGATTTCGTCTTTGCCTGGCAGCGCGTGGTGACGCCTGCCACCGCATCCGAATATGCCTGGTACATGGAGCTGATGAACGTCGCCAACGCGACCCAGATCATCGCGGGCGAGATGGAGCCGGCCGAACTGGGCGTGCGTGCGCTGGACAACCGCACCCTTGAGGTGACGCTGACCACGCCCACCCCCTATTTCCTGAACACGCTGTCCCATGCCACGACCTATCCCGTGCCGCGCGCCGTGGTCGAGGAACATGGCGACAACTGGACCCGTCCCGGCACTCTGGTCGGCAACGGCGCCTTCACGCTGGCCAGCCACAATCTGGGCGTCGAGATCGTCTTTCAGAAGAACCCCGAATACTGGGACGCCGAGAACGTCGTGATGGAGACCGTGCGCGGCGTCACTGTGAACGACAACAACGTCGCCCTGACCCGCTATCAGGCGGGAGAGCTGGACCGGGTGCAGATCCCCGCAGGCCAGTTCCCGCGCCTGTCCGAGCAGTTCCCCGATCAGGCGGTCTCGGTGCCTTACGGCTGTTCCTATGCCTATGTGTTCAACCTGTCCGACAAGGGCCCCGAGGCGCTGAAGGACCAGCGCGTCCGCGAGGCCATGGCCCTGTCGCTGAATCGCGACGTGATGGTTGACCAGATCCTGCAGGGCGGCCAGCGCGCGGCCTACACATGGACGCATTGGGCGATCAACGGCTTCGCCGAACCCGAGGGCGGCATGGCCGAGATGCCCTATGAGGCCCGCGTCGAGCGTGCCCGCGAGTTGCTGGAGGAAGCCGGCTACGGTCCGCAGAACCCGGTCCGCCTGACGCTGCAATACAACACCGACGAGAACCACCGCCTGCTGGCCATCGCGGCCCAGCAATTCTGGCGCCCGCTCGGCATCGAGATCACGCTGAACAATGTCGAATGGGCCGTCCATACCGACCGCCTGCAGAACCAGGATTTCGAGATCGCGCGCTATGCCTGGTGCGCCGACTACAACGAGGCTTCGACCTTCCTCGACTGGTTCCGCACCGACGGCTACAACAGCGGCAAGTGGACGAATACCGAGTTCGACGAGATCCTGGCCGAGGCCCGCACCGCCGAGGACACGACGCCGCTTTATCGCCGCGCCGAAGAGATCCTGGCCGCCGAGGTTCCCGCCACCTGGGTCTACCACTACGCCAAGGTGGACATGATCAACCCGGCGATCCGCGGCCTGCCGCGCGAGAACCTGCTGAACACCTGGTATGCCAAGGACCTGTATCGCGTCGCCGAATAAGGCCGCTTTCGTGTCATGATCAGCCGGGGCGGGTCTTTCGCCCCGGCTTTTCGGTATTCCGGTTCACCCCGCAAGAAAGATCCTCGCCATGTTCGGATTCGTGCTTCGACGGCTGGCGGTGGCGATCCCCACGCTGCTTTTGCTGATCGTCTTTTCCTTCGTCCTGATGAGCCTTGCGCCGGGCGGCCCCTTCACGGGCGAACGCGCGCTGCCGCCTGCCGTCCTTGCCAATCTCGAGGCGCAATACGGCCTGAATGACCCGCTCTGGCGGCAGATCTGGAACTATGTCTGGAACATCGTCGTCCATTTCGACTTCGGCCCCAGCTTCGTCTATCCCGACCGCAGCGTGAACGAGCTGATCGCGGCGGGCTTTCCGGTGACGCTGACCTATGGCGCGCTGTCCTTCGTGGCGGCGGTGGTGCTGGGGGTCTCGCTTGGGGTCGTGGCGGCGATCTGGCACAATTCCTGGCTGGATTACCTGGCGGTCGGCATTTCGATCGGCGCGCAGGTCCTGCCGAATTTCGTCATGGCGCCGCTTCTGGTGCTGGTCTTCACGCTGTGGTATCGCCTGCTGCCCGGCGGCGGGTGGAGCTTCAACGACCCCTCGTTCTGGATCATGCCGGTCATCGCGCTGTCGACCAGCTACATGGCGTCCATCGCGCGGATCACTCGGTCCTCCATGCTCGAGGTGCTGGGCTCGAACCACATCCGCACGGCCCGCGCCAAGGGGATGCCCGAACATCGCGTGATCCTGCGCCATGCGCTCAAGCCCGCCATGCTGCCCGTGATCAGCTATCTGGGGCCGGTCTTCGTGTCGATGATCACCGGATCGGTCGTGATCGACATCTATTTCTCGACCGGCGGGATCGGCAAGGCGTTCGTCGATAGCGCGCTGAACCGGGACTATGCCGTGATGATGGGCGTGACGATCCTGATCGGGGCGCTGACCATCCTGTTCAACCTTCTCGTCGATGTGCTTTACGCATGGATCGACCCCAAGATCAGGTATTGATCCCATGGTCATCGATCAACAGAAGATGCAATCCCTCTCGGCCAGCATGGTCGAGGCCGAGGTGAAGGGCCGCAGCCCCTGGGCCGATGCGCGGCGGCGGTTCTTCCGCAACCGCGCCGCGATGCTGGGCCTGACGATCCTGATCCTTGTCACGCTGTTCGCGCTGTTCGGCGGCGCCTTCGCCCAATGGTCCGGCGAAGAGCTGGATTTCAGCGTCATGGGCCGCGTGGCCGAACTGGGCGCGCCGTCGCTGGCCAATGGCCATTACTTCGGCACCGACAATCTGGGCCGCGACCTTTACGCCCGCACCGTGCAGGGCACGCAGATCAGCCTTATGGTCGGCATCGTGGGCGCGGCCATCGCGGTGATCGTCGGCACGCTTTACGGCGCGACGGCGGGCTATGTCGGCGGGCGCACTGACCAGATCATGATGCGCGCGGTCGATATCCTGATGTCCATTCCCTACATGTTCGTGCTGATCCTGCTTCTGGTGATGTTCGGCCGGTCCATGTCGATGCTGTTTCTGGGCATCGGCCTGATCTCATGGCTGGACATGAGCCGGATCGTGCGCGGCCAGACGCTGAGCCTGAAGAGCCGCGAATTCGTCGAGGCCGCCCGCGCCACCGGCGTGTCGTCCTTTCGCATCATCATCCGCCATATCGTCCCGAACCTGCTGGGCGTCGTCGCGGTCTATGCGACGCTGCTGGTGCCGCTGATGATCCTGACCGAAAGCTTCATCAGCTTCCTCGGCCTTGGCGTGCAGGAGCCCCTGACCTCGTGGGGGGCGCTGATCTCGGAAGGGGCAGGAACGATGAATTACGGCACGCTGTGGCAGCTGGCCTTTCCGCTGTTCTTCTTCGTCATCACCCTGTTCGGCTTCTTCTTCGTGGGCGACGGCCTGCGGGACGCCCTTGACCCGAAGGAGCGCTGACATGGCCCTGCTGGACATCACCGGCCTGTCGGTCGGCTTTCAGACCCATGACGGCATCGTGCGCGCGGTGCAGGATGTGAACCTGTCGCTGGAACAGGGCGAGACGCTTGGCATCGTGGGCGAATCGGGCAGCGGCAAGTCGCAGCTGTCCTTTGCGATCATGGGGCTTCTGGCGCGCAATGGCCGCGCCTCGGGCAGCGTGCGCTTTGACGGGCAGGACATCCTGAACGCGCAGCCCAAGGTCATCAACCGCATCCGGGCCGAACAGATCGCGATGATCTTTCAGGACCCGATGACCTCGCTCAACCCCTATATGCGGGTCTCGGACCAGATGGCCGAGGTGCTGATGCTGCACAAGGGCATGTCGAAACGCGACGCCGTGGCCGAGGCCGTGCGGATGCTGGACGCCGTCCGCATCCCCGACGCCAAGGGGCGCGTGCGCCTTTACCCGCATGAATTCTCGGGCGGGATGCGGCAGCGGGTGATGATCGCGATGGCGCTTCTGTGCCGTCCGCGCCTGCTGATCGCGGACGAACCCACCACCGCGCTGGACGTGACCGTGCAGGCGCAGATCATGCAGCTTCTGGCCGATCTGCGCCGCGATTTCGGCATGGCGATGATCCTGATCACCCATGATCTGGGCGTCGTGGCCGGCTCATGCGAGCGTGTCGCGGTCATGTATGGCGGGCGCATCCGCGAAACGGGACCGGTGCGGCCGATCTTTGCCGATCCGGCCCATCCCTATACGCAGGGGCTGCTGGACGCGATCCCGCGCGTCGATCAGCTGGATGAAGAACTGCGCGCCATTCCGGGCCAACCCCCGAACATGAGCCGCCCGCCCTCGGGCTGCGCCTTCGAGCCGCGCTGCCCCTATCGCCGCGCGGATTGCGCCGCGATCGACCCGCCGCTGGAAGGTTTCGCGCCAGGCCGCGCGCGCGCCTGCCTTGCCGGGCTGGATGAGCTGCGCGAACGCCGGATGCGGGCCGAGCCCCGTCCCGATCTGGTCGCGCCGGGCGATGACCTGACTGAGCCCGCCCTGCCTAAAGGCACGGTCGCGGGTGCGGGCGCGGCCGGTTCCACCCCCTCGCCCCAGGAGGAGAAAGCACCATGAGCGATCTTCTGAACGTGCGCGACCTGCGCGTCACCTTCAGCCTGCGCCGCGAAGGCGCAATGCCCTGGGCCAAACCCGCCGCCCTGCGCGCCGTCAACGGCGTCGATTTCACCCTGCGCGCGGGCGAGACGCTTGGCGTCGTGGGCGAATCGGGCTGCGGCAAATCCACGCTGGCCCGCGCGCTGATCGGGCTGGTCCCGGCCACCGGACAGGCAGAGTGGATCGACGGGCGCGACCTGCTGGCGCTGACCCCGCGCCAGATGATGGCCTACAGGCAGGACATCCAGATGGTCTTTCAGGACCCGCTGGCCAGCCTGAACCCGCGCATGAACGTGGGCCAGATCATTGCCGAACCGCTGGTCACGCACCGCCCCGGCCTGCCCCGCGCCGAAATTCGCGACCGTGTGCGCGCGATGATGGAAAAGGTCGGCCTGCTGCCCAACCAGATCAACCGCTATCCCCACGAGTTCAGCGGCGGCCAGTGCCAGCGCATCGGCATCGCCCGCGCCCTGATCGTGGAACCAAAGCTGGTCATCTGCGACGAGCCGGTCAGCGCGCTGGATGTGTCCATTCAGGCGCAGGTCATCAACCTGCTGATCCGGCTGCAAAAGGAACTGGGCCTGTCGCTGATCTTCATTGCGCATGACCTCTCGGTCGTGAAACATGTCAGCGACCGCGTGATGGTGCTCTATCTGGGCAAGGTGATGGAACTGGCCTCTGCAAGCGACCTTTATGGCAGCCCGCAGCACCCCTATACGCAGGCGCTGCTGTCGGCGGTGCCGGTGCCCGACCCGACGGTCGAGGCCGCGCGCACCATCGTGCCACTGCGGGGCGATCTGCCATCGCCGATGAACCCGCCCTCGGGCTGCGTCTTCCGCACCCGCTGCCCGCGCGCCGAGGCGCGCTGCGCGGCCGAGGTGCCCGCACTTCTGGGCGGCGATCACGCGGTGGCGTGCCATTTCCCCGGCCCCCTGACCGAGGCCGAGATCGCCCGCGCCCGCGAGGTCGCCTGAGATGAAGTCGCCCGACGGACCGGATTTCTCGGCCCGTTGGGCGGCGCTGCGCAACATCCCGCCCTTTCTGCGGATGGTCTGGCAGGCCAGCCCCGCCCTGACGCTGGCCATGATCGTCCTGCGACTGGCGCGCGCGATGGTGCCGGTGGCGATGCTGTGGCTGGCCAAGCTGATCATCGATCAGGTCGTGGCCCTGTCGCAGACGGGCGGGCCGGACACGCTGGCGGGCTGGTGGGACAGCGGGCTGGCCGACACGCTGCTGGTTCTGGTCGCCATGGAACTGGCGCTGGCGGTGGCGCAGGACCTTTTGGGCCGCGCGGTGAACTACACCGATGCGCTGTTGCAGGAAAAGCTGGTCATCGACATCTCGATCCGGCTGATGGACCATGCGGCGGGGCTTGACCTTGCCTCGTTCGAGGATGCCAGTTTCCAGGACCGGCTGGACCGCGCCCGCCGCCAGACGATGGGGCGCATCCCGCTGCTGAACCAGGTCATGCAGCAGATGCAGGATGTGCTGACGGTCGCCAGTTTCGCGGTGGGGCTGATCCTCTACAACCCGTGGCTGGTCGCGCTGCTGGCCTTGGCGCTGATCCCCTCGCTTCTGGGCGAGATGCATTTCAACGCCCGCACCTATGCGCTGAACCATGCCCGCGCGGCCGACCGGCGCGAGCGCGATTACCTGCGCATGATCGCCGCCACCGCCGAGACCGCGAAAGAGGTCAAGATCTTCGGCCTCAGCCCCTGGCTGCGCGACCGCTATCTGGCGCTGGCCCGACGCTTCTATGTCGAGAACCGCGCGATCCAGCGCCGCCAGCTTTCCGTTATGGCGCTGCTGACCGCGCTTGGCACGCTGGCCTATTACGCGGCCTTTCTGTGGATCATCGCGCGCACGCTGACCGGCACCTTGTCCATCGGCGATCTGACCTTCCTGTCTGGCAGCTTCCTGCGCCTGCGCGGCCTGATGGAGGGGCTACTGTCGGGCTTTTCCCGCATGGCGGGCGAGGCGATGTATCTGGACGACCTCTTTGATTTCTTCACCGCCAAGCCCCGCATCGCCTCGCCCGCCGAACCCCTGCCGGTGCCGCAGCCCATCCGTCAGGGCTTTCGCTTCGAGGGGGTGGGTTTCCGCTATCCGGGCCGCGAGGCATGGGCGATCCGGGGCATGGATCTGGACCTGCGGGCGGGCGAGACGGTCGCGCTGGTGGGCGAGAACGGCGCGGGCAAGACCACCATCGTCAAGCTGCTGGCGCGGCTTTACGACCCCGACGAGGGGCGGATAACGCTGGATGGACGCGATCTGCGCGACTATGATCTGGACCAGCTGCGCGCGACGGTTGGCGTGATCTTTCAGGATTTCGTCCGCTATGCGGTGACCGCTGCGGAAAACATCGCCATCGGCCGGATCGAGGAACGCGACAACCGCCCCCGCATCGTCACCGCAGCCGAACGCGCGCTGGCAGATCAGGTCATCGCTAAGCTGCCGCAGGGCTATGACCAGATGGTCGGCAAGCGTTTCGCGCGTGGCCTCGATCTGTCGGGGGGCGAATGGCAGAAGCTGGCCATCGCCCGCGCCTATATGCGCGACGCGCAGCTACTGGTCCTGGACGAGCCGACCGCCGCGCTGGATGCCCGCGCCGAATACGAGATCTTCCAGCGCTTCCGCGACCTGACGCAGGGGCGCACGGCGCTGCTGATCTCGCACCGATTCTCCAGCGTGCGGATGGCCGACCGGATCATCGTTCTGGAAAACGGGCAGGTTCAGGATCAGGGCAACCATGCAGAGCTGCTGTCGCGCCCCGGCCGCTACCGCGAGTTGTTCGAATTGCAGGCCGAGGGCTATCGCTAGATCAGGCTGCCCAGCACGATCACGGCGATCAGCGCCACGACCGGGATGGCGACCGCCACCACGAAGATGTCGCCATAGCTCTTGCGATGGGTCATGCCGGTGATCGCCAGCAGCGTGATGACCGCGCCGTTATGGGGCAGCGCATCGAACCCGCCCGAGGCCAGCGCGGTCACGCGGTGCATCAGCTCCATGCTGATCCCCTGCGCCTGGCCCATGGCGGCGAATTCCGCGCCAAGCGTGTTCAGCGCGATGGACATGCCCCCCGAGGCGCTGCCGGTGATCCCAGACAGGACCATCACAGCCACCGCCAGCGAGGCCAGCGGATTGTCGGGGAAAAAGCCCAGCACCCCGTCGCGCACCATCAGGAAAGCCGGAAGCGAGGCGATAACCGCGCCATAGCCCACGACCGAGGCCGTGTTCAGGATCGGCTGCAACGATCCCATCGTGCCTTCGTTCACGCTGTGGCGTAGATCCGCAAAGCGGCGCCAGTTCAGCGCGATGGCCAGACAGATCGACAGGACCAGCGAGACGATGATCGCCCAGAGCCCCGCCACCGCCGACAGCGTCGTCTGCCCATATTCCGGCAACGCCAGATAATCGGTCGCAAGCCGCGGAAAGACCAGCCAGGTCAGCACCCCGTTCAGCACGATCACGGCCGCGACCGGCAGGACGGCCCGCGCAAAGGGCGGCAGGTCCGCATCCTCGGGCAGGGTCGCATCGGCGGCGGTGGCAGGGTGGCTGCCATAGCCCTCGCCCCGCGCGGCGGCATGGGCGGCGCGCCGGTTCAGCCACAGCGTGCCGCCCGCCAGCATGATCAGCCCCGCCAGCGTCCCCAGCACCGGCGCGGCAAAGACATTGGTGCCGAAGAAGGGCATCGGGATGGCATTCTGGATCGCGGGCGTGCCGGGAAAGGCGCTCATGGTGAAGGTGAACGCACCAAGCGCGATGGTCGCGGGCAGCAGGCGCTTGGGGATGTCCGCGCGCCGGAACAGGGCGCTGGCGATCGGATAGACCGCGAAGGCCACCACGAACAGCGACACGCCGCCATAGGTGATCACCCCGCAGGACAGCACCACCGCCAGAATGGCCCGCCCTGCCCCCAGCCGCGCGATGATCCATTCCGCGATGGACCGCGCCGCGCCACTGTCGGCCATGACCTTGCCGAAGATCGCCCCCAGCAGGAACAGCGGGAAATACAGGATGACGTAATCGCCAAGCGCGGTCATGAAGACCTGCGTATAGCTGGCCAGCAGCGGCACTCCCCCCGCCATCGCCACCGCCAGCAGCGCCAGCAGCGGTGACAGGACCAGCACGTTGATCTCGCGGTAGGCCAGCACGATCAGCAGAACAAGCGAAAGCACGATCCCGAAGAGACCCATCCGCATATCCCCCTTGCCCACGGTCAAAACGCCCCGGAGGGCGCGTCGATCGTTTCACCCCGGGCGGTGGGATGCAAGATGCTGCGATGCAGAAAGTGCCAGGGCGGTGGTAGGGGTAGAGGGACTCGAACCCCCATGCCTTGCGGCGGAGCATTTTGAATGCCCTGCGTCTACCATTCCGCCATACCCCCGGACCTGCCGGCGCCCTGGCCTGAGCGTGGCGTAAATCGCCGCGCGAAGATTTGCAAGCCCGAGTGATGGGGCCGGGGCTGCGCCCTCAGGCGCGGCCCAGCTTTTCCAGCCGGGCGGCGCGCAGACGCGCGAAATCGTCGCCCGCGTGATAGGACGACCGCGTCAGCGGCGTGGCCGAGACCATCAGGAAGCCCTTGCCATAAGCGGACTTTTCGTAGCCCGCGAATTCCTCGGGGGTGACGAAGCGGTCCACGCGGTGATGCTTGGGCGTGGGCTGAAGATACTGGCCGATGGTGATGAAGTCGATATCGGCGGCACGCATGTCATCCATGACCTGCAGCACGCCCTGCCGATCCTCGCCCAGGCCCACCATGATGCCCGACTTGGTGAACATCGTCGGGTCCAGTTCCTTGACGCGTTGCAGCAGCCGCAGCGAATGGAAATAGCGCGCGCCGGGCCGGACGGTCGGATAGAGGCCGGGCACGGTTTCCAGATTGTGGTTGAAGACATCTGGCCGCGCCTCGACCACGGTTTCCAGCGCGCCGGGCGCGGATTTCAGGAAATCGGGGACCAGAACCTCGATCGTGGCATCGGGCGAGCGGTGGCGGATCGCGCGGATCGTCTGGGCGAAGTGCTCTGCCCCGCCATCGTCCAGATCGTCGCGGTCGACGCTGGTGATGACGACATGGTTCAGCCCAAGTTTCTGGACGGCATGGGCGACGCGACCCGGCTCGAACACATCCAGCGCGTTGGGCTTGCCCGTGGCGACGTTGCAGAAGGTGCAGCCCCGGGTGCAGATCTCGCCCATGATCATCATGGTGGCGTGACCCTGGCTCCAGCATTCGCCGACATTGGGGCAGCCTGCTTCCTCGCAGACGGTGGAAAGGCGGTTCTCGCGCAAGAGGTCGCGGGTCTGCTTGTAGCCCTCGGAGGTGGGCGCCTTGACGCGGATCCAGGCGGGCTTCTTCGGCTGCGCCTGATCGGGGCGATGCGCCTTTTCCGGGTGGCGCTGATCCGGGATCCTGAGGTCGCGCAAGGCGGTCATCCTTTCCGTCGCGGTTCCCTCACATCTAGGCCCTCTGCGCCCGTTTGGCAATTGCGGAACCCGCGCCCATGCACCGGGCGCATGGCTGCCCTCAGCAGCCGGGCGGCTCGGCCAGCAAACCTTCGGCCGCGGCGGACAAAAGGCCCGCCAGTTCGTCGAACCACCCTCCGGCCGGGGTCGAGGCGCGACGCATCAGCACCACCTGCCGCGCGGGTTGCGGATCGGGAAAGCGGATCGCGGTCAGGCCGGGGGCAGCGGCCATTTCCTGCGCGCGCGCGATCTCGGGCAGGAAGGTCAGGCCCATCCCCTGCGCCGCCAGACGGCACAAGGTCGCCAGCGAGGCCGCGCCAAGGTCCAGACGGCTGGACCGTCGGCCAAGGCCGCAGACCTCCAGCGCCTGATCGCCAAGGCAATGCCCCTCGTCCAGCAGCAGCAGCTGGCCGGGGTCAAGATCGCGCGGCTCGATGCTGCGGGCGTCCAGATCGGCGATGCGGGCGGGGCTGCCCGCCAGCAGGAAGCGGTCGGTGAACAGATCCACCGCCTCGATCCCGGCACCTTGCGGGGGCGTCGCCACGACGATCGCATCCAGCCGCCCCGCCGCCAGTTCGTCCAGCAGGCGTTCGGTCTGCGCCTCGCGCAGATGCAGGTCGCGCCCGATGTTCTGGGCACGCAGCAGGGGCAGGGCCACGGGCAGCAGATAGGGCGCGACGGTGGGGATCATGCCCAGCATCAGCCGACCGCCCTGCCCCGGCTGGCGCATCGCCTGTTCCAGCCCCGCCATGTCCGCCATGACCCGCCGCGCATGCGCCTCCAGCGCGCGGCCCTGCGGTGTCAGCACCACGCCGCCGGGCATCCGTTCGACCAGCGCCATGCCGATGCAGTCCTCAAGCTGGCGGATCTGCATCGACAGGGCAGGCTGGGTGACGTTGATCGCCTCGGCGGCGCGGGTAAAGCTGGCATGTTCAGCCAAGGCGAGAAAGTAGCGCAGCTGGCGCAAGGTGATGTTCATAAACGGACCTGATCGACCAAAGGGGCGCGCGCCATGCCAGCTTATCGCGCGGGGTGGGCAGGCTCAACCGATCAGCGGCGCCCCCTTGCCATAGGTCTCGGCGTAATGGCGTTCCAGCCGCATCAGCGCGAGGCGCAGCACGATCTTGCCCGACCGCGCCGACCAGCCCAGACGACGCTCGGTCATCTCGATCCCCTCAAGGAAACAGCAGACGCGCAGCACGATGTCGCCCATGCCCGGCCCCAGATCACGCAGCGCCAGCGCCACCCGGTCGCGCGCGCTGTCCGAGCCGCCGCGATGCGCGCCACCACCCTGCCGCGAGACGTCGATGCCCGCCGTCATGAAGCCGTCCCAGTTCTGCGTGACGCGCGGCCCCATCTGCGCCAGTTCGAAATCTTCGCGCAGACGTTCACCGGCCGCCACCATGCCCGGCGTCAGAAAGGCCTGCCCGTTACCATCGCGCCGCCGCGCGAGCAGCAGAAGGGGGGATTCGGCGATGTTGACGCGGACGCGCCTGCGGCTGTCATCCTCGGGGTCGCGGATGGTTCGATCCTCCCAGACGCGGTGGCTTTCGGCGTGATCGAACGGGGCCGCGGCCTCGGCCATCGCGCTTTCCCCCGGCAGGCGTTCCACGGGGCTGGCGTCGCAGAAAGAGCCTGGTCCCGGCACGGCGTCGCGCTGGCGGGGCGAGCGCAGCATCCGGCGCAGCGCGTCGCGCCCGGCCGGGGCCAGCACGTATCGCGACAATCGACCGCCCTGCCCCGATTGCACGACCCAGCCGCGCAGGGCCATCTCTTCGGCCAAAGCGCGGTCCAGGACGGCGGTGCGGATGTCGTCGCGGCTGACGATGGCCTTCTCCATCCCCGCCGCCGAGACCATGACCGCGCCTGCCTCGGACAGGCGGCGCAGGATGCGAAGCGCCTGCCTTTCATCAAACGAGGGCGCATCCGGCGCCTTGGCCAGCGCGCCATCGACCAGCGGATCGTCGCGCCGGGCCTCGAACCGGCGGATGCGGCGCAGGATGGTCGAGGCATGGCAGCCCGCCTCGCGGGCCAGGGCGCGGATCGCCTCGCCATTCTCGACATGGCGCAGGTAAAGCTGTGCATCCAGCGCCAGATCGTCGCCCGGCGCGGATGGGCAGGCCGGGGCCGCCTGCTTTGCCTCACGGTGCTCCGCCGCGCTGGCGCCAAGTGCGAAATCACCGGTCAATATCGTCATGTCACTTCCCTTGTCATCCTTGAGCGGTCCGGCAGTAACCACCCTGGGTTGCATTTTTCCGTTTTGGTTAACGGAGCGTTTCTGCACGTAGAAGCAACATTCCCTAACAAACCCTAAAGAAACCTTGCGGGGGCGCGCGCTGCGATCAAGGTTTTGGCAACACTCGTTCAGGTTGTGTGAAGCTGATCCCGTCGCATCAACGAGGATCACGCCATGACCGCATCCCTCAGCCGCCCGGACAATGTCATCCCCTTTCCGGCCCGCAGCCCCGAGACCTCGCTGCGCCGCCCGCGCCTGCTGATCCGCGCCGCCCGCGAAGGGCAACGCCATTGGCGGCGCGACCGTGATCTGGCGCGGCTTCTGCGGCTGGATAATTGCCCCCGGCCGGGCGCCTGCCTGCCGCGGCTGCGCGCCGAAGAGGCCGTGCTGAACAACATGCGCCTGAACGCCGCGGCGGATTACCCGCTGCAACGCCACGTGCTGTTGATGATCGCCATCCTCGCCGAGATGAAGGCCGCGATCGAGGCCGCGCCCGCACCCTTGCTGGCCGCGCGGCCCTGAGCCCTTGGCCCTGAACCCTCAGCGGCGCCGGGTCAGCGAACCCAGGATGCCGCGCACCAGCGCCTGCCCGCCCTTGGTCCCAAGCTGGCGGGCAAGGCTTTTGCCGAAGGTCTCGACGATGCTGTCGCTGCGCGACGAGGCCTTGCGCGACGATGCCGGTTTCGCGGACCCCGGCTGATAACGCCGCGCCTGTCGGAACTCGGACCCGGTATCCTCTGCCCCATCGCGCGCGGCTTCGGCCGCGGCCGCTGCCGCCTCGGCGGTGCGGCGGGCCAGAATCTCGTGCGCGGAATCGCGGTCGATGCCGCGATCATAGCGCGGTCCCATCCCCGATTGCGCCATCAGCGCGGCGCGCTCCTGGGCCGAGATCGGCCCGAGACGGCTCAGCGGCGGGCGGATCAGCGTGCGCTGCGCGATGCCGGGCTGGCCCTTGGCCTGAAGGAACGAGGTGACGGCCTCGCCGGTGCCGACCTGCTGGATCGCCTCGGCGATGTCGAATTCTGGGTTCGGGCGGTAGTTCTGCGCCGCGTCGCGCAGGGCCTTCTGGTCGCGCGCGGTAAAGGCGCGCAGGGCGTGCTGGACGCGATTGCCAAGCTGCGACAGGACCGGGTCGGGAATGTCGGTCGGGCTTTGGCTGATGAACCAGACGCTGACGCCCTTGGACCGGATCAGCCGGGCGACACGCTCGACCTTGTCGATCAGCGCCTTGGGCGCGTCGCTGAACAGCAGATGCGCCTCGTCGAAGAAGAAGGCCATGCGAGGCTTGTCCGGATCGCCGATCTCGGGCAGCTGCTCGAAAAGCTCGGACAGAAGCCACAGCAGGAAGGTCGCATAAAGACGCGGCGCGTTCATCAGCCGCTCGGCCGAGAGGATGTTCACGACCCCCCGTCCCGACGCATCGCAGCGCATCAGGTCCGACAACGCCAACGCCGGTTCCCCGAACAGCCGGTCGCCGCCCTCGCCCTCCAGCACCAGAAGCGCGCGCTGGATCGCGCCCACGCTGGCGGCGCTGACATTGCCGTAACGCAGCGACAGGTCCGAGGCGTTCTGCCCCACCCAGAGCAGCATCGCCTGCAGATCCTTCAGATCCAGCAGCGGCAGCCCTTCTTCGTCGGCCACGCGAAAGGCGATGTTCAGCACCCCTTCCTGCACCGAAGTCAGGCCCAGAAGCCGGGACAGAAGCAGCGGCCCCATCTCGGCCGGGGTGGTCCGGACCGGATGGCCGCTTTCGCCCCAGACATCCCAGAAGACGACCGGCATCGGCTGGTAATCCAGCGCCATGCCGATCTGTTCGGCCCGCGCGGCAAAGGCGCCGTGCAGCTTGCCCGCCGGATCACCGGGATGCGACATGCCGCCCAGATCGCCCTTCACATCGGCCAGAAAGACCGGCACGCCCGCCAGGGACAGGCTTTCCGCCAAGGTCTGCAAGGTCACCGTCTTGCCAGTGCCCGTCGCGCCCGCGATCAGCCCGTGGCGGTTCGCCTGCCGCAGCAGCAGCGCCTCGGGGGTTCCGCGATCGTGGCCGCAGCCGCCCACAAAAATGCTGCCTGCCTCAAGATCCAGCACTGACCGCATCACCACACCATTCAACAGCAAATTTCCGCAAGCCTGCACGCAACGCGCGACAAGGCAAGACAAGATTAACTTTTTCATGTCATGGTTGAGTCGTTCGGGGTCGCGTGCCGTGCCTCGAACCTTCCTCCCTGTTGGACTGCCGCGCCTTCGGGCGCGGCCTTTTTCCATCGCGGGGCCGAGACCTGTCACGACCACCCGTCACGACCGCCGGACGGCTCTATCGGATGTTGACGTGAAGGCGTGGCACGATTAGCGTTGCGACCAATGATGACCGGCCAGTCCGGCAGGGAGCCTGTGCAGGAAAACTGCGCAAGGGGCCGCAGCGACAAAAGGCTGCGGCCTTTTTCTATTTTCGCAGTGTAATCGGTGGGTGACAGCCGCGTGACGGGCCTGTGAAGGCCCGAAATCGCGTTGATTTGCACATGCAAAAGGCGGCGCGAATGGCGCCGCCGCCGCACTCGATTCGGGGTCCGCGAATCGGAGAATCAGGCGTTGAAGAGGAAGTGCAGGACGTCGCCGTCCTTGACCTCGTAGCTTTTGCCCTCGACGCGCAGCTTGCCGGCCTCGCGGGCGCCGGCCTCGCCATTGCCGGCGACGTAATCCTCATAGGCGATGGTCTCGGCCCGGATGAAGCCGCGTTCGAAATCGCCGTGGATCACGCCCGCCGCCTGCGGGGCCAGCGTGCCGCGGGTGATGGTCCAGGCGCGAGCCTCCTTGGGGCCGACGGTGAAATAGGTCTGAAGCCCCAGCAGGCCGTAGCCCGCGCGGATCAGACGGTCCAGACCCGCCTCGTCCAAGCCCATCTCGGCCAGGAACATCTGCGCCTCTTCGGTGTCGAGCTGGCTGATCTCTTCCTCGATCCGGGCGGAAATGACGACATGGCCCGCACCCTGCGCCTCGGCCATCTCGCGGACCTTTTCGGACATGGCATTGCCTTCTGCGGCGTCGCTTTCGGCGACGTTGCAGACGTAGAGCACCGGCTTCGAGGTCAGCAATTGCAGCATGTTCCAAGCCTTGCGGTCATCCTCGGCCACCTCGACGGTGCGGGCGGGGCGGCCATCCTCCAGCGCGGCCAGCGCGCGTTTCAGCAAGACCTCCTGCTGGGCGGCATCCTTGTCGCCGCCCTTCAGTTTGCGCGCGAGGTTCGCCAGACGGCGCTCGATCGATTCCATGTCGGCGATCATCAGCTCGGTCTCGATCACCTCGGCATCGGCCAGCGCGTCCACGCGACCCTCGACATGGGTGATGTCGCCATCCTCGAAGCAGCGCAGCACATGGGCGATGGCGTCAACCTCGCGGATATTGGCCAGGAACTGGTTGCCCAGCCCCTCGCCCTTGCTGGCGCCCTTCACCAGGCCCGCGATATCGACAAAGGTGATGCGCGTCGGGATGATCTGCTTGCTGGCGGCGATGGCGGCCAGCTTGTCCAGACGCGGATCGGGGACGGCGACCTCGCCCACATTGGGCTCGATGGTGCAAAAGGGGAAGTTCGCGGCCTGCGCGGCGGCGGTGCGCGTCAGCGCGTTGAACAAAGTGGACTTGCCCACATTCGGCAGCCCGACGATCCCCATGCGAAAGCCCATCTGCGCGCCCCTTTTCCAAAGCCTGAAATCCGCGGGTCTGTTACGCGGCCCGCGCAGGCAAGTCCAGCCTGCGCGCATTGCGCTGCGCGGCCAAGGCGGCTAGTGCTGGCGCAAAGGCCAGACGGGGGCGGTGATGACCAGAATCGACACGCGTTTCGAGACGTTGAAAGCGCAGGGGAAAAAAGCGTTCGTCGCCTACATGATGGCGACCGACCCCGATCAGGACACGGCGCTCGAGATCATGCGCGGCCTGCCCGGCGCGGGTGTGGATATCATCGAACTGGGTATGCCCTTCACCGATCCGATGGCCGACGGTCCCACGATCCAGGCGGCGGGTCAGCGGGCGCTGGCGGCGGGCGGCAGCGTCTCGCGCACGCTGGACATGGTGCGCGCCTTCCGCAAGGACGACGACACGACGCCCATCGTGCTGATGGGCTATTACAACCCGATCTATGCCCGCCCCGGCGGGGTCGAGGGCTTTCTGGCCGAGGCGGTCGAGGCCGGGATCGACGGCCTCATCGTCGTGGACCTGCCCCCCGAAGAGGATGACGAACTGTGCCTGCCCGCATCGCGCGCGGGGCTGAACTTCATCCGGCTGGCGACGCCCACGACCGATGACCGCCGCCTGCCTGCCGTCGTCCGCAACACATCGGGCTTCGTCTATTACGTCAGCGTCACGGGCATCACCGGCGGACCGGCCGCCAATGCCGCCGAGGTCGCCCCCGAGGTCGCCCGCATCCGCGCCGCCGCCGGGCTGCCCGTGGTCGTGGGCTTCGGCATCTCGACGCCGGATGCGGCGCAGGCCATCGCCTCGGTGGCCGATGGCTGCGTCGTGGGCAGCGCCATCGTCAAGCAGATCGGCGAGGGGCGGCCCGTGCCCGAAATCCTCGGCTTCGTCGCGGCCCTGGCCGAAGGCGCCCATCGCGGATGATGCTGCGCGCCGCCCGCCCCGATGACGCAGGCGCGGTCGGGGCGATCTGGAACCCGATCATCCGCGACACCGCGATCACCTTCTGGCCGACCGAACGCAGCGAGGCCGAGATCGCCGCGATCATCGCCGACCGCGCCAGCACCGGTCACGCCTTTCTTCTGGCCGAGGATGCCGGGCGGGTCATCGGTTTCGCCACCTATGGCCAGTTCCGGGGCGGCGCGGGCTATGCGCGCAGCATGGAGCACACGATCCATCTGGCCCCCGAGGCGCGCGGCAAGGGCCTCGGCCGCACCCTGCTGACTGCGGTCGAGGATCACGCCCGCGCGGCGGGCCACCGCCTGATGATCGGGGGCATCACCGGCTCGAATGCGGGCTCGCTGGCCTTTCACGCGGCGGCGGGCTACCGCGAATGGGGCCGCATCCCGGCGGCGGGCTGGAAATTCGGGCAGTTCCATGACCTTGTGCTGATGGGCAAGGACCTGTTCCCGGCGACTTGACGCAGGGGCCGGCGCGGCGACATTGCGCCCCTATCGCTGCGCGGCAAGGGGCGCTAACATCGACGCATGGAATGTTGCGACAACCCTCTGACCTGCAATGGTCCCTGCCCCGATCTTCCCGCGCCCCGCAGCTTCTGGCAGCGGATCGCGGATCGCGTGGTCGCGTTTCTCTGGACCAGCCGTCCCGCGACGCCGCGTGAACGCTCGGTCGCGTTCACCATCGCGGTGATCGCGCTTGGCGCCAAGCTGGCCAAGGCCGACGGCACCGTCGCGCGGTCCGAGGTCGCGGCCTTCCGGCGCGTCTTCATCATCCCGCGCTCCGAGGAAAAGAACGCCGCCCGCGTCTTTGATCTGGCGCGGCAGGATGTGGCGGGCTTCGACGCCTGGGCGCGCAAGATGGCCGCGATGTTCGCACCCGGCGATCCCGTGCTTGAGGATGTGATCGAAGGCCTGTTCATCATCGCCGTCGCCGATGGCGCGCTGCATCAGGCCGAGATCGTCTTTCTGGACGAGGTCGCGCGCATCTTCGCCATTCCCGCGCAGCGTCTGGCCGAGATCCGCGCCCGCCACGACCCGCAGGCCGGTTGCCCCCCCTGCGAGGTTCTGGGCATCGCCATCGACACACCCCTGCCCGAGGCGCGCAAGCGTTGGCGCCAGCTCATCATCGAGGCCCATCCCGACCGCGCCATCGCGCGCGGCCTGCCGCCCGAGGCGATCCGGCTGGCCGAGGCCCGCACCCGCCGCCTGAACGAGGCGTGGGAGAATTTCCGCGCCATGCATCAGGCGCTGCCGCAGCAGACGGCCTGACCTTCAGGCAGTCGCCCCAACCGATGCCGGATGGTTGGCATCCCCGATCAGGCGGCGATGGCGGCGCGCCTCGGCCACGGCCTCTTCGAAACGCTCGATCCCCTTGGCCTCCAGCGCGGGGATCAGGCGCAGGAAGGCTTCGGCCGTGGCGATCGTGTCGCCCATCGCGGTGTGGCGATCCTCGGGCGGGATGGTGATGCCCAGCCGTTCGGTCAGCGCGTCCAGCGAATGCGTCGCCGATTGCCCCCAGACCATCGCCGACAGCAGCACCGTATCCAGCACGCGATTGTCGAAATGCGCCCCCGTCTCGGGCGCGGCCCGGCGCAGGAAGCCCATGTCGAAGGGCGCGTTATGCGCGATCAGCACCGCGCCTTCGGCGAAGTGGTGGAACGCGGTCAGCGCGGCGCTCATGTCGGGGGCGTCGGCGACCATCTCGTCGGTGATGCCGTGGATCGCGGTCGAGGCGGGCGGAATCGGCCGGCCCGGATGAACCAGCGTCTCGAACCGCTCGCCGGTCAGGCGGCCGCGCGCGATCCGCAGCCCCGCGATCTGCACGATGCGGTCATTGTCGGTCAGCCCGGTGGTTTCGGTGTCGAAGACCACGCAGGTCAGGTCGGCAAGTCTGCTGGAGGCCACGCCACGCGTCGCCAGCGCGAAATCATAGGTCACGCCCGAACCTTCGTCACGCCAGACCGCCAACCGCAAGGGCAGGACCAGCCGTGCCAAGCCCTTGTCGCTTTCGGGCCAGATGCCGGTGCCGTGACTGGCCAGGATCTCGGCCCCCGACAGGTCGGGCTGGCCCTGATCGGGCGCCTCGGCCAGCCAGCCTTCCAGCATGTCCATGCCAAGGGGCGCGCCCTGCCATTCAAGGATCAGCCCCGCCTCTCCGGCCTCGGCGGGTTGCACGCCAAGGCTGGGCGTGAGGCCCATTCCGCGCAGCCGCGCGTCGAGGTCACGCAGAAGCGCGTTGACCGGCCCCGCCTCGGCCTGAAAGCGCAGGCGCGGCAGATCGGGCATGAGCGCGATGCCGGACCCCAGCTCGTCCAGCCCGGCGACGCCGCCCGGTGCATCGCCCGCCAGAATGTCGGACAGCTGGCGGGTGGCAAGGGCCAGCCCCTGCCCCTCGTCCCGGATTGCACGGGCCAGTTCGGGCGGGATCGGCCCGTCCAGCGCGTCCAGCATCGGCACCAGCGTGGCGGCATGGCGGCGCAGCGTCTCCAGCGTGCCGCGCGGCGCGGGGCGCTCGGCCGGGCGGTCGCGCAGGATCAGCAATGTGCCGTCATCGACCCGGCGCATCCGGCCCGACAGGCGAGACCCCTCGGCGGTCAGGCAGATGAGGTCGGTCGCCGCCGCGCCCGAACCCAGCCGCGCCTCGGCCGCATCCAGCGCGCCGCGGCGCAGATGGCGGTCCAGCGGCCGATCCAGCGCCAGCCCCGGCAAAAGCCGCGCGGCCGAGGCGTTGTAGAACAGCACCCTCCCCTGACGGTCGGTGATGACCGCGCCCGCGCCGAAATCGGCGAGGATGGATTCCAGCGCCGCCTTTTCCCGCGCCAGATCGGCGGCGTGGTCCTGGATCGCCTCGGCCAGTGCCTCGGCCGAGGCCGCCCGCGCCATTGCGGCCTCGCGTGCGGCGGGGCCCAGATCGGCCAGATAGCGCGCCTCGGCCAGATCGGGTGCCTGCCCGGTCCGCAACCCCCCTGCCAGCGTCTCGATCGGGCGGGCCATGTTGCGGTCAAAGAGATACCACAGCCCGGTGATGCCCCCCAGCATCCCGAAGCCCGCGACCAGACCCCCCTGGATCAGCCCGTCCAGCATCTGCGCCTGCGCCACGCCCTGCGCCGCCATCCGCGCATAGGCCAGCCACAGCGCCGCCGCCAGCAGCGCCATGGCCCCCGCTGCAAGCCCCGCGAACATCAACAGGACCCGCAGCCGCAGCGACAGACCGCCTAGCATGGCTTGTCGAGCAGCCGCGCCATCTCGGACCGCAGCTCGGCCAGTTCGAAGGGTTTGGCGATGAAGCCGTCGGCGCCAAGCGCCATGCCCTTGCGCCGCTCGACGACCGAGCCGCGCGCCGTCATCATCAGCACCCGCACATCGGCCAGCGCCGGATCGGCGCGGACATCCTGCACGATCTGATAGCCGGACACGTCGGGCAGCATCACGTCCAGCAGCACCAGGTCGGGATGGGTTTCGCGGATGCGTGCTACCGCGCCCGCCCCGGTCGCCATCCGCGCATGGCTGTGGCCGTCCCGCGTCAGCAGGAAGTCCAGCGCCACGGCGATGTTGTCCTCGTCTTCGATCACCAGAATATCGGCCATCACCCCCCCTGACCGCCGCAGACCGCGGCAAATGCCGGATCGTCGCCGGGCGCAGGCGCCCAGTCGCCGCGCGCAGGGCGGATCAGACCACCCGCGCAATCGAATTCCTGCGGCACGATCACGGTCTGGCCGCGACGCTCGAACAGCATGATCTGGGCGCGGCGCTGGCCATCCTCGCCCTCGGTCACGGTCGAAGGGTCGAGGGCGGCAAACCGCACGCCGACCGGCACCAGATAGGTCCAGGGCGCCCAGATCTGGGTCGCCTCGCCGACCATCAGCACATGCGTTCCGGCGGGCAGGCGATCCACCGCGCGCGGCAGCCAGGCGTAATCGTTCCAGACCGAATACAGCACCATCGCAGCGCCGATCCCGGCGGGCATCAGCCAGGGCGCGGGCTTCAGCCCGGCCTTGCGGGCGGCGTGAAGCCCCGCATAAAGCACCGCCGCCATCCCGATGCCCACGGCGATCACGCCCAGAATATCAGCCCCGATCCCGGTCATCCCAGCATTCCCTTTCCGTGTCCCACCGCCGACTGCATCGACCGGACCACCACGAAGGCGTCGCGCAGATGGCTGCGCTGAAAGTCCGGAAGATCCGCGGGCGACAGGTAATTGTCGGGCTTGCGCCCGGCCTTGATCAATTGCGCCTGGTTCTCCAGCCTGACGGTCTGGATCATGTCATAGGCTGCGACAAGATCCCGCCCCCCCGAGGCGGATACGATGCCGCGCGTTTCGGCATCCTCCAGCCGGGCGCGGGTGTTCACGGCGGCGATCCGCCCCTGCAGCGCATAGACCCGCGCCAGATCGGCGACCGGCACGACGCCGTTATGCTTCATGTCGATATGGTGGCGATGCTCGCCCGAGCGGATCGTCGCAAAGCCCCCGATCAGCCCGAGCGGCGGCCGGTGCTTGAGCGAGTTCGACACCATATGCGCGACAAAGATCGAATTGCGCGCCGCCATGTCCAGCGTGCCCGCCTGCAATTCAGACAGCAGCGTCTCGGTGCCCGCAATCGCGCGCAGGTCGAACATGACCGAGGACAGCATCTGCGCCTCGGGCGAGGGATGGGCGATCCAGTCGCTGAAATAGCCCTGCCAGACCTCCAGCGGCTGACACCAGCGCGGATTGGTCGCCATCATGTCGCCGGGGCAGAACATGTAGCCGCAGGCATCCAGACCCTCGCTGACCATGCGGGCCATGTCACGAAACCACGGATGGGCGGGATCGGCGCCCGGCGCGAGAATCAGGCAATTGTCCTGGTCGCTGACGCCGGTCTGTTCCTGCCGCCCCTGACTGCCGCAGGCCGCCCAGCACCAGGCGGCGGGCGCGGGCCCCAGCCGCGCCTCGGCCAGCGCGATCAGGCGGCGCGTCACCGCGTCGGCGATGTCGGTGATCATCCGGGTGATGATCTCGTGGCGCTGATGGGCGTTGACCAGTTGCAGCAGCAATTCGGGAATGCGGGCCGTCACGCGGGCCATCTGGCTGACCGCCTCGGCACCCGCCACCTCGCGGATCAGCGCCGCCGCCGAGATCGCCTGCACCCGCGTCAGGTCGGTCTGGCTGATCATGCCCAGAAAGCGGCCATCCTCGACCACGGGCAGGTGGCTGATGCGGCGCTCCAGCATGATGTTCAGCACGTCATAGCCAAGCGCGGTCGGCGCCAGGGTCACAGGCCCCTCGGTCATCACCTCGCGGACAGGATGGCGCATGTCGCGGCCTTCGGCGACCACGCGGTTCGACATGTCGCGGATCGTGACCAGCCCGACCAGACGCCCCCCCTCGCAGATCCCGAGGCTCGAGGCATGGGCGTCGCGCATCAGCCGGGCGGCCTCGATGATCGGTGTGTCGGGGGTGCAGGACAGGGCGCGGGCGGACATCAGCTCGCCCACCTTCAGCGTCGCCACCTCGGCGCCGCGATCGACCGCGCCACGCCCGCGGTCAAAGAACCGCGCCACCGCCCGGTGTTCCGCGATCAGGCGCCGCAATTCGGCCCGGGGCAGCAGCAGCACGGTGCAGTCTGTCTCGGCGGTGGCACTGGTCACGGCCACGCCGTCGCGCAGAAGGCCGCGTTCTCCGAAGGAATTGCGCGGCCCCAGCTGCGAGACGCTGTCGCCGTTGCGATCCGTCACCGAGACCTTGCCGTGCCGGATCAGATACAGGCCCGAAAGGGGCTCGCCATGCTGGTAGATCACGGTTCCGGCCGTGAAATCCCTGCGGCTGAAGGAACCGGCGACACGCGCCAGCTCGTCCCGAGGCAGGGCGTCATAGGGGTGAACCGTGGCGATGAAATCTGCGATATCGGGCATCGGCCGGGTCACCTGCTGACAGAGTGCGGGATGCCGCGCCCCCGAAGGGACGCGGCGATGTCGGGATCAGTGCGAGACCGCCGCACCGGCGCCGCGCGGGATACGGATCGATTCGACCAGTTCCTGCACTTCGGCCGGGGTTTCCTCGGTCATGTTCGAGACGAGGAAGGCGACGATGAAGTTGATCAGCGCGCCGATCACACCGAAGGAGGCCGGCGAGATGCCGAACAGCCAGGCGTCGGGGGTGTCGGGCAGCATGTTGGTGCCGGCGATGAAGAACCAGCCCTTGTAGACGAAGATGTAGACGATCGTCGTCGCCATGCCCGCGATCATGCCCCAGATCGCGCCGTGCTTGTTGATGCGCTTCACGAAGATGCCCATCATCAGGACCGGGAAGATCGAGCTGGCCGCCAGACCGAAGGCCAGCGCCACCGTCTGCGCCGCAAAGCCCGGCGGGTTCAGACCCAACAGCGTCGCGACCAGGATCGAGAAGGCCATCGAGATGCGGGCCACCAGAAGCTCGGTCTTTTCGCTGATGTTCGGGGCAAGCGTGCCCTTGATCAGGTCATGCGACACCGCGCCCGAGATCGCCAGCAGCAGACCCGCCGCCGTCGACAGCGCCGCAGCCAGACCGCCCGCCGCCACGATGGCGACGACCCAGCCCGGCAGGTTGGCGATTTCCGGGTTGGCCAGAACCATGATGTCGTTGTTGACGGTGGTCAGTTCGTTGCCGACCAGGCCCTGCTCGGCGATGACCGAGGCGAGGGGTTCATTGGCGGCACCGGCTTCGTTGTAGTACTGGATCATGCCGTCGCCGTTCTTGTCTTCCCAGTTCAGAAGACCCGTGACCTGCCAGTTCCGCATCCATTGCAGTTCGGGCGAGGTCGCGATCGCATCGAGCGAGACGGCCGGCTGGCTGAAGGTCTCGCCCGAGGTGGCGCCCGGCCACATGGTCGAGGTCAGGTTGAAGCGGGCCATCGAGCCGACCGCCGGAGCGACGGTGTAGAGCAGCGCGATGAAGACCAGCGCCCAGCCTGCGGATTTGCGGGCGTCGGACACTTTCGGCACGGTGAAGAAGCGGATGATGACATGCGGCAGGCCCGCGGTGCCGATCATCAGCGCCAGCGTGAACAGCACCATGTCGAGGGTCGAACGGTGGTGCCCGGTATAGCTGCGGAAGCCCAGATCGGTGACCAGCTGGTCCAGCTTGGCCAGGAAGGCCATCCCCGAAGCGTCATGCGTGCTGAACAGGCCAAGCGGCGGCAGGAAGTTGCCGGTCAGCGACAGCGAGATGAAGATCGCGGGGATCGTGTAGGCGGTGATCAGCACGATGTACTGCGCCACCTGCGTGTAGGTGATGCCCTTCATGCCGCCGAGAACCGCATACATGAAGACCAGCGCCGCGCCGATCCACAGACCGGTCGAGTTCGACACTTCCAGGTAGCGCGCGAAGGTCACGGCCACGCCGGTCATCTGGCCGATCACATAGGTGATCGAGATGATCAGCAGACAGATCACGCCGATGATGCGGGCGCTGGACGAATAGAAGCGGTCGCCGATGAATTCCGGCACGGTGAACTTGCCGAATTTCCGCAGATAGGGCGCCAGAAGCAGCGCCAGCAGAACGTAGCCGCCGGTCCAGCCCATCAGGAAGGTCGAGTTGTCATAGCCCGTGAAGGCGATCAGACCGGCCATCGAGATGAACGAGGCCGCCGACATCCAGTCGGCCGCGGTGGCCATGCCATTGGTGACGGGGCCGACGCCGCGGTTGGCGGCGTAGAACTCGGCGGTGGAGCCCGCGCGGGCCCAGATCGCGATCCCGATATAGAGCGCGAAGCTCATGCCGATCACGATGAGGTTGAGAGTGAACTGAGTCATGTGCCTTGGTCCCTCACTCGTCCACGCCGTGCTCGGCGTCGAGCTTGTTCATCCGTGCCGTGTACCAGAAGATCAGCACGATATAGATGAGGATCGATCCCTGCTGCGCGAACCAGAACCCCAGATCGGTGCCACCGATCGGGATCGAGGCCAGCAGGGGGCGAAGCAGGATCGCGAAGCCATAGGACACGACGGCCCAGATGGCGATGCAGATATAGATGATCCTGAGGTTCGCCTGCCAATAGGCATTTGAAGATGTTCTGTCACTCATGTCCTTCGGTCCCTCCCCTGTTCAGACATGTTGCTTGTCCGCTCTGGCAGTCCCGCGCGATGGGCTGGCGGTGGCCCGTCGCGCGACGGGCCGGGCGCTGGTCGCGCCCGGCCCTTTATGTCAGCCGCGATTCATGCGGTTAGCGATGAGGTCGTCGACGACCTCGGGCTCGGCCAGCGTCGAGATGTCGCCAAGCGAGCCGTAATCGTTCTCGGCGATCTTGCGCAGGATGCGGCGCATGATCTTGCCCGAGCGGGTCTTGGGCATGCCGGGCGCCCATTGGATCAGGTCCGGCTTGGCGATGGGGCCGATTTCGGTGCGGACCCATTTCTCAAGCTCGGCGCGCAGTTCCTCGGTCGGCTCGACGCCGTTCATCAGGGTGACATAGGCGTAGATGCCCTGCCCCTTGACGGCATGCGGATAGCCGACCACGGCGGCCTCGGCGACCTTTTCATGCGCGACGAGGGCGCTTTCGACCTCGGCGGTGCCCATCCGGTGACCCGAGACGTTGATCACGTCATCGACCCGGCCGGTGATCCAGTAATAGCCGTCCTCGTCGCGGCGGCAGCCGTCCCCGGTGAAGTAATAGCCCGGATATTGCTGGAAATAAGCCTCTTCGAAGCGGGCATGATCGCCCCAGAGCGTGCGCATCTGGCCGGGCCAGCTGTCGCCGATGCAGAGCACACCCTCGACCCCGTTGCCGTCCTGCACCTCGGCGGTGGACGGGTCCAGCACGACCGGCTTGACGCCGAAGAACGGCAGGGTGGCCGAGCCGGGCTTGGTTTCCACCGCGCCGGGCAAGGGCGTGATCAGGTGGCCGCCGGTCTCGGTCTGCCACCAGGTGTCCACGATCGGGCAGCGGCCCTTGCCGACATTGTCGTTGTACCAGTTCCAGGCCTCGGGGTTGATCGGCTCGCCGACCGTGCCGAGAATCCGCAGGCTGGAGAGGTCATGCGCCTCGACCGGCTCGGTCCCCTTGGCCATCAGCGAACGGATCGCGGTGGGGGCGGTGTAGAACTGCGTGACCTTGTGCTTGGCGCAGACCTCCCAGAAGCGGCCGGCATCAGGCCAGGTGGGCACGCCCTCGAACATCAGCGTGGTCGCGCCATTCGCAAGCGGGCCGTAGATGATGTAGCTGTGACCCGTGACCCAGCCCACATCGGCGGTGCACCAGAAGACATCGCCTTCCTTGTAGTCGAAGACCATCTGATGGGTCATCGCGGCATAGCAGAGATAACCGCCGGTGGTGTGGACGACGCCCTTCGGCTTGCCGGTCGAACCCGAGGTGTAGAGGATGAACAGCGGATCCTCGGCCCCCATCGGCCGCGGCGGGCAGTCGGGGCTGACATGCTTCATCTGTTCCTTGACGTCGATGTCGCGGCCCTCGACCCAGGTGGTCTGGTCGCCCGTGTGCTTGACGACGAGGCAGCGCACCTTGTCCGAGCAATGCAGCAGCGCCGCGTCGGTGTTCGACTTCAGCGCGGTGCGGCGGCCACCGCGCGGCGCGGTGTCGGCGGTGATCACGACCTTGGCGCCGCAATCGTTGATGCGGTTGGCCAGCGCGTCGGGCGAGAAGCCCGCGAAGACGATGGAATGGATCGCGCCGATCCGCGCGCAGGCCAGCATCGCATAGGCGGCCTCGGGGATCATCGGCAGATAGATCACCACGCGGTCGCCGCGCATCACGCCCTGGCTCAGCAGGACATTGGCGAAGCGGTTCACGCTTTCGGACAGCTGGGCATAGGTGATGTGCTGGGCGGGCGTCTTGGGATCATCGGGCTCGAAGATGATCGCGGTCTGGTCGGCGCGGTTGGCCAGATGGCGGTCGATGCAGTTCACGCTGGCGTTCAGCACGCCGTCCTCGAACCACTTGATGCTGACCTGACCCAGGGTGAAATCGGTGTTCTTCACCTTGGTATAGGGGGTCATCCAGTCCAGCCGCTTGCCCTCGCGGCCCCAGAACGCCTCGGGGTCGTTGATCGATTCGGCATAGAGACGGGCATAATCCGCCGGGCCGACATGGGCATCGTCGAACCCCTGCGGAATTGCGTGTTTCGACACGATTTCAGAGCTCATGACATCCCCTCCTCATAGCGCTGCCACGGGCCGGTGCGGTGCGATCCAAGATCAGCACGCCGCGCCAGCCGCTATCGAGGGATATGTTAATCACAAACAGGTCTTAAAGTTAAGCCCTTTTCTTTTAACGATTTTTTTGTAAATAAATTGACCGAAAAGCGCTGGCTTTGGTAAATTGTTCACAACCGCGCGAGGCGTCGAGCCTCGGTCAGGTCCTCCGCATGGGGCAGGTCGGGCGGCAGAAGGCCGCGCAGCTGCGGCAGCACCCCGATCGCGGCCACATGGCCCCCGCGTCGGGCGACCCTGCGCGACAATTCGGCCAGCATCTGCGCGCCGCTCTGGTCGAACAGGCTGACGCCGGACAGGTCCAGCATCAGCAGGCGCGGCTGTTCCGGGATGCGGTCCAGAACCCGCTCGATCCGGGCGACCGAGGCGAAGAAAAGCGGCCCCGACAGGCGCAGGATCATCTCGCCCTCGCGGGCCTGATCGGGCGGTTGCGGCACCGGGCTGGCATCGCCGTCCTGCGCCATGCGCGCGATGAACAGCAGCCCCGACAGCGCCGTTCCCGTGATGATCCCGGTGACCAGATCGCCCAGGATGACCGTCAGGAAGGTCAGGCCCGCCACGCCGGCCTCGGCCCGGTCGATGCGGAGAAGGGCGCGGATCGCGTGCCATTCGATCATCTTCCAGCTGACGACCATCAGCAAACCCGCCAGCCCCGCCAGCGGGATCGCCCCCATCAGCGGCCCTGCGAAGATAAGAAAGACCAGAAGCAACCCCGCATGGATCATGCCTGACAAGGGGCCGCGACTGCCCGCCTTCACATTGGTCGCGGTGCGGGCGATGGTGCCGGTCGTGCAGAAGCCGCCGAACAGCCCCGCCCCGAAATTGGCCAGCCCCTGCCCCAGCAATTCGTCATTGGGCCGCATCCGACTGCCCGACATCTGATCGGCCACCATCGCCGACAGCAGCGATTCGATGGCGCCCAGCAGCGCGAAGCCGATGGCAAAGGGCAAGGCGGCCATGACGGCATCAAGGGTGATCTGCGGCAGTTGCGGCAGCGGCAGGCCCGCGGGCAGAACGCCGAAGCGGTCGAGGATGGTCTCGGCCGGGATGAATTGCGCGGCCAGGGTCGCGGCGCCCACGCCCATCAGCAGCGACGGCAGCCGGGGCACGAAACGCTGCGCGGCCCAGATCGTGCCGACCGTCAGCACCGCCAGCGCCAGCGCGCCCGGCTGGAACTGCGCTCGCGCGGCCCAAAGGCCCGCCAGCATCTGCGGCAGCCCGCCATGCCCCGCGCCCCGGATGCCCAGCAGATCGCCCAGCTGGCTGGCCGCGATGATGACCGCGATCCCCGCCGTGAAGCCCAGAATCACCGGATAGGGCACGAAGCGGATCGCGCCGCCAAGCCTCAGCGCGCCAAGCACCGCCAGCATGATCCCCGAGAGGCAGGTCGCCAGGATCAGCCCCTCGATCCCGATGGCCGAGACGCAGGCCGAGACCAGCACGATGAAGGCGCCCGCCGGTCCTCCGATCTGGTGGCGCGTGCCACCAAGCGCGCTGACCAGAAAGCCGCCGACAATGGCGGTGACAAGCCCCCGGTCGGGCGGCACGCCGCTGGCGATGGCAATGGCCAGCGACAGGGGTAGCGCCACGATGGCAACGGTCAGCCCGGCCTGAAGGTCCTTCAGGCCGGGCGAAAGATCAAGAAATGCGGGCCGATAGCGCATCCTGTCCCCCATGCGCGACGCGTGCAGCATCGAAAGGGGCGCGCGGCTTGTCAACGCATCATGCGGCGGGCTCTATTGCGGACGGTCCATCCGTGCATAGATGCAGACCCGCCCGCGCACCTGCTGCGCCCAGCTCAGCCGGATCTGGCGCCGGGTCGAGCCGATCTCGACCTGGACATGAGGTGCGGCATCCACCCTCTGACCGGTGCCGTTGATCAGCGCGGTCTCGTTGATCACGGACTGAACCGAACGCGCCCAGCCCTGGAAGGGCAGCCCATTGATGGCCGGCAGGGTCCAGTTATTGCTGACGCTGTTCTGATTATACTGAATCATCAGGGGATTGGCCACATAGGTGTTCACCCCGTTGAAGGTGTTCGCCTCGAATTGCACGTTCCGCATCGCGCCGTAGTTCAGGTCGGCGATTGAGGTGTCCACCCGGTCGATGCGCTCGATATTGCCGAACAGCGCCTTGAAGACGTTGCCCACCACGTTCAGCCCCTGGATGAAATGGCCTGTCCCGTAGGGCTTCACGACCAGCCAGGTGAACCATGGCACCGTGTTCGAACAGAGGAACGTGTTGCCGGTCAGCGTGAGGCCGCCGAAGCTGAATTCCTGCCCGGTGAAGTTCGGCACCGCGCTGTGTTCGTTCGTCCACTCGATCGAGGCGTTGTCGATGTAATTGCCGCTGACCGTGGTCTGGACGTTGGGCTGGGTCAGGACCAGACCGGCAAAGCGCAGCCCCTCGCCCGAGCCGTCGCCCTGGAACCAGTGATTGCCGCTGATGATATGACCGCCGCCATTGGCCACCAGGAAATGCGCGAAGCGGACGAAGCGGTTGTTGCGGATCTTGATGTCATT
This sequence comes from Paracoccus sp. NSM, assembly GCF_052379855.1. Lineage (NCBI taxonomy): Bacteria > Pseudomonadati > Pseudomonadota > Alphaproteobacteria > Rhodobacterales > Paracoccaceae > Paracoccus > Paracoccus sp. NSM. Next base: position 41,296 of record NZ_JBQTCG010000012.1, on the reverse strand, counting down.
GGCGTTGACGTTGATCGCCACGGTGGTGCGCTGCTGGGCGGGCAGGTCCATGTCGTTCGACAGGAACTGGCAATTATCCACCAGCAGATCCTGGCAGCCGCGCCCGATCGAGGTGATCCCCCGGTCCAGCGGGCGGGTGAAGTAGCAGCCCGTGAACTGGATCATCTCACCGCCCGGAGACAACAGGACGCCGCTGGAGATCCGGTCGCAGCCGAAATCGACATTGACGAAGTTCAGCCGGCTGAGTTCGCGCAGTCCCGAAAAGTCGAACAGGTAGCGGTAGCGCTCAAAGCTGTAGGTGCGCGTCGCCGCACCGCCGAACAGGGGCTGCGACAAGGTGATGGTGCGCGCCGAGACGTTCTTGGCGCGGACATAGACCTCGCGCCCGACGCCATTGCCGATGACGCGGCTGCCGATTTCGATGGCGGCGACGTTCGCCACATTGGTCAGCGTCAAGGGGTTCGTGGGGGCATAGGTCGCCACACTGGTCCAGCGCCCGGTCGTCCACGCCGGTCCCGGCTTGGCCTGGATCGAGCCGTTCTGAATCACCCGCCGGTTCGAGAACGCCTCGAGCGCGGGCGCGATATCGGCCATGATCAGCGGCTCGTCCAGATCAACACGGCGGCCGCGCAGGTCCAGCGAGATGTGGTCGGTGAAGCCCAGAAGCGCCTGCAGCGCCTTTTTCATGCCGAGCGTCTCGTCCTTGAAGGCATCGGCATAGGTCGGGAAATCAAAGCTTTGCAGAAGCGCGATGCGGGTTTCGGGCGGGGTGACGAGGCGCCCCTTGAAGCGGATCGGGCTGTTGATCGACAGATCGCCCGAGATGAGGAAATTGCCGTCGGGGACCAGGATCGAGCCGCCACCCGCCGCATTATCCGCCGCGATGAAGGCCGCGCGGTCATTGGTCACGCCGTCGCCCACCGCGCCGAAGTCGCGGACATCAACCCAATCGAGCAGCGAAGGGACGAAGGCCGAGGTGATGTCCTCGATCCGGACGCTCTCGATCCGGAAGGCGCCGCCATTGGCCCCGACAAGGTCGAGGCCGAAATGACCATAGACGGGGCGCGTGCCCCAGCTCATGTCCACGCCGCTGCGTGAACCCACGCCGACAATGGCCGAGACCTCGACCACCTCGCCATAGGATTGCAGCGCCACGGTCGGGCCCGTCAGCGTGAGGCCGGTCACGGCATTGCGCTGGCCGTCGCCCGCAAAGGCGCCGATGCGTGCGCTGGCCAGAGCGCCCGCCACCGCCTTGATCCGCGCCGAGATGCGCAGATAGACGCCGGGGATCATCGGCGTCTCGCCCATGAAACGGATGCTGGTCGTGGTCTGCTGCTTGAGCACTTCGAGACAGGCGCCGAAATCCTGGTCAGCCGGCACGATCGCGGCATTGTCCGCGGTGGCCCAGGTCGGGCTGCCGGGCGTCCCGTTGCCGCGCGACCAGGCGGCAAGGCCCGCGCGAAAGGCGGGCGGCATCAGCAAGAGCCCGTTCGTGATTGCGATGTTCATCGGCTGTCTCCCTTGTCCGGTGGCGGCGGACCTGCATCTGGCGGGCCTGCGTTCCGGTAAGGAAATAGTTGATGAAAGGTTAACGGGGGCTGAAGGGGGCGCGCGTTGCAGCGCGACCCTGCGCAACGGTGGCACCTTGGCGGGACCGGAGGAGGGGGGCTTTCCGCCCCCCATCGCGCTGGCGCGCGATTCCCCCCGAGGATATTTTCACCAAGGCAAAGGGGCGGTCAGGCCGCCAGTTCGCCCGCCAGCGCGCGCGCGATCAGGGCGCGGGTCTCCTCGATGCCGTAGAGCGCCACGAAGCCACCGAAGCGCGGGCCCTGATCGGCGCCCAGCAGCACCTGATAGAGGGCGGCGAACCAGTCGCGCAGCGGCTCGAAGCCGTGATCCTTGCCCACGGCGAAGACCATGGATTGCAGCGCCTCGGGATCGGCGGGCTGGTCCCATGCGGCGAGGCGGGCGGCGAGATCCTCGATGGCCTTGCGCTCGGTCTCGGTGGGGGCGCGGAACTGGCGCGTGGGGGCGACGAAGTCCTGGAAGTAGCGCAGCGCGAAGCCCGCCGCCTGGTCGAGGCCGGGATGGGTTTCGGGACTGGCCTCGGGGGCGTAGCGGCGGATGAAGCCCCACAGCCCGTCCTTGCCCGTATCACCCGCAACCGAGGCGAGGTTCAGAAGCATCTGGAAGGACACGACCATGTCGGATGCCGGCACATCGCCGCCATGGATGTGCCAGACCGGGTTCGCGGCCTGCTGGTCGGGCGTCTGGTCGGGATAGGCGCGCAATTGCTGGTGGTATTCGTCCACCGCCTTGGGGATCACGTCGAAATGCATCCGCTTGGCGGTCTTGGGCTTCAGATACATGAAATAGCTGAGGCTTTCAGTCGCCGCATAGGTCAGCCATTCGTCGATCGACAGGCCGTTGCCCTTGGATTTGCTGATCTTCTGGCCGTGCTGGTCGAGGAACAGCTCGTAGGTGAAATGCTCGGGCTTGCGGCCGCCGAGGATCTCGCAGATGGCGTCATAGATCGGGGTATTGGTCGAGTGGTCCTTGCCATACATCTCGAAATCGACATCCAGCGCGGCCCAACGGGCGCCGAAATCGGGCTTCCATTGCAGCTTGACGTTGCCGCCGGTGACGGGAAGCGTCAGCTCGCGCCCGTCCTCGTCGAAGGTGATCGTGCCGGCCTTGGCGTCCACATGCTTGATCGGCACATAAAGGACGCGGCCCGTGGTCGGGCTGATGGGCAGGAAGCAGGAATAGGTCTGCTGGCGTTCCTCGCGCAGGGAGGCCAGCATCACCTCCATGATCGCGTCATAGCGTTCGGCGGCGCGCAGAAGCGTTGCGTCGAACTGGCCCGACTTGTAGTAATCGGTCGCGCTGACGAATTCGTATTCAAAGCCGAACGTGTCGAGGAAGCGCCGCAGCATCGCGTTGTTGTGGTGGCCGAAGCTGTCATACTGGCCGAACGGGTCCGGCACCGAGGTCAGCGGCTTTTGCAGATGTTCGCGCAGCATGTCCTGCTGGGGCACGTTGTCGGGCACCTTGCGCATCCCGTCCATGTCGTCCGAGAAGCAGACGAGGCGCGTCGGGATGTCGCTGATGATCTCGAAGGCGCGGCGGATCATCGAGGTGCGCGCGACCTCTCCGAAGGTGCCGATATGGGGCAGGCCCGAGGGGCCGTAGCCGGTCTCGAACAGGACATGGCCCTTGGCGGGCGGGGCCTTTTCGTAGCGTTTGAGCACCCGGCGCGCCTCTTCGAACGGCCAGGCCTTCGATTGCATCGCGGCGTCGCGCAGGGTGGTCATGGGCTTTTCTCCTGTCTCAAGCCCTCGACGCCTTATTGAAAGCCTGCTTGATCGTCAATAATCTGCGCCTGAACCGCCAGGAGAAGATGATGACGACCGACCTGCCCTCTCTGTCGCCCTGTGATGCGCTGGTCGCGGTCATGGTTGCCGTCTCGGCCTCGGACAGCAGGATGCGGACATCCGAACTGGTCGCCATCCAGCGGATGGTCGATCACGCGCCGGTCTTCGCGCAATATGACGACGACCGCATCCGCGCGGTAAGCCAGACGGTGATGACGCTGTTCGAGGAAGAGGACGGGCTGGACGCGCTGTTCGGCCTGATCCGCGAGGGGCTGCCGCCGAAGCTCTACGAGACTGCCTATGCGCTGGCCTGCGATGTCGGCGCGGCGGACGGGCGGCTTTACGAGAACGAGATCGCGATGCTGGCCGAGATCCGCGATCAGCTGGAGATTTCGCGCCTGCATGCAGCCGCGATCGAATTGTCGTCGCGGGTGCGGCACCTGACCCTGTAGGCGTCAGCCCAGGTCGGCGGCAAAGGCCGACAGAAGCCCGGCCTGAAGGGCGCGCGCCTGCCGCGTCCAGGCCTGCACGCCCACGGGCTGTTCCTGGCCCACGGCGGCGGCCCGGCGGGCCGGGTCGATGCAGAGGATCGCAAAGGCGCCGCGCGTGCCCGACGGGCCCTGCACATAGCCCGCGAGGTTCGACACGAAGTTCAGCGTGCCTGTCTTGGCCGCAACCTCGAGGTCGGGGGCCTCTTGTTGCAGCGGGTTCCGGCGCAGCAGGTCGGGCAGGCCGATCTCGGCCCCCGGCCCCGCCAGGATGCGTGCCAGCGACAGCGCGCTGACGCGGCTGGCGCCAGACAGGCCCGAGTGATCGGCAAGCTGCATCCCCTGCCCCAACCCCTCATCCCCGACGGTGAGCCAGTCCAGCATCCGCGCGCCCGATTGCGCCAGATCCGCGGCGCCGCTGGCGTGAAGCCCAAGCGCCTCGGCGGTGATATTGGTGGAGTAGCGCAGCATGTCGCGGATCAGCGTCTCCAGCGGGGCGCTGTCATGCTGGGCCAGCGTGTCGCCTTGCGGCAGATGGGTGATCACCTCGGGCGCGGGCAGCGCGAGACCCCGCGCGCGGGCCAGCGTCTGGAACACGTCGCCCGCATAAAGCGCAGGCAGCCGCACCGGCAGCCAGCGGCTGCCCTGACGGCCAAGTGCTGTGCGTGAGACGGTCCAGAACTCGTGCGCGCCATCCTCGCGATAGGTGAACAGATCGCGCTGATCCGCTGGTCGGGCACTGATCGTATGGGCCTGCGGCGACAGCGCGGCGCCCCGCGCCTCGAGCCCGATCTGGTAATCGACGCCGACGCGGCTCCAGCCCAGATGAACGCGGTTGAAGTTCAGCATCATCCCCGAGATCGAGGGGTTGTAGGGCAGATGCACGGCCTGTTCCGGCGTGATCTGGGACAGCATGGGCAGCGCACCGTCCCAGACCGCGAAACGCGCGGGCATGGGGCGCCCAAGCGCGGCCAGATCGGCCGCCAGCCGCCCCAGATCGTCGGTGGACAGAGTCGGATCGCCTCCGCCCGCCAAAATCAGCATGTCGCCCGACAGGATCAGCCGGGTGCGGAAGCGATGCGCCGCGCCCAGCCGGTCCAGCGCATACATCGCGGTCAGCGCCTTGACGGTGCTGGCCGGGGCGATGGGGGTCGTGGCTTGCGCCAGATGCTGCGGCGGGGTGGGCTGGCCCGGCCGGATCAGCCCGAAACCCGCCAGACCGGGCAGACCCGCACGGGCCAGAAGCGCGCGCGGATCGGCAAGCGGGCGCCGCGGCGGGCGCGAGGTCAGATCGGCCAGGGCAATCCGGGGCGTCACGAGGGCGCCCGTCAGTCCCGTCAGCAGGGTGCGACGATCAATCCGCATGGCGGGCGTGCCTGAGGGCAGTCGAGGACAGGGGCGACAGCGGCAGGTCCAGCAGAGTCCAGGCGGGGGCGCGGCGCAGCGGCAGTTCGGCCGCCCGTGCCTCGGGCAGGCGCGCGGCCATCAGCGCGCGTGCAGCGGGGGCGTTCCGGGACGACAGGCGCGAGCCCGGGCGTGCCAGAACCGCAAAGGGCACGGCGCTGGCGATGTCGCGCCAGCGGTCCCACAGATGGAATTGCGCCAGATTGTCGGACCCCATCAGCCAGACGAAATGAACGCCCGGATAAAGGCGTCTCAGGGCCGCGATCGTGTCGGCGGTCTTGCGGACACGCAGCCTGGCCTCGATGTCGGTGACAAGGATGCGGGGATCGCGGATCAGCCGCCGCGCATCCTCCAGCCGCTCGGTCAGAGGCGCGGGGCCGTTCTTCTTCAAGGGGTTGCCGGGCGAAACCAGCCACCACACCCGATCCAGAGACAGGCGCGACAGGGCCGCGCGACTGATGCCCAGATGGCCTTCATGAGCGGGATCGAAGGACCCGCCCAACAGACCAATACGCTGGCCGGGCAGCGCGATAAGATAACCCTTTCTCATTCCGCCCGGTTAGCGCATCGGGCGGGCCAAGCCAATCGGCATCTGGCCCGCGCTCTTGTCGGAAGCTGGATCAGCGCAGCGTGATGCGCCCGTCCAGAACCGGCTGATAGCCGTCTTCGGCGGCAGCCAGATATGCGGCCACGACCTCGGCCAGGTCAGGGCCGAAATCATAGGCGTTGCGGCCCTTCTCGGCAAAGACGTCGAAGCCGTCGCCGCCGCCGCGCATGTAGTTGTTCGTGGCCACGCCGTAGCTTGCCGCCGGGTCGATAGGCACCCAGTCATCGCCCCCGCGCACCATCACATCGCTGACGCGCTGGCCGGGTTCGGCGGCGGGGTCGATGGTGTATTTCAACCCGGCAACCTGGGCGAAGCGGCCTGCGCCCTCCTCGATCCGGCTGGCGCCGTTCTCTAGGGCCGCGACGATGTCGGCGCCGTCCATTTCAAAGGTCGCCAGCGTGTTCTGGAACGGCAGGACGGTGTAGATCTCGCCCATCGTCACCTCGCCCTCGTCGATCGAGGCGCGCAGGCCGCCGCCGTTCTGGATGGCGATGGTGACGCCCTGTCCGCTGGCACGATCAAGCATCGCATCCGCGACCAGATTGCCCATCTCGCATTCCTTCGCGCGGCAGGTCTCGCGCGTGCCGTCGATGGGGGCCAGACTGCGGGCCACGACGGTTGCGCGCAATTCGTCGATGGGCGCGCTCATTTCGGCCACGCGGGCGGCGATGGTCTCGTCCTCGGGGATCGAATTGTCCAGCAGGATCGGCTGCCCCTCGGCCGAGGTCACATTGCCCTCATCGTCGAAGGTCAGGCGCAGATGGCCAAGATACTTGCCGTAAGCATAGGCCTGAACGACCGGGACCTCAGCCCCTTCGGAGCCCGCGACCATGGTCGGATAGGGCGCGGTTGCGCCCTCAATGTCGCCCAGCAGGGTATGGGAATGCCCGCCCACCACCGCATCCACACCCGTCACTTCGGCCGCATAAACGAGATCGCGCAGATAGCCGGAATGGGTCAGCGCGATGATCTTCGTCACGCCCTCGGCGGACAGCGCCTCGACCCCGGCCTTGAGGCTGTCGATGTCGTCGCGGAAGATCACGTTCGGGCCAGGGGACGAGGTCTCGGGCGTATCCATCGCAAGGGCCGAAACCAGACCGATCCGCGTCCCGTCCAGATCCAGCACCGCATGCGGCGGCACGCGCCCGGCCAGAAGGTTCGATTGCGATACGTCGATATTGCCCGAGATCACCGGGAAATCCGCGCCAGACAGCAGCACGTCCAGACCTTCGGGACCGTCGTCGAATTCGTGATTGCCGACCGCCATCGCATCATAGCCGATGGCGTTCATGAACTCGACCACATCGGCGCCCTTATAGGTCGTGTAGAACAGCGACCCCTGATACTGGTCGCCCGCGTCCAGCAGGATGACCTTCTCGCCCGCTGCCTCGATCTCGGCGCGGAGCGCCGCGACCTTGGCGGCGATCCGGGCGACACCGCCGAAGCATTCGCCCGCCTCACGCGCCTCGGCGCCGCAGGTGCTGTCGGTCGCGCCGATCGGCTCGATCCGACTGTGCAGGTCATTGGTGTGCAGGATGTGCAGGACCGTCTCGGCCTGTGCTGTCCCGGCCATCAGGGCCAGGGCAGAGGCGGCGGCAAGCAATCGGATCATGGGCTGTTCCCTTCGGGCACATTGACGATGCCGTGAAGGTTGGCCCAGCAACGGGGCCGGGTCAATTCCATAGACAATTCCCGCCGCGCTTGCCGGGGCTTGACCCAAGGCCCCGGCACAAGGCAAATGCGGCCATGATGATCCACAAGGTCCTTCGCGCCACGGAATGGCGCCAGTTTCAGGCCGAGAACCGGACCGAGGGCGCGCCCGTCGATCTGGCCGACGGCTACATCCATTTCTCGACCTCTGCCCAATTGGCGGGCACGCTGTCCCGCCATTTCGCGGGCGAGGACGACCTTGTACTGGTCAGCTGCGACGCCGCCACACTCGGCGACGCCCTGAAATGGGAGCCCTCGCGCGGGGGCGATCTGTTTCCTCACCTCTACCGGGCGCTGACGATGGACGATGTCGCGGCGTGGCGCCCCCTGACGCGCGGCCCCGATGGGCAGCACAAGATCGGAGAATCCTGAATGTCGCTGATCGAGCGTGCTGGCCTGGCCCTTCTGCACCGCCTGGACCCGGAACGGGCACATGACCTGTCGATCAAGGCGCTGGCTTCGGGACTGGCGCCGCTGAACGGCGCCCCGGTCACGTCCGAGCGGCTGCGGCTGCGTCTGGCCGGGCTGGACCTGCCGAACCCGGTGGGTCTGGCGGCGGGCTATGACAAGAACGCCCGTGTGGTCGTCCCGCTGATGCGCGCAGGCTTCGGGTTTGTCGAAGTGGGTGCCGCGACACCCCGCCCTCAGCCCGGCAATCCAAAACCGCGCCTGTTCCGGCTGTCCGGCGATCACGCGATCATCAACCGTTTCGGCTTCAACAACGAAGGCGCAAAGGCGATCGCGACCCGTCTTTCAGCCCGCCCGACTGGCATTCCCGTGGGCCTGAACATCGGCGCGAACAAGGACAGCGCCGACCGTGCCGCCGATTTCGCGCAGGTCGTCCGCATGGCGGGCGAACACGCCGATTTCCTGACCGTGAACGTATCGTCCCCGAATACCGAAAAACTGCGCGACCTTCAGGGCGCCCAGGCCCTGTCCGCCCTGTTGCAAGGCGTGATCGAGGCGCGCAACAGCCTGTCGCGCCGTCCGCCGGTCCTGGTCAAGATCGCCCCTGACCTGTCCCCCGCCGAGATCACCGAGATAGCGGCCGTTGCCTGCGATCTGGGCCTCGACGGGATCATCGCGACGAACACGACGTTGTCGCGCGACGGGATCAGCGGGCCTCACGTGGCGCAGGCGGGCGGTCTTTCGGGGCGGCCGCTCTTCCAACGCTCGACCCGCGTTGTCGCGCAGCTTTACCGCGATACGCAAGGGCGCCTGCCGATCATCGGCGTCGGCGGCATCTCCAGCGCCGAGGATGCGTGGCAAAAGCTGCGCGCTGGCGCAAGCGCGGTGCAGATCTATTCCGCGATGATCTATCAGGGTCTCGCGCTGATCCCACGCATCGCGCATGACCTCGACCAGCGGTTACAGGCCGAGGGCATGACGGTCAGCGAACTCACCGGCAGCGGCGTGGCCGACTGGCTCTAGCGGCAATCATCGGCGCCCAAAAGCTGGTTCATGCTGTGCGACGGCTCGGGGCAGCCCGCATCCCCGATCACGCGCGCGGGAACCCCCGCGACGGTCTTGCAGGGCGGGACCTCGTGCAGCACGACCGAACCGGCCGCGATGCGCGAATGGCGACCGACGCGGATATTGCCGAGAACCTTGGCCCCGGCACCGATCAGCACGCCGTCCCCGATCTTGGGATGACGGTCGCCATCCTCCTTGCCGGTGCCGCCAAGCGTCACCGAATGCAGCATCGAGACATCATTGCCCACGCAGGCCGTCTCGCCGATGACGATGGAATGGGCATGGTCGATCATCACCCCGGTCCCGATGCGGGCGGCGGGATGGATGTCGACCCCAAAGCATTCCGAACAACGCATCTGCACGAAATAGGCCAGATCGCGGCGGCCCTGCAGCCACAGCCAATGAGCCATGCGATAGGCTTGCAACGCCTGGAACCCCTTGAAGAACAGAACCGGCTGCAACAGACGGTGCGTGGCCGGGTCACGGTCATAGACCGCCATCAGGTCGGCCCGCGCCGCATCGCCCAGCTCGGGCGCGTTGGCATAGGCCGCATCGGCGATCTCGCGCAGGATCTGTTCCGACATCTCACCCGAGGCGAGCTTGAGCGAAAAGCGATAGGCCAGCGCGGCCTCGAAGCTTTGATGGTGCAACAGCCCCGCATGGATCAGCGAACCCAAAAGCGGCTCGTCCGAGACCGCCATCCGCGCCTCTTGCCGCAATTGCGACCAGATCGCGTCCCGGTCGGCCGACAGGGGCTCTTTCGTGGCAGAGTGCATGGTCATCCTTGGCCCACCCGATCATGTTCCCTTCCTGACTAGCGCATCTTGCAGGGCAGGAAAAGCCGGCGGGCCAAGGACGGGGCCTATCGCGGCAGGCGCAATTCCCACCAATGGACCGACAGGCGGATGCGTCCGCCCGCGAAATTGCCGCCCTCGGCCGTCAACAGCAGCGGTTCAGGTGCGTAATAGGTCATCGGCGCGCCAAGGATACCGCGTGCAAAAGATCCCTCGGCCTTGCCCAGACCCTGACCAAAGCGGTTCGTGGCCCCGGTCGTGCCCATCCGCCACGTCGCCAGCGTTCCGGTCAGCACCTCGGTGACGCGCGCCACTGCACCGATCACCATTGCGCCCGAGGGGATGAAAAGCGGCGTGGTGATCTGGCTACCTTCGGTGATCGTGACCTCCTCCTCGACCATGCCGGCCATCATCCCCGCGCCGCTGACCCCGAGGCTCAGCGCACCGATGGCCCAGTCCGTCCCGTCGTGGATTGCGGGCAGGCCGCGATCCGCCACGAAGGCCCGCATTCCAGCGCGCGGCGGCAGGAACACCCAACCGCCATTCGATCCGATGGCCAGTCGGCCGCCCTGCCCGGCCCATGCGCCCTCGGCCTGGGCGGGAACACCCCAGCATTGCCCGTCCAGCACCGCCAGAGGCGGGATGACCTGCGAGACGCTCTGGATCACGAGATTGACGCTGGCGTCCAGCCGCATCAGCGCCTCGTTCACGGTGACATGCTTCTGCGCCTGCGCGGGTTGCAGCAGGGGCATCTGAAGGCGGGCGGTTTCACTGGACATTGAAATCTCTCCTGACAAAGAGGCCGCGCCCGAAGGTCTGCGACAATTGCGCGACGCGCACCGTGAAGGCTCCAGCTTGCATCAATTCGGTCATGAGCGCCGGCGGCAGGTCATGCTGCGGGGCGCCGACCGTCACGTCGAGGCGCGTCTGGCCGTTCTGGACGACCTGGCAGAGGTAGCGTTCCTGTTCCTCGCCAAGCGGGATGTCGGGGCCGTCCCAGCCATCCCCCTCGATGCGGCTGCGCCGGACCCAGGACAGGCTGCGCCCCTCAAGCCGCAGATGGCAGGGCGCATAGGGCCTGAGCCCGATCCCCCGCGCCACGGTGCTGCGGCTGCGATAGCTGGGATCGTCGGGCGATCTGAGCGCGGGACCGATCCTCCAGAACCGCTCCTGCCCGCGGGCCGAGGGCGGCAGATCGACCTGACGCGGCCCACCATCCAGCACCACCACCGTGCTGCCCACAGGCCAGACATCCGGCATCATCGCGTCGGTCCCGGCCTGTCCCCGCAGGCGCAGGCTGATCTCCCAGATATGGGGGGCGACCAGTTCCGCGCGGGCGAATTGCATCACCTCCCACCGTTCGAGGCTGCCATCGCCGATCGCCAGCGCATTCGCCCCCGACAGCAGCGCCCGCATCGTGACCGAGGCGATTGGGTCGTTGGCCAGCCGCAGCCGCAGCCCCGGCCCACGATCCAGCACACCCGGCCTTGCACGCTCCAGCGGCGTCAGCGTGCGCCCGATCAGCGAGCGGCGATCCAGCAGCAGGCTGCTGTCGAAGCCGCCATCCGGATCGTCCGAGACCCAGGCCGCGACCGTCCCCGGCCAAGGATGCGCCGAGACGGCCAGCCAAGGCGCATGAGGCACCTCGTTTCCGCGCAGCAGCGGCAGGTCCAGAAAGACCGGGCGCACTGGCATGGGCGGCTGATAGCGCCGGATGCCGCCCTGTTCCTGATGGCTGATCGCCGGACGGTAGAGGCCCGGATCGACGCGAACGGTCTCCAGCGTGATGACGCCCGCCCGCTCTGCCCGGTCGATGCGCCAGCGGCTGTCGGGCAGGCCGGGACGCTCGACGATCACCACATCGCCCGGCGCCAGATCCGCACGCGAGGGCGGCAGCGCGAAGCGGGCCGTGTCGCGCGCGACCTCGGCCTCGGCCAGCCAGCGATCCGCGATGGCGCGGCCCTCGGGGCGCGTCAGAACCATCTGGAACTCGGTTTCGGCGACCGAGCGACGGGCTGAGCCGACGCCCACGGCCTCGGCGGCGGCGACGGCGTAATCGGCGCCCGCCTCGACATGGCTCAGCCGGACGCGGCCTGCAATCGCGGCCTCGGGCGCGCGGGTCGGCTCGAACCCCGAAAGATCGCCAGCGACTACCAGGTCGTCAGGCCCCAGCCGCGTCTTGGCCAGCCCGTCGCGCATCACGAAGGTCAGGACGCCGTCACGTTCGACCGCGTCGAAACCATGGGACAGCATCAGAGGCTGCAAGGCCGCGCGCCCGCTTTCCTGCCCGGCGAGCGCATAGCCCCGCACCACGCCCGACAGACCGGATACGTCCCAGGCCGCCACCCCCGCCGCCCGGCACAGATCGCCCACGACCGCACGCAGCGTCACCGCCCCTGCCCGACCGTTCAGCCAATGGCCACGATCCCAGGCCGGACCATCCGACCACAGGTCGCGCCGCCCGGGAAAAGCGGGATAGGGTCGTGCATCCCAGGCCCAGACATGCGCACGGGCCGGCTCGACCATGAAGCGGCCATCCGCCATGCGGGGGTTGTTCGCCGGATCGTTCCAGAAGCCCATCACCGCCTCGATATAGGCGGCCTGGATCGCGTCGTTTCGGGTGCCGTTCGAGTACCAGGGCAGCTGGCTTTCCGAACTCATCGCATCCAGGAACTTGTTGGGCTGGTTCGTCGCCTTGTCCAGGGCCGCGCAGCCGAATTCGGTGAACCAGAACGGTTTCGAGCCCGGCACCCAACCCGTGGCCTGCCGGTTGCGGACGCCACCCGGGCGGTCGTAATGCAGGTTCTGCCACCAGCTTTTCAGGTCCTTGTAACGCCAGACCCAGGCCTCGTCATAGAAGCCGTCGGTGATCGGCGTGCGGATCTGCGCGTCGCGGTCGGCCTCGCTGGCATAGAACCAGTCGTAGCCCTCGCCGCCGGCGACATTCGCCCTGAGATAGTCGATATTGTCGATGCGCCCCCAATGCGCGTCCAGATGGGTGTCACCCTCGCGCCAGTCCGACAGCGGCATGTAGTTGTCGATGCCGATGAAGTCGATATTGGGGTCCGACCACAAAGGATCGAGGTGAAAGAACAGCTCTCCGTTGCCGGGATGGTGGCCGAAATATTCCGACCAGTCGCTGGCGTAGCCGATCTTGACGCCCGGCCCCAGGATGCCGCGCACATCGGCGGCAAGCTGACGCAGGGCGGCGACCGCCGGATAGCTGTTGCCCGGCCCCCGGATCTGGGTCATCGCGACCATCTCGCTGCCGATCAGGAAGGCATCCACCCCGCCTGCGGCCGCGCAGACATGCGCGTAATGCAGGATGAAGCGGCGATAGGACCACTCGTCCGGGCCGGCATAACGGACAAGATCGCCCTCGCGGGTAAAATCGCCCGGCTGTGCGGCGCCGAAGAACGCCGCGACTTCGGCCGTGGCCGAAGCGGTCAGATCGGTTGTGCCTGGCCGACCGGGCGCGACGCGTGTCGTGATGCGCCCGCGCCAGGGCATGACCGGCTGTTCGCTGGCGCCGTAAGGATCCGGCAAGCCGTTGCCCGCGATCTGCTCCATCAGGATGAACGGATAAAAGATCGCCTTGCGACCCGAGGCGGTCAGCGCGCGCATCGCCTCGATCACCGACTGGTCCGAGGGGGTGCCGCCGTAAATCGGCCGGTCCATGACGCGCGTGACCTCGCGCGCCTGCGAACGGTCGATGCCGCCCGCGCGCCAGGGCATCTCGGTGCCGTCATCGCTGGCGAATTCGACCTTGGGCTCGACCCGGCATTCGCCGATCCGCAGGTCGCTGCCGAACCACGACACGATCAGCGAGACCGACCCCACATTGGGCAATTCCCGCCCCAGCACATCCAGCGAGGCGCGGAAATCCGTCCCGCCCATCGGGGTGTTGACGTTGAAGCTGCGCGCCTCGCCCGGCTCGACCTCGGTCGTGACGGGGGTGGTGGCCAGCGAATACTCGCCCGTGCCGGGGATCAGCGCCACCGCCTGCACATCGCGCGAGACACCGGTGCCGTCGCGGGCCGGGCATGTCACCTCGAAGCTCAGTTGCGGCATCCGGTTGCCCCACCGTTCGAGGTTCAGATCCTCAAGCACCACATAGGCCGTGCCGCGATAGGCGGGTGCCGCGTCGCCCTCGATCGCGGCGATGGCGGGGTCGGGCATCTGGCCTTCGCCGCCGCGATAGACGCGCATGTTCAGGTCAGATTGCGCGATCTCCTCGCCATCGGCCCAGACGCGCCCGACACTGAGGATACGCCCCTCGCAGAGCGCCAGCGCGACCGACAGGCGATAGCTGATTTCGGTGACTTGCGTCCGGGGCGCGCCCTTGCCGCCGCGCACCGACTGGCTGCGCGTGACCTCGGTCAGAGGCGAGGCCCAGATCACATGGCCCGGCATCCGCATCTGCCCCCAGACGCGCGGGATGGGCATGCCCTCGCCCGCCGTCTGGATGCGCAGCCGGTCGATGCGCCCGGTTTCGACCGCGCGGGCACCGCCTCCCAGCAATTGCTGGTCGATCACCCGGCCCGCCAGCGCGCCCGCCGCGCGACCCAGCACCGCGCCCGACAGGCCCAGCACCGTGCCGCCAAAACCCGCCCCAAGCGATGCGCCAACGGCAGACAGGACAATCGTGGCCATGTTTTCTTCCTTCGCAAACAGGATGTGTCAGGGAAAGCGGAACCGCGCCACGATCCGGCCCGCCCAGGGCCGCGTCAGCGGGCTTTCGATGACACCATGAGACGTGTAGGCATGGATGAAGCGCGTCCCTTCGGCATCCGAGACGAGCCCAAGATGCTTGGCGATCGCGCCCTCGCGCATGCGGAACAGCAGCACCTGCCCCGCGGCAAGGCAGGCCTGGGCCGGAACCGGCCGCAGATGCCGCAAGGCGGCCTGCCACAGAACCTCGGCACCGCCGCATTCCGCCCAGTCGCCGCTGTAGGGGGGCGGGGTTTCCGGCTCGGCCCCTTGGATCTCGCGCCAGATGCCGCGGATCAGGCCCAGGCAATCGGCGCCCGCCCCGCGCGTGCTGGCCTGATGGACATAGGGCGTACCCAGCCATTCGCGCGCGATGGCGACCTCGCGCGGCTCATCCATTGCGGCCCCCGACCTGAGGCGCCAGCAACCAATCCTCGGGGGGCAGATGCGGAAAGCCGCGGAAGTTCAGCAGATTGGCGAATTTCAAGCGGCAGGTCCGGGCGGCCTTGTCGCAACCGGCGACCAGCCTGATGCGATCCCCCGTCGCGGGGGGAATGGCAAGCCCGGACCAAAGCTCGATCTCGCGGCTTTGACCCGGGCGGGCTGTATCGTTCTTGATCCGCCCGCGCAGACCCTTGGCCGACCCGTCCAGCACCTCCAGCGTGCCGCCCTCGAACCAGCTCGCGTCATAGGCCGGAAAGCCGGACATCGAGAAGACCCGCGCATCCTCCAGCCCCTGAACCGCCAGTTCGACCGTCCAGGCGGGCGCATCCAGCCGCATCTTGCAGGCCGCGTCGCCCAGTTCGGCGGTGCAGCGCGGATGATAGATCCGGCCCTGCGCTTGGTTCAGCGGCTCGGCCAGGCCGCGCAGTTCCGCCCGGAACGCGCCATTGGCGCGCGACACTTCGCCAAGCGAGCCACGAAAGACCAGCCGCCGCTTGCTGACATCGCGCCAATCCACCTCCCACATACGCAGGCTGGCACCGTCCCACCGGCCCGACAGCAGATCGATCTCGGTAATGGCATCGTCGCTCAGGGCGCCCACAGCCTCGCTGTTATCGACGGCAAGCCCGGTCGCCTGACTGATCGCCCGTGCCGTCAGCCCGTGATCGGGCCGGAAGGTCACACCGCCGAATTGCAGGCGGCGGTCGTGATCGGTGAAGCCCAGGACCATCCCGTCAGCGCGACGGATCGACCAGGCGCGGGCAAGGGTCTGCGCACTCATACCCGCACCTCGATCACCGGAATGTCGGGAACCTGCCCCGCTTGGAAGGACGAGACCGAGACCGCGATCCGGTCCGTGTCAAAGCGCACGGGCACGTCGAATTCATAGCCCGCCGTGACATCGGCGCCGACCTCGGGCGGCTCGTTGAAGGTGATGATGCCGCGCAGGTGATCGACCGTGTAATTCGTGCCGGGAAACATCTCGTCGCCCGCGATGCCCGCACGCACGCTGCCTGCGACGGGCTTGGTGATCGGCCGCAGATAGCGCTCGGCGCCCGAGACATAGGCCTTGACCAGTGGAAAGCTGCGCGTCTGGCCGTCACCCTTGGCGATCACCTGATCGCCAAAGGCGGGCGCGGCCGAGGGCAGGCAGCTTTTGTAATCCGACCAGTCCTTCCAGCGAAAGCCGTGCAACTGCCCGGACCGCGCCTCGAAGAAGGCCACGACCTCCGCCAGATCATCCAGCGACCGCAGGCCCATCCCGGCATCATAACGACGCCGCGCATGCGCCCAAGGCGTGTTGCGCTCTTCATAGCCGCTGGCCAGAGACACGATCTCGGTCCGCCGCTCGGGGCCACCCACCGCGCCAAAAGACAGGTTGGCGGGAAATCTCACCTCATGGAAAGCCATGCTTCGCTCCCTCAACTGTTGCGTTGGCCCTGGGCCATAAGCCGCGACATCTGCGCCGCGATCTGCGACTGGCTGCGTTGGAAGCCCGCGACATCGGGCGTCTGGATGTTGAAGGTCACATGAACCGGCTGTGCACCCCCGCCATCGGCGGCGACCCCAAGCCGCCCGTCGGCGCCCCGCCGCAGCGGCATGATCGCCTCGGGTCCGGCCTCACCCATCAGGCCAAGGCCACCGCGCATCGGAAATGTCACCGGCCCGCCGATCACCTCGCCCCCGCCCGAGACGCGGCCCTGCTGGAACACGCCGCCATTGGCAAAGGGCGTGATCGCGCCCGGCAGGGCCGCGCCCAGCATATTGGCCATGCCCCCGGCCAAGGCCTGCTGCACTGGCTTCATGGCGATCGAATAGACGCTGTCGGCCAGCGCGCGGCCGACGCCCTTCAGCGCGTCCGACAGGCGCGCGCCGTCAAAGACCAGCCCGTCGAAGGCGCGCCTGAGCCCGCCCTCCAACCCCGAGGTCAGGCTGCCCATCTCGCGCGAGGTGAACAGCATCGACTGCCGCAGACGCGACAATTCCCCCTCGAAGGCCGCAGCCATCCGGGCGCTCTGCGCCAGATCTTCGTTCAGGCCGCCGATCCCGGCGCCTTGTGCCTCATCCATCGGCATCGCTGTCCTCCTGGGAATTGGTGTCAGGGACGCCCGGCGCCGGGGCCGGATCGTCGGGATAAAGCCGCGCAAGCTCGGCCAGGCGGTCGCGCGACATGGGCGGGGCGGCGGCCTCGAGCCCCAGCATCAGCGCAAGCTCCGCCGGGGTCAGCGCCCAAAAGGCATCGGGATGCAGCCGCAGATCGCGCAGACCCGCCCGCATCATCCCCGCCCAATCCATCCGCCCCGCGCCGTCATTCATTCCGGCCCCCGAAAGGCCAGCGCCAGCAGTTGCGCCGCAGCCCGCGCCGCAGCCAGAGGGCCGCCCTGAATATCGGCGGCCATCAGATCCTCGGCCCGGCCCGTCCAGCCCGCGCCGCGCAGGCCCGCGACCAACACCGCCATCACGTCCCGCCCCGAGACGCGCCCGGTCTCGAACCGCTCGGCCAGTTCCAGCAGGCTGCCCGCGGCCAGGGCGCCCTCCAGCTCGGCCAGCGCGCCCAGGGTCAGGCGCGCCAGCCGGGGCTGGCCGTCGATCATCAGATCGACCTCACCGCGCAGAGGGTTCGCCATCAGATCGCCACGAAGGTCAGCGCACCCGCCGAGGCCAGCGCAACCTCATAGGTCGCCTCGCCGTTATGGCGGCCCGCATATTCCAGAGAGGTGATCTGGAACCGCCCCTCGATGCGGCCGAAATCGGGGATCACCACCTGGCAGCGCGGCGCCTCGCCGTCGAAAAAGGCCTGCCGCGCGCGGCCGTCGGTGGCCGCGTCGCGAAACACCCCCGACCCCGAGATCGAGGCGCTGCGCACGCCTGCCCCCGCCAGCAACTCGCGCCAGCCGCCCTCGCTTTCCAGGCTGGTGACATCCACCGTCTCGGCGTTGAAGGACAGCCGCGTGGCGCGCAGACCCGCCACCGTCTCGAAGGCGCCGTCGCCCGTCATGTCCATCTTGATCAGCAGGTCGCGCCCGTTCTTCACTGACATGGTCTTGCTCCTCAGCCCAAATCGACGCGCGCGCGAAAGGTCAGATCGACCTGCCGCGCCGCGCCATTATCCACCCGGCGCGCAACGGCGCGCAGGAACCACATTCCGGCCAACTGGCCCCGGTCCAGCGCCAATTGCGCCTGATCCAGCAGGTCCGAAACCCGCGCCGCCGCCGCCTTCAGCGCGGCAAACCCCGCCCCGCCCTCCTGTCCCGACAGGACCGAAACGACGAAATCGTGCCGCGCGCCAGGCGCGGTGGCGTCACCCGCCTCGCGCACATCCTCGGGACCAAGCGTCACATAGACCCCGGCGGGCGACGCGACCGGCATCGCGTCAAAGATCGCATCGCCCACCAGATCGGCCAGCGCCGCATCGGCGCGCAGATGCTGATAGACCGCAGCCTGAAGGGCCGCGCTTGCGCCATAGCTCATTGGCTGTCCTCCTCTCGGGCAAAGCAGTCCAGATGACGGCCCATGCCATCGGCCTCGGCCACCGCCTCGATGCGGAACAGCCGCGCACCCAGCCGGAACCGCTGGCCGGGCCGCGGCCTGCGCGGATCACCGCCCGGCGCACCCCGCACCGTGATGCGCCACTGCACCACGCTGACCAGACCCGCGCCGGTGCCCTTCTCGCGCCCAGACCGCGCCTCGAGCGCAGCCCAGAGCCGCCCGAGCTCGCGCCAGACCAGCCGATGCCCGCCCATCCCGTCGGGGACGCGCGCGCCGTCCTCCAGCGCCAGTTCCACATTCAGCCGCGGCACATTCATCAGCGCCACTCCCGGCTGCCGCGCCCGGCCAGCGTGCGGACCGCGCGCCATTTCTCGATCAGCGCGCTGACCCCAAAGGGCAACGCCTGCCGGGCGGCCTCGTCATGGCGCACCTCGTAATAGCGGGCGGCCAGCATGATCACCGCATGGGCCAGATCCGAAGGCACCTCGTCCCAGGCTTCACCGAAACCGGCCTCGAAGGTGACAGACAGGCTGCCCCGACGCGGCACATGAGGCAGAACCACGCCTGCGGGCAGGATCATCGGCCGCTGGCTGTCCGGCACCAGACGCCAGCTTTCAGGGGGCAGCTCGGTCTCGGTCCCCGCGCCATCCTCGATGGTAATCCGCTCGACCGCCAGAACCGGCGCCAGGGGCAGCGACTGCCCCAGCCTGTCGCGCCAATCATCCAGCCGCATCACAAAGCGCCGCCGCAGCAGCACCTTGCCCGTCCGCGCCTCGATCGTGGCGATGGCCGCGCGCAGGAAGCCCTGCAAGGCGGCGGTCTCGGCGGCGTCCTCGGGCATGTCGAAACCCGTCCCAAGCCGCAAATGGGACCGAAGCACCGCGACGGGCAAGGCCCCGGCCGGCACCCCGGTTTCCTCTATCAGCATCATATCGCGAACCTCCCGTCCTGCCGTCCGCATCGTTGCTCAGGACGAGGCCCCACCCAGGGGCCCCGCCTCGGTTCTCTCGGGCAGAGGGCGCGCCCGCACGCCAGCCATCAGCGCGCGCGGACAGTTGCAAAGCCGGAACGGCCAGCCCCAAGCGCGCCCCCCGCCCGTCACCCGATCCCCGGAAGGATCAGGCGAACCGCAGCAGACGCAGGGCGCGGAAATCGGTCACGCCGCCGCCGACGCGCTTGGTGGCATAGAACAGCACATGCGGCTTGGCGCTGAACGGATCGCGCAGCACGCGCAGGTCGGGGCGCTCGACGATGGTGTAGGCAGCGCGGAAATCGCCGAAGGCGATGGCAAAGGCGTTCGGCGCCATGTCGGGCATGTCCTCGCTGATCAGCACCGGATAGCCCAGCAGCTGCGGCACCTGCCCGACCGACAGCGCGTCGGTCCACAGGAAGCGGCCATCGGCATCCTTCATCTTGCGGATGGCGGCGGCGGTCTTCGAATTCATCATGAAGGCCGCATTGGCGCGATAGGCCGCACCCAGCGCATAGACCAGGTCGATCAGGCAATCGGCGGGGTTCGTCGCCGCAAAGCCGCCCAGCGCGCCCGAATTGACAAAGCCCACCTGCATGTCGGTCGCGGTGGCGACGGGCGCGGTCGTGTAGCGCAGGATGCCGCGCGGCTTGTCCACCCCGTCGCCGTTCACGAAGGCCGCGGCCTCGGCGCGGGCGAAACGGTCGGCGATGCGCTCGGCTAGCCAGCCCTCGACATCAAAGGCCGCGTCATCCAGCAGGCGCTGGCTGGCACGCGGCACCGCCGACAATTCGTGCAGCGGGATCGAGATGCGCTCGATGCTGGCCGAGGCCGTGCCGGGCGCCGCCGTCTCGGTGGCCCAGCCCGCGCCCATCTCGCCCTTCTCGACCAGCGCCTCGTAGACGGCGCTCTCGATGGTGACGACATTGGCCATCTGCCGCAGCGAGCTGCTGGAGCGCAGCACCGCCTGCACCGTCTCGGCGACCTGAGGCGCCGCCAGGAAACCGCCATCACTGGCGACGGTCAGGTTCTTCTCCTCGATGACCAGACCGCGCAGGCCGTCATCATCGCCGCTGCGCAGATAGGCGTTGAACGCCTTCTGATGCGGCGCCTCGGTCACGGCCGAGGTCGAAAGAGGGGCGCGGCTGCGAAGGGCGGTCTTGCGGTCGATCATGGTCATGCGCTCGTCCTGTGCTTTGAGCTGGGATTGGATATCGTCACGGAAAGCCCTGAGTTCGCTGACGAACCCGGTCATGG
Organism: Paracoccus sp. NSM; assembly: GCF_052379855.1. Classification (NCBI taxonomy): domain Bacteria; kingdom Pseudomonadati; phylum Pseudomonadota; class Alphaproteobacteria; order Rhodobacterales; family Paracoccaceae; genus Paracoccus; species Paracoccus sp. NSM. Next base: position 20,576 of record NZ_JBQTCG010000012.1, on the reverse strand, counting down.
CCCCCTTCAGGTCGGCGGGCATGTCGGTGCCGCCCGCGGCCTTTGTCTCGGTCATGGTCTTCTCCTCATCGCGGATGATCGGGACCGGCCCCGCACGGGGCGCCCCTGTTGACGGGCCGCCTCTGGGGACGGCCCGAACCTGCAAGGGCCGCGCATGACGCGCGACCCCGAAATCCTCAGGCCCCGCGCAGCGCGCGGGCGGCCTCGGTCAGCATGGCGGCGAATTCGGAAACCTCGTCGGCCTCCTTGCGGCCCAGCTTCGCCTCGGGCAGCATCGGGAAGGTCACCAGCGACACCTCCCACAACTCGACCTCGGCCAGCATCCGGCGGCCCTTTTCGTCGCGGGTGGCGCGCAGCGTGCGATAACCGATGGACAGGCCCTCGATCGCGCCCGCCTCGATCAGCGCGACCGCCTCGCGGGCCTGCGCGACCTCGGGCAGCAGACGGCCCCGCACCCACAGGCCCTTGGCATCCTCGCGGATCTCGTCCCAAACGCCGATGGGCTTGGACGGATCGTGCTGCCACAGCATCCGCACCTTGTCGCCCCGACCGGCCAGCCGCTTCAACGAGGCCGTAAAGGCGCCCGGCATCACCGCGTCACCCCCCTGATCGGTCAGCCCGAACAGGCTGCCATAGCCCTCGATCACGTGACCCTCGGACAGGACCGGCGCCCCGCCCGCGAATTTCACCTCAAGCCCCGGAACCATTCCTCAGCCTCCTTTCGGCACATAATCCAGTATCCCCTGGACGGCCTGTGTCAGGATCACGGCGACGACGCCGTAAACCGTCATCCACAGCCGCCGCTCCAAACCCTCGATCAGCGCCTCGATCCGCTCCAGGCGCTTCTCGACGGCACCGAATTGCAGCGCCATGATCCGCTCCTGCGCCTCGAAGCGCTGGTCATGCCAAGCCCCGTCCCTGACGAACCGAGACCCCTCCATCCCTCACGCCCCCTCCAGCGGCGGCAGACCCAGCAGCGCGCGCTTCTCGGCATCGGTCAGGAAAGTCGCGGCAGCCACGCGCGCCCATTGCTGGTTGCGGTCCTCGGCCAAGGCGGGGACCTGATCGGGGTCCGGACGCAGCTCGATCTCGGCGCCCAGATGCTCGGACAGCCACCACGCGACCGAGGCCGCGACCCGCGTCGCCAAGGGCAGCACCGTCAGCCGGTAGAATGCGCGGTTCGCCTCGGCGTAATTGGCATAGGTCGCATCCCCCGGAATGCCCAACAGCATCGGCGGCACGCCAAAGGCCAACGCGATCTCGCGCGCCGCCGACAGCTTGGTCTCGTGGAACTCCATGTCCGAGGGGCTGAACCCCATCGGCTTCCAGTCCAGCCCCCCCTCCAGCAGCATCGGACGGCCCGCATTGCGCGCGCCCTGATGGTTCATCTCGATCTCGCCCACCAGCCGGTCATATTGCTCGGGGCTCAGCGTCCCCTGCCCGTCCAGCCCCTTGTAGACGATCGCGCCACTGGGCCGGGCGGCATTGTCCAGAAGCGCCTTCGACCAGGCGCTGGCGCTGTTATGCACATCCAGCGCCACCGCCGCCGCCTGAAGGGGCGACAACCCGTAATGGTCGTCCTGCGGATGAAAGCTCTTGATGTGACAGATCGGATCGGGGCTGCCCGCCATGTCGAACCGGTGCTTGCGCCCGCCCACGGCATATTCATAGGCGACCGGCCAGCCATCCTCGCCAGGCACCACGCTCATCCGGTCCGCGCGCAGCACATGCAGCTCCTCGGGCAAGCCCTCAGCGCCCAGCCCCACCGCCTCCAGATAGCCGTTGCCCGACAGCAGCATCTGCCCGAACAGCGCCTCGAACAGCTCGGCACGGCCCTGCCCAGGATTGGGACGCCGCAACAGGTCCAGCACTGGATGCGCATCATAGCGCCGCTCGTGATCCTCGCAGACCAAAGGCACCGCCGCCGCAGCCTCCGCGATCAGCTTGACGCTGCGAAAGCCGATCGGATTGCCGACGAAGCCGCCGCGCGTCAAACTGCCCGTGTCGCGCGCCGACCAGACCGCACGCCCTGAACCGCTGGCCAAAGCCACGACCCGGCCCGTCGCGCTGGCCTTCCTCTCGGGAACGGGCGCGCCCCTGGCCTCCCGGGAAAACAATCGAAACGCCATCCTCGCCTCCTTCATGCGGCCAAAGGAAAGGGCCGGCGCCCAAAACGGCCCGGCCCTTCTTCTTCATCCAAATATCCCGGGGGTCCGGGGGCAGAGCCCCCGGCGCCCTCCACCGGGCGCGACGCTACAGCCGGCGCATCTGCGGCCTGCGCCAACTGGCGGCAGGCTCGATCATCAGCTCATGCACCGCCCAGACCAGCGCATCCAGCCGGTCGGGACTGCCCCGGCCCTCGTAACCGCGCACCGTCATCTGGCACATCTGGTCCTCCAGCGCGCCCAGATTGCCCGCGCGCAGATGGCGGATACGACCCTGCTCGTACAGCGCCGCCACCGGCTCGGCCCGCAGGCCCTTCCCGCGCGAGGCGCGCAGTGCCCGGAACGGTACCAGAGGATCGATCTGCCGGATCACGCTTTCGACCAAATCGCCACCCTGATTGACCTCGGCCACCAGACGCTCGGCGCCGTGACGCTCCATCGCGGCGATGGCGGCGCGTGCCCAGTCGGTCGGGCCGCCGCGGACGCTCGCATCCTCCAGCACCCAGGCCCGCCAGTCACGCGGCTCGCCGCGCATCTCGACGCCCGCCACCACGATCCCGCATTCGTCGCTGTTCGCGCCCCCGGTCACGGCCGGATCGACGGCCACGACGATCCGGTCCAGTTGCGGCGCCTCGTCCTGACGGGCGGCTTCCAGCATGGCGGTCGTCCACAGCGCGCCCTCGACATCATCCAGCAGAACGCCCTCCAGCTCCTGCCGGCCCAGCCGGGTGCCGCCATAGCGCGCCTCGACCTCGGCCAGGAAACTCTCGGCCAGATAGGCGCGGTTGGCGTCGGTCGGCGCATGCGTCACCACGGTCGAGGCATTGCCCAGGATCCGCTTCAGCACGCCCACATTGCGCGGCGTGGTGGTGATGACCTGCTGCGGATGCTCGCCCAGACGCAGCGCGAATTGCAGCATGTCCCAGACATCCTCGGCCTTCTTCCACTTGGCCAGCTCGTCCACCCAGGCAGCATCGAACTGAGGCCCCCGCAGCGCCTCGGGCTCATGCGCCGAATAGCAGGTCGCCGTCGCGCCATTGGCCCAGACCAGACGCTTGCGCCCGGCCTCCCAGACGGGGCGGCGGTCGGGGGGCGAACAGGCCAGGATGCCCGACTCGCCAAAAATCATCACCTCGCGCACCTGATCGAATGTCTCGCCCACCAGCGCGACGCGGTGGCATTGCCCCGGCGCCGCGGCGGACGGCCCCTCGACCATCCGCCGCACCCATTCCGAACCGGCGCGGGTCTTGCCCGCGCCGCGCCCGCCCATGATGACCCATGACTTCCAGTCACCCTCTGGGGGCAACTGGTGCGGCAGGGCCCAGAACTCGAACAGCCAGGGCAGCGCCATCAGCGCATTGTCCGACAGCCCGCCCAGAAATTCCTCAACCTGCTCCGGCTCGGCGGAGGCAAGCCAGGCGGCGCCCGATCTCGTCTCGTGCGGCGTCAAGGTCAAGGCAGCCTCCTGCGACCCCGCCCGCGATCTCCTTGCGAAGTTTGTCAACCTTGTTCCTTTCCACCATCAGAAGCTGGATCGCGTCACGAACCGTGCGCGCCGCATCCACCGCCTTTTTCAGCCGGGCCGGATCGATCTCGCCTGCCTTGGCCGAGACAAGCTCGGCCTGATGCTGGCGCAGATCCTTGACGTAATCCCAGAACAACCACTGGGCGACGGCGATCTCGTCCTCGTCCACTGGCGCCCCTGCTGCGCGCAGATCGTCGGCCGGCCCGGCCTCGGACTGCCCTGCAGCCATGAAAGGTCCCACGGGTTCCCCCGCGCCGCCCCATTCCATATCGTTCATGCAACTGTCCCGCCTCGTGTCCTGTCCGCACGAGCCTCGAAATGAAAAAGCGGCCCAAGGGGTCGCCCCCCGGCCGCCTGCCCATTTCTCCCAGCATGTGTAAGTTCTACTTCAGGCCGTTCGGTGAGTCAATCGTTAAACCTTAGGGCGAGACGTTCAGACCTGTTTAACCCATGATAACAACGGTTTGACCGGCGCAACACCCCCAGCGCACGCAGGGCGAAACCGCGCAACACGAGCGCGGAATCGCCCTTGCACCGCCGCGGTCAGCCCTTCTTGCTGCGCGCTTCTGTGGCCTTGGCGATCGCTTCGGCGGCCTCGGCCTGCACCTTCTGGGCAAAGCCCACCATCTGCGCGGCATAGGCCTCGGCCCAGTCGGCCATGCCCTGCCCGTCCTTGCCGCCCGCCATCTTCATCGCGGCGGCGCGCATCTCTTCGCCCTGGGCGCGCATCTTCTCGTATTGCGCCTCCCAGCCGGATTGCATCTTCTGCCACTGCTCGCGCACTTGCTCGTTGGCATTCTCCATATGCTCGCGGATCTGACGGTTGACCTCTTCCTGACGCTGCATCGCGCTGGCCTGCCACTGACGGGCATGGTCCATCGCGTTCTCGCTGTTCTTCGACATCTCGTCCTGCAGGGCGTTCATCCGCTCCTCGAAGGTCCGGGCATTCTCGGCCAGCATCGCAAACATATCCGACATCTTCATGGCAGCATCCTCCGGCAAGGCCCGTCGCGGCCCCGTGCCGCGCCGCAATGAAAAGGCCCCCGCACCAGAAGACTGGTCCGGGGGCCTCTCAATGTCAAATCCCGCGCGTGCTAATTGCTGGTCTGGACCGGACTGTCGGCGGGCAGGCCGCGCTGTCGCTCGATCTCGCGCCAGCGGGCGACGGCGGCGTTGTGCTCGGCCAAGGTCCGGCTGAAGGCGTGCCCGCCGGTCCCGTCGGCCACGAAGAACAGATATTCCGTCGTGTCGGGGTTCAGCGTCGCCCGGATCGCGGCGCGGCCCGGGTTGGCAATCGGCGTCGGCGGCAGCCCGTCGATCTGATAGGTGTTCCAGGGCGTGCGCGCATCCAGCTCCGACCGGCGGATGCCGCGATCCAGAATACCGCGCCCCTCGGTCACGCCGTAGATCACCGTGGGATCGGTCTGCAACCGCATCCCCTGCCGAAGCCGGTTCACGAAGACGCTGGCCACCTGAGGCCGCTCGGCCGCGACCGAGGTCTCCTTTTCCACGATCGAGGCCATGATCAGCGCCTCCTGCGGATTGGCATAGGGCAGGCCCTCGGCCCGGTTCTCCCATTCGGCGGCCAGGATCGCCTCCTGCCGCCGGGCCATCTCGGCCAGGATCGTGCCGCGATCACCCCCCTGCGACAGCAGATAGGTGTCAGGCGCCAGAGATCCTTCGGCGGGAACATCCGCCACTTCGCCGGTCAGGAAACTCGCGGCGCGCAGACCCTCGACCACCTGCCAGCTCGTGACCCCCTCGACCACGACCAGCGACAGGCGGATATCGCCGCGCTGTTCGGCCTCGGCGATCGCCTCGGGACGCTCGCCCGCAGCCGGGTTGAAACGCGCGACCTCTTCATAGGCACCGGTCTCGGGATTGGTCTCGCGCAACAGCATCACGGTCTCGCGCACACCCACGCGCAGCAAAATCTCGGTCCCGCAGGTCGAAGGCCCGCCAGCGGTGATCACACCGACGATCTCCTCCATGCTGGCGCGCGGTGGCACCAGAAAGCTGCCGAATTTCAGGTCCCCGGCCTTGCCCAGGTAATCCGCCCCCGCCCGGAACACATAAGCGTTCGAGATCGCCCCCTGCGCCGCCAGCCGCTCACTGACCGCGCCCAGACTGGCGCCCGGAGCGATCTCGACGCATTGCGCGACCTCGCTGACGCCCGGCCCGCTGAACTCGCGCTTGGCCCAGGCCACCGCCGCCGCCGCCGCCACCAGCACAACCAGCAGCAGCGTCAGCATGTTCGAGGCAAGGTTGCGCCAGATCATTCGGCCACGCGCCCCAGGATCAGGCTGGCATTCGTGCCGCCGAAGCCGAAGCTGTTGGAAAGGGCCACGTCAACCTTGCGGCGCACGGCGGCATTGGCGGCCAGGTCCAGCTTCGGCGTGACGGCCGGGTTTTCCAGGTTGATCGTCGGCGGACAGATCTGGTCGCGGATCGCCAGCACGCAAAAGATCGCCTCGACCGCGCCTGCGGCGCCCAGAAGATGCCCGATGCTCGACTTGGTGGACGACATCACCGCCCCCGAAGCCGCATCGCCCATCAGCCGCTCGACCGCGCCCAGTTCGATCGTGTCCGCCATGGTGCTGGTGCCATGCGCGTTGATATAGTCGATCCGGTCCGGCGTCAGGCCCGCGCTACGCAGCGCCGCCTCCATCGCGCGATAGCCGCCATCGCCATCCTCGGAGGGCGCGGTGATGTGATAGGCGTCGCCCGACAGGCCATAGCCCAACACCTCGGCATAGATCTTCGCGCCGCGCGCGCGGGCGTGTTCGTATTCCTCCAGCACGACGACGCCCGCACCCTCGCCCATCACGAACCCGTCGCGATCGGCGTCATACGGGCGGCTCGCGGCCTGCGGGTCATCGGCGCGCTTGGCGGACAGCGCCTTGCAGGCGTTGAAGCCCGCGATGCCGATCTCGCTGATCGGGCTTTCCGCGCCGCCCGCGATCATCACGTCGGCATCGCCATAGCGGATCATCCGCGACGCGTCCCCGATGGCATGGGCGCCTGTCGAACAGGCGGTGACGACCGCATGGTTCGGCCCCTTGAACCCGTAGCGGATCGAGACCTGACCCGAGATCAGGTTGATCAGCGCCCCCGGAATGAAGAAGGGCGACACGCGCTTCGGCCCACGCTCCTTGATCAGAACGGCGGTCTCGGCGATGGACGACAAGCCCCCGATCCCGGAACCGATCATCACGCCGGTCCGCAGCCGGCCCTCTTCGTCCTCGGGCATCCAGCCGGCATCCTCGACCGCCTGCTGCGCCGCCGCCATGCCATAGAGGATGAAATCATCGACCTTGCGCCGGTCCTTCGGCTCCATCCAGTCATCGGGATTGAAGGTGCCGTCCGTCCCGTCGCCCAGGGGGATCTCGCAGGCATATTTCGTCGCCACGTCCTTGGGGTCGAACCGCGTGATCGGCCCGGCGCCCGATTGGCAGGCCAGCAGGCGCTCCCAGCTTGCCTCGACCCCAGAGGCCAGAGGCGTGACCATCCCCAATCCCGTGACAACAACCCTGCGCATCCGCATGTCCTTCAACTGCTCGCAATTTCCGCCCTGATACACGCCGCCCCCGCGCCGCGCAACGCCGCAGGCCCGCGCGAAACGGCGCCTTCCCGCCGCCCCTTCTTCTTCACCGAAATATCCCGGGGGGTGCGGGGGGCTGGCCCCCCGCCGTCGCGGGACGCAATCCCCCGCCCGATGACCTCAGACCAGCCCTTCGGCCCGGAACCGCGCCATGATGTCGGCTTCGGGCCGCGGCCCGACATGGCCGATCACCTCGGATGCCGCGATGCAGCCCATCCGACCCGCCGCAGCCAGAGGACGCCCGCTGGCCAGCCCATAGATCAGACCCGCCGCGAACTGGTCGCCCGCCCCGGTCGCATCCACCGGCACCACGCGCTGGACCGGCACGTTCACGCGCTCGCCCTCGCGAATCAGGATCGCGTCGTCGCCCGAGCGCGTGCAGATCACAGTCCGGCAATCGGCCACGGCCAGCCGCAGCGCCTCGTCCAGATCCTCGACCTGATACAGCGACTGCCATTCATGGACATTGCCGATCACGTAATCCATCGGCCCCGCGACCAGCTTGCGGAAATCGTCGCGGTGGCGGTCCACGCAGAACGGGTCCGACAGCGCGATCCCGGCCTGACCGCCCGCCGCATGACAGCATTCGGCGGCCTTCATGAACGCGGCCTTGCCCTTGTCCTTGTCGAACAGATAGCCTTCGAGAAACAGCCAGCCCGCGCCGTCGAAGACCGCAGGGTCCACATCCTCGGGGCCAAGTTCGGCCGAGATGCCCAGATAGGTGTTCATCGACCGCTCGCCATCGGGCGTGACAAAGATGATCGTGCGCGAGCTGGGCAGATCCGACCCCGCGACAGGCGGGTTGACGAAGCGCGTTCCCGCCGCCTCGGTCTGGCTGGCGTAAAGCCGCCCGATCTCGTCATCCGCGACCAGCCCGATAAAGGCGGTCCGCAGACCGAGGCCCCCGATCCCGGCCAGCGTGTTCGCCACGCTGCCGCCCGCCACCATCCGCGCATCCGCGCGCCGGGCGGACCGGTCATCGGCCTGCGCCGCCATCAGGAATTCCGACCGCTCGCGCTCGACCAGCTGCATGATGCCCTTGGTGATGCCCAGATCCGCCAGCCGCGCCTCTTCGGTGGGGGCGATGATGTCCATCACGGCATTGCCGATCCCGATCACATAGGGGGTCTTGTCAGAGGGGCGGGTCATTAGGTCTTTTCCTCATAGGGGCAGAGATCGGCGATCGGGCAGATGCCGCAGCGCGGCCTGCGCGCCTGGCAGACATAGCGGCCATGCAGGATCAGCCAGTGATGGGCATGGGTCTGGAAACGGGCGGGAACATGGTCCTCGATGGCGCGCTCGACCTCGTCCACGTCGCGGCCCGGTGCGATGCGGGTGCGGTTGCCGACGCGGAAGATATGCGTGTCCACCGCCTGCGCCGGATGGCCAAAGGCGCAGGACAGGACCACATTGGCGGTCTTGCGCCCGACGCCCGGCAGACTGGTCAGGGCGGCGCGGCTGTCGGGAACCTCGCCGCCATAATCCTCGACCAGGATGCGCGACAGCGCGATGACGTTCTTCGCCTTCTGGCGATAGAGACCGATCGTCTTGATGTGCTCGGTCACGCCCTCGACGCCCAAAGCCAGCATCTTCTCGGGCGTGTCGGCCACCGCGAACAGGCCCCGCGTGGCGCGGTTCACGCCCACATCGGTCGCCTGCGCGGACAGGGCCACCGCCACGACCAGCGTGAAGGGGTTCACGAATTCCAGTTCGGTCTCGGGCGCGGGGTTGGCCGCCTGCAGCCGCGAAAAGATCGCGACCTGGGCGGCAAAGGGCAGCGCCGGGGGGATGCGGGACAAACGGGCCATGACCACCCCCTTCTGGCCTCATGGGCGGCGCGATGCAAGCGCCCGCGCTCATCGCCTGTTTGTGACGTCATTCCAGCGCCTTCACCGAAACTTGCGCTTCCCTTCCGGCGGGAACTGCGACAGCGTGACGCGCGTTGCTGCCGTGGACCGGAATCGGACCGCCAGCACAGGATCTGACGGCCATGCCGATCCGGCACAGCCCATCACAAGGAGAGGGAGCCGCATGAAACTCCGCGCCACAACCATTCTCGCCGCCTCGGGGCTTCTGGTCCTGACCGCCTGCGCCGACCCGGCCATGAACGGCGGCGGCATGAGCCGCACCCAGCAGGGCGCGCTGGCCGGCGCCGCCGTCGGTGCGGTGCTTGCCGGCACCCGTGACGATGACGGCAGCGGCCGCAGCCGCGACGCGGCGCGCGGCGCCATCGTCGGGGCCGCCTTGGGCGCGGTCGCGGGCAACATGCTCGACCGCCAGGCCCAGGCGCTGCAACAATCGCTGACCAATCCGAACATCCGCGTCGTCAACCACGGCTCGTATCTGCAGGTCGTGATGCCCGACGGCATCCTGTTCTCGACCGGCTCGGCGGCCGTCTCGGGCCCCGCGCAGCAGGACCTCTATGCCGTCGCGCGCAACCTGAACCAGTATCCCAACAGCCGGGTCGAGGTCGTGGGCCATACCGACAGCACCGGCACGCAGGCGATCAACCGCGACCTGTCGCAGCGCCGCGCGCAATCGGTGGCGGGCATCCTGGCCGCCGCGGGCGTCGCCCAGAACCGCCTCAGCGCGGTGGGCGTGGCCGATACCCAGCCCGTCGCCTCGAACGCGACCGAGGCCGGGCGCGCGCAGAACCGCCGCGTCGAGATCCTGATCCGCCCGACCCAGTGATCGCGGATCACCTTGACGAAAAAGGGGGCCGGCCTGTCCGGCCCCTTTTGCATTCCGGCGCCCCCTCGCCTAATCTGGTCGGGCGCCCGCATCCCCCCGAAAAGCCGAACTTCATGCCCTTTGAGAAAATCGACGCCGCGAAACTGTCGCAAGAGGTGACACGCCAGATCGAGTGGCTGATCCTGCAAGGCGTGCTGCGCCCGGGCCAGCGCCTGCCGGGCGAACGCGATCTGGCCGCGCGGATGGGCGTCAGCCGCCCCTCGCTGCGCGAGGCGCTGGCGGCGATGCAGGCCGATGGGCTCTTGGTCTCGCGCCCCAATGCGGGCATCTTCGTGGCCGAGGTTCTGGGCAGCGCCTTTTCCCCCGCGCTGGTGCGGCTGATCGCCCGCCATCCCCGCGCTGCGGGCGACTTCCTGCGCTTTCGCAAGGATCTGGAGGGACTTGCCGCCGAACGCGCCGCGATCGAGGCCGGGCAGGCCGATCTGGACCTGCTGGACCGGATCGTCACCGACATGCGCCACGCCCATGCCATCGCCGATCCCGAGGCCGAGGCCGCGCTGGATGCCGATTTCCACATGGCCATCGTCGAGGCCAGCCACAACATCATCGCTCTGCACATGATGCGCGCCATGCAGGACCTGCTGCGGCAGGGGATGCTTTTCAACCGCCCCCGCATCTTTGCGCGCGGCGATCTGCGCGACCGCATGCTTGACCAGCACGAAGCGATCAACGCCGCGCTTCAGGCGCGCGACGGCCCGCTGGCCCGCCGCACGCTTGAAGCGCATCTGGATTGCGTGGCCGACGCACTGGAAGCACAGCGCAAGGCCGACGAGCAGGACGCCATCGCGCGGCTCAGGCTGCGCAACCGCCCCTCGGACGAGGGCTAGATCAGCCCCTGCAACACGCCCGAGGCAACCCGCGCCGTCGCGGGCCAGTCGGGCAGCAAGGCCGCCGCCCGCCGCGCGGCCAGCGCCGCGCCCTCGCGCCGCGCGTGGTCGGTCAGCATCAGCCGCAGCGCCCCGGCAAAGGCCGCAGCATCGTCGGGCGCGACCAGAAGCCCCGCATCATGCGGCACCGTATCCGGCACCGCGCCGGTCCGGCAGGACAGGATCGGCAGGCCGCGCAAGATCGCCTCGTCAAAGACCAGCCCGTGCCCCTCGTATCGGGTGGCCAGCGCGAAAAGGCTGGCCTCGGCGTAAAGCGCCTCGAGCCGGGCATCCGACACGGCGCCCGCCAGCGTGATCCGCGCGCCGACCGGGCTGGCGGCGATCTGGCGGGCCAGCGCATCGGCATGTCCGGCCTCCCACGGGGTTCCGGCGATCACGGCGCGCCAGTTCAGATCGCCCAGATCGCCCAAGGCCGCGATCAGGATGTCGTGGCCCTTGCGCGGATGCAGGATGCCCACCGACAGGATCAGCGGCGGATCGGTCGGCGCGGGCGCGACCCGCACCGGGTTGATCCCGGGCCGGGCAATGCTGATCTTTTCAGGCGGCACGTCGTAACGCTCGATCAGGATGCGGCTTGTATGGGGGCTGGGGACCAGCACATGCCGGGCAAGCGCCAGATTGGCGCGCTCGGTCGCCTCAAGATGCGCGGCCTGATCGGCGGGCAGCCCGCTTTCCAGCGCCAGCGGGTGATGGACCAAAGCCACGATGGGCGCGCTGACCCGCGCCAGCCCCTCGGTCGCCATCGCGCCATAGGCCAGACCGTCCACGATGACCGGGCAATCGCCGGGCAGTTCGGCCAGCGCGGCAAGGCTTTCCGCCATCGCCGCCTCATCGGGAAAGGGGAATTGCGGCGACAGAGGCACAAGCCGCATTGCATGGCCCAGCCCCTCCAGCACCTCGAACAGGCGGCGGTCGTAGAGATAGCCCCCCGTCACCGTGGTGATGTCGCCCGGCAGGGCAAAGGCGGCGCGGGTCAGGCTCATTGGATCACCTCTGTTCCGGGCGGGCGCGAGACGGGCGCAGGGCGGGGCGGACGGTTGGCGCCCGCCCCGTCACCGCGGCGTGGGCCAGACAGGCCCCCGTCCCGATCAGGGTCGAGATCAGGAAGATCAGCCCAAAGGCCGTGCTGGCCGCCAGCCCTGCCGCGTCGCTGGCCCCCGCCAGCGGAAACAGCGCCGCCGCCGCGCCTTCGCGCAGGCCCCAGCCGCTGACGGTCACCGGCACCAGCATGGTCAGCAGGATCAGCGGCACCAGAACCGCGATGGCGGCGGGCGGCAGGGTCGTGCCGGTCGCGCGGGCGGCGAAATCGAAGGCCAGCAGGTTCAGTGCCGCCGCGCCGAGGCTCAGCGCCAGTTGCGGCAGCATCACGCCCGCAGGCAGCAGCGCCCGGCTTGCCTGCGCCAGACGCGGCAGCAGCAGCACGACGCCCAGACCCGCGATCAGCAGGCCCAGAACCAGCCCCGCCGGGATCAGCACCTCGGCCGGGACCCGGATCTGGCCCGGCACGCGGGCCGCCCAGACCAGCCCCGCCACCAGCAGCGCCATCAGCGCGACCTGCCCCAGCACGCGTTCCACCAGAACCGCGCCGCCCGCCCGCGCGATGCCCACGCCCTCGGCGCTGCGCCAGGCGCGCGACAGATCGCCCAGGACGCCGCCGGGCAGCGTCTGGTTGACCAACTGCGCCAGGAAATATTCCGACAGCGCCCGGGCCGGCGCGATCACCACGCCAAGCGCACGCCCCACCAGCCGCCAGCGCCAGGCCGACAGCAGCGTCTGCGCCCAAAGCGCCGCCAGCCCCGCCAGCAGCCAGCCCGGATGCGCCTCGGCCAGCCGCGCCGCCGCGTCGGGCGCGTCGATCTGCCACCAGACCAGCCCCAGAATGGCCAGGCTGGCCAGCAGCCGCAGGACGGCCGAAAGGGTCATGAACGCGGCCTGCCGCCGAAGCTGCCAAGGATCATGTCGCGCAGCCGGTCCATCGGAAAGGCCTCTGCCTCTGGCGGCGGGATCAGGCCGGGGGTCAGGCCCCAATCGGCGGTCTCGGCCACCAGCGCCTCGGGGCCGATGACGTGCAGGGCGACATCGGGGCGTTCGTCCAGCGCGATGCGCGGGGCGGCCTGATGGTCGCCGATCACCAGCATCAGCGGCGGGTCCTCGGCATGGCGCAGGGCATAATCCATCACGACCTCCAGCGAATATGACACGGCCTGACGATACTGATCACGCACCCGGTCGCGGTCACGCCAGACGACCGAAGGTGGGTCGCCCTCTTGCGCCATATCGTTGAATACGCTTCCGTCGCCCACATTGTTCCAGTCAATCATCCGCGGCACCGGCACCCAGGGCGCATGGGACGAGATCAGCGCGATCTGCGCGAAAAGCCGCCGCTCGTCGCTGCCGTCACGCAGCATCCGGTCCAGCGCGGTCATGGTGAACTGGTCGGGCATCGTCACCCAGTTGAAGGGCAGGCCGTGATAGTTCAGATCTGCGGCTTCCAGCACGGTCTCGAAGCCCATGCGGCTGGATTCGGGCCAGGGCAGCGTGATCGCTGGCATCACGGCAGCGGTGCGGAACCCCGCCCGCGCGGCATGGTGGAACAGGCTCTGCCGCCCGCTGGCGATGGCGGCGCGATAGCGGGTCTGGTCCGCGACCCACAGCCCCTTGGACAGGGTGCCATGCGACAGCCAGCTTTGCCCACCCCGCGTCGGCGCCGCGACGAAACCCGACCGCATGGAGAGCCCGGCCTCGGCCAGCCGCGTCTGAGCCTGCTCAAGCAGCGGCAGATGCGTCTCGGCGTAGAGGGGCGTGTCGAAACTGGTGCGGCCATAGCTTTCGACGAAGATCAGCAGCACGTCGCGGTCGATCCGTTCCAGCAGGCCCGTCGCGCCCTGAAAGGGATCGCTTGCGGCCTTGGCAGCAAAGCGGGTCAGCTCGCGCTGCGTGTTGATGAACAGCGCGACCCGGCCTTGGGCGTAGAGCGCGCTTTCCGCCCGGACAGCGCCCGTCTGGAGCGGGACCAGCGCCGCAAGCGACAGCGCGGCCAGCGCGCCGCGCAGCCGCCAGCCCCCGCCGATCCGCGACCAGAGGCCCGCCGCCCACCACAGCAGCGCCGCAAGCCCCGCCAGCGCCAGCACAGACAGCACAGCCAGCGCCACGCTGGCCACAAGCCCGACCGAACCCGCCAGCAGCCGCAGACCCGCCTCGATCAGCGGCAGGTCGGCGCGCAGGTTGAAGCCCCGCGCCAGCGCCGAATGCATCGCGATATCGGCCAGCTTGTGCGCGGCCAGCGCCAGCAGCAGCACGACGACCGGCAGGCGCAGCCAGCGCCCGGCCAGCGCCAGCAGCAAAAGCAGCAGGGGCCATTCCGGCGCCAGCGGGAACCATTGGCCCAAGGCCGGGCCGGGCCTCAGCGGCATGGCCAGCGGCAGCCACAGCAGCAGGGCCGCCAGCCCGACCCGGACCAGATGCGCGGCCCTCATGCCCGCACCCGCCACAAATGGGCCACATCGACCGCGAAGGACCAGACCAGCGCGGCGCTGGCCAGACGTGCAGTCCAGATCGCCAGATCGTCGCCCGCCAGAGGCGTCACCAGAAGGATCAGCGCCGCGATCTGCACCACGCAGATTACCCGCCTGCGCTGGCTGAAGGGCAGATCGCCCCGCAGCCATGGCGCGACCCAGCCCGCCGCGACAAAGACGTAACGCAGCGAGCCCAGCACCAGCACCTCGGCGCCGACGGCGGTGCCCGACAGGACATGCAGCGCCAGGACAAGCGCCAGCGCGGCATCGACCTCCAGATCGAAGCGCGCCCCGAAATCCGAGACAAGGCCCGCCCGCCGCGCCAGCCAGCCGTCGATCCCGTCCAGCGCCAGCCCGATGCCCGCCACGATGGCAACGGCCCAGCCCGCCGACTGACCGCCCGCCACCGCGCCCAGCAGCGCCGCGACAAGGGCCGCGCGCGACAGCGTGACCAGATTGCACGCGCCGACCCGGTCATGCGGATAGGTGCGCCGCATGACCTGCGCCATGCGCGCGAAACCCGCGCCATAGGCCAACACGGCGACCGCCAGCCCGCCCGGACCCACCGACAGGACCGGCAATGCGGCCAGCATCACGACCAGCCCCACGGCCCCCGCGCGCAGCAGGTCCGGGGCCCCAAGGGACGGACGGGCTTCGGGAAATCGGGCGGGTTCGGTCAGGGGCAGGTCGCGCATGGGGCATCGAACGCCGCCCGCCTGCCCGCGTCAAGCGCGCGCTTCGCCGGATCACGCTTTTGCGCTATGCTGGACGGACAGGAGGTCATCATGTCGCACCCTGACGCATCCGAACGCTACAGCCGCCCGGCCATCTGGCTGCATTGGTCGGTGGCGCTGCCGATCCTCGTGATGATCCCGGCGGGCATCCTGATGATCCAGGAGGGCATCCCGCGCGACACCCGCGACACGCTGTTCCTTCTGCACAAGAACCTGGGCACGGCTCTGATCCCGCTGATCGCGCTGCGCGTCTGGGTCAGGCTGCGGCACGAGGCCCCGCCCCTGCCCGCCTCGATGCCGCGCTGGCAGGTCCGGGCGGCGGGCCTCTCGCACGGGCTGCTTTATGCGCTGATGATCGTGATGCCGCTTTCGGGCGTGATCCGCGTCCGGGCGGGCGGCTTTCCCATCGAGATCCTGGGCCTGTCCGGCGCGGGGCGGATCGTGCCGCGTTCGGACGCGCTGGCGGAATGGGCCAGCCTTGTGCATTGGGCCTCGGGGGTGATGCTGCTGGCGGTGCTGGCCCTGCATCTGGGGGCGGCCGCCCATCACGGGCTGATCCTGCGCGACGGGGTCTGGCGGCGCATGGCGCCCTGGCGGCGCTAGGCGTCCAGACAGCCCAACACCTGAAGGAACGGCCCCTCCGGCCCCTCGGCCAGATGCGCGCGGATGCCGAAGACGCGAGCCAGCAGGTCGGGCGCCAGAACCTCGGCCGGGGGGCCGTCGGCGGCGATCCGGCCCTGATGCAGCACCACCAGCCGCGAGCAATGCCGCGCGGCCAGCCCCAGATCGTGCAAGGCCGCGACCACCCCGCGCCCCTGCCGCGCAAGCGAGGCAAAAAGCGCCATCACCCGGATCGCCGCCGCCGGATCAAGCCCCGCGATCGGCTCGTCCGCGATCAGCAGCGGCGTTTCCTGCGCCAGGGCGCGCGCGATCAGCACACGCGCCTGCTCGCCCCCCGACAGGGCCGTCGCGTCCCGGTCGCGCATGGCGGTCAGGCCAAGCGCGGCCATCGCGGCCTCGGTCGCGGCGCGGTCCTGAGGGGATGCGCCCTCGCCATGCGCGATCCGGCCAAGCGCCACCACCGCGCCCACGGGCATCGGCCAGGCGATCTCGCGCCCCTGCGGCAGGTAGGCGGCGCGCCGCGCCCGTGCCACCGGCCCAAGCTCTGCCAGCGAAGCCACGCCCCGCGCGGGCAACAGCCCCATCGCCGCACGCAGCAGCGTCGTCTTGCCCGCCCCGTTCGGGCCCAAGAGGCCCACGAACTCGCCCGGCCCCACCGACAGGTCGATCCCGTCCAGAACCGGGCAGAGGCCGCGAAAGACCGACAGGCCGGACAGCGTCATCAGGCTCATGGCATCTGCCTTCTCAGCCGCAAGATCAGGTGCAGGAAGAACGGCGCGCCGATCAGCGCGGTCAGGACACCCAGCTTCAGGTCGCGTTCGGGCAGGATCAGGCGCACCGCGATGTCGGCGGCCAGCACCATCGCCGCCCCGCCAAGCGCCGAGGCCGCCATCAGCCGTCCCGGATCGCCGCCCACCGCGCGGCGCAAGAGATGCGGCACGACCAGCCCGACAAAGCCGATCGCGCCCGCCACCGCCGTGGCCCCGCCCACCAGCGCAGCCGTGCCAAGCGCCAGCCTCAGCCGCAGGCGCGGCAGGCTGACGCCCATGCTGGCCGCCGCATCCTCGCCAAGCGACAAGGCCCTGAGGCCCCGACCCAGGGGCCACAGGATCAGCGCCCCCGCCGCCATCACCGGCAGCGCGATCTGCACATGCAGCATCGAGCGGTCGGCCAGCGAACCCATCATCCAGAAGACGATCTCGTTCGCCGCAAAAGGGTTGGGCGACAGGTTCAGCACCAGCGAGGTCAGCGCCCCGGCCAGCGCCGAGACCGCGATCCCCGCCAGGATCAGCGCCAGCGCGCCGCCGCGCGGCCCGGCCATCGCCAGAACCAGCGCGACCGACAGGCCCGCCCCCGCCAGCGCCGCGCCCGGCAGCGCCAAGGGCAGCGTCGCCGCCATCCCCGTCTGGATCGCCAGCACCGCCCCAAGCGAGGCCATGGACGATGTGCCGATCAGCCCCGGCTCGGCCAAGGGGTTTCGCAGAAAGCCCTGCATCGCCGCCCCCGCCAGCCCAAGCGCCGCGCCCACGGCCGCGCCCAGGATCGCACGCGGCAGGCGCAATTCCTGCATGACCAGAACCAGCAGCGGATCGCCGCGCCCGAAAAGCGCGGCCAGCGCGGCACCCGGCGGATGCCAGACCGCCCCGACCAGCAACGATGCCAGTGCCAGCGCCAGAACCAGCGCCGCAAGGGCCAGCGTCAGCCTCATGACGCGCCCCCCGCCAGCCGCGCGACCGCGCGCAGGACATGGGGCGTCCCGCAGACCCAGTCGCTGTCCGACACGGCCTCGGCGCCCGCCTCGGCCGTCAGGGCGCGCAGGGCGGGGTGGCTCAGGATCTCTTCGGCGCGCGAGCCGCCCGGATAGGGCTGGCTGGTCACGATCAGGTCGGGCCGGGCCATGACCAGCCGTTCCAGCGGCAGGACGCCCCCCTGCGCAAGGCCCAGTTCCGCCGCGACATTCGACAGGCCCGCCGCCGACAGGATCGCATCGGCCAGACTGCCCCGGCCCAAGGTGTAGCCGTTCGCCGCATATAGCGCCGCCCGCCGCCCCGAAGGCGGCACGGCTGCCAGCGCCGCCAGATCCGCGTCGAACCGGTCGATGATCGCCCCGGCCTCGGCCTCGCGGCCCAAAACCTCGCCCATCAGGCGCAGGTTGTCGCGGATACCCTCCATGTCGTTCTCGGGCGGAAAGACCGCGACCGGGATGCCCAGCCGGCGCAGCATGTCCAGCGTCACCGGCGCGCTGTAGACGCTGGCCAGAACCAGATCGGGCCGGTAGCGCAGGATATCCTCGGCTTGGCCGTGGTTCACGGGCAGCGCCCCGGCCTCGGCCACCATGGCCGAGACCAGCGGATCGCGCGCCATGTGACTGACCGAGACCAGCTGCCCCGGCGCCGCGACCAGCATCGCCAGCTGATCGGTGCAGAGGTTCATCGACAGGACCCGCAAAGGCGCGGCCTGCGGCGCGGGATCGGCCAAGGCCGGTCCCGTCATCGCCAGCAGGGCCAGCGCCAGGGCAGGTCCGCCCCTCACCAGCGAGCCTGCAAGCCGATATGCGCGCTGCGGCCCTGGCTCGCATAGCCCCAGACCTCGGAATAAGAGCGGTCGAACAGGTTCACGACCCGCGCCGTCGCCCGGACATTCGGGGTCAGGTCATAGCCCGCCGCAAGGTTCACGACGGTATAGGCGGGCAGTTCGCGCGTCTCGAAACTGCCCCAGAACTGCGTGTCCGACAGGCCCGAGACGTGGCGCAGATCGCCCGAGACCTGCCCGCGCCCGTCCAGCACCGACAGCGTCGCGCTTAGCCCGGCCTCGTGGCGGGGGCGGCGGACCTCGACGCTGCCATCGGGGTTCTTCGCGTCCAGATAGGTGTAGCTGGCGCCAAGGCTGAGCGTTTCGGTGGCGTCAAGCCGCGCGGCAATTTCGACCCCCTCGCGCGGGCTGCGGCCCGACTGGTTGCGATACGAGAAATCGCCCGATGGGGTGCGGAAGAACTCGATCTCGTCCTCGAGGCTTTCGCGGAACCATGTCAGCCCGACCAGCCCCTGCGGCAATTGCCATTCGACGCCCAGATCGACGCCGCGATTCTGCTCGGGTCGCAGGTCGGGATTGCCGATCGTGCCGAAACCGCCGAAAAGCTCGGTGAAGGAAGGGTTAACCAGACCCGTCCCCGCCGAGCCGCGCAGCCGCAGCGGCATGTCCGGCACCTGCCACGAGGCCGCGATGCTCCAGCTGGTGAAATCGCCAAAAGCGCGGTTGTCGTCATGGCGCAGCCCGGCCTGGACATCCAGCCCGTCAAGGGTGGCGCGGTATTCCAAGGCGACCGAGTTCATCTGACGCCGCTGGTCGGGCGCCATGGAGTTCGTGTCGCGCTGACGCTCGGCCAGAAGGTTCAGCAGGTGGCGCGCGTCCGATACGCGCCCGTCCAGCCCAACCGAGGCGCGGTATTTCAACGTCCGCGTCTCGCCGCGCCTTTGCGGGCCGTCATTCTCGCTGGTCCGGTCGCGGCTCTGCTGCCATTGCAGGCGCTGCGTCAGGCGGCCGTCGAAACCCTCGTGCTCGGCCCAGAGCGCGCCGCGCAGACCGTCGCGGCGGCCGAAAAGCGGCGCATCGACGATGTAGCTGTCGGCATCGGTCGCGGCCCAGTCGGGGTTCTCGGCGTCGTAATCATAGCGCAGCCGCTCGCGCCGCAGGATCGCGCCGACGCGCAGCGTCTCGGTCGCTGCGATATCGCCCGAGATCGTAGCCGTGCGCGTGTCCAGCCCGTCCTTGCCGCCGCCATCGCCCGACTGATCGAACCCCCGGTCGTTGCGCGCCGCAAGGCTCAGGGCCAGCCCGCCGCGATCACCGCGCTGCGTGACCCAGGCCGAACCGGCGGCACCGTTGCCGACCTCGACGCTGCCGCCATGACCGCGACCGGG
This sequence comes from Paracoccus sp. NSM, assembly GCF_052379855.1. NCBI lineage: Bacteria > Pseudomonadati > Pseudomonadota > Alphaproteobacteria > Rhodobacterales > Paracoccaceae > Paracoccus > Paracoccus sp. NSM. Next base: position 857 of record NZ_JBQTCG010000012.1, on the reverse strand, counting down.
TTCCGCCCGGCGGGTGATGATGTTGATGACTCCGCCCGAGGCGTTCGAGCCGTAGATCACCGATTGCGGCCCGCGCAGAACCTCGATCCTTTCGATGTCCTCCGTGCCAAGCCGCGAGAAGATATGAGAATCCGTCCCGCCCGACGCCTCGATCCCGTCGATGAGGACCAGCGTGTGATTGGCCTCGCCACCCCGGATGCGGACCTGCGACAGGCTGCCGCCGCTGGTGCTGACCGAAACGCCGGGCAGCGCGCGCAGGGCATCCTCGACGCTGGCAAGGCCGCGCGCCTCGATCTCGTCGCGGGTAATCACGCTATGGGCGCGGGCATAGCCGTCGGCGGGAACCGGCGTCAGGCCGCCCGACAGGACGATCTCGTCCAAGAGGAACGGCTGAGGCTCGGCCAGGACAGGCAAGGCGGGAAAGACGGCGCCAAGCGCCAGCAGGGACAGTGAACGACGCATCCGGTCGGACCTTTCGCGTGGCAGGCCGGGGCCTGCGGCAAACAGAAATGTCCTGCGGCGGGGCCGCAGAACGGTGACTGTCACCTCTGCGGATCGACCGCTTCCCTGGCGCGCCCCGCACCGGAAATGGGTGATCGCTGCGGCAGGTCTCCTGGCTGGCGGGTCAGGGCTCGGGTCCGCCTTCCCGGATCGCTCCAGTGGCGTGATGGACCATCGCTCGCCGCTTACAGTTGCGGGGGCAGCTGCGGATTTGCCCCTGACGGAGCGCACCGGCATTCCCTTTTCATCCGACCTTCGCCGGAACCGTAGCAGCGCCCATCTGCGACGGATGATCGCATCCTGTCAACGGGTTTCGCGGTCGCGGAATGATCCTCAGACCGTCTGCGCGGTCGTCG